>CAVAWT010000023.1:0-26710 GCA_963592435.1 Oribacterium sp. | reverse complement strand
CGTATTTGTTATAAAGGCGATAGACTGGCGTGTTGCTCGTCTGTGGCGCAGTCCAACCAATTCCCTCGTAATTCCAACCCTTGCTAACGAGGTTGTCCTTTTCACTTAGGCTGGCAGTGTAGAAATGCTCGCCAGTGTATGGATTATAAAGCCTAAGCATTGCCGTGCATTGCTCAGTTGTTTTCGCACTAGCATCAAGCGTTGCATCATCTGCAAACGCTTCTTGCGCACCGCCAGTTCCAGTAAACACACCAGCCATGAGCGCAAGCGCACAAGCACCAGCAACGGCGGTGGATTTGATAACGGTTGGGTGGGTGGAATTTGATTGTGTAAGTTTCATTTTTCTAAACCTTTCTATTAGAATTTATAAATGTTTTTTGTTTTAGTTTTTTGATAGATTTGTATTAATTCTTTTAATAATTTAAAAATTTTCTTTTATTTTGGTAGAAAATACCTCCTTTTATAAAGTGGCTTTATTTTATCATAAGCGACCATTTTGTTCATAAAATTCTCCTTTTAATCGGTAATTTGGTTTTTGTCAAATTCTAAATGGAGTTCCCACTCAAATTGAGAGTAAACTCTGTCAGCTTCTGCATGTCTGCCTTCAACTACTTTGTCGTTCACAAACAAATTAACGTGGCAGGGATATGTTTGCAGTCTATCATCATAATAATCAAAAAATAATTCACCAACAAAAATATCATATAAAGTAGTTATTCGATAATGAAGAACAATACCGACATCTTCATCACTTCTGACTCGAATAAAATTTGTTGCGTGAGGAGTCTTGTTGCAAAAATAAGCATACGATGATTTGCAAAGTTCATCAGAGGATAATTCCATTCCATAAGCGTTTGCCACTTTTTTGCTTGCCTTTATAATTTTTTGTATATTTTGTTTATCTTCAATCATTTTTATTGATATTTTTTTGGCAAGTTTTCTTCAATTTGTTTGAAAATTTGAGACGTGTTTTTTGGAGCACGAGAAAATCTGTCAACAATCTTACAATGACTACTAGATAGACTTTTTTTAGAACCATCAGGCAAGTAAGCCCAACCGTCAATTATGATACAGTAGCATTTATAATTTATAAACTTGCCATAGTTACGAGAGCCTTCCCATTGGTCGTAGTCAATCTTGGCTTTTTCTTTCTTAATTTCTTGCCTGCTTGTTTTCTGTTTCTTTTCCTTAAGCGTATTTTGAATGTTCTGTAAATCTTGCAATGTAGCTTCATTAACGTCATACTCGTCAATTTTATAAAAGTCTGTTTCGTTGGCAAATATCGAGGTGTGATGCCAAGAACTATTGACAAGAAACGCTTTCGCTAAGGTTTGCTTAGTGAACTTCCTTAAGTCACTTTCGGTGAAGCGATTGTCGGACAACTCAACAACTTCATCAATTATGTCGCACTTGCTCCACTTACTAAGTGGTCGCTCTCCATCAGAATAGGCTTCTCTTGCACGCTCACTCATTGAACTGCCAAAGTAACCTGTTTGATTGTAAGTAACCATTTTAAACTCCTATATCTAAGTTATTATATATTATATCATATATATTACATATTATGTATTAAAATTGAAAATTAATTTAATAATGTGAGAGTCTGTTATTAATGGATAAACAGACTCTCGTAAGTGATAAATTAATAAGTAATTACAATTTCTCGTTTTGGATAAATTGGCTGATTAAAATAGCGTCGATTGTGCAAACCATCATACATAAAGTCATCATATTCTTCACCTATTTCAATGAAAAGACAAACATATTCTTCAGATAAAATCAAGTTTTGAAATATGCCAATCTCTGGATAACTTCCATAAAATTTCAATTGTTTCCAATGATAAATAACTTCTCCGAACTTGTTGACTACTTTTTCATCTACCATGTTAAACAAGTTGCAATAGGTTGGCTTTCTCTCCTCAAGCTCTTTGTTGTAAGCATCAATGAATTTATCTGCTTCTGCTTGATTAATAAATTGAACCGCCACGTCGCTTCTGTAACCCATGATTACATCTCCTCTCTTTCGTTTTGATTCCATTCTGCTTCACATACAAAGCACATTCCATTTGAAAAACCAGTTTCATTTAAGATAGCTTCATATGATTCATAGATACCTGTCGACCAACTACCACACATACATTGACCGACTGACGCTAACTCTTCATCAGCAAATTCACACATATCAGTAATAAAATTTTCAATAGAAACATCGTGGTCTATCATCCACTGAAGTTGGTATTTTTCGTAGTTTGTCATGATTCAAAAATCCTTTCTGTCTATGCTGGTAATAATTGTTTGCCATAAACTTCGTTAATTTCTGCATTGGTAGGTGAATAACAGATGGTTTGCCAAGGCTCTCCATCAAGTTTATATGTGTATTCAAACATTTCCCCGCCCATCCAAGTTATCAAAGTAGTTTGAAGATGCTTTTCTAAAACTTCTCTTGTTACACATGCTTTTGTTGTTTCCAAGTCACCTTCTGTAAAATAATAATTAGGTGGCATTAAAGTAGTTTCTCTCATAATCTTTCTCCACTTTCTTCTCTCTGATGCTTTCATTTGTCTTAAACCTTTCTACTCTGTAACCACTTAACTTGTAATTTTCACGCCATCTAAATTCTTTGGCTAACAAAGAATTAAGCTAACGCTTAATTCTTGTTAACTACTAAACTGTGCGTGAGCGATGAAGTCAAGGGCGCGAAGCGGTCGGAGATAAAGTTTTTAAGTGAAAAGTGACGTGAAAATTAATAAAATTAATCATGCTTTGAACGTGAAAAATTGCGAGAAAGGGCACTCTAGGGCATTGAATGTGGAGAAAAGGTGTTTGTCCTATGTGTGCTTTTAAGAGCAAATTTTCTAAAAAGTTTATTGTAGACTTTGCCCTTTACTTCTAAGAGTGAACGTGCAAGATTGCAAAGCCGAATAGGCGAAGCATAAAAATGATAATTTTTACGAGTCGCTGGGTAGATGCGACGAGGAAAAGATTTTTAAAAGGGGTTTAAGGGGGTTTAGCATTTTTAAAAATTTTTAATTTTTTGGTTTGTAGTGATTGAGAAGATTAATAAAATTCTCATGAAATTTTTTTAAAAATCATTTATAATATGGTAAGTTTTTAATGTGTAGGCTTCCATCCTACGAAAAAAAAAATTAAAGGAGTGAATAATGATGAATAGCGAGCGTATTCGTAATACCTATGGTTTGGTATTGTCTTTTAGTTTTCTGGTTTTAATTTTAATTGGGTGCGTTGTTGGTATTGGTTTATTGATACAACCAAAATCAGCTTATGCAAGTGACGCGTTAATAATTGACGTTCCGACGATTACTGACGAATGGGAAACGCACGGTGGCGTTCGTGTAAAAAAGTTTGATTATGACACTAATAAAAGCACACCACAGGGAAATGCTAATTTAAAAGGTATTAAATATGCAATTAAGCTAAAAGCTAATTTATCATCGGCTGAAATTGCGACTTTAAAAAATGGAGCTTTAAAAGAGGATGGGAAAACTCAAAAAGATGTAATTATTAATGGAAAAAGTTATTTTGCTGGCTCAGTTATTACTTATATATATACAAATGTTGATGGTGTAGCTCAGAGCGGAAGTGCTGCTAACGGTGAGACTGCTACTGCAAGTTTGCCTACGACTGATAAGTCATTGCCAGCAGGTATCTATACGATTGAAGAAGTTAGCGGTAATAATAATACTTATAGAACAACTGATACTACTGCAAGAACTTTTAGGATTGGTAACAATTATGTAGCTACTGACAATGCAACGCTTCGTGGTGATGGAGTAATTGTAACTTCAACATTTGATCCTCTGAAACAAAAAACTGATGGAACTTTTGATGAAGGTGAGTCATTGGTTAAATCAAATGCTAAAGGGTTTAAGAATCAAGTTGTGCGTGGTGGAGTAAAGTTACAAAAGAGAGATAAGGGAACAGGTGATACATATCCTAGTGGTGGTGCTAGTTGGGATGGAACAACTTTTAAAATTATAAATCGCTCAACGAACGAGGTTGTTGTAAATGGTGTGAATTATGCACCTGGTAAGGATATTATGACTTTGACTTTAAGTAATGGTAGTTCAACAGTGCAGACATCTAATGATTTATTGCCTTATGGCACTTATGGTGTTGTTGAAGTTAAAAATTCTAATGGTTATGAGTTAACTGATAGTGAGGAGAAGCAATTTAGCGTTGTGAGTGATAAAAAAATTGTTGATATGACAGATAAGGATAACTCATTTAAAAATCGAGTTTATAGAAGTGATTTTAGTTTTTTGAAAAAATATGATCCAACAGGCGATGCTATACCATTTTGTCCGTTTTTGATTGTTTCAAACACGACAGGAGAGTCGCATGTTGTTGTAACTGATATTAATGGTCGTTTCGATAGTGAGTCAGTTAAGCACTCAACAAATACTAATGCTAACGATAGTTTGCTTCGTGAAGCAGAGGATGGCGAGAGATCAATTGAAGTTAACGGCAAGAAAATGACAATTGATTATGAGAATTTAAAAACCAGTAATATTGGATGTTGGTTTGGAACTAATAGAAATGGAACAAGTGAAAAAGTAGACGATGGTCAAAGAGCTTTCCCTTATGATTATGCCACTGTTAATAATGGTGGATATACAATGTATGAGTTGCCATGTGAAGCTAATAAGACAGCTAAGCTTGTAACGGTTCATTTTAGTATTTATGAAGATAATAAAAATGTGTTTTATGGAACTATTGATGATCAGAGTGAGGGTTTAAGCGGTATTAGGATTGCAAAAGGAAGTTCAGAAGATTTCGGATTGTCTTTGGAGGGTGCAACATTTGCAATTTATAATGATCCGTCTTGTTCAGAAAAGTATTATGTTAGATCGATTGTGACTGACGAATATGGAGTTGCTAGAAGTGGTGATACGTTAGATCTACCTTGCAATACTAATTATTATATTAAGGAAACAAAAGCACCTGTTGGTTATACATGTAATTTTAATAAAGTTTATGTTGTTGAACCTAAAGAAGATAAATGGGTTGATTTGTTGGCAACTGAAGTTCTTAATGATCCAATTCGAGGGGATGTAAGTGTTTCAAAGTATGATAGTGCAACAAAGAGTGCAACAGCTCAGGGCGATGCAAGTTTGGAAGGTATCACATTTCAAATTATTAATAATAATGATTATTATGTGACGAGGAGTAAGTCGTTAGGCGATACAAAGCAGTATTTTAAGGGAGAAGTTGTTGAAACAATAACAACGGATGCAAGTGGTGTTGCAAAAACACAAGGTAAGGCATTACAATATGGGCATTATCTCGTAAAAGAGGTATCTACTAATGAGTCATATCTATTAAGTGATAAATCTTCTAAAGAAATTGTTATTAATAGTGATGGGCAAGTTGTGAGCCTTTCTGGAGATAGTGCTTTTAAAGATGATGTCGTCAAGGGTGGCGTAAAAGTCCAAAAACAGGATTTGGAAGCAAAGTCTGTCACTCCGCAGGGCGATGCGACACTTGACGGCACAAATTTTGAAATTACAAATCGCTCTGCTAATGCGGTTGTTATTGATGGTGTGAGTTATGCACCTGGTAAAGTTTGTAAAACTATTACAGTTAAAAATGGTGTTGCTCAAACCACAAGTTCAACATTGCCTTATGGATCGTATTCAATTAGAGAATCGTCGGCAGGTGAAGGTTATATTGCAACTGATACGGCTGAGAGATATTTTGAAATTCGTGAGAATGGAAAAATTGTTTCTCCTTATGTAAAAGAAGAAAAGGAAGATGGGGAAATTGAAAAGAAAACTGATGATTTTTTCTACAATCAAGTCATTCGTGGTGGAATAAAGATTGAAAAGCGCGATCTTGAAACCAATAGTTCAACTTCATTAGGAAGTGCAACTTTAGATGGCACAACTTTTGAAATTATTAATAAATCGAAAAATGCTGTAATTGTAGATGGTGTGAGTTATAAAAATGGTGATGTTGTAAAAACATTGACAATTGAAAATGGCTTTGCACAGACTGAAGCTGATACGTTACCTTATGGAACTTATTTGATTAAGGAGACAGCAGTTGGTGAAGGGTATGTTTTAAATGAAACAAGTAGGTCTTTTCAAATTCGAGAAAATAATGTTGTAATTGAGCCATTTACTGAAGATAATAGTTTTTATAATCAAGTAATTCGTGGTGATATTGAATTTGTAAAGTGTGAATTTAAAACACAAAATCGAATGAAATATATTCCTTTCATGGTTACAAGCCTGACTACTGGTGAGTCGCATGTTATTGTGACGGATGCAAATGGTGAAGCAAAGACAAAAAATGAGTGGAATAATCACGATTTCAACACTAATAAAAATGATGAAGCAGTGACGTTACAAGAAGATGGAACGTATGTTGTTGATGAAAGTAAATTAGATTCATCGTATGGTGTTTGGTTTGGTAAGTGGACGAATGAGGAAGGTGAGCAAACAGTTGATGTAAATAATTCTTTAGGTGCTATGCCGTTTGATCATTATAAGGTGGAAGAATTGCAGGTTGAGAGCAATAAAGAATATAAGATGATTACTTTGGAAGATGTTTGGGTGTCGCGTCATGGATACTCAATTGATTTGGGAACAATTAACAATTTTAATGTTAATACTCCTAAGATAGATTCAACAAGTGTTGATAATCATTCTATTCGTGTAAGTAGTAGTGCTTCAGTAACCGATGAAATTTCTATGAGTGGATTGGAAGCAAATTCAAGTTATAAGTTAGTAGGTTCTTTAGTTGATAAATCAACTGTAAATGTTTTAAAAACAATTGAAATGATATTTGAAACTGGAGCGTCTAGCGAAGTTACTGGTGAAGTTAGCTCAGTTCAGCAAATGAGTTTTGATATTGATGCACAAACTTTTAAAGATAAAACAGTTGTTGTTTTTCAAGATTTGTATAAGGTCGATGAAGGTGGTAGTGCAACTTTAGTTTATCAACATAATAATATCAATGATAGTTTTGAAACATTTAATGTGGTCTGTCCGCAGATTGTTAAAACTGTTGCAAGTAATGCAGAGGATGGAACTAAGGTTTTGCCAGTTTCGACTGATTGTGTTGTGAAAGATAAAGTCACAATGAGTGGACTTGACGCAGATACTACTTATGTTTTAAAGAGTTCTTTAATTAATAAGGCAACTAAGGAAGTTGTTAAGAATGGCGAAAATGCAGTTGAAACATCTATAAGCATTAAGGGAAGTTCGGAAGATACTCAGGATGCTGAAGTTAGCTTGAAAGTTGATACATCTAAGGCTAAAGACAAAGATGAATATGTTGTTATTGAGAAGCTTTATGCTGATGATGTTTTGTTAAGTGAGCATTATGACTTGGAGGATGCTAATCAAACGGTAACTGTTAAGCTTCAAGATTCATCTGATGATCCTGATACTCCTGATACTCCTGATACTCCAGATACGCCTGATAATTCTGATAGTAGTCCATCAATAAAGACAACAGCAACTGAAAAAGTTAAGGGAGATAAAATTGTTGCTGCAACTAGCGGTCAAGTTGTTAAGGATGTTGTTACTTATGAGAATTTAGTTGCTGGAAAACAATATATGATGACAGGTGTTTTACATAAAGTTGCAGAGGATGGAAGTGATGGGGGTGCAATTAGTAGCACTGAGACTTCTGTAATGTTTAACCCAGAAGCTACTAGTGGAGAGATAAGTGTTGAGATTGAGGTTGATGCAAGTGGAATGGAAACTCAAAAGCTGGTTGTTTTTGAAACGTGTTCATTAGATGATAAAGTGGTTGCAACACATGAAGATATTACAGATGAAGGGCAAACTGTAATGGTTGGAACGAGTGCGTTACCTATTACTACTGATGATACAACTAACAATAATTCTGGAGATAGTGGAAGTAATGGCTCAACATCTAATGCTAGTGGAAGTTTATCGCAAACAGGTGATGTGTTAGGCAGACAAGTTATGGCAGAAGCAATTATTTTGATGTTTTTCTCTGGAGCATTAATGTTAATGATTAGGCACTTCAAGAAAATACAACTTGCTTCAGCTGGATATTTAAGTTAGGAGGTTTTGTTTTGACATAAGAAATTTAAATTTAATAGATGTTGTTTAATTTTAAAAATTTATTAAGGAGTGAATAAATGAATAAAAATGAATCACAAATGAAGCAAATTTCTGTTTCAAACAAAATTTTAAGGAGTGGCGTGAGTCTCGCGCTGATTGCGAGCTTTTCGATCCCAACGGGGTTGACGAGTGCTTACGCAAGTGAAAATGCAGGTGAGGGGGCAAAAGTCTCGCAAGAACAGGCACAGATAGACACTGCAAAGACAAGTGCGACACAGACAGCAAAGATTAATGTTAGTGCAGATGATCCTGTGTTAGCAGGACCTGTGACGTTGCAAGCAAGTGAACAAGTTGCAACAATAGATGTGTCGGTTAGGGGAACACAGGATGAAGCGTATCTTTATTTCGCGCCGACTGACGGTGTTTCGACTGAGTGCGAGATTTCGTGGTTTTCCCCTGAGTATTTCCAAATCAAGGAGGCATATAGATCGTCAATTAAGGCAATCAAGGTTAAGGAAGGCGTGACGATTAAGCTTACCAATAATGACTCTAGCCAATTTAGACAATTGTCAAATTTGTCTGATATTGAGGGATTAAAAGCCTTCGATGTTAGCGAAATAAGCGATTTCTCTAATTATTTCTCGGAGTGTTCATTGCTTACAGATCTCTCTCCACTTGCGAATTGGAAAATGAGTAGCGCAACAACATTGAAATATATGTTTAATAAGTGTTCTTCATTAACTAAGCTAGATGGACTTGGGAATTGGGATGTTACACAAGTAACAACAATGCAGGGAATGTTTGAAGATTGTGAGTCATTGACAGATCTAAGAGGACTGGCAAGTTGGAAAGTTGATCAGAATCTTGTGAGCATGGAGGATATGTTTGCAGAATGTTCAGCACTAACTAAGCTCGACGGTCTTGATGATTGGAGGTTTGGTGAAGGTCTAATGAATCAGACAATTGAGGGATGTTTTGCGAGATGCACATCACTTACAGATCTATCAGGCATAGCTAATTGGAACTTGGAAGATTATGAGGATTTGCAGGGTGTCTTTCAGGGATGCACGTCGCTGACAGATCTCTCACCGATTGCTGGTTGGGATGTCTCTAATGCAGATTCTTTTCAGGGAATGTTCTCAGGTTGCACATCTCTAACTAATGTTGATGGACTTAAGAATTGGGATGTTAGCAATTTGAAAGATATGGCAACAATGTTTATGGGTTGTTCATCTCTTAGTAACATTGACGGACTTAAGAACTGGAAAGTCGCAGGTAATTATCTAGAGATGACAATGACGTTTAGTGATTGTGCCCTTACTAATCTTGATGCGTTCGATAGTTGGGATATGAGCAATATAGCAGGTAATTTCCAGATGACGTTTAGGAATTGTTTCGGAATAAATAAGCTTAATCTTGGAACTTGGGCAAATGTCATCGCACAAGGCTATAACCAATATATGTTTGATAACATCGCACCTTCTAAGGTAAGAGAGATTAAGATGCCTAGCTTGGATAAGGAATATGTAAGTTATCTAACTAATAGTCTTGAAGGTGATAATAACATTTTAGATTTGGAGAAAATGTTTGATTCTTCTTTAGTTTATAGAGTTAAGGGCACTGAGACCACATATTCAACGTTTAAAGACTTGATGAATGATTATGATGACATTAGGGGCAAGACAATTGAGGTGGTAAACACTTACACTGTCAACTTTTATGAAACTGATAATTTCGATAAATTGCCAATAGCAATTCAAAAAATCCCTAGCGGTCAGCATCCAGTTGGTGTGACACAACCAACGATTAAGGGCGCATCTTTCAAAGGTTGGTATGTCAAAGATGGTGCTGGTAATGTGTCAGAGTTCAACTTTGTTGCGCCAGTAACACAGGATGTCAATGTGTATGCAGAATGGGTTGAAACAGAGTCAACATCGGATAGCAATGGTAAGGGTGAAGTGTTAGATCCTGATAAGGTTGTTGTTTATGTTGTTAGCGCAACTTACACTGACAACGGCGTTGAAAAGCCTTTGAGTGATGCAACGATCACATTTGAGAATGGAAAAATCAAAGTAAAGAGCGATAAAAGTGCTGATAACGTGAAAATCCACGTTGGCACAAACGGCAAGGCAGCAAGTGGCATTGTTGTTAATTATTCTGGAGCAGAAGCGACAACAGATGCAAATGGTGACGCTGTATTCTATTCTGATAGAGGGACAACTGATAGTAACGGTCAAGTAACGTTGGTTGATCCTGCGACAGGCAAGAAGCATGTAGTTACTGTCACTGACATCAATAAAAATCCGTTAGGAAGTGTGGATGTTCAAATTAAGAACGGAAGTGTTGTTGTGACTAATCCAGTGAATAAGAACATTATCGTTAAAGTGCAAGACGCGAACAAGAAAGCAGAAAAAGGGGTTGGAGTTGCTGTAATCGGCGTGGACGGCACTGTTAGAAGTGGAAAGACAGATGCAAATGGCGAGTATAAGACAACATCTAATAGTTCTGATTCTGATTCAGATTCTGGTGATGAAATTGGAACGCAAGTAATGTATCGTCTTTATAACAAGTGGACTGGTGAGCATTTCTACACATCTAATGCTGACGAGCAAAAGAACCTTGTTAAAGTTGGTTGGACGGACGAAGGCACAGGCTGGATTGCTCCTAAGAAGTCTGACACGCCAGTTTATCGTCTTTATAACAAATATGTTGAGGGTGGAGATCATCACTATACAACAAGCAAAGACGAGCGTGACGCGTGCGTTAAAGCTGGTTGGACGGACGAGGGCATCGGCTGGTATTCATCAACAATAGATGAAGGAGTGCCAGTGTATAGGCAATATAATCCTTATGCGGAGACTGGAACGCATAATTTCACTACATCAGCCAAAGAAGATGATAATCTTATATCTGTTGGTTGGATATCTGAAGGGACTGCTTGGTATGGAGTGAAGAAATAAATTTAAAGATTTAATTGCACTTGTCAGTGGATTTTTTCACACTGGCAAGTGTGATTTTTTTAAGAAAGGGTTTGTAAAATGAGTTCTTTAAAATGTGAAAATTCAAAATTAATTTCAAAAATTTTTAAAATTGTTTTGACATTATCTTTGATTTTTTCTTTTAGTGTGTTTAATAAAACTTCAGTGTTTGCTGAAGAAGAAAATATAAATGAACAGGATATGCAACAAAATTATGATATTTCTTTGCAAGAAGGAACTTATGATGAATCAAGCGTTATTGTTAAATTTAAAGATTCTACTGATTCTGAAGCTTGTTCGTTATTAAGCGATGATGAAAATAAAATTGCTGATAATACTGTAAAACTTAATTTGCAGGAAGGGCAGTCGGTTGCTGAAGCAATTAGTGAATTGCAAAATAATTCTAATGTTGAATATGTAGAACCGAATTATCTTTTGACAATTCCTGATGAAGATTGCACAGAGCTATCAGAGTCAACAGATGATGCATCATTGTTGAGAACTTATATTAACGATCCTTATCAGGTTTATCAATGGCAATTAAGCGATTCTATTTCTCGTGTTCAAGATGCTTGGGATTTGTCTAAGTGCAATAGAAATGTTACTGTTGCTGTTCTTGATAGTGGTATTGATGTGTCGCATCCAGATTTGAAAAATAATGTGATTGGTGGAAAGTCTTTCGTTGGCGGCAATGCTTTAACTGATGTAGTAGGGCATGGAACAAATGTTGCTGGTGTGATATCTTCACAAACAAATAATGGAATCGGAACATCTGGTGTTAGTTATAATGCAAAGCTATTTTCTTTACAATTTCATAACTCTGGAACAGGCGGTTATGCGTCTGATTTTGTGAAGGCTGTTAATTGGATGATTGACAACAATTCAAAATATGGTGTAAGAATTATTAATGCAAGTGTAGGGGGATATAACACCATCAAAAGCTTAGGAGATGCAATTAATAGAGCTTATAATTCTGGAATATTGGTTGTTTGTGGTTCAGGAAATGAAGCTTCTATGGATAAAAATGTATATCCTGCTGCATATAGTAATGCATTAGCAGTTGGTGCGGTAGATTATAATCATAAAAGAGCTTCATTTTCTAATGGTGGTAATTTTTTAGATGTTGTTGCTCCAGGTGTTGCTGTTGGAACAACAGGATTGAACAATAAGTATTTTAGTGTAAATGGAACTTCATTTTCTACCCCTTTTGTTTCGGGAGTTGCTGCTTTGTGTTTGGCTATGAATAGCGATTTGACACCAGCAGAGTTGAAGAATTGTTTGACATCAACGGCGACACATTTGGGAAGTTCAGGCAAAAATAAGGAATATGGATATGGGCAGGTTAATGCTTATAATGCCGTTAATAAGGCTAAAAGCCTTAAAAAATCGGTAAATTCAATGTATAGAATGTATAACCAGCATACTGGTGAACATTTTTACACTAAAGATATAAATGAAAAATATAGTCTTATAACTGCTGGTTGGAAGTATGAAGGTGTTGGTTGGTATGCTCCAAAGTCCAGTAAAACACCAGTGTATAGACTTTATAACCCTTATGTAAATGGTGGGGATCATTATTATACAACGTCTGGCAATGAAAAGAATAAGTTAGTTAAAGCAGGTTGGAAGTATGAGGGCATCGGTTGGTATTCAGATGACAACAAGAAAGTGCCTGTATATCAACAATATAACAAATACGCCAAAACTGGAACTCATAATTATACAACGAGCAAATCTGAAAATGATAAGTTAGTTAAAGCAGGTTGGAAAGCTGAGGGAATTGCTTGGTATGGAACTAAGTAGTTTAATTGAATGAAGTCTATTAAATACAATTTTATTAATTTTATCGTCGTTGCTGGTGCTTGTGCGCTTGCGCTCATGGCAGGAGCGGTGTTTGGCGCAGGCGGTGCGCAAGAAGCGTTTGCAGATGATGCAACGCTTGATGCTAGTGCGAAAACAACTGAGCAATGCACGGCAATGCTTAGGCTTTATAATCCATACACTGGCGAGCATTTCTACACTGCCAGCCTAAGTGAAAAAGACAACCTCGTTAGCAAGGGTTGGAACTACGAGGGCATTGGCTGGACTGCGCCACAGACGAGCAACACGCCAGTCTATCGTCTTTATAACAAATATGTTGAGAGTGGAGATCATCACTATACAACAAGCAAAGAGGAGCGTGACGCGTGCGTTAAAGCTGGTTGGACGGACGAGGGAATTGGCTGGTATTCATCAACAATAGATGAAGGAGTGCCAGTGTATCGTCAGTATAATCCTTATGCGGAGACTGGAACGCATAATTTTACTACTTCAGCCAAAGAAGATGATAATCTTATATCTGTTGGGTGGATATCTGAGGGGATTGCTTGGTATGGAGTAAAAAAATTATCAGAGAGTTCAGACGATGAAGATAATAAAGCGCAAGAGAAATATATTTTTGCAGTGTTTTGTGATGAAGATAAAAGTTTAAATTTTTATTATCGTGATTATAAACCGAATGAAAACTCAGTTTTTGATGGCAAAAAAGTATCGCGAGTAATTGAGATAGATGCAAAAGACTCTACTATTTATTATGAGGATTTTGATAGGTCTAAAGTAAGTGTAGTTAATTTTGTGGATTCAATTAAGCTTTGTTCGACCAATGCTCTTTTTGCAAATTTTGTTAATTTAGAAAATATAAACGAAATTTCAAAATTAGATACATCTGATGTGGTTGATATGTCGAATATGTTTCGAGAGTGCCAAACTCTTAAAAATTTAGATCTTTCAAGTATTGATACATCTAAAGTAAATAATATGTCATACATGTTCAAGAGTTGCTATTCTCTTGCTTATATTGAAGGCTTGTCGAGGTGGAATACTTCTAATGTTGATAGTATGGGAAGTATGTTTTCTTGGTGTAAGTCTTTGATTAAGCTAGATGTGTCAAACTTCAATACAAAAAATGTTACATATATGTCACACATGTTTGAGGGTTGTAATGAGCTTAAAGAACTTAATTTAAGTAAGTGGACTATATTGAAAGTAAGGGATGTGAGTTCAATGTTTTTAAATTGTTCAAGCATCAAAGATTTAGATTTATCTGGGTTTGACATGTCTAATGTATCTAATATGTGTTATATGTTTATGGATTGCACTGAACTTAGCACTATAAGAGGTTTGTCTGATTGGAACACATCAAAGGTCACTAGCATGTTCAGCATGTTTAGTAGATGTGAAAATCTTAAAATGCTAGATTTATCTGGTTGGAACATCTATAATGTGCAGAAAATGAACTCTATGTTTTTTGGTTGTTTGAGTCTTGTTGAGCTAGATGTTTCTGGTTGGAATACATATAACTTAAAAGAGACATCTTTTATGTTTTATAAATGTAATTCTCTTAAAATGTTAAATTTAAAAAATTGGAATACTTCTAATATAACTGATATGGGTAGTATGTTTGGTGAATGTAGAAGTTTGGCGGTTGACTGTTCAAAGTGGAATGTTAGCTCAGTAACTTATCATGAATTTTTTTCACAGAATTGTAAAAGTGTTGTTGAACCAAAATGGATAAATTAATAATTAATAGATATTAATTATAATATCATATATATTATATCATATAATTTGCATATTTTCAATAAATAAATTTTGAAAATAATTTGTTTATTAAAATTAAATGTAAAAGAATATCTTAAAGAGCACAATTTAGATGAAAGAGGAAATCTTATGAAAATAGAAAATCGTATTAATGATGTTGTTGAACAGGCAAGGTCCGCTCATGAAGATTATTTATTTGAAGAATTTGGAGTAGAAAAACGTATTTATGATATTGAACAGTTAAAATCCGCTTGTTTAGATTATTTATGTAAAAAATCTGGTGAAGAACCTATTTACATGGAAAACTCAACATTTCAAAATGTTGTATTTGGTGATAGATTAGAAAAAGGTGAATCTTGGGAGTGGTCTGGTGATGTATCGAGTTTTTATTTATCATTGAAGGAAAAAGTTCATCATACTATATTTTGCAATGATGATGCTTTGGTAGTTGCAGTAAATGAACCTACTTCTACATCCCCCATATATAATGATTATTCAAGCAGTCTTTGCTTTAGATGTAGTGTTGATGAAATTGGTAACAAATTTGCTGAATTAGATATTATAAGCACAATGACTCATGGTTCAGAACTTATAAGTATAGAGGGTATGGTAAATGACATAAATAAAATTTATGAAAAAAAACAACAAGAACAAGTATTAGATAATTTAGCAGATGTGAAGATGCAGGATTTTATTGACGCGCAAGGGTTAAGTGATGATTTGCATGCTCCTCAACATGTGGATGCAGAATTTGCAAAGCCTGTTTTAAATTTTAAAGATATTAAAACAGTTGATGATGCTAAACTTTGGGCAAAGTCTGCTGATGAAAGCATTAAATGTTTAGTTAGTGAGAAGGAATTGCCTACAAAAGAGTTAATTGATTATGTTCAAAAAGAACATGATTTATTTGGTGATGTTGATAAGAATATGGAATGTTCTGTTGTTCGGATTGGTGATAAATCTGTTTTGTTAGAAAATGTTGTGCATAAGATGATTGATGAAAATCTCGTTGATGTTGAGCATATTAATAGTGCTGTTAGAGTGTGGATGAATGACAAAAATAATCCAAATTTAAAAATTGATGATAGGTATATTCAGGCAATTCAAGAAAATGATAAAAGTGCAATTTTGGCTTGTTACCTTGCACAAATGCGACCTAATGAAATTAAAGGAGAAAATGTTTTTTATGACAAAGAAATTTTACAAAATTTGATTGATGAACAATATATTGATGATATCAATCAAAATGCAACTTCAAGAGAATTTGAAATTTTGAGTGATGGAGAAGAAATTCCATTTGATGTTTCGCAGGGTCAAGCTGATAAGAGTTTGGAAAATAAAAGTGCTAATAAGAATAAAAATAATCAAAAAAATAAGAATATAAATAGACAAAAGAATTATAAAAGAACTGATCAGTGGTTAGAATCATCAACTGGGCATAATAATGTTAAATCTCCTAAGGAGATGCAAGAATATGCTAAAAGAATGTCAGCCGAAATTAATGCAAGAAATAAACAACAAAGTCAGGATCAGCAAAAGCAATATCAAGAAAAAAAGAAGTCTAATAATAGTTTAAGTAGATAACAATTATAAGAAAACATATTTTTTAATTAATTATTAATTTATTAAGGACTTCCACCTTATAAAACAAATTTTAGAGGAGTGATTTTTATATGAGTAGTATAATTAAAGAAAGCGTGTGGGCGACACGTTATCAATCTGACGGTCGCTGCGATTACCGTAAGGAGCAAGGAAACTCTCCGAAACGCAGCTTGAGCCTAGAAAACGCAAGGCGAGAAAAGAAGGTAACTTCATGGTGCGTTAGACCGCCGTCATGGGTAAAGCCAACGGACTGGGGCAGACCCAAATCGCCCGAGAGAGGATGTTGTGGCTACGCTACGGCTGTAGTAACATCCTCTCTGAATTTTAAGGCTGGTGGTTTCTATGCCTAATCAAGTTGAAAAAGAATCTTTAATTACAAATCAAGACTTAGAGAAAATTTATAAAGCTGCTGAAATGTGGCGTGAAAAATTAAGCAATAAAGCTGTTGTTTTATTTTATGAAGAAAAAAAGAATAAAATCGAATGTGAAACAATATGTTTTAAGGATGAAAACTTTTCACATCTGATTGGTTGTGATAGAAATAGAAAAAATGGAGTTACTGCTTTAGAATTTTACAATAAAGCAATTGAACATAATTTGAAGCCGTGGGATGATTTTGCATTTTCAAATTATAAACTTGATGGAAGAGTTAATTTTGATTTGAAGATGGAGGTTATTTCGCAAATTTTTAACATTTCTTACAAACCTTTGCAAATTGGCAATTTTAACGAAATGATGTTTGTAGATTTAGCGGCTGATAGGGTTGTTGGTCATAAAAATGCAAGTTTGGCGGTTGAACTTGAAGATATGAATTATTTTCCTAAAAGTGTCCTGAATCGAGATTTTAGAACTTGTGTATACACACAAACAATTGCTCCTGTAATGCTAACAGCACAATATGAGTTAGACAATTGTAAGACTTTTGAAATTACAAGATTAAGTAAAGCAATAGATACAAAAAGAGCGCAACAAGTTCTTCAAGCTGTTTGGGATTTTTACGATGAGGGGAAAAACGCGCATCTTTTTGAAAGCCTTGAGGCAAATGGCAAGATAGACGAACTTGCAAAAATAAACAATCGAGAACTTGCTAAGAAAATTCTTGAGAATATGGCGAAAGCGCGTGAATGGGATATCTATGATATTGTTGAGGATACATACGCATTTGAAAATGGATTGACAGTTATTGGTTATGAATCTGAAGCTGCAAAAGCTGGATATGAAGAAGATGGTGAGTTGGGGTGTGAGCGTTTAGATGTTGACGCTTTAGCTAGAGGTGAAGTTATTTTCTATGATGAAAATTTTAAAGATAATATAGTTAGTCAAGATTTAAAAGAATATCTACAAGTATATTATCATCTTGATAATTTAACGGATGTAAAAACGCAGGATTTTATTGACGCGCAAGGGTTAAGTGATGATTTGCATGCTCCTCAACATGTGGATGCAGAATTTGCAAAGCCTGTTTTAAATTTTAAAGATATTAAAACGGCTGATAAAGAATATTCAAAAGAACAACAAGTTGAAGATGATTTCGCGCCGTCAAGTTCTTATGAATGTTTGGAAAATAAAAAACCAAATTTTACTTCTGAAGAAGCAAAAGAAATTTTTGAAAAAAGTATCAAGAATAATGAATCTAAAAAAAGTAAGTTTAGAATCAAGCCACCTAACGAATTAAGGTCGTATGCGACACAAAAAGCCGCTGAGCTTAATTCTGGCAAAGAGAAGCCAGCACAAGCAAAAAGTCAGGGATTAAAAATTTAGAATTATTGATTTATTAAGGACTTCCACCTTGTAAAAAATAAAAGTTAAAGGAGTGAATTAATTATGAGTAGGGTAATGACTAATGATGAATTAATTGCTGAAATCAAAGAAACAAAAAAAGAATTATGGGCAAAAATTCAAGAATATTCTAAATTTGTTGATGATAAAGACGAATTTCAATTAATGAATGAGTTAATTACTGCATCTCCTCTGTATCAAGGTGCCACTACTTCTTTATTATTTTATCAAGATCGGCTTCAGGTTGTTAATACTTTAATTGAAGCATCGCAACCAGTTCAAATTAATGTAAATGTTAAAAATGACGAAAATTTCAGTCATCAATTAGCAGAAGATGATGTTGCTATTGACGAAGTTCCTACAATTGCGAGTGAAGATGAAATTATGGTTAATGATGTTGAAGATGAAGAAGATAAAGAGCCAGTTGGTTTAGAAACTATAACTATTGATTTGTCTTCACCTGTAATTGAGAGGATTACAGAGCTTGAGCAGGATGCAATTCATCAAGAACAGACAGAAGATGCGGAAGTTAAAGAGATTGCTCAAACGAACAAAGGCGTTAATGAATCTGTTGAAGTTCATGCAGAAGTCATTGAGGATGAAGCTTACGAACAGAACATGGATGCGTTTAATTTGATGCCAGCGGAGCTAGAAGCTCAAATTATTGGTTTATATAGCACAGAGAATCAAGCATTAATGGAACAAACTGTATATGCACATTATTTTATGGCAAATTGGGATTGGTTTTTGCTTGAATATGATGTAAATACTAAAACAGCATTTGGACTTGTTAATGGGCATGAGCCAGAACTGACATATTTTTCAATTGCTGAGTTGCAAGAATTTAATCAAGATAGACAGGATGTTGAATTTAGGGTCGAGAGAGATTTGTATTTAGATGAAAAAATCACTTTAGGAGAAGCAATTGCATCTCGTCCGTATGTTGCGCAAAGTTTGCAGAGAAATACATATCTTTGGAATAAGTATGAAGAATTTATGAGAAATGCAGACATTCAAGCACAAAATGAATTAATAGGGTCTGCGGACATTGTAAATGAGGACGAGTCAACAGAAGCTTTAACAGAAAATGCCATATTGAGAAATTTAGTCGTTGGCGATATTGTTTTGGATGATGGTGAGAAATTTAGAATTACTTCCATCCCAGATTTTTCTAATGGCGATGTAAGTTATCTTGTTATGGAGGGTATTGATGATTTGAGCGTTACAAGATCTGTTTTAGTGACTCCTAGATATTTAGATGATTGGACTGTCGAAAGAATTGTTGAAGCAGAGCGAAATAAACAAATAGCAGAAGAAGAACAAGAAATTTCAGAAACAACACAGACAAATGAAGTGACAGTTGAAATTATTGAGGATAGTCAAACGAACACAACTGGAAATGAAGTAATTTCTGTTGAGGGACAAGCTGGTGGCGGAGAAAAAACTCATGCTAGAAAAAACATTGAAGCTCTAAAAGTGTTACAAAAACATAGAGGTGGACAGGAACTGACAGAGGAAGATAAAAACACGATTGCACAATTTTCGGGATGGGGAAGTTGTGCGCAAGTATTTTCAAATGATGAATCTTGGGAAAATTTGCATAATGAATTAGAGAATCTACAATCAGAAGATGAACAACTTGAATCTGTAAAAACTACTTTAACGTCTTTTTATACGCCTGAGGAGTTAGGACAATCTATTTGGGAACATTTAGAAAATGTTGGTTTTGAAGGCGGTAAAGTGTTAGAGCCAGCGTTAGGAATGGGTAACTTAATTCGTGTAATGCCTAACGACTTAAAAGAGAAATCTAAAATTGATGGTATTGAAATTGATCCGCAGGTGTCTGAAATGGCACAAGTTTTGATGAATGATGTGAATGTTGTTAATTCTGATTTTGGAGAATGTAGTTTTGAAAATGGTTCTTATGATGCTGTTGTATCTAATGTTCCTTTTGGAAATATAAGTATTGATGGCGAGGGTGGTCATGGATCTATGATGATACATGATTATTATTTCGTTCGAGCTATGGATGCGCTAAAAGAGGGTGGTGTTTGTGCTTTTATAACTTCTACTGGCACATTAGATAAATTAAATTCTAATATACGACAGATTTTAGCAGAAGATAATCAGTTCTGTGGTGCTGTTAGATTACCAAATGGCTTTTTTAAAAATCAAGCAAACACACAGGTAGCGACTGACGTAATTTTTTTGCGTAAAGGATTTGATAATGAAGTAGATAAGCAGGCTAATCGTGAACTTTGGTGTAGCATTGAGAAGTTTGAGAATACTGAACAAACTTTAAATAAATGGTTTGTGGAGAATCCTCAATATGTATTAGGTGATGTAAGGGTTGGTTCTAATCAATTTGGAGAAACATTGAAATTTGAAAATGATAATTTAAAAAAAGAGGAAATAGATAAAGCATTAAATTCATTAAATGAGAGATTTGGTAATTTTTATAATCAAAATCTAAGTGAGGTCAATACAAATTTAAAGACTATTAAAAATGGTGGTTTTAATAATTTATCTGATTTAAATAGTATTGATTTAGATAATATTCCTAAAGCTCAAAAACAGAAATTTGAGGACGTCAATCATATTTTAATGACAGCAAAAGAGCTTTTAATGTATGAAACTGATAATGAGGATGAGGATAAGATTGAAGAAAAACGAAAAGAATTAAATTCTGTTTATGATGTCTATGTTGAGAAAAACGGATATTTGTCATTGTCTAAGAATAAGAAGATTTGTGATTTGACAAAGCAAACACCTTTTTTAATGTCATTAGAAAATTCTGTTGATGGTGATAACAAAAAGTTTACTAAAGCAGATTTGTTTAATCATCGAGTAATTTATCAAAAGCAAGAAATTCAAATTAATAATTTTCAAGATGCTTTGGTTTTTTCATTAGTTCATCGAGGTAAGATTGATGTTCCTTATATGTTGAATAGTTTTGACGAAGGTAAAAATTCAAATGTAGATGATTTATATCGTGAGCTTAAAGGTCAAATTTTTTGGGATATTGATAAAAATGAATTTGTTACGAGGAATGAGTTTAGTTCAGGAAATGTAAGAAAAAAGTTAAAGGCTTATCAGGATAAAAATTTTGAATTGACAGAAGATATTAATAAATCTGATGAAGTTATTTTGCAAGATATTTATAGTGCAATTAATAATTCTGTGGATTATGTTAAAAGTTCTCCTATGAGCAATGCTGAAAAAAAAATGCTTGCTATTTTCAAGGAGCAATATATTGATTTAAATAAGACTGATCGACGAAATTTATATGGATATAGTTTAAGAAGGTTTTATCGAGATTTGTGTTTAATTCCAGATTATCAAAAAGCATTAGAAGATTTTAAAAATGATGGTAGTAGATATTCTTTAGAATATATTAATGAATTTAAAACTTTTTCTAACGATAGCCGTTTAGTGAGACATTTTTTAACTTTAGAACCTAATATGTCTCAAATACAGAAATTAGATTCTGATATATCTATAACAACGCATGATACATTTCAAGAATCAGGATTTTCTTTACCTGAAAATGCGTTGTTTTCTGAATATCCTTTGTTAGATCGAGATAGTAAAATAGCTTCTACTTGGGGTTCTGATAATGAAAGCAAAATGATTGAGCTTGTTTGTGCATTAGCTGTTCCTGACAAATGGGATGACGAAAGATTTGTGAACATTGACAATTATAATGACGATAATAAATGGCATATTGAGTATAGGCGGTTCATTCCTTGTGATCAGAAAGATCAAATTAAATTAGATGCTTTTAGAAATTATTTATATTCAAATTGTGATGATGATTATATTCGAGAATTTAAGGATGTTTTAAATCGAGAATTGCCAAATGAACTCGCCCTATCTGAATATCCTAGTTTTGATGACAGGGATAAGAAAAAAGAAGAAATAAAAAATGTAGGTTTTAAAAATTGTATTGAATTTTTGAGACCTAAATATGAAGAATTTGAAAGATATTGTGAAAAAGAACTTGAAAAGCAACAGAAAGAAAATAAAATAGAGGACTTAGCATTAAAAGAATATGTTGCTGATGGGCTTGATCTTTTAGAGAAAATCCAACCAGAAAATTTAACAAAAGATGATATTTCAGTTTCTCTGAGTTCATATTGGTTGCCAGTAGAGGTTTTTGAGAATTTTGCTAGTCAAGAAATGAATTTAAGTGCTGAATGTCAGTATATTGATTGTAAGAGTGAATGGAATGTGAAGCAAGGTTGGAACTATGGCTTTTACAAGGGTTCACCAGATTATTCAACTGATGATATAACAGCTTTAAAGATGCTTAGAAGTTCTATGAACTCAAAGGCAGTTCGAGTTATGAAAACTGTTTATGATAATGAAGGTAATGAGCGCAAAGTTGAAGATGAAGATAAGACGATGCTTGCTCAGGAAAAGCAATTATTGATGGAAGATAGATTTAAAACATGGGTTTGGGAAAATGAAGATAGAGAAAGAGAAATTGTTAAATTATATAATGAGAAATTTAATTGTTTTAAAGATCAAGAGTTTGATGGCTCACAACTTGTTTTTCAGGGTATGAGTGATAAGTATAATTTATATAAACATCAAAAGGATGCAGTTGCTCGAACTTTGTATTCTCAAACAGGATCATTGTTTGCTCATGTTGTAGGTGCTGGTAAAACGTTAGAATTTGTAACATCTGTTATGGAGAGAAAACGGCTTGGTCTTTGTAATAAACCTTTAATTGTTGTTCCTAAACACATTATTGGGCAAACTGCAACAGAATTTTTTAAAGCATATCCAAATGCAAATTTATTAGTTGCGGATGATAAAGATTTTTCTAAAAATAAACGTAAAGAATTTATTTCGAGAATTGCCACTGGAAACTGGGATGCTGTCATATTAAGTCATGAACAATTGCAAAAGATTTCATTTTCATATGATTATATGAAAAAAATGTTAGAGAATAGAGTTCATGAATTCACGGTTGCTTATGAACAAGCATTTAGAGTGTCTCATGATGGAAAAGATCCAACGGTTAAGGCTTTGAGACAGCAAAAAAATAGATATGAAGAAAAAGTAAAAAAACTTCTTAATGGTAGAGATAAAGATATTGATAGTGTTCCTTTTGAGAGTTTGGGTGTTGATATGTTGGTTGTTGATGAAGCTCATGCTTTTAAAAATTTAGCGTTTATGACTGGTTTATCGAATGTTAAAGGTGTTAATACATCAGCATCACAAAGAAGTGAAGATATGCTTTTGAAAACTGATTTTATTAGAGATAAATTTGGTTCTAAATCTTTGTTGTTTGCGACTGGGACACCAATTTCAAATTCAATGGCAGAGTTATATACAATGACTCGATATTTATCTCCTGAATTGTTAGATGACTTGGGTTTGACTTCTTTCGATAAGTGGGCAGGAGTTTTTGCTAATGTTGAAACGAAATGGGAAATTTTACCTGAAGGGGGAGGTTTAAAACAAAATCGTAGATTTTCTTCGTTTAAAAATTTACCTGAATTAATGAGTCTTGTTAATGAATTTGCTGATATAAAAACACAGGAAGATTTAGAGGAGGTAGATGTTCCGACTGTTGATGAAATTACTGTGTCTGTTAAGCCTACCGAACAACAAAAAAAATTAATAGATTATGTTTATAAAAGAGCAAGAAATTTAAGAGAAAATGTCATAGATCCTTCTGAGGACAATTTTTTAAATATCACAAATGATGCGAGAAGATTGTCTTTAGATGCAAGACTTTTGTTTGTTGGTGAAGATTATGATGTGAGAGATGAAGAAATGTTTCCACGACCAGAAGGCGGAAAAATAAATGCTTGTGCCGACAATGTTTTGTCTGAATATGAAGCAAGCAATAAGATTAAGGGGACGCAATTAGTTTTTTGTGACACTTCAACTCCTGCATCTGGTAAATGGAACGTTTATGAAGAATTAAAGCGTTGTTTAATTGAAAGAGGAATACCTGAAAATGAAATAGTTTTTGTGCATGACGCAAAAAATGACAATGAGCGAATGAAGCTATTTGATAAAGTTCAAGCGGGGCAAATAAGGGTTTTACTTGGATCAACATCTAAATTAGGAACTGGAACTAACGTTCAAAATTTGTTAGTTGCGTCTCACGATCTTGATTGTCCTTGGAAGCCATCAGACTTAGAGCAACGAAAAGGTAGAGTTGTTAGAAATGGAAATCAAAACGAAAATGTTAAAGTATATCGTTATGTAACTGAAGGGACTTTTGATTCGTATCTTTATTCGTTAGTTTCAAACAAGCAACATTTTATTTCACAAATTTTAAATCGAAAAGGAAATGAAAGGATAGTTGATGATCTTGGAACTGAGATTGAATTAAGCTTTAATGAAATCGCAAGTGTCGCAATGGGAGATAATCGTTTAAAAGAACGAATGGAGCTTGAAACTGACATAAGAAGATTGAAAATTTCAAGAAGTAATTTTACAAGACAACAATTAAATAATGAAAAATTAATACATGTAACTTTACCTAGAGATATTGAGAAGTTAAAAAATCAACAAGCATCTTTTAAGTCAAATAAAGAACTCTTAGAGCATCATATAAATAATAATGATAAAGAAAAATGGTGTGGCATCGAGATTGATGGTGTTGTATTTAACGAAAATCAAAAAGTAGAAGCTTGTAAAGAACTTTACAATAAGGCAATTAAAGGGCAGTATGCATTTGAGCAAGGCTCAATTTTGGGTCATTATAAGGGTTTTGATATAGTTTTATCGAGAGAAAATTTTAATAATATAAATGCTCCAATTGTATCGCTAAAAAATCCTGATAATAATTTGCAGATGATTTGTAAATCGTGTTTAAAGCCTGATAGTTCTTCAAATGTGCAATTGTTAGATAATGTTTTGTCAAGAATTGACGACGAATTATTAAAAAATAATTCATTGATTGATTCAAAGGAGATGCAATTAAAAAATTTAAAGACACACGAAAATGATGTTTGGGATCATTTAGCTGAGCTTCAGGAAAAAGAACAGCGTTTTAATCAATTAGAAAAAGAATTAAAAACTGTTGAGGATGATTTGGCTAATCGAAATGTTGATGATATTACTTTAGATTCAATTTTAGAAGCACAAAATGTTGAAGTGATTAATAATGGCTTTGATGATGAAATTGAACAAACAAATACTAACCTAGTAGCGGATGATAAGCCGAAAATTAAGCCACCTAACGAATTAAGGTCGTATGCGACACAAAAAGCCGCTGAGCTTAATTCTGGCAAAGAGAAGCCAGCACAAGCAAAAAGTCAGGGATTGAAATAAAAATTTAAAGGGAGTGAATTTTTAAAATGGATAATAAAATTGACAAAGAAAATAGCATTAATAAAAATAAAGATAGCAAATATGAAGATCCAAAGTGTGTAAAACCTCCAGAGGTTTTAATTCCGTATGCCACACAAAAAGCCGCTGAGATTAATAAACAAAGCTCTAGTAATAAGCGACATGTTATAAATCAATCTAGTCGAATAAGATAGAGCTTTGTTGACTTGTTGGGAATAGAGATTTTTATGATTCTTGTTCCCAATCTATGTCAATTTCTGGATGATGTTGCTGATACCAAAGATCATCTTCTATTTTTAGCATACGAGTATCGCAACATTGCGATTTAAAAATTTCTTCAAGTGAACGGAGTTTGCGTTCATCTTCTTTTCCGTCATTTTGTGTTTCTACCCAGTTTTTGTAAGTTTCGTGAGCCTGATTAGCTATTTTAATTGATAGAATGTAGCAACTTTTAATAATATCTTCTTTGCTTAATTCTTCAAGCCTGTCTGGATAGTATTCTTCATTATAATAATAATGTCGTTCACCATCATAATCAAGATAATCCATGATTTCATCATCAGTTAATTTTGGCATTTTGAACTCCTTTTTATCAAGTTAATATATCTAATATCGTATATATTATATCATATATATTATAATTTGACAAGATGTATTAATTTTCTTTTTTTTAAATTTCATAATTTATAACAATTAATAGAGAAATTTAAATGAATTTCTTGTTTTATATAATTCTAATTTATTAAAGGAGTGAATTACGATGGATGTTAATGAAAATCAAGAAAGGGTATATATTAATATACCAGCAGCATTTGTGAAAGAAAATTTAACCAATAAACAAACTGGTCAATCTTTTCACATAGCAACAATGCCTAAAAATACAATTGTTGATGGAAAGGATGTCGGTGGTTATCAGTTTTCTCCAATGTTTGTTAATAAGCCTTTTAAGTTTAATGGCAATCAGATAGCGTTAGATGATAATAATGAACCAATTATTAATGAGACTTCTAAAATGAGAGTAATTCCAATGAAAGCTGATTCTGAAGTTTGGTTGCAAAATAATAAAACTAAAGATAAGGTTATTGCTTCTCCTCAGACAGTCAAAGATGCCTTAAAAGAAAATATGAAGCTTTATCGAGCAGAACAAAAAGAAAAAAATCAAGAAATAGATGAACAAACATTCGATGAGGTTCAAGATGAAATGGTTTTTGGTGCTAATGATATGTCTGTTATGAGTAAAGATGATATTCCACTTGAAATGCCTAACTTAAAAGCAAATAAACCTGTTAAGGATAACAAACCGAAAATCAAGCCACCTAATGAATTAAGGTCGTATGCCACACAAAAAGCCACTGAGCTTAATTCTGGCAAAGAGAAGCCTGCACAAGCAAAAAG
>CAVAWT010000022.1:0-26789 GCA_963592435.1 Oribacterium sp. | reverse complement strand
GCGAACTCTTGGAAATCAATGAGTAATTTTTATTGAATGGGTTTGAGGAGGCGTTTAAGCGAGCGAAGCGAGTGCGTTCCGACGAAATGAAATAAAAATTGCGAATGTGTTGATTTCCTCGTGTTCGCGTGGCATTTTCTGTTTCTATTTCTGTTTAGGTTTTTACTTCTTTGTTTTAATTTACAAAATTAAAAAAGCGAGGGCAACCAACGATGTGGTCAAGTCGGACTTCTAACCGAAGCGCTACGGCAAAGAAATCGCATGAGGAATTGCACTCGAAATTAAGTTTCATGATTGTCAGACTTATCAAAAAGGCTACCCTGACCATATAGAACACTAAAACCTAACACCTAAAACCTAACGGTGGGTCAGACCCTTTGAAAAATACCGTTTGAACAGGCAAAACATAATAATTTTAGACTCACACTCGATCATTTGGTATAATTAAACAGTTAATTTTGAAGGAGATTTTATGACTGAAAAAAACACAGCACAAGTGCTTGTTGAGAACAAAGTCGCGAGCAGGATTGCGGCTGGAGATGCAAGCCTTTATGATTTTGACGAAAATGCAAAGGAATTTGCAAAGAATTTCATGGGATGGCGCGATTTGGCATCAAATCCGCCAGTTTCTGCTGGTTCGATCAATGCTTTTGTTCATCAAGTGCGAAATGATGGTTTAAACAACATTGTTTTGCTGGGGCAGGGTGGCTCAACTCAGGCGCCAATGACGATAACGAAATATGACAAGCAAGACAGAGGTGTTGTCAAGTTCAGAATCATCGATTCTGTTTCGCCTGTTCGCGTTCGCGAATTTTTGGAAACTTCAAATCCTTTTGAAACTTTGATTGTTGTTTCTTCAAAAAGCGGTGGAACAATTGAGCCCAACTCGCTTCTCTCTGCTATCAAACAGGCGTTTTTGCCAGTTTTGGGAGATGAATTGCCAAACCATCTTGTTGCAATAACAGATCCAGGTTCGTGTTTACAAGAAATGGCTGAGAAAGAGGGTTGGAGAAAAGTATTTTTGGGCAAGGAAAGCGTTGGTGGGAGATATTCTGCGCTTTCGGTGTTCGGACTTGTTCCTGCTGCATTGACAGGGATCGACATCGAGAAATTTTTGATGTGCGCAGCAGAAGCAGAAAATCGTTGCAAAGCTGACATTACTGCAAATCCTGCCTCGGAGCTCGCAGTTTTTCTTTATGATAACTACCTCAAAAAGAGAAACAAATTCCAGTTTTTGACTCCAAAACGAGGGCGTGTTCTTGGCCTTTGGATCGAGCAACTTGTTGCAGAGTCCCTCGGCAAAAATGGCGAAGGAATCACTCCTAACATTGAGATCGACTCTCTTCTGCTCTCTCATGACACGGGTGACAGGTGCGCGATTATGTATGAGACGGAGACTGATTCTTGGGATGAAAAAACGTCGTTCGAGCTTTCGTTGAAGTATGTTGACGAGAAAACTCCAGTCATGAAGTTTGCGATTCAAAACGTTTATGAACTGGCAAAGCATTTTGTCATGTGGGAATATGCAACTGCGATGTGCGGATGGCTCATGAAGGTTTGTCCATTTGATCAGCCTGATGTTGCCTCCACAAAAGCGGCGACGCTGAAAGTTCTCGAGTCGGGCGACCTTGCAAGAGGGAAGTGTGTTCATTATGCAGATGAGGCCTACATCGGAGAAGCGCTCATGACTGTTAGCGATGAAATTGAGGATTGCGACACTTTGCACGATGCACTTCGCAACCTTTTTGCCTCGATAGAGCCTGGAGATTATTTCTCTGTCAATGCATTTTTGCCATTCACCGGCGAAGGAAGACGCGAGGCACTCGACAAAATTCGCACAACGGTTTCGCATGCTTTCAACGTTATGTCGTGTCTTGAAATTGGACCTAGATTTTTGCACAGCACTGGACAGCTCCAAAAAGGTGGCCCAAACAATGGTGTTTTCCTTGTTGTTTCAGCTGACGAGCTTAAAGACATCGAGCTTGGAGACGACGCGAAAGCTCCAAGTTTGGGTGCTTTGGCACATGCACAAGCAATTGGTGACATGCAGATTTTGAGCGAGCGTGGCAGGCGTGCATTGCACGTTCATTTGCCAAACAATTCTGGCGTGGCTGTTCGTTTGCTCAATCACATAGTCCGCGACGTTGTTGATGACATGATTCGTTCAAAGGAAGCAAAATAAACTGTGAAAAGTTGCGTTTCGCTTCACATAAAAGGCATTGTTCAAGGGGTCGGTTTCAGGCCCTTTGTGTTTCGTGAGGCAAAAAAGAACCTCATTTGCGGTTTCGTCAAAAATTCTCTCGATGGTGTCTTGATCGAAGCTGAAGGTGATGAAGAAAATGTAAACGCTTTTGTTATGGCGATTTCTGAAAACTCGCCTGCTCCTGCGACCATAAAAGAGATTGATATAAAAGAAATACCTCTGCAAAATTTTGCCGATTTTAGAATTTTGGAATCTGACAAGGCGGAATCAGAAGAAAGAACGCTCGTTTCTCCTGATCTTGGGATTTGTGACGATTGCCTCCAAGAGCTCTTTGATGAAAACGACAGAAGATTTCACTATCCATTTATTAATTGCACAAATTGTGGACCTCGTTTTACGATCATCGACTCGCTTCCTTATGACAGAAATTCGACTTCAATGAAAGACTTTCAAATGTGCGATCGGTGCAAAGCGGAATTTGAGGACCCAGCTGACAGGCGTTTTCATGCGCAACCTGACGCTTGTTTTGAGTGTGGACCTTCATTGTCGTTACACATTTATGACTTAGAGGGCATTAAAACCAATAACGTAAATTCTAAAACCTCTCGCGAACAATCGGACGAAATGATCCATCAGGCAACAACGTTGCTTAACGAGGGGAAAATCCTCGCAGTCAAGGGTTTGGGTGGTTACCACTTGGTATGTGATGCAAAAAACAAAGACGCGTTGAAGAATTTGCGCGAGAAAAAACACCGTGACAACAAAGCTTTTGCGGTCATGGCAGAAAGTGTTGATGTTGCAAAAGAGTTTTGTTATGTTTCAGAAGAAGAAGCAGAGATTTTGAAAAGTTGTGAGAGACCGATCGTCCTCCTCAAGAAGAAAAGAAGTGTGGATTTGCCACACGATTTGAGTGGAAATCTTCCAGAGCTTGGCGTCATGCTTCCATGCACTCCTGCTCAGGCGCTGCTCATCGACGAATTTCAGCGGTTGACTAATGATCAAAAAGCTATGCTTGTTATGACTTCTGGCAACTTGCATGATGAGCCGATTGTCATTTCTGATGATGAGGCTTTAGATAAATTTGAGGGCGTTGCGGATGCAGTTCTTTCAAATAACCGAAAAATTTTGACTAGGTTTGATGACTCTGTTGTTCGAGTTCTTGATTTTGAAGATGGCGAAACTGCGTTGCAGGTGATTCGTCGTGCCAGAGGGCAAGCTCCAAAACCGATTTGTGTGAAGATTGAGCATAAAGGTGAAGTTTTCGCCACAGGACCTGAACAGAAAAACACATTTTGCTATTTAAAAAACGATCAAGCTTTTGTGTCGCAACACATCGGAGATGTTGAAAATGTGGAGACCCAAGACGCTTGGTTTGAGGCTAAGTCGCGGCTTGAAAGACTTTTCGGTTTTGATGAAAATTGCGACATTGTGTGTGATAAACATCCAGAATATCTAACTTCTAAGTGGGCTTTCAAGCAGGCAACGCAAAAAGCAAAAACCGTCAAACTCGATGAGGTTTTTCACCACCATGCGCACATAGCTTCTGCAATGGCAGAAAACGGTGTGAGCGAGCCAACAATTGGTTTTGCATTTGATGGAACTGGTTTTGGCGCTGACGGCTGTGTGTGGGGCGGAGAAGTTTTGCTCTGCAACCTTGAAACGTTTGAGCGAATTGCGAATTTTGCATATTTTCCTCTTCCTGGTGGAACGCAAGCGATAAATTTTCCGCTTCGTTGCGCTTATGGTCTGGCCTATGCTTGCGACGTTGACGACGTCGTGAGTGAGCTTCGCGACAGAATGGGGGATGAGGCTGACGTTTGTCAGTCAATGATTGAAGAGAACGTAAACACGCCTTACACTTCTTCAGTTGGGAGAATTTTCGATGCTGTTTCTGCCTATCTCGGAATTTGCGAAAAGCCAACGTATGAAGGTGAAGCTGCAATTTCGTTGGAAGCTTGCATGTGGGATGCGGATTTTTCAAACTTTGATGCGCAGGAAGAGCGCTATGTCTTCGATGTCTTAAAAAACACAGCAACAGAGCATTCAACTGCGCTCGACACTTCGATGTTTGTCGTCGACCCGAAAAAAGTTTTGCAAGCGGTTGCTGAAGATAAAAAAGCTGGCGTTGCAAATGCAGTCATTGCAAGGCGTTTTCACGATGCTTTAATGCGTCTGGTCGTTCAAGTCTCTCAGATAACCTATCAGATTTACGGAATTAAAAAGGTAGTTTTAGCTGGTGGAGTTTGGATGAACAGGCATTTGATTGAGAGCTGTGTTAAAGAACTCGCTAAAGCAGGCTTCGATGTTGTCCTTAATCGTGACTTGCCACCGAACGACGGAGGAGTATCATATGGTCAGGCAGTTGTTGCAGCGACAAGAAAAATGGCAAAAACAAAAGAGGATTAAATAATCATGTGCCTAGCAATTCCAGCAAAAGTTGAAAATTTGATTGAGGCCAACATGGCGACAGTCGATGTTTGTGGAGTGAAACGCGAAATCTCAACCGATCTGACGCCTGATGTGAAGGTTGGCGATTATGTTTTGGTTCACGCTGGTTTTTCGATTGATGTAGTAGATGAGGAAAACGCCAAAATCACTCTTGAGTTGATAAAAGATATGCCAGAGTTTGCGGAGATTTATTAATTGAATGCAACAAGCGACATCCTTTCTTCGTTTCGAGACCCTGCGCTTGCGCGCACTTTGATTAAGGCGATTGAGAAATCAGAAATTGCTGACGACATCAACTTGATGGAGGTCTGTGGAACGCACACTGTGTCGATCGCGCGTGCTGGAATCAAGTCGCTTCTTCCGAAAAACATACACCTCACAAGTGGTCCTGGGTGTCCAGTTTGTGTTACTGCGAATGCAGATATCGATAAAGTTATCGCGATAACAAGGGTGCCTGAAGTCATTGTTACTACTTTTGGAGACATGACACGAGTCCCTGGATCAACCTCTTCCCTTTTGGCTGAGCAGGCAAAAGGTGCCGATGTGCGAGTCGTCTATTCTCCCTTGGATGCTCTCAGAATTGCAGATGAAAACAAAGACAGACAAGTCGTTTTCGTCGGTGTCGGGTTTGAAACAACGACGCCTTTGATAGCCGCAACAATTAAGCGTGCAAAAGAGCAGAAGTTATCAAACTTCTCTGTTTTTTCTGCTCATAAAAACATGCCAGGAGCGTTGGAAAAAATTGTAAACGACGATGAAGTTAAAGTGGATGGACTCATTTTGCCAGGTCACGTTTCTGTCATCACTGGAACGCGACCTTTTGAATTTTTGGCAAAGAAGCACCACATCCCTGGAGTCGTGGCGGGCTTCGAGCCAGTTGACATTCTAAAGGCAGTTTTGATGCTTGCAACTCAAATCGAGCAAGGAGAAGCAAAAATCGAGAATGCCTATTCGAGAGCTGTTGCTGAAGAGGGCAACGTGTCAGCAAAAAGAGCTATTGAAGAAGTGTTTGAGACGTGCGACGCAACATGGCGTGGAATTGGAGAAATTGAAGGCTCAGGCTTTAAAATCAGAGAAGAGTTTAGTGAATTTGATGCGACTTCGCGTTTTGACCTTCAAGTTGAGGAAACGAGAGAACCAAAAGGTTGCAGGTGTGGTGACGTCTTGAGAAGCGTCATCGCTCCCGATGAATGTCCGCTTTTCAGAGAGGTCTGCACTCCAGAAAATCCAGTTGGACCTTGCATGGTTTCAAGTGAAGGAAGCTGTGCTGCCTATTATCGTTATTATTAAGGAGAAGCTTAAAACTATGCAAAAAACAGCAATCGTGCCTGGGACTTTTGACCCGATCACCTTGGGACACCTCGACATAATAAGAAGGGCAGCTCAGCTCTTTGAAAATGTCATCGTTGGAGTTGCTGAGAGCAAAGGAAAAAACCCACGCCTGTCACTTGAAAAGCGTGTCGAACTTGCAAAGAAAGCGACCTCTGACATAAAAAACGTCACAGCAAAGCCTTTTTCAAACATGCTTGTTGATTTTGCGCATGAAAATAGTGCGGAAGTTGTTGTCAAAGGTCTTCGTGCGATAACCGATTTTGAATATGAGTTTCAGCAAAGAGCGCTTAATCATCACATAGACCCGAATTTGGAGAACATCTACATTATGAGTTGCCCTGAACACATGTATGTCTCGAGTTCTGTTGTGCGAGAAATGCAGGCACTCAATGCTGACATCTCAAAAATTGTTCCAACGTGTGTTTTGGACTATTATAAAAATGAAGATAAGAAGAAACAGTGAATTTTTTTAAGTTACAAAGTGTTTATTAAATAAGTAACAAGTTGTTTTTAAAAGAGTTAAGAGTTGGCAAATGAAGTAAACAGAAAATCTAAGTCTGAGGGCACGAATCATCACATGCCTGTTTTGTGGAGCGAGACGATTGAGTCGATGCCCGACGAGAAGGCGAGTGCTTCAACTTTAAGTGATAAAACATCAATAATCTGCAGGATTGCGGCGCTCATTTTGCGCACTGGTGCTGGGGGATGGCGAGTGCGAGATGCTGTCAACAGAGTTGCAGACGCGCTCGGCGTGACAGCTACTGTTAGCGTTGGATTGACCGACATTGAATGCACGGTTCGTGAAGGTTCAGAGCAACGCTCGCAAACAATCGTCATTCCTGACTCTGGTGTCAACACGAAGCTTCTGATTGACCTTGACGATTTTCTCGCAGAAATTGATGAGAGAGGAAGTGAGATCAGGCTTTGTGATTACCACAAAAAGATGGATGAGATGAAAAGCAAAAAGCCTCTTTATTCTCCTGCAACAAGCGGTCTTGCATCTGCTTTCGCATGTTGCGCCTTCACGTTTTTGCTTGGAGGCGGTCCGCTTGAGATGTTTTGTGCGTTCATCGGCGCAGGGCTCGGTCAATTTGTCAGAAGGCTCGTTTTGGCAAACAAAATCAATCAGCTCTTGGCGGTCGGTGCTGGAGTTGTTGTGTCGTGTGTCGCCTATCTCCTCTGTTTGTTCCTGATTTCGTTTGTTGTTCCAGATGCGATGGAGCACCAAATGGGCTATGTCGGGGCGATGCTCTTCGTCATTCCTGGCTTTCCGCTGATCACTTCTGCTCTCGACATGTTTTTGTTCGACATGAGAAGTGGGATTGAGCGACTGACCTACGCCGTTTTGATAATCCTAATTTCGACGCTCATTGGGTGGATTTTGGCAGTCCTTCTTCAGTTGCGCCCTATTGACTATCTCCCTTATGACATGCCAGAAGTTGCAATGTGTGCGCTGCGTTTGCTTGCAGCCTTCATAGGCGTTTTTGGGTTTTCGATAATGTTTAATTCTCCAGTCAAAGTTGCATTGATCGCAGGCGCGATGGGATCCGTCGCGGACACACTGAACCTCGAGCTCGTTAAATTTTTTGGCGTTGCGCCAGAGATTGGTGCGTTTGTTGGCGCGCTCGTTGCCGGTCTTTTGGCATCCGCGATCTGGAAGAAAACGAAAATCCCAAGAACCGTTATAACTGTGCCTTCGATCGTCATCATGATTCCTGGGCTTTATATGTATAAATCGATGTTTTTTATGGCGCAATTTGAAACGGTCGATGCTCTAACATGGCTCATCCGTGCTTGCATGATCGTCGTTTTCCTGCCAGTCGGTCTCGCGCTTGCCCGAGCCTTAACAGACTCTCACTGGCGACACACATCCTAAGTAAGGAGGGGTTGAGGAAACACACGTCATCTCAAAGCGATAATGTTTCGCAAATATGCCGAAAGTGTTACCCCTGAGTCTGTTGCTTCGCGCTCGAGTGCAACTTTTTGGATCTCAGGAACTCTTATTGTTATTGATGACATCTTGTCCCCATAAAGCGTTGGCCGCCCTCTCACAATGTCGCCGCTTGGCGAGTAACCATCTGGAAAACGACCAGTTTCATAAGCTTCGCACCACTCTTCGATTGTCTTTCCAGTGATTTCCTGCCCATCTTGAGTGATTGTTATCACTTTATTCTTGTCTTTAGTGCTGATTACGCTCACAATTTCCCTCCGTTATCCTTAAATTCTTTCTTAAAACCAGCTGTCAGAGGCGTTTTCGCATGAAAAACATACCAGTCCAAACCATCCGAAAAAGCAATCATCTCAACGGTTGCTCCGTTTGGCAAAATCCCAATCATCATGTAGTGCGGTGGTTGTTTGTCGTGCCGAATGTGGACGACCGATTCTTCTATGACGGTGTTCCATGCGCTACGGATGTCTTCTTCGGTGAGTCCGTGCCTCAAAGCTGAATCGATTATCTGCAACATCCAACACCTCAGGAATTATCGCCTACATTAATGTCTAACATAATTATAACACAAAAACTCTTTTAGATAATGCACCCATCCACATCTTTGTCAATTACAACAACATTAAAAGAACGATCCATGTCGGGCTCAGCTCTAGGCAACAAGGGGTCAGACCCCTTGAAAAGCCGAGCGTAGAGAGGGTCTGACTCCATGACCAGCAATAAAAAAGAACCGTTCCTGATTTAAAAAACAAGAACGGTTTGAGGTTTGAGTTAGCCTATGCTAACTATTGATTAAAAGCAGAAACATGGGACGACCCCAATATAGTTATCAGCGGTCGTAGTGCTATACGGAATACCAGCAGGGGTAGTATTAAAGACATATTGAAGGTTTCCAAGTTTTGGCGACCGTAACCACCAATTGCATGATTCAAAATCACAAGAACCAGGTGTCGCTCCTGCTCGTGTCTTGAGAGCAAGAACAGAATTTGCTGATTGAACATTGATGCTCTTGTCTATGCAAAATTGATAGGCTGTCCCTTCACACGTTGGTGCATTGGTTGAATAATCTCCTGTGGCATAAAGCTCAGCATAGGAAATAATCCAAAAAGAATCGGTTGTCGCTGTTCCTTCTGCAGCTGCGTCAGAAGAACCTCCCGCGATATGGTTTCGCTTCTCGACTTTGTTAATGGCTCCTGTCAAGCCAGATGAAAACTTTTTGAAAATGCTACCATTTTCTTGCAACCCAGCTCTCAGATTTTTCTTCTCCCATCCACCGCCTTTAGTGTTAAGTTCATCCATCTGATAAGCCGTTGGCAAAGCATGAGTTGCCATAAATGTCACGACAGAACCGTCTGTGCTTGATGGAACGTCTTTGGTGTTTAGGTGCCCATCTGCCCCACTAACTTCCAAAATTCTGAACTCAACATATTTGTTAAAGTCACTCTTAACATTGTCGTATGAAACTTCATTTTCGCCACCTTCATAAGTCGCATAAAGTCTGACAAGATTGCCAACACCTCCGAGTTCAGAATCGGCATTGTCATAAAAAGCGTCCCATTTTGCTTTGATCTCGTCATACCCATCGTTGGAGCTTTTTTTCAAAACCTGCATGTCAGCCTGAATCTCGCTTGCTGAATGGTAATTAGGGTCGTTCGCGGCAAAATATGCCTCATCGGCAAATGCCAAACCTGCTTCAGCACTTCCAAGCCAATAGCCTGAAGTTGGTTGTCTCCAAACAGCGTAATATGTCACATTTGCATCCACTGTTGTGCCAACCATTTGCAACTGAGTTGGACCATAAGTGTCACTTGCATCTGTTGTCCAGCCAGCCAAGAAATAACTTGTGTCGTCTATTGTGACGCTTGGGAAGTCAGTGGTAACAATTGTGTGATAGCTCTCACCCGCGTCGAAGTCCCAAGTTTTAACAACTTGCTCAGAATCGCCATCCACGGTTGCTGTTTTGCCACTTGGTGCGTTTGCAACAAACGTTGCTTTCACACCAAAAACATTAACCGTTAAATTAATGCCTGCAACTACGTTATAATTTTGGGCGTCCTCTGGTGTAAAAGTGGCTGGAAACTGCTGTTCGCCAGCAACAGTAAACTCAGTGTCAGCCTCATCCCATGTGAAAGTCCCCAGTGTTTTTGTTTTGCCAAATGAAGACAAATCAACTGACGAGAGTTTTTCGCCCATAATTCCAGTAAGACCAGTTGGAAGGTCATATTCTGGGTTTGCCTTCTCAATCGAAAAAGAGACCTGCTTCGAGCCTTTGAAATTGCCTGTTCCAGTAACCTTCAAAGCATAAGTTCCAGCGTTAGTCTGCTTGTTGTCTGACACGGTGTAGTCAGAAGTTGGAAGTGTGATTCCGCCTGCAACAACTTTTGACACAGTTTGCGTTTGTTCAGTTGCATTGTAGGTCAGAGAATCGCCAAGGGTGACTGTTGCACTTGAAATATCAAGTGGCTTGATCGTGAATTTCCATTCCTTAGACCCAGTGTAGTCCCCCTTGCCTTCGATCTTGATTGTTGCAGTTCCTGCGTTAACGTTGTTAGAATATGTGACAACGTAATCTGTGCCAGCAGTAAGACCAGTTACTGTTGCTTTTGGAGTGATTGCCTCTGAAGTGTAAGTTTTGTCAGCGGTGTCAACCTCAGCTTTGGTGAAGTCGATCGCTTGAGTTGATGGCTCCAAAGTTGAATAACCACCCCAGCCTCCGTCAGCTTCTGCTCTCCAGCCAAGGCTCAGAAGGTATTTCTGCTCATCCTCATCTGTTGTGTAGTTGTGAGTTCCAGTTGTGGCATAGGGGTTATATTGTCTTAAAACTTTCACATAATCTGTTGCGCCCGCCTCTACTGTTCGCCAGCCTTCACCTTCATAAGTCCAGCCAGCTTTGACGCACTCGTCTTTTTCGTCAGCGCTTGTTGTGTAGTGGTGATCGCCACCTTCGACATATTTGTTATAAAGACGATATACAGGCTTAAAATCTTCAGAAGTTGGTGCATACCACTCGATCTGTTCATAAACCCAACCAGCTTTTACGATGTCATCACGCTCAGACTTGCTTGAGGTATAAAAATGCTCACCAGTCCATTTGTTGTAGAGCCTAAACATAGCAACGCGAGAACCATCCGTTGAGGTCTCTTGATCGGAATCAGCGGTTAATGAAGGCGTTAGCCCGATCCGAAGGATCTGCTCAATAGCTGGCAAAGACTTGCTGGTTTTAGCGTCCGAGTCCTCCTGGGCTGACGCTAAATTAACGTTGGTGAATAATAAAAAAAATGCAAAAATTGCCATAATGCAGGCAAAAATTACAGCCTGCCATCGTTTACCCACTCTCTCTGCCTCAAAATTTAAATTTCGATTCATCTAACTTCTCCTTTCAAGCGGAAACATTTAATTAATCCATCAACTCCCTAACTCTAGCAAATGAGCTTTGTCGGCGTTGTTGAACGTATTATAAAGCAAAGTGTGCCCTCTTTGCAGATGTCTAAAAATGAAAGCACTCCTAAAAAAATTAATTTACACTTTGTAAATAATAAAGGTCAAGTAGGGTCTGACCCCATGAAAAGTGAGGGCAACAAGGGGTCAGACCCCTTGAAAACCCCAGCGTAGAGAGGGTCTGACCCCATGGCATTATGCAGAGAGAGCGTTTGCACTTTTCGGTTCACTTGTTGCAGAGGGCGATGTTGAAGTGTTGCCACCCTGATTGTCGCCTTGCCTTTGAGCTCCACCGCCACCTCCAGCACCGCCCTGTTGTGGGGCGATGCCAGACGGCTGGTTCGATGTGGCAGTTGCCGTCGTCAACTCAGTGCCATTTGCCAAAATTTTGTAGGTCTGACCCTCAGTTATGTTCGCCGCGCTCGCCTGGACGTAGGAATAGGCGCAGTTTGAAGTGAATGAAACTATGACGTTTCCGGACGAGTCTGTCACGCTAACAACGTCTCCAGCGTTACCACTTGCGTTTGCTGCGACGGAAGCTTGGGAAGACGTTGAACCAAAGTTCTGTGCCATTCCAGAAGACCCGATTGCAAAGAATGTGCCTCCGTTGATTGTGCCAATTCCGTCAAAGTCGAGTGCAGAGTTTCCATTGTTGGAAGGTCCGACCAGCGTTACTGTGCCACCAGTCATGAGGACTGATCCATTTGAGTCAATTCCGTCTCCGTTTGCAACATAAACTGTCAGAGTTCCGCCTGTTATGGCAACAGAAGCCCCTTGACTTGCACCAGGACCAGCGGCTCCACCACCTTGGTCTCCTCTGCCTTGCCCAGCGCCTTGGTCACCACCAGGACCTCCTTGCTGACCGCCTTCAGGTTGTCCGCTTGGCGCGCCACCATTTCCTTGTGCTCCACCGTCGCCTTCACCTTCAGGATTCTGCATGTCTCCACTTGGAGGAGTCATTTGCCCACCATTGTTTGAGTTTGTGTCACCTTCTGGCTTTGAAGGTGGCTGTCCTTGTTGCCCGTTTTGTTGACCGCCTTGTTGTCCATTTTGTTGCCCGTTTTGTTGGTCGCCCGAATTTTGGTTATTCTGTGTGTCGCCTTCAGGCTTCGCTGGAGGGTTTTGTTGGTCTGCGCCTGTGCCTCTTGCGCCTGGATCAGTGCTCTCACTGTTTTGCACTGCGTCTCCGTTTTGGTCATCTGCAACATCTGATGATGAATTGCTCTTTGCGGCATTGACACCATCGTCTGTCGCGTGAATTTCAGTCGTACCACCTGAAATTGTTATCTCAAAAGCTTCCAAGCCCTCGTAGCATTTCGTAACATTTATCTCGCCTGCATTGACTTCGAGTTGATCATTGGCATGCACCGCGTCATCTCCTGCGCTCAAAGTTAGTTTCGCGCCACAAATTTGAATCGCGCTGTCGCTGTGGACTGTGTCATCTTCACTTTCAATCGTGAAATTTCCCCCAGCAAGACGAATGAGTTTCGTTGATTGAATTCCTTTGTCTGTCGACTTCAAGTTGAAAGTTCCGCCATCGATTGAGACAAATCCTCTTCCTTCGTCGTCAGAATTTGTTGACTTAATGCAGTCTGTTTGAGAAGTCACAGTGAAAGTGCCATCCTTGATTTTTACACAATCCTTACCAATGATTCCGCTCTTAGTTGAGGTTATTTCAAAAACACCGCCCGTCACAACGAGGTCATCTTTTGAGTGTATGCCATGTCCGGCTGTTGCGTTAATTTTCAGAGTTCCGCTTCCATTAAAAGTTATGTCGGACTTGGAATAGATCGTCGAGTCCAGTTCATCCTCGTCGCCCACGCTAAATCCACTTCCGTCACTCAAGGTGTTCGTTGTGCCTTGTCCAAGCGTAACAAACACTTTGTCGCCACTTTGAATGTTTAGGCAAGGTCCAGAGTTGCACGTCATGTCAACGCCAGCAAAGACGAGTTGCACCTTATCATCATCGCCTGCACTCACATTGATTTGAGCGTCGCTCGACGTGCCAGAGACGACATATGTCCCAGCTTTAGAGATTGTCACAACGCTTCCGCTCGCGCTTGCACCCTCGCCACTAACTGATGCGCTGTCTGCAAAAGTTACTTTTGTTGCAGACGATTCTTCGTAAGTCGAATTCGAGTCCCTGTTGGAATAATCAAGGTCATAAGCTGAAGTGTCAACCTGGATGATTGAGGCTTCTGTGTTTTTGTTAGAAGAGGCTTCCTCTCTTGAATTTGAATCGTGCGAATTTGCCGAGCACCCGCTAAGGGCAAGAGCTGCGCAAAGCGCAACTGGCAAGATTTTTTCTTTTAGTTTCATGTTTAGAGTGTCTCCTTTGTTTGAATCAGACTTGTGCATTGCACAGTCAAGTTGCCATTTCTTATTCTAATTTCATCCATCATTTTCTTAAGTGACGAAGTGTCACTTAAAGCTATCTCGAAAACAAGTTCATAAAGTGCGCCTAGGTTCGTTGTTTTTGCGCTGATGAGTTCACTTTCTGTTGTGTACTTCTCGAAGATGTCGTCAAAAGCCTTGTCGAATTCTAAATCTTCTGGAACAGTGACCTTGAGAGTCTTCTTGGTAGCGTTGATTTTCCCGCCGAGAGGCGAAAGGGTCAGACCCACATTTGCGATCGCGACAAGGATCGTAAATGCGATCGCAAGCGTTATGAATCCCATGCCTGTTGCAAGTCCAACCGCCATCGCCATAAAAACGGTGCCTATGTCTTTAGCAGATCCTGGGATTGAGCGAAAACGGACGAGGTTAAAAACGCCCATGACAGCAATGCCAGCTCCAATGTTGCCGTTGACAAGTGCGATCACCATCTGCACGATGAAAGGCAGAAGTGCAATTGTCACAACAAAGCTCTTCGATGCCTTGTTTTTGAACATATAAACAAGTGCGATGACGACTCCAAGAGCGAGCGAGGCAACCGAGCAAATGAGAAAAGTCGATGGTGTCAGTGACGATGTCCCGCTATCCGTCGTTGCTAAAATGCTTGAAAAAACTGAGTTAAACACAAGCTACCTCCTTGTTTTGAGCGTGTTTTGGTCTGTGACCGGAAACGTTGCTCCTTTGTTCTAATTCGTCATAAATAAGATTCGCGTCGTGAGAGATTTTGAATGCATGCCCATATTTTGAAAACGATTGTGAATGAATCTGCATTTTTGACAAGGCGGAAATCATCCACAGCGGAAGAGCATTTGCGCACTTGATCTCGAGGATGCACATGCAATCGTCAATCAATTTTTTGTGCTTCGCATGCCCTTCAAGCTTCAAGTTTTCATTGTCGAACCGAGGCTCAAAATCGATTGTCATGCGAACGTCGCTGTCATCATTTGAATAGAGCGCCAGTCGGTTTGTCACAATGAGCATCTTTGGTGTAAGTCCAAAATAGCGGTCTCTGCATGCCTTTACTTCCATAAGGTTTCTGTTGAGTGAGGCCGTGCTCGCCCCAGTTTCTAGCGAGATGGGCTTCACATCGTTTCCTTCCATGAAGAGATAGGCATCACTCAAAGAACAAGCAAATCTGCGCTTATAAACAATTCCTTTAAACTTTTTTTTGAGCTCAACAAACACTACCGAATCTCGTGTAACGTCGCCATAGGCACGCACGCGGAGCTTTTCTTTATAAGTAGGTTTTTCTAAAGAGCGTGAAATGAGTGTGTTTTCTGGCGTGTCATAATAAAGTGAAGACACTTGCGTGATTCCGCGCTCGTCTGGCGTTAAGTGAGAATGTATTTCGCTCAAAAAAGCCTCAAGCTTTTTTTGTTCGATTAAAAATTTCTTTTCTTTTCTCTCAAAAATTCCAGTGAACTCTTGAGATGCAATTGCGCTGTTGGTTGTCATTTTAATCCTCCTGTCTTCCAGCGTAATTTAAGAATATAAAAACTAACTGAAAATAACCTTAAATTGACGAATTCCCAAATCGCTTCCTTAGACAAATCCACTACTACGCTTGCAATATCTCACTTTTTGGGGTGTAATTTGTAACAAGTTTTAAAAATGACTGCCCAGATCGAATTCTTGTTCCTTAGAACTCCTTAGAGAAACTTAGAACTCCTTAGAACTCCTTAGAGAAACTTAGAAGTCCTTAGAGAAACTTAGAAGAATTTAGGTATACTTATAGACAAATAAATTTAAGGAGGAAGTAATGAGCGAGTTTGAAAATCCGTTTACGCCTAGTTTTGGGGAAATTCCAACGCATGTTGCAGGAAGAAGGCAGATTATTGCAGACATCACGGGAGCACTGGAGAAGAAATCGAGATCCCCAGAATTAACAAGTTTGTTCTCGGGTCCTAGGGGCACAGGAAAAACAACGTTGCTCTCTGTGCTTGCAAACAAAGCTGAGAGTTTGGGCTGGATTAGCGTCAACGTGACTGCCCTTCCTGGAATGTTAGAAGACATCGAGATCACATTGACACAAAGAGCTTCTCATCTTGCGTCGGCTTCAAACAAAATGCGAATTACAGGCGTTCAAGTTGCAGGTGTTGGGGGGGTATCGGTTAGCGATTCAAATTCAGAGAAAACCAATTGGAGGAGTCGTGTTGCAAAGGTGTTGGATGAGTTGAGCGAATTTGATGCGGGCTTGTTTTTAACTGTGGATGAAGTTGATCCAGAGTTGTCAGAACTCGTTGAACTTGTTGCAATCTATCAGCACTTCGTGAGAGAGGGCAGAAAGGTGTCTCTTATGATGGCAGGCTTGCCAGGAAAGGTTTCTGGCATTCAGGGCGACAAAACAGTTTCCTTTTTAAGAAGAGCACAAGGCTTCACGCTTTCTAAAATTAACGATTTCGATGTCCGTGACGCACTTGTGAGAACGATTGCGGAAAATGGACGGACGGCTGATGACAAAGGTCTTGACGAGGCGGTTTTCTCTATTGCAGGATTTCCATTTATGCTACAGTTGGTTGGCTACAGAAGCTGGAATGTTAGACCAACCAATAAAGAAATTTCTGAGGAGGATTTTCAAGAAGGCATCGCCGTTGCAAAAGAGGAAATGAAGTCAAGAATTTTGGATGCTACTTACCGTGAATTTTCCAAGGGTGACGAAAAATTTGTGCGTGCGATGTTGCAAGATGAAGACGAAACACGAACTTCAGACCTTGTTTCCCGGCTTGGTTGGTCCGATTCGCAAGTTGCACAATACAGAAAACGATTGATCGACGCTGGTGTTATTGGATTCCGAGGTCGTGGACGCGTTGCCTTTGAATTGCCTTTCTTTCGAGAATTTCTGCTTGAAAACGAATAACTCAAGGTTTTACTCAAAATAGGAGCTTTAAAGGCGTGCGCTATTCTTTGGAGGATTTTGCATAATATAGTGTGTGACTTATGGCAGCCATAAATCTAAAAACCTCCTGCGAAGGAAATTTCGAGGCAATTCGCGCGAGAAGCGACTGAGCGAAGGTGAGCGCACTGGTGTTGCGTGACCCTGAGCGAAGGCGGTTCGCAGGGCGAATTGACCGAAATTAACGAGCAGGAATGGCAGCCATGATTCTAACTCGCTAATATATAATTAACCCATGAAATCTTCTGACCCACAACTCATCGACAATAAGCGCTTTTGTTTGGTCGACGTGCTAAAAATGCATGTTAATTCTGGCGACTTCAAACATTTGTCGGTCGCCACGGGCTATTGGGATTTAAAAGCGATGGCTGCCATAATTGATGACCTTGGCAAATTCGAGTCTGTGCGAATTTTGATTGGCCAAGAACCAATGCCTGACCGCCTTCAGAAAAAGTTGAACCTTTTTGAAACTGACGAACTTTTTCCAGATGACAACTTTTCGCACGACTTGGAGAATTTGGAATGTGAGAAAGACGAACTTGGGACTTTAAGAAAAACTGCAACGCGACTTCGCGAACTAATTGAACAGGGCGTTGTTGAAGTGAAAGTTTTCAGAAAGCCTCGACTTCATGCTAAGGCATACATCTTTGGCAACCTTGAAAGCCCAAGAGCGGTAGGCATCATTGGTTCATCGAACTTCACATATGCAGGGCTCAACACAAACGCAGAGCTCGATTATTGTGAATATGACTCTCAAAAGGTGCAATATGAACCAAAGAATGAGACACAGCAAAATGGCCACCTAACTTGGTTCAATGAACTTTGGAACGACAAAGAAGCAGTGCCGTGGACTGGCGATTTTAAGGAAATTTTGGAAACTGCGCCAGTGGGAGATTTAACGTTTTCGCCCTATGAAGCATACATCAAAACTTTAATGGAAGTTTTCCCAGATGAAATGGTCGACACTCCGAAATTGATTGAAAGCGAGGATGTTCTTCACAGTTTTCAAAACAGGAATGCTGGCATTCTAATCAAGAAGCTCGAACGTCAAAAAGTGGCGATGCTCTCCGACAGTGTTGGTCTTGGCAAAACAATCACTGCAGGTGCCGTTATGAAGCACTACATCGAGCGCGACAACGCGCGAATTCGTGTAATTGTTCCAGCAGCCCTCATGACCCAGTGGGAAGATGACCTGGAAAAAGTGCTTGGGCTTGAAAGTAGCAGAGATTTCGAACTTTTGAGCATGCAGAATTCAAATTACATCCAAAAGCGAACGGAGGATGACAGGAAATATTTCCGTCGGAACAAACATGTTGATTTGTTTGTTATCGACGAAGCGCACAACTTGCGCTCGTCCAGCTCAACCCGACGCGATGCAATCGAAGAAATGCTCGAGGCGCACGAGGACGCAAAAGTTTTGCTGCTAACAGCAACTCCAGTCAACAACCGCTTGATTGATTTTGGGAACCAGTTGCAACTGGGACTCAAAGGAAAGTTAACAAGTGTCTCCGTTCCGTATCCTAACAACAGAGGAGAAATTGAGTCGATCGATTTCATGGAGGCTCTGAGAAGGATTGAAACTGTGCGTCGCCGCGAAGGTGAGAAGTTTGATTGGGAAAAGTACCGTCCAACGCTCGACAGTGGCCTTCGCCACTACCTCGTTCGTTCAACTCGCGCTGGTGTTGAAGCTGAATTTCCGAATGACATGGCGTTTCCGGAGACGAAAATTGAGAGCATTGATTACTCCTATTCAAACGAAAACATAACGTTTGAGTTCGAGGGGCTGAAAATGCGTGATTTGAATGTTGACATTGTTGAAAATTTAACTCAACTTTCAAAGCATCCGCTCAATGCCTACCGCGATGAAAAATACGTTAAAAGTTGCTTGGAAGAGGCTAAGAAGGCAAACGTATTACAACGTAAAACAGAAGAAGAAAGCTCCGTGATTGTGGAGCTGTTTAAGGCAATTTGTTGCCTTGGTCTTGTGCCTTACCGCCCAGATGTCTACAAGCACGACGTTTGGGGCAAAACACCTAAAGAGATTGACGAGACTGGTGTTGCAAAGAAAAATTTGCGTCTTAAAAGCGAACTTTCCATTCACAACATCGTTCACATTTCGTGGCTGAAACGCATTGAAAGTTCAACTTACGCTTTGAAAAAGTCGATTGAAAACTACGTTTCTCGCCTGAATGCATTTGAGAAGTGGTTGAACGCTGGATATGTTGTGACGTTAAAAGACTTGTCTGCGTTGGAAAACGATTATGATGAAGACATTGAGTCTGCTTTTGGAGATTACGACGAATATGTTAACTCGCTTGAAAATTCTGAAGATAACAATGAGGCAAAAGAGGCTGGAATTAAAAGAGTTAAGGCAGACCCTCAAGATTTTAACATTGAGCAGATGAAAATTGACATTTTGCGCGACAAACAAATTTGCGAAGAAATCATCGAAAAAATTCGACCAATTGTTGAAGAAAACCCGAAGCTTAAGGCATTTGAAGAGTTCCTTGAGAAACAAGATGGCAAAGTTCTTGTGTTTTCATTTTTTGCTGACACAATTAAATATCTCGAAAAGCAATTGAAGAACAAGTTGCCTTACAGCGCTTTTATTTCTGGGCAAACGAAAGAAAACGAGCATAAGGTGCAACTTTTCTCTCCGACGTCAAAGAACTATGAATTAAAGGACGGAGAAACTGAAATTCAATATCTCTTTGCAACTGACGTTCTCTCTGAAGGGCAAAATTTGCAGGACGCAGGTGTTCTTGTGAACTACGATTTACACTGGAACCCTGTGCGCATGATTCAGCGAAATGGGCGCATTAACAGGCTTGGGTCGAAGTTTCCTAAGGTAACGGTGGCAAATTGCAAACCAACAGACCAACTTGAGACCTACCTCAACCTTGTTAAGCGCCTTGAATACAAAATTGAAAACATCAACCAAACAATCGGTCTTGACCAGGACGTCATGAAGCAGGGCGAGGCGAACCCAATCGAGTTCATTGAAAATGCGCAGAAGGCATCTGACATGTCGAGCGTTTTGGACGACGAACTTTCTTGGACTGAGAATTTCATTGCCGACCTGCGCGATTTCCTTAAAAATTCCAGTGACGACGAAATCAAGAAGATTCAGAAGATGCCAACAGGAAAGTGGAACTACCTTCCAAAAACTTCAAACGCAAACAACACGCTTGCGCTTCACAAGATTGCAACTGGGGACCGTCCTTCTGAACAGACAAGTTGCATGTTTTTTGAAATTAGCGAAAGCGAAGGCGCAAACAACTCGCGTGCTGGAAGTTTTGTGAAAGCAGGCCATGTTGTTAGTGCAAAGTTCATTCAAGACGGACACGCTTTGAACATGATTAAAACCGACGCGTCAGACAACGAGCGCGTCCGTGACAACATCAACGTTGACCGCGCGCTTTACGATGAACGCGTTTGCGCAACTGCCAAAACTGAAGCTCCTGAACAAGGAAGGTCGCATGAAAAGTTGAGTGATTCAGAGCGTGATGCAATTGTGGCAATAAGCGAATATATTTCAGATATAGATTTGCAACCTATAATTGAGTCATGTCTTAAAACAAGGCGTGAGCTTGCTACTTTTAAGGCATTGGTAAGAAGAATTAAAAAAGACCTACGAGAAGAAGGCTCGCTTAGCGTAAAAGTAATAAACGACTTTAGCAAGTTTTATTCTGAGTTAAAAGCTAATGCCGAAACAGAAGAAGAACGCGAAATCTCTTCACAAAAAACCATTCTGTTCTATGTTCCAGCGAAAGGCTAGACAATCCCTAGAAATTGAGCGATTTTTCCTAACACTTCTTTCATTGTTTTGTTTTCCAATTTGCCCACGCGCTTGTCAATCACATTTTTGTTAACAGTAACAATTTTGTCTGTCATAACGTAACTTAACGACTTCAACCCATTTTTCGATGTAGGCTCAACTGAAACTCTGTTTTCAAGTTCGCTAGAGTCAAAGGAGGTTAAAAGGCAAAGTATAACTGAGTCATATTTGTTGATTTCCTTTTGGATGACGAGCACTGGGCGGGGCTTGCTTGCATATCCCTTTTCTTGAACGGTCCAAATTTCACCTTGCTTCATTGATTGCCTCCATCGACACAGCGGTCGCAAAATCGAGTGCTTCATCTTCAGTATCAAATGGCTCAAATTGTGCCCTTGAAGTAACTTCAAAAGGGAAGCCATGATGTTCATTGAAGGAATAAATAAAAACTCGCAAAGCATCCGCTGGAGATAGCCCTAAGCTGTTAGAGGTTGCCTTAAACACCTCATAAACGTTGTTCTCGACTCTTGTTGCAGTTTGTCGCATAACCCTTCCTTTCAATTTAACAATATATAACATTATATACCATTATGTTATTCAAATATCCTGAAGATTGAAGTATAATTTATAGCATAGATGATGAATAGGGAGAAAAGAGAAAGTATGTGTGCAGATATAAGACAATATGGAACAGCAGTTGAAGCGATAAAAGAAGCGGTATTAAAGGCGCAATACTCTGCTGCTAAGGCAACTAATGCGCAACAGTTGCAACTTTATTACGTAATAGGTGGGTACCTCAATCATATTGGTCAGGAACAAAATTGGGGGTCTGGCGCGTTAGATGCAATTGGGGATCAGCTACAAAAAGAATTGCCAGGACTTCGGGGTTTTTCTGGTCGAAACCTGCGTCTTATGCGGACGTTTTATCAAGAGTGGAGCAATGTAATTTCAGATCAGCCTAATTTGGAACTTGCGAATTCCAAAATTTTAGATGGCGAGGAGAACCTAATTTCGAACTTGCAAGTTCCAAAATACCCCAATCTCATCCCTGGGGAATTTATATCCATTAGCTTTACGCATCACAGGTGGATTATCTCGTTAACGAAAACAACAGATGAACGCGTTTTTTACATTCACAAATGCGCGACTGAGCACTTGAGCGTTGAGGCGCTTAAGCGTTCAATTAAGGCAGACGACTTCAACCACCAAGGGAAATCGTCAAACAATTTTTTGAAAACGCTTCCAAAAAGTGAGCAGGCTCTGCGTGCAATCAGCACTTTTAAGGACGAATATTTGCTGGACTTCATCAACGTTGAAGAACTTGGTGTTCGTGATGTTGAAGACATTGACGAGCGTGTCTTGGAGAAAGGCATTGTCAACAACATTAAAAACTTCATTATGACGTTTGGCAAAGGTTTTTCGTTTCTTGGAAATCAATATCACCTTGACGCGTTTGATGTTGACCAATATGTTGATCTACTTTTCTTTAATCGCGACCTCAATTGTCTTGTTGCTGTTGAGCTTAAAAGTGGACCGTTTAAAACAGCTTACCTTGGGCAACTTTCAGGCTATTTAAAAGTGCTTGACGATTTTGAGCGCAGACCTCACGAGAACGCACCTGTGGGGTTGATTCTTTGCAAGGACATGAACAAGGCATTTGTAGACTATGTCATTCAAGATTACAACAAGCCAATGGGAGTTGCCACCTACAAAACTTCAAAAGATATGTCCGAAGAACTTCTGCAGGCGCTGCCTCCAATTGACGATTTGAAGGCTTTGCTGGAGAAAACCGACGAGTTTTAGTAACATTGAATCATGCCTAACACATTTCCTCACATAAATGAGTTGGTTGAGAAGCTGCATGCGACGCGTGACATTGCTGTGGCGGTGGAACTTGCTAATGCGGTGATGGACGTGCTTAACGAGGGCACGCCGTGGAAGATGCAGGAGCCAGCGGAAATTTATGACAAAAACGTCATTCCAAAGCGCACGTTTCGCAACGAAAAGCAACAGGACTGGTTTTGCGAGCACGCTTTCTACCCAGGGCAGCGCGTGGCGCTCTATCACTTTAACGAGGAAGCGGCGCCCTATGAATCGAAGTTTTACCAGTTGAACAAAAATGCAACGAAGGCGGTTGTTGCTGCAGGAGTGATGCTCACACCAAACTGGGAGGATTCTTCCACCACGCAGAATGCGCATTACAAAGTTGGCATCGACTTTTTTCTTAACAACACCGACGACGGCCTTTTGATGGTGGCAAGCAACAAGTTTAATTTGCGTGTGATGGAGTTCAAAGAGAAGCTGACGAACACGCAGATTGAAATTTTGAACAATTTGAGCGGGCTTGGCACAATTAAGGGGCTTGACGCGCGTGGCAATTTCGTTGAAGATGAGGCGCAGGTGGCCCGTCCCGAAATTGAGCCACAGCGCGCAGTTCACAAAAAGCTGTGGGAAGCGCTTGCGCTAAAAACAATCAACAAGAAGTTCTATGCTGGCATTGCCGAGCATTTCAGTTTGCTCTACCAAAACATGAAAGCGAGTGGAATCGATGAGAACGCAAGCAAAGTTTTTGCGACGCGCCTGATTGGTCGCATTTTGTTCTGTTGGTTTTTGGCGAAGAAGAACATCGTTAAAAGTTTGCCAGAGCACTATGCAACCTATGACGAGCTGAAGGTGCTTTTCTATGACACGCTGAACACGCCAGTGCCTGAGCGCAAAATTGATGACAAGGAAACGCCCTACCTGAACGGTGGCCTTTTTGAGAAGCATGAAGATGACTTGGCGGAACTTGACATTCCGTTTCCTGAGAGGTGGCTTCACAAACTTTATGCGCACTTGCAGGAATATAACTTCACGACCGACGAGTCGTCGCCGGAATATCAACAAGTGGCAATTGACCCCGAGATGCTGGGGTGCGTGTTTGAGAGTTTGCTTGGGCAAATTGGTGGCGAGGACGGCGAGAGGTCGCAGCGAAGCGAAACGGGCGCGTTTTACACGCCGCGCGAGATTGTGCAGTTCATGTGCAAAAGTGCCCTGCGTGAGCACTTGCACGGCAAAACGCCCGAGGCGCTGTGGGCTCAGGTGGATGCAATTTTGGACAAAAGCGATTCCGACTGGCTCACCAACCACTCAAATTCGCTTCGCGATGTGAAAGACGTGCGCGAAAGCGTGCTGGAGGCGCTGCGCACCTATTCAGTTTTGGACCCAGCGTGCGGCTCTGGCGCATTCCCAATGGGAATGTTGCAGCTCATTTTGAAGTGCAGGCAGCGCTTGGACGTTGATAGCAAACTAAAAACGCACCAGATGAAGAAAGAAATTCTTGCCAACAACATCTTCGGCGTCGACATTAACCCCATGGCAGCAGAAATTTCGCGCCTGCGTGCGTGGCTCTCACTCATGGTGGACGTTGACACGTCGAACAAAAAAGAACTTGCCAACATTGAGCCCCTCCCAAACCTCGACTTCAAGTTCGTTTGCGCAAACACGCTCATTCCGCTCAAAAGTTCAGGCAATGCTGCACTGGGAGACAGCCTAAATAAAGAAAGCGACTTGAAGAGCATTCGCGCGTCCTACTTCAACTGCACGAAAAAGCAGATGAAGGAAGACTTGCGCGAGGAGTATTACATGCGACGCAAAGAAGATGCTGCTTGGGACGGCGATCGCTTGAAGCTGCTAACAAGTTATGACCCATTTGACACAACATGCGTTGCCAGCTTTTTCGACGCTCAAACAATGTTTGGCATTTCGCAATTCGACTGCGTCATCGGCAACCCTCCCTATGTTCAAATTCAGAAGTTGGACGCAGGCACAAAAAAAGCATACAAAAACCAAAACTTCGCAACTTTTGCCTCCACGGGAGATGTCTATTGCCTGTTTTATGAACGCGCGAATGACTTCTTGAAGCCAGGTGGTGTGTGCTGTTTCATCACTTCAAACAAGTGGATGCGAGCAGCCTATGGCGAAAAACTGCGCGACTGGCTTTGTGAGAAAGTGTGCGCAAAATTGCTCGTTGACCTTGGCAGTGGCGTTTTTGATGCAACCGTTGACACAAACATTTTGCTCTATGCAAACGAAATTGCAAACACGCCTGTTGCATGTGCGGAACCCAAAACAGAAGAAGCGTCTGTTAACTTAACGGAATATGTTAGTGACAATGTGTCACTTATGCACTTCACAGCAGGTGAGAGTTGGGTGGTGCTGTCTCCACTGGAGCAGTCAATAAAACAGAAAATTGAAGACGCAGGCACGCCTTTGAAAGATTGGGACATCTCAATAAATTACGGAATTAAAACAGGTTGCAACGATGCCTTCATTGTTGACGGGGCAGTGAAAGATGACCTCATCAAAAAAGACCCAAAGTCGGCAGAAATCCTCAAACCCATCCTCCGTGGGCGCGACATAAAGCGTTTCAGTTATGACTTTGCTGACAAGTGGCTGATTGCCACGCACAATGGCTACGTTGACGATGATGGCAACCATGTGCCTCCAGTTAACATTGACGACTACCCTGCGGTTAAGGATTGGTTGGACGGCTTCTGGGACAAAATTGAACGTCGCCAAGACCAAGGCTCAACACCCTACAACCTTCGCAATTGCGCGTATGTGCCCGACTTCGAAAAACCGAAGATTGTGTATTCTGAAACAAACTCACTAAGCGCAATCAAAATTGCCAAGGATGAAGACGCCTTCTACACAGATAAAACCTGTTTTATTATTCATTCAGCAAACTATGACATCGATTACATTTATAACCAGCTAACATCAGATGCATTTAACTTTTTCTTGAAAACAACATGTCCTCAATTGGGTGAAGCAGGTTTCTCAATGACAAAAGAAGTGGTGCAAGAATTTCCAATGCTACCAAAAGGTTCCAGTTACAACTTCACAGAAGAAGAAACAAAGTTTTTAGAAGGTCACTAAAACCTAAAACCTAAAACCTAACACCTAGGGCTGACGGAGGAAAAGGTCGGGGTTATTACATTTAAGTAAATTGACGTAAAATAAGAATAACAAGAGCGAGACTGCTCGCATTAGTTGGGTTGGTGAGAAAGATTAACTTAAAAAACAGGGTTAGGAGGTGCCTTAGTTGGAAACATACGAAAGACTAATAAGCAAAGCAAAAGAAGCTTTTGTAATGTCTATAGAAATATACAATAAGCCTTCTATCAATTATAGGCTGGAAGGTTTTAGCTTCTTTATTTGTAATGCATGGGAGTTGATGCTTAAGGCGCACATGATTAAAAAGTTCGGAGAAGATTCGATTTATTACAAAGACAAGCCTAACAGGACCATTAGTTTGGACAACTGTGTCAAAAAAGTTTTTACTAACGAAAAAGCACCGTTGCGTCGCAACCTAGAGAAAGTAATCGATCTCAGAAACACAAGTACGCATTTTATTACAGAAGAGTATGAAGCGTTATATATTCCCCTGTTACAAGCTTGCGTTTTTAATTTTGTTGACAAAATGAAGGAATTGCATGATGTGGATATGACGCTCGTAATTCCAGAGAATTTCATTACGTTATCTGTTCGATTGAAGTCTTTAAATGAGACTGAAATTCGAGGAAAATATACGGAGCAAGTCGCTGAAAAAATATTGGGGACGCAACGAACATTGGAACCGATGATAGAGGAAAGCAACAGCACATTTGCTATCAAAGTGGAGCATTATCACTACGCAACCAAAAATAAGAGTGAAGCAACAGAGTTCTATCACATCGATAAAGATGCAACAGAGGGCGTAAGAATTATCAATAAATTAAAAGATCCAAATGTTACGCATAAATATAAACTTAAGGCCTGTATTTCCGAAGTTAATAAGCGAATTGAAAGAGAGGGTATAATTCTCTTGTTTAAGGGAGAGCAGGTGACTTTTAACAAATATCACTTCAAATTAATGGATGCTTATTTTAAAATTAAGGAAAATAAAAGGCTTTGCTACATGTACAATGTATCCACTCAGCCTCAATATAGTTATTCTCAGCAAGCGGTTGATTTCATATTTGACGAAATAAGAAAAGCACCAAGTACTTTACTCGACAAACTAAAGGAAGGAACTAAGAAAAGTAAGTCAACCCCAGGAGCAAAGGAATTCTAAACACTTAAGTGTCTACTCCCATTCGGGAACCCAGCTTTAGCCCTTCACAAGTTGACTAACTGAATCATATTATCTCAGAAATTGTAAATTTGTCAAGGCTTCGTAACCAAAAGATCGCGTCACTTTAATACGGGTCGGAAACTTCCGAATTCTTTCGACATAAGGTCCAGGCACTAATTAAACCACTTTTGATTTTCGGGTTCAAGTGCGCTTGCACAGGATAATTATACCCGTGTCCGACAGTTTTTTGGATCACATATG
>CAVAWT010000021.1:0-27218 GCA_963592435.1 Oribacterium sp. | reverse complement strand
GGCACAGGCTGGATTGCTCCAAAGACAAGCAACACGCCAGTTTATCGTCTTTACAACAAATACGCTGGAGATCACCACTACACTCTTAACGCAAAAGAAAGGGACAACCTTGTTAAAGTTGGTTGGACGGACGAAGGCATCGGGTGGTATTCAGACGACAACAAGGAGGTCGCACTGCTTCGCCAATACAACCCAAATGCGCAGGTTGGAACTCACAATTTCACGACATCAACTGATGAAAACGCGAGCCTTGTCAGGTCAGGCTGGAGTGCAGAGGGTGTGAGCTGGTATGGAATAAAACACGACCACACGTGGAACACAACGCACTATTCTGCCTTGACGCATCAAGAGGCAATTTATGAGAGCAAAAGTCATTCGATCTGTTCTTTCTGTGGTATTGACGATTTGCATAAAGGAGATGAAAAATATGAGGTAGTAAAGAGTCAGGACATTTTCTTCTTCGCTATCAAGCAAGATGGAGGAAGATATTTTTGTGGACACAGTTCTGTTTATAAATACTCAAGAGTTAAAGGATACAAAACTATTGTTGACCGGGAAGCGTATGACAAAAAGCGGTGCTCAGGGTGCGGAGCCATAGATGGCTATTCTGCATCCCCTTCAGGAGCAAGAGTGTGGACAGTGAAAATTGAAACTGGGGCAGCTCCAATGCCAGAATTCTATGTTGAAGACGGTTATAAGTTAACTGAGAACACTCAGAAGTTTAACAACAAGATAAAATGGAGGGACTCAACCTTTTCGGCAAGGGGAAGCGACGGGCAAGTCCATTCATATGGCGAAGGGAAAACTGATGCTGGAAAGCATCAACCCTACATGATTTTTAGGTGGGACTGGGTTTTCCAAGGCTATTATTCAGATAAAGACTGCACAAAAAAATTCGACTTTAACACACCAATCACCAAGGACATGACCATTTATGTTAAATGGGCACATCATAACAATGGGAGTGAGTACTTGAAGGTTGGTCAAAAAGTTTATGAGCATTACCGACTGGGTAACAGTATGTGGCGATATATCACTTGCAACGGAAAGACTCAGAAGATGCTTATGTCTGAGGGCTTTGGCGAGAATATGCGACTAATTAATGGTGCACTTTATAATGGAGTTGAATACAACAAAAAGGCGCAAGTTAACATTATTGAGTTTGGTGAAACAGAGGACACAATAACCCCATGGCAAGATTATCCTTCTGAGTGACTGTGTTGGTTCTGCCTTTTATGATGCTCACCATTGGCATGCTTTGCCTGCGAAAGCACAGGCTTATCTGCTGTCTGCAGTGCTTCAGATAATCGTGTTTCTCAAATGACGTGTACTAACCGCTACACGAAGGAAAGAATAAGCGATTTAATGAAGCGCTCTAGGAGGCAGAAACACCGAAATTGAGCGAATTCGAACAATAATCCGGCATCGACATTTGTTCTTGAAAGATGTTTAGAAAACGTACCCATTTGGACTAGTATTAGTCTAAAAATTCATTTAAGGCGCAAACGAAGTCAGTGGTAAATGTTCGCAGAGGCATTTAAATGCTTTTTCTTAAATTTCAATAAAACTTTGGTAAAATGATTAAGCGGAGATTTGGGCGGGAACGCATCTGAATTTTTTGGATGTGAGGAAAGTCCGGGCTCCAAAGAGACAAGATGCCAGCTAACGGCTGGGCGGGGTAACCCGACGGATTAGTGTCGCAGAAAAGAAAACTCCCGCGTTTTGATAGCGCGAGAAAAGCTGAAACGGTGTGGTAAGAGCGCACCAGCATGTTGGTAACAACATGGCTTGACAAACCCCATCTGGAGCAAGCGCAAATAGGAGTGCACATGAGGCGTCTCTTCCTCGCATTCGGGTTGCGTGCTGGAGGTGTGCGGTGACGCACATCCAAGATAAATGACCGCCGAGTTGTTTTGGTCCTCCTTTTTCCTTTCTCTCTCTCGGTTCAAAACAACGACAGAACCCGGCTTATAGAATCTCCGCAAACTTATTAATTCTTCAAAGTGTTGCAACCAGACGTGTGTCTTCCCTCTTTTTGACCATATTCAACATAGTGGATGTAATACTTTTTCCACGACTTGCCAAATGCTGCACGCAAATCAGGATATTCGTTGTAATAGGAATTAACGTCAAAAGATGACTTCGCACTTCTCTTCTCGCTCATGCCATAATCCAAGAAATGCTGCAACAACCCTCGATCATCAATCAGTGTCTCGTGATTCTTGAAGGTGTAGGCCTTTTGCAAATCAGAATATGCATTGAAATAGGTCTTTTCATCATAGACTGGAGAATAGTCCACTCCCCCAAGCGATGTGATTGGTGAGTTCAAAGTGTCGCAATTCTTCGCTTCGCGCTTTTCTTTGCTACCATAAATTACAAAGTGTAAATAATACTCCTTAAGACTCAATCCATACGCGCTTCTTAAGTCAGAATTTTTGTTGTAATAGGCTCCCAACCTAAAATCTTCAGACCCTTGGCACGCCTCCGAAACGCCAGAAATAAGGAAGTGATAATAGTATTTTTTGTTATTGTCACCGTACTCTTCTGCGACATCTTCATATTTGTTTTTGTAATAATCAAGGTCAAAAATGACTGACGCTCGCCTGCCGTCCTTCATTCCTGTTTTAATGAAGTGATAGTAATACTTTTTATTGTTATTGCCATAGGCCTTTGCAAGATCACTCTGTGTTGATTTGTAATAGGCAGGATCAAAAGCCAAAGATGCAACCCTTCCCTCATTCATTCCGTAAACCATGAAATGAGAGTAATAAAGTTTCATTGTGCCTCCGAAAGCCTTTTGCAAGTCGCTTTGATGTTCCTTATAGGCAGAAGGGTCAAAAACAACCGAGCCTTGGCGGCCCTCATTCATTCCATAATCCATGAAATGCAGAATTATTTTTTTATAGTCAGTGCCATAGACCTTTTGCAAGTCAGCATATCTCTCACGATAAAAGACTGGGTCAAGCACTGCTGAACCTTCTCTTCCTTCATACATGCCATATGTTAGATAATGATTAACAATCTGTTTGTAGTCTGTGCCAAAAGCTTTGGAAATGTCATCGTGGCGTTCCGCATAGAACTTCGGATCGAACGATGCAGAAGCCTGCCTGCCTTCTTTTATTCCATAAGTTAAATAGTGATTGAAGGTCAACGCTCTGTTTCTAGAATAAGCTTTTTCAACATCAGGGTTAGCGGTGACGTAATAATTGAAATCATATGCTCCAGAATACTGCGACTCTGTTGTTGACAGTTTTTCAAGTTGATAATTCATGTCACAGTTACCAGAAATTCCAGGAACACTTCCTTCTGAGGAATATTGCCAGATTGAATACCTTCCTTGGTACGTGCAAACTGTGTTATATTGTGCGCACCATTTAACATAGGCATCAAAACGATCGCCATCCAAAATGTTCGTGAACCAATTTGTGTTTGAATAAACACCAGCGCGATATCCCGCCTCTTCAATTTGTTCGCAGAAACTCAAACCGAAAGATGTCAGGGTCTCCTTTCCCAAAAATGTCGTTGAATTGTCTTCCATGTCGAAAAACACTGGATAGGAAGGTCGCAACCCCTGCAACAAATCGAGAGTGTGCTGAACCTCTGAATTGAGATCGTCCCAGCTTGTTGCATACGAATAAAGATAGACGCCGTAGGGGATGCCAAGTCTCTCACATTCTGAAACATTTCGCTCCCATTTGTAGTCAGCACGCCCACCACTCGTTGTTCCAAAACCACAACGTATTATTGCAAAATCGACCTGACCAGAGTTTTTGACAGCATCCCAGTCAATGTCACCTTGCCATTCACTGACATCAATGCCTCTTGCAACATAATCAACGCTTAAACTCGCATCCGACGAAAGTGACGCATCACCATCACTGATTTCATCCTCCGCAATTGGGACTCCATTTGAAAAGCGCCAGCTGTTTGCTTTCAACTCCTCTGTCTTCTCACCGTTTTGTTCCTCCGCTTGCGCATGCCTTGCATTAATCGGGCACAGGCAAAAGACAAGCACAGCACTAAGAAAAACTCTTAAAAATCTCATTTTTCCTCCTGCTCTTTTCAGATGGTTAGAGTTATAAGATATGTAAAACCTAACTTCGATTAGAAGTTAAATTATTTAATCGAGATCGTCATCCTCATCAGCTAAGTCACCAAAACCGCTCATGTCCTTCTCAACGACATGCATCGGCTCAGCATAAGCTGTTTGACCGAGATCATCAGAACCAAAATCCACGCTTGGCTGTTCATAATCAACGCCCGACGTTTGAATGTCGTCATAAGGAATTGCCTGAACGTCGTCGTCATATCCAAGGTTATTAAGCTTGGTGTTTGCATCCTCAATGAAGTCGCGAAGCATATCAGCATAACCATTTCTGCTTCCCTCGCGCTCTTCTTCAAGCTTTGCAATCGCAGCCATGATGTTTTCTTTTTCTGTCTCAGCACGATTGACAATTCTGTCTGCCTCATCGTGTGCGTCCTGAATTGTCACATCTGCCTTGGTGTTTGCCTTCGCTATGATCTCATCAGCAGAACGCTGCGCAACAATGAGTGCTTGTGAAATTGCTGAGTCGTTTGCAGTTTTGTTGTCAAGATCTCTTTGCAACTGCTCGATGAGCTCGTCCTTTTCTGCAAGCAGTGCATTTAGATCTTTGTCGTCGAGATCTTCATAATCGTCAAAACTGTCTTCAGAAACATGCGTTGGACCAGCTTGTTTTTCTGCCACCTCCTTGTCACCCAACTGCGCCTTCAGGTCATTTATTGTGTCGACATATTCCGCGATGTCGTTGGCGACTTGCTCCAAAAAAACGTCAACCTCGTCAACGTCATAACCTTTTTTTGAAATCGCGAACGAAACGTTTTCGACATCTGTTTGAGTGAGTGGCATTTTATTCACCTCTTTATTTTTGGTTTTTACTATCTAACTAATTTTAACATAAGCTATTATATAGAAAGATGAATAGCAAAAGTCACATAGTTCCAGCAATTAAACTATCTTTCGTCAACAAAAACAGCGATTCAAAGTCGGTGCTTGGCAAAGGTGTTGTGCAATTGATGAGAAACATCGAGGAAGAACATTCGCTCAACAAGGCGGCCCAAAAGATGAACATGGCCTATTCAAAAGCGTGGCGAATCATTAAGCACACAAGCGAAGCACTCGATTGCGAACTTATTCAAAGTGTGCGCCCAACTGGTTCAGAGCTGACTCCTCAAGGAAAAATGCTTCTTAGACTCTATGATGAGATGGAAGAGCATCTCAAAGTCGAAGCTCAAGATTACTTCAGAAAGATCACAAAAAAACTTTAATTTGACGTGCTTTTTTGCGCGTAATCAGTGCCCAAAACAACCATGACATTCCCAGAAGATGTGTAGGTTCCATCGTTTTTGGTTGCCTGCCCGCACCCCAGTTGAGACACTATGATCTCAGCGTCACGCTTGTAGGTATCGTTGTCATAGACAACAAGTGTCGTCGTATAATCGGTTGAATTTGCGTTACCAGAAGAAACATTTGTGTAGCCAAACGCTTTCAGTTTTTCAACAGCCGTTGATGCCACCCCAGTCGTCTCTGTGCCATTTCTGACAGCAATTGAAGCCGTAGCGTGCGCTGGAGCGGTTGCAGAAGAAGCATCTCCTGTCCCCGAATCTCCGCCAGAAGCAACGACAATTCCTGTTGCCTCATCAATCTGGGTGTCAGCGGGAGGCTGTCCCTGATCCATGCGATTCATCATTTCTTTCCACTCATCGGAATAAACAAAGTCATACCAAACTCCGTCGACCAACTTGGAGGTTTTTGGCATCGTTGCAGTGTAGATGCTGGAAGAATCCATGCCTTGGAGCGCCTTCGCGATGCTCAAAATCGAATTTACATCGAAGTCAGTGTTTACATATTGCACCAAAGCGTTGACAGTGTTAAAAATTGTTCCAATGTCGCTTGATAGCACCTTCGACGCAACAGCAGAGAGAACTTGACGCTGATAGGCTGTGCGAAGCGCATCCCCGTCGCCAAGGTAGTCATAGGTGTGACGTGATCTGCAAACAGAAAGTGCTTGAGCACCATCTAGTGTTTGTTTTCCTGCAGGAACGTAAACTCCAGTGTGCTCGTCATCAATCTCGATTTGCACGTCGATCTCCACTCCTCCAACAGCGTCAACAGCGGCAGTGAATCCGTCGAAGTCGGCTTCGACATAGTGCGAAATTGAGACTCCTGCAATTTTAGAGACAGTCTGAACACAAAGAGCTGCACCTCCATAAGCATAGGCTGCATTTAGTTTTTGGACGCCATAGCCGACAGGATCTTCGGCGGTTGCTCCCATGTTTTGAATCTGCAAGTCACGAGGCATAGACACCATCGAAACCTTTTTGTTCTTTGTGTCGACTCTCGTCAGGATCATTGTGTCACAACGGTAAGATCCAAACTCTCCCGAAGATTCTCTGTCTTCACTCTTATCAACACCCATTAATAACATGTAAAACGGCTCTGAAGAATCAGCAGGAACAAGCGCCTCGCGCAACGCGTCATTCATACCATCGTTTAAATTTGAATTTAAATAATGGATGTAGGCAAATGCGGAACCAACGCCAATCACCAAGACAGCCAAAATTGAAATAGCAACAATTTTAACAGCCTTCCTGCGTTTTCGTGACTTTCTGAGCGTTGCATACCGTGCAGACTCTCCTCTTGTTGGTGAAGTTGAACCTTGAGAAATGCTCGAATTAAGTGAATAATCAACAGTTGGAGGAGTCGTGTAGGACTCTCTGCTAAATGAACGCCTCGTGTTTTTAACACCGTTATTATCTAAATTTAGCGAAGTGCTCGAAAGCTTTTTTCTTCTCTTATTCATAGAAATAAATTATACACTATGCAAAGTCAATGCTCTCATTTGTGAAAATATATGTCAATTGCGTTTCGTCTAACGTGGGAATACCGAGGTCATGTGCCTTTTTTTCTTTCGATCCAGCGTTTTGACCAACTACAACAAAAGACGTATTTTTGGAGACACTGTTTGTTACTTTAGCACCCAACTCACGCAATTTTTGCCCCGCTTCTTCCCTCGACAGTCCAGTGTCAACAAGCGTTCCTGTTATAACAAAAGTTAAACCCTTTAAAGGTGCATCGCCAGAAACTGTCTTCGTCTTCGACTTCATGTCAACTCCAAGGTTTTCTAAACGTTCAAGCACTTTTTTATTCTGAGGAAACGCAAAGAAGTTGATGACCTCTTTTGCCAGATTGTCTCCGACACCGTCAATTTCAATTAACGTTTCCTCATCAGCACCTGCAAGGTCAGAAATTGAAGCAAAATTCGATGCTAGATCTCTTGCTAAATTCTTACCAATTCCTGGAATTCCGAGTGCGTTTAGGACACGCTCCAGACCATTTTCTTTTGAATTTTCAAGAGAAGAGATGATTTTTTCAGCATTTTTCATGCCAACAACGACGTGTTTGCCCTCGCCATCGAGCCTTGAAGTCTCAACACTTGCAATCTCTTGAGGCGTCAAGGTGTAGAAATCTGCAAAGTCCTTGACTCTTCCAGAATCTGACAGGCTTGAGATCACTTCAGCTCCCAAACATTCGATGTCCATAGCTTCTCTGCTCGCCCAAAACTTGAGCTTTTCTTTTGCCTGTGCTGGGCATTCAAGAGAAATGCATCGGTGTGCAGCTTCTCCCTCAATTCTGACAACAGTGCTGCCACATGCAGGACATTTCTCCACCATCTTCCACTTCTTAGCGTCATCTGGTCGCAAGCTCAAAATTGGACCGACAACCTCTGGGATCACATCCCCTGCCTTATGAACGATGACGGTGTCGCCAATTCGCACATCTTTTCGCAAAACCTCGTCTTCGTTGTGAAGGGTTGCCCTTGCGACAACAGAACCAGCAATAGTGACAGGCTCAAGCTCCGCAACTGGAGTCAAAACGCCTGTCCTGCCAACCTGCACTGTTATGTCTTTTAAAATTGTTGTCTTTTCTTCAGGAGGAAATTTGTAGGCAATCGCCCACTTCGGGGCGCGGGACGTGAAGCCAAGCTCATCTTGAAGAGCAAAAGAGTTGACTTTGACAACAACGCCATCGATGTCACATTCAAAACTCTCACGACTTGTCAGACATTTTTCGCAGAAGTCGTGAACCTCGTCCACGCTTTTAGCTAACTTTACGTGAGGATTGACATTAAATCCGCAACTTTTCAACCACTCCAAGAGCTCAAATTGCGTCGCAACTGTCACATTTGATTGATCAGCTATTGAATAAATGTAGGTCTTCAAATTTCGATCTCGCGTGACAAGAGGATCTTTTTGACGAAGTGAACCAGCGGCAGCATTTCTTGGATTAGCAAAGATCTTCTCTTTTTTTTGCTTTCGACATCCTCGCTCGATTTCGTCGTTGATTTCTTCGGCTTTCGCATTCAACTCATTAAAAGCAATTTTTGGCATGTAGGTCTCACCGCGAAGCTCAACGCTCAAAACGCCTTTCTCAATTTTTGAAGCTCCTGCAAAATCCAAGCTTTCTGGCACATCAGCAATAAAACGAACATTTGCTGTCACGTCTTCGCCATTCGTTCCATCCCCTCTTGTTGCGCCACGAACAAGCTTGTTGTTTTCATAGGTGAGAGCAATTGAAAGCCCATCAATTTTTAACTCGAGACAAAGCTCTGGCAGATGGCCAATTTCTGTCTCCAGCTTGTGTAGCCACTCATCAAGCTCCCCAAAGTCCATCGCATTGTCAAGCGAATACATCTTCTGTGCATGCGCAACCTCACTAAACTGCGATGAAGCCTCTCCTCCGACCCGTTGCGTTGGCGAATCTTGCTTCTTAAATTGGGGATACGCCTCTTCAAGCGCCATTAACTCTCGAAAAAGAGAGTCATAGGCAGCATCGCTCATGACAGGCGCGTCATTGACGTAATAGGCATTTTGCGCCTCATTGATCTCAGCAGTTAACGCAGAGATCCTTATTTTTATATCACTCAAATTTTCCATGTGCTAATTTTACAACAGCAAATCAAAAGGTAATGTTGTGACACAAAAACAAGGTGAATAAATTACAACTTGTAACTAATTGGGGGTCTGACCCCATGAAATGTGGCGAGAAAAGATGTCTGAACCGTGAATTATTCCAGTGTAGAAGAAGACTGCCTAATGTCAACGGTTGCTAATAGCGCCTGCTCAATGTCGCAGAGCATGCATCCGTCACAATCACAATAACATGAATAGGACTTTGGATGATTACACCCTGCCATTTCAAACCTTGACCCCTCATTGTGGTGCGTCAAAGAACCTTGTAGGGGAAATGAATTTGTTATGGAATTATGCTTCAGGAAGCACGGTTCAAAAAGACCACCGTTATCCCTTGCAAATTTAAGCAAAAATCTTCGAAAAAGTTTGCGACTTGGAAAAGTTCCTTCGTTTGATGGAGGGATGAACCCGATCATTGCACCATAAAGTCCAGATAGTGACTCTATATCAATGTTACCTGACAAGTAAGTCTCACATAAATTTTTAGTCATAGAAACGGTTATCAGTTTGTTGACAGCGGGGTAATATGACCCGATTGTCTTCAAATGAGATGACCAATTAACAAACTCCCTATCTTCAAGAGCAGAATCACAGGGGTTCAGCTGAGTAATCACCCAAACACTATCTTCTACTTGTGCGACCTGCTCTATGGCATCCCAGAAATCATCCTCTGTAGGATGGATTAAAGATGCCGTTAAAATTTCTGGGTTTGTCTCTGCTTTTAATTTATCACCGTAATCGGAGAAATTTTTGGAAGGCAACTCATTAAAACTGCCCTTCATCTCAATTTCAACAACATGCTTAAAATCAAATTTGGATTTGTACTGAGGACGAACTTTGGAAATAAGACTGTCAGACGTGCAGTCAAATGATGAAAAAGCCTTATTCGAGCGTTTTAAGCCATACTCTGCGGTGTTCTCACTATGACTTTCACCCCTAACAAGCTCCCACCCAGCATAGATCTTATGCTTCAAAATGTTCTGTGAAACTCTTACTCGATCGCACTTTGAAATGAGCGCGTTCCCTAGACCACACGGTTCAAAATCGAATTCTCCGTAAGGCATTTTTACAGAAAGACGATCCGTCGGCAAAACATCCACAACTCTAGCATCTTCGTCAACAGGCACAATACAAAAATCTGCATCATCCAAGAGAATTGCTTGGGAATTAAAATAGGCATAGTCATTATGCTTATTAAACTCAGTACGCGTTAATTTAAGGGAGTCAACACGACTAAACTCCTCATATTGCTTCAATTGTTCAAGCATAGCGTAAAAACCTAGACGTCCTTCAACCTTTTTAAACAACGGCGACACTGAAAGTAACACTTTTTCAAAAGGTCCATCCTGAGAAGGCGATGCCACTCTAAATTTTGATCGCCTTTCAAAATCAAAAAAACGACCCTTTTCAACTTCTGAACAGAAATCCCAAACAATCCCGATCTCTTGATACTCTTTCGCCAAAGCCTCTCGGACGAAATGATCCAGCCATTTCTTCCTGTTTGTATAGAATTTATACCAATAATTGTTTGTCTCAATAAGAAATTGATTGTTAGAAAAAGTGTCTTTTACAGAAACGTCCCCTGGTTCAAGTCCATCTTCGTCCTCTAACTGGATAATTGCCTTCATGACGTTATCAAGACTCGGATTCTCCTTGATAAGCTTGAGAACATGACTATGTCTCGACTCAATCTTAGACTTTTCCATTATTTTTTAAACAATCGTCGTGAGACACAATATCAATCGAATCGACCGACATCACAGGACAAGCATGTCCTTTTGTTAAAATTTCTAAATTCGTCTCGTTCATTTTCTGAAGACACAAAATGTCCTCTTGCCTTTTTCGCATTATCTCCGCCCCGTTCTCACCAGAAAAAATCCACCAGAAGCCATCACTCAATAAATGAAAACGATTTGAATTGTTTCTGTGTTTGAACGCATTTTTGCTAGCAAAGCAACACTTGACGCGAAGGAGATTCACTGGCTTCGCAAAGTTTTGCTTGCAGTTTTTCCAATTCCCGTTCATGTCACTCAAACCCAAAAAGCGATTTAAAGATCCCAGAGCAAAAATTTTGCCATTCTTGATTGCAAAATCTTCATGAGAAGGTTTCGCATCCCTCAGAACATAAATTCTCTCGACATCTTCAAATTTTACCTCTTGGCGAACCTGAGCAACCAAATGAGGGAAACCAAGTTTCTTCTCAACAATCCTTGTTACCCTAGAACTCTCCAAAAGAGCCTCTTCAATGGAACACTCCTCTTGCGTTAATACTTTGAGCTTTTCTCTCTTTTCAATAGCATAAGAATCACAATTAAGTGTCATCTTTAGGTATTCCCATTCAAGCCCCAACCGCCTATATTCATCTGCAAACGCAAGCCCTAAAATATGTTCAAAATAGGCTGTGGGATCTCCTAGGTCGAATTTCCTAATTTTATAAAAGTAATCGCGAGTTTCTATTGTGACACAATTATTGTTGTTCTTGATAACATCAAAACTCTCTATGTTCAAATAAGAAAGGAGCTCTCTTGAAACTTTCAAAGGCTGTTGAGCTGATCCATTCATAATGAAAAATTATAACAGAAGCAAGCCCGCGTGTTGAAAATGAACACAACGTGATTACACTTAACACCCGTTCTATTGGACAAGAAAACATGGTAAACTCTCATCCAGCTCGAAGAAGAGAATGAAATGCTCATGTTATAATCACCTAATAAATGGCGCATTGCTCAAGCACACATGAAGGCAAACGTTTAGGCATCCATTCTTAAAGGGGGTAAATTTTGATCTGTGCACACTGTGGCATAAAAATTGATGATTCAATTAATGATTTCTGTGTCTTTAAAAATAAGGGTCAAATAAAGCTTGGGGATTTCGTTCAAGTTATAGACAAAAAGAACAACAAGGTCATAATTCAGGGCGTCATTCAATACGAGAAAGTGAATTGCTTCAACCCATCTCCTACGAAATTCAACGACCTGGTAGGCAACCAAAAACTTTATAGTGTTGACAATAGATATTTTTTTAAGTTGGATGATAGAGATTATATAGTCAAAAAACTAGATCCCCTTTTTGTCAATGAAGATTTCATTGAAGATAATTACGCCACTACTGGATGGAGCGAATATAGCAAGACAGATCGCAAAGACTTTAAAATGTATAAAGAAAACACCATTTTAGAGTTGGATGCTGAAGTGAAGAATGTAGTGAACACCTTAAATAGATTTTCGCCACGCTTGTCAACTTCAGGCTCATGCAGTGGTCACGATAAATCCCCAGCATGGATATCATTCAACATTGACGATGCGCGAACATTTCAAGACTTTGTTAACATATTTGAACCTTTTAAATATGAAATCGATTTAACTACCAGCGTAACACTACATCAACAAAGGGAGCATTGGTGTGGCAAGCCCTATTTTCCAAGGGACATAATGCTGATGATCAAGACAAAGAAAGTCGGAAAAGAAGCTTATGAAGCCTTAAATGAATTCGATAAATACCTAAATAGGGTAGTTAGCTTAAGAAATAAAGCAGACGCATGGTTTGATGACCTTATTGCGGAAGAGACAATGTGCCAAAGGCAAAAGCAACGTAATTGATACTCGACATCGTTTCGTAGGCGCTGATCTCAACGAAGAGATTCCAATTAATATCTAAAACAAACGGAAATAAATTACAACTTGTAACTAATTGGGGGTCTGACCCCATGAAATGTGGCGAGAAAAGATGTCTGACACCATTGTTTTTGGAGATTACACGAGAAATTTGGCGAGGGACTCACAACTTTGTGGCGTATTTGCCGATCTGGCGAAGACCGATAAAAAGGCAAAAAATTATGTTCACAACTCCAAGGCAGCCTCCGACTGTGCACACTTGTGATATTCCAATAACGTCAACTACCCTGCCTCCAACGAAAGCTCCGCAACCAATTCCAAAATTGAAAATTGAGGAAAAGAATGCCATAGCCACCGTCGATTCTTCTTCACTCGACACATTCACAATCTCGCCTTGATAGACAAAAGCAACGCAAGAACCACTCAGTCCCCACACTATGCTTGAAACCATGATCAATGCAGGAGAGCTGAATTGAGCGAAAAAGGCAGTTAAGAAAAAAGCTGTTGGGGCACCGATCGTCGCTGCTGCTATCACTTTAAAGCGATGTTTTGGATAGACCTTTGAGCAACAAAGGCTCGCTGTGATCCCCGCGATTCCAAAAACTGCAAGAGCCATCGTCACAACTTCATTTGACAGGTGAGCGACTTGAAGTAAAAAAGGCTCGATGTAGCTATATCCAATGTAATAACTCAAAGAATAAAGTGCAGTCATAATGAAAAGTGCAACGAGACCACGATTTTTAAAAAGCAAAGGAATTTGCGAGAAGCGAAAAGCCTCCTCGTTTTCAGTCCGTGGGAGCAAGAAGAAGTCATAGATAAGCAGAAGAGCTGCCAACAAGGCAACAATTCCGAACGAAAGACGCCATCCGACGATAAGTCCAATTGCCCTGCCGGCTGGCATTCCAACGACAAGCGCTGTTGCACCGCATGCAGTGAAACACGAAACAGCTGCTGGCTTGTGCTCTTTATCGGCGAGTCGCACACAGAGAGGAACTCCGATTGACCAGAATATGCAGTGTGAAACCGCGACGACCAAACGCGCGATCATCAACATCCAATAACTGACTGCCACAGCGGTCAAAATTTGCCCAAGCATGAACACTGCAAGAACAATTAAGAGCAACGGGCGAAGGTTAATTCGTGTGCAGAGCACCATCAAGGGCACGGAAAAAATCATCACGAACCAAGCATAGACAGAAAGGATCATCCCAGTTTGAGATTCGCTTACCGAAAAAGTGTTTCCAATGTCAGTGAGGAGCCCCACTGGCATAAACTCCGAGCAGTTAAACACAAATGCTCCCAATGCAACGCCTGCAACAGCAAGCCATTGTCTAGCCTTCATTTAGCACCTTATTCCTTTTAAACAGTAACGTTATTAATAGATTACATTTTGTAACTTATATAATTTACATAATGTTTATTATATATTTAGTCTTACCTTTTATTCATAATCCAGTGCAAGTCGATAGATAGCTCGTGCGTCGTCCATTGTCAAACGCTTAAATGAGCCGAACTCCGAGCCTTTGTTTTTCTCTAGCGTTGGAATCATCTTTTCGATGTCCTCTTCAACAAAGCCAAGCTCCTTTAGATTTTTTGGCATTCCCAAACTTGAAAAAAACTGACGAGTTGCCAAAATCGCAGCACGACAATCAGCACATTTGCATCCGCTAGGAGAAATGCCAAAGACTTCATATCCATATCTGCAAAAACGATCCTTGTTCTCTTCAAAGACGTATGTCATCCATGCTGGAAAAAGAACCGCAAGTCCTGCACCATGCGTCACTTCAGTCTTTAGAGCTGAGAGCTCATGTTCAAGCCCGTGAGTCGCCCAGTCTTCATCGCGACCAAGCCCCGCCAAACCCTGGTGACACAGCATTCCTGCCCACATGATGTTTGCGCGAGCATCATAGTTATCAGGTGAATTCATGACACGAACAGCTTCGGCTCGAACAGTCTTCATTAACGAAACATTCAAGTTGTCAGTGACAGTCACAGTCCCCTCGTTGTCGAAATATCGCTCCAGGAGATGTGCAAACATGTCGGTGCAACCAGCAGCGGTTTGATAGGGCGGAAGCGTCATCGTGAGCTCTGGGTTCATAAATGCAAACTTCGGACGTTCAAGATCGTTGCCGCAACCGCTCTTCATTTGCAACTCATCATTTGAAACGACACTATTCTTTGAAGCTTCGCTTCCAGCCGCAGGAATTGTTAAGACGACTGCGATCGGAAGTGCTTCAGTCACTGGCACTTTATGAGCATAAAAGTCCCAAGGATCGCCTTCGTAATTTGCGCTAATTGCGATTCCTTTCGCCGAATCGATGACTGAACCTCCACCGACAGCCAAAATCCAATCAACGCTTTGTTCCTTGACAATTTTTTGCCCTTCGCGCACAAGCGTCACCTCTGGATTCGGGCGGACTCCGCCAAGCTCCATAAAGTCAATCCCAGCTTCATTCAAACTTTTTTCAACCGTGTCCAAAAGACCCGATTTTTTAGCTGATTCGCCCCCAAAATGAAGCAAGACTTTCTTTGCACCTGCGCTTGCAAGCTTTTCTCCAACTTTTTTCTCGGCATCGTGACCAAAAACAAAGTTAGTTGGACTAACAAATTCAAAATCTAACATTATTCACTGCCTCCTGCGTGTTAAATCTTATTGTAATTTTCTCATAAATTCTAACACGAAAAAAAGGCTTGTTTGCAAAGATCCTAAAGCGTTAGTGCGAACAAAAGGGGTCAGACCCTTTTGTCTCCCCAGCATATGCAGGGTCTGATCACGTGATTTTTACGATTCTTCAGAAGCAATCTCGGAGAGTGCAATAGCTCCAGCTGCGACAGCTCCTGCAACAGTCGCAAGAGTCTTTGCAGTGTCCCCAGTTGCAGGAATTGGCGTCGAGTTTGAACTTTGCGACTCGTCATTTGCAACGAGAATCGTCTCAGCGCTTTTCTCCTTAAAGTGGGCAGTAACGTTTACGCTTTCTCCATAATCTTTTGCAACATAGAATGGATACATCACAACCTCAACTTCGTTTCCGTCCGCATCTTTTGTTGTCTCAGTGGTGCACACAGCATCGTTCTTCTCTCCATTGACAGTCCAATAGTCAAACTCAAAACCATCGTTCGCAACTGCTGAGAGATGAGAAGATGTGCCAAAGACATTGTAACCACCTCCAACAACAAGACCTGCCTCTTCATTGTCTGACTCCAGAATGACGTTGCAGTGAGTTTGCGCATCGCCATTTGAGTTGTCAATGTTGACAGCGTAAGCATAAGCGTCGTTAGCATTTTCTGTCGCAGAAATCCAGATGTCATCCTCCATTACGGTTGCATACATCTCACCTAAGTTATCCCCGACGGCATTATAAGATAACACATGAGCAGGAATTTCGCTGTCATAGTCATAACAAATGGAAGTGATGCTGAACAGATCTGTTAGGTCTGACTCAATTTTAAAAACGAAACTGGGCTCAAGTGGAAGCAGGACGCACATTTGAAAGTCTTCATTTAACCCATACCAATAAGGAAATTCATCGTTTTCAACAACTTGCCCGTTTGAAAAGAGCGTAGCATAGCCACTCTCACCCGCAAATGAAACTTCAATATCTCCATCAAAGAGCAGCACTTTATAGGAAGAATCTTCGGTCAAAACACTTAAGGCAACATCATTTTCGCCAGCCATCAAGCTTGCTGTGTTGGCAGAAGAATTGTAGTTCGGATCTGCTGATTGCAACCAAGCCAAACACAAAACAGTGCTGTGAACCTCCATTGTGTTTGCGTCACTCATGAACACTTTCAACATTGCAATAAAAAAGCTTATGTTGTTCTTTGCAAATTTTTGAATCATGGGGCAAATTGATTTCAACTCTTTATAGAGCTTTTCTTCGTCGGCGCCCCAAGCCAATCCTGCTTTTTTCAATCCATCAACAGCAAGGTCAAGCATGTGAGTTATTAAAGAATTCTTAACAAGTCTCACAACAAAAACGATGAGATCTACCACCCACTTCCCAGGAACGAGCACGTCGCTAAGCACCTGCACAATAACGTTGGACCAAAGCCACTTCTTAAAATCACTTTTTGTCGAAATGTTCTTCAGACCATAAATTTTCCCTGTTTGCATGTAGTCTATCAAATCGGAAAAGACGGTCTGGTAATCTCTGACATAAGTTGCTTGTCCGCCAGTTAGGTCGTGAACAAGTTTATCAATCATCACGTTGAAAAAAGCGTCCATTCTCATCTTCAAGTGGTCAAAAGAGTCGATTGGATATTTTTTGCGGAATGAAGAATCGATCACGTCCGCTCGAGCAAGCATAGCATCGCGTGCAGAATTGTAGGTCTTGTCACCAGGTCTTGGCAAAACACGATCAACGCCGAATCTCCCAAACTTCCACTGGCTTGGTGCAACCTTCGGGACAACATCACAGGGGTTCACAATGCTGTAGATGTTGCCAAACCTGTTTTCGTTTTGCACACTTCCACGGTATAAAATTTCTGAATCAACCTTGGCGCTGTCTCGAACACCAGCAGGCACCTCAAAACCATAGAAATACACATCTTTTTGGTAAACTCGATGCTTTGGAAAAGGAAAAGACACCCCTGTGGTTGTTAGCTCTGGATGTTCCAGTCCACCAAGCAAATATCCAGTGTGTTTAATGTCTGAGTGCACTGAATCATATACTGGCAAATTGTTCTTGAACGCATTTCTCACCATCAATCCACCCGTCATGTTCGTTGTTGCAGACGCGCGAGAAAAACCTGCTACGAGGATTTTCAGTGGGTTTTTAGTGTGAACATTGCCAAGGACGTAACTCGTTAACATCTGAATCGCTTTGTTGGCGGCCGTTGTGAAACCTTCATGATCACCAGTGTTACCAACCGTTGTGTTTCCAGCCCATTCGTGGAAATAGTTGCCACCACGCACACCCATCAAAACGAGTTCGTAATCTGTGTTATCTGCCTTGATAGAACGATGCCCACAAATGAGACCTATTGTGTTGTGATCAGTTGGTTTTGTGTAATCTTCATTTTCAACAATGTCTTTACACTTAAGTTGCGTCATGAAATCCTTAACGTTGCCTGGCGACTTTGCATAATCATTAATGTTGTCGTTTGCGCCCATGGAAGACAAAGCTAAACATGCCGCAAAAGTGGAAAGTTCGTTGTTATAAGTAAAAGAGGAGCCGTTAAAGAATGACTCTTTAAAAACAAAATCTGCCTTGCTTGAGCCTCCGAATTTAAAAGTTCCAGTTATGTTACCCGAGTTGCTGTTCTCCTGAATTGAAGCAATTTCCTCCGCAATTGCCACAAGCGGATTTGCAAGCACAATAGTGCCGATCCCAACACCCGCATACTCCAAAAAATTGCGCCTTGTGATGCCAGATTCTCCGAACTGCCCATTCATGACAAACCCCTTTGTCCTTAATAAGTCCTTTGCTAGTCTTATAAAGCGCCTCTATTATACCAGTTTCATAGGCTCCGAAAGCAAAGTTTAAAATAGTCCCCATTTGGTTTAGTTTTACCTGCTTTCGTGGGGTCAGACCTTCTATGTTCATCCAATAATTTTAGTGGTCTTAAGCTCAAAATTAGAAATTGAATTTTCTCTCACAAGAATCAGATGGCTGGGGTGGAAGGAGTCGAACCCTCACATACGGCACCAGAAACCGCTGTCCTACCATTAGACGACACCCCAATGCAATAAGTCATTATAAACGAAATTTTCAGAAAATCGTCTCTTTCTTCATTTTTTAAATTAAGGGGGGAAGGTTAGCTGCATACAATGTCATATTTGTTCTTCGAATTGCGCTACGTCAATTAAATTTAGAGAACGATTTAAAAATCATGATTAGTTATCAACTAGCTATGCCTAGGCCTATCCTCATTCTTCTCTGGGTGACGTTTGCTGATCTTCTTAAGGGCCAGACCACCCTGTTGTTAGGGTCTGACCCCTTGATTTTGCGCTACAATTGACATTTAGATAAAAATGTTAAGGAGAAATCTGCATGTTTGACGATCTTGGTGATTTTGGAAGAAATGACGCTTGTTGGTGTGGGAGTGGCAAGAAATACAAAAAATGCCACTTTGAGTTTGATGAAAGGCTAGAAGAGCTCTATCTTCAAGGAGAGTGTGTCCCTCCACGCTCCCTCATAAAGACCTCTGAAGACATCGCAGGGATAAAAGAAAGCGCAAAAGTGAACATTGGCGCGCTTGACGCGGTCGCAGAAAACATTCATGAGGGTTGCACAACACAAGACATCGACAACTGGGTGCACGACTACACGTTAGACTACGGTGCTGTTCCAGCACCCTTAAATTATGAAGGATTCCCAAAAAGCTGTTGCACTTCAGTAAACGACGTTATTTGCCACGGAATTCCATCACCTGACTGCGTGCTTCATGCGGGCGACATTGTCAACGTTGACTGCTCAACAATTAAAAATGGATATTTCTCTGACTCCAGCCGAATGTTTATCATTGGAGAGCCGACAAAAGAAATTGAAAAATTTGTCGCAACTGTTAAAAAATCAATTAATGTCGGGCTCACACAAGTTAAACCTTGGTTTCACCTTCACGACATGGCAGGCGAGCTGCAAAAGTACGTTGAGTCCCAAGGATATAGCGTTGTTCGTGAATATGGCGGGCACGGGATCGGAAAAGAATTTCATGAAGAACCATGGGTGACACACACAACCCACAGTGGGCAAAACATGATTATGCCCCCAGGAATGTGTTTTACGATTGAGCCTATGGTTAATATGGGCAAATACAAAATCAAAGGTCCCGCAAGCGACGGCTGGACGGTGCGCACAAAAGATGGGAGTCTCTCAGCACAATGGGAAATTCAACTCGTTGTCACGGAAACTGGTTATGAAATTTTAACTTATTAAATAAGAATCAAATCGTGCGTTAGACGCGTAAAACTTTCAAATCCACTTTCTGTCACGACACCGCAGTCTTCCAAACGAATTCCAAATTTGTCAGGAAGATAGACTCCAGGCTCAATTGTGACTATGTTATTTTTAACTAACTTTGCCTTGCAACGTGGGGAAAGCACTGGCTTTTCGTGGATGTCTCGCCCAACTCCGTGACCCAGTCCGTGAGGCATCTTGTCTTTGAAACCATAATCATCTAAGATGGATACTGCAAGATCGTGGCACTCTTTTCCAGTCATGCCAATTTTTAATTTTTGCGCAACTGTTTCGTGCGCATCTTTCACAGCCATCCAAGCTCTCAAAAGCTCTCCTGCTGGTCTGCCTGCAAAAATTGTTCTCGTTGTGTCGGAGCACATCCCATCCTTAACAACGCCAAAGTCGATGACTATTGCATGACCCTCCTTAATAACGCGATCCCCTGCCTCAGCATGAATGTTTGAAGCATTTGCGCCACAACCAACTAAAGTCTCGAAGCTAAGACCTTCTGCACCTTCGCCTTTCATGTTTTCTTCAAGCAAATTTTTAACTTCCAACTCTGTCATACCAACTTTTATGTTTGGAAGTGTTTTTAAAAACGCGTCGTCAGCGATTTTTTGAGCGCGTTTAAGCAATTCAATTTCATCTTCTGTTTTAACTGCTCTTTTCCAAAAAACATCGCCCTCGTTCTTTAAGAAAATTTTGACAGCTTCCAAATAGGAATCCTTGCCTTTGCCTGAAATCTGAGTTTCACAGGCAGGTGCGATGACCGACTTTTTTCTAAAATTCTCCCGTGACTTTATGTCAGAGAGATGAACCTCGATAACTGGCGTCGACACGCTCGCAACTGCGTCGTGCAGAGCGTAGGAGTAATGAGTGTGAGCACCAGGATTATAAACAATTCCGTCTATATGTGAATTGTGCGTCTTATGTATCGCGTTGATCAGTTCGCCCTCATAATTCGACTGAAAAAACTCGAATTGCACGTCTTCGCCTTTGAAGGTTTCAGTGATGTAGCCATTGATTTCGTCCAGCGTCAACGAGCCATAGATGTCTGGCTCGCGAATTCCTAGCATATCCAAATTTGGACCATTCAAAATAAGAAGCTTCATTTAATCTATCCTTTTTTTAATCACTTTCAATTAATTCATCAACCCTATGGCTGCCATCGACCCTAAACCCTAGACCCTATGGCTGCCATGACCCCTATCTGCCATTTACACTGCCATCTCAGCTATGGCTGCCATGAGTTTTTTTTATTGCCGCTATGGCTACCATGAATTTTTTCGATTAATTTATTGTCTTGTAGTACATCAAGAGCTTCCCAAAAAACTTTATTTGAACTTTTGTCAGTCGTATCAAGAGTTAAATCGGCAGCATTTTCATAGAGTGGCAACCTTTTCAAAAACAGCTTCTGGGCTTCCTCCACATCATTAAAAAGCGGCCGCGTTTTCTTGTTTGAAATGCGCCTCTCTCCATTATGAGCATCAGAATAGAGGTGCAAAACAACGCCGCTTTTCTTCATGATTTCAACGTTTTCTTCCCGCATAACAATTCCACCACCGCAAGAGACAAAGCGGATGTGATCTGATTCTGCAATCCTTTTTAAAGACATCGTTTCAATGTCACGAAAGCCAGCCTCTCCCACTTCAGAGAAGATTTTTGAAATTTTTTCTCCACTCATGCGCTCGATGTAGACATCCGTGTCAAGACTCTCGCACTTGCAACTCTTGGCAAGGCGACGACAGAGCGTCGTTTTGCCAGCACCCATGAAACCTATTACAAAGATTGTTTTTTTGAGCTTACACTTCATCTTGATATAACAGAAAGCCTGCTTTCATAAGTCTTCAAATTTTCTTTCAAGTCAGACATGTTTGTGTTTCCGAACATCTTGACATAGGCATCCGCCAGCACGATCGAAACTTCTGCCTCCGCAACAACTGCAGCTGCAGGAACTGCGCAAACGTCGCTTCGCTCTTTGCTACTTTTTGCGACTTCGAGCGTGTCGAGATTTACAGTCTCAAGTGGATTCATGCATGTTGGGATTGGCTTCATCGCTGCGCTCAACACAAGTGGCATTCCGTTAGTCATCCCACCTTCCAAGCCTCCTGCATTGTTCGACTTTCGAGTGAAAGCACCGTTTTCAAGCGCGATTTCGTCGTGAAACTGCGTGCCGAGTTTTTGAACGCCTGCAAAACCAGCTCCGATCTCGAATCCCTTGATTGCAGGAATCGAAAACATCGCTTGTGCAAGTTTTGAAGAAAGGCGCTCTTTAGCTTCCGCATAGGACCCCAAGCCAGAAATGAGCCCAGTTGCCATGACTCTGAAAGTTCCTCCACAAGTCTCCCCTGCCGCCTTTGCTTCCTCGATGCGCTCGATCATTTTTTCTGTTGCATTTTCAGAAGGGCATCGGGTCTGCGAAAACTCAATTTTCGCGAGCAAGTCTTGAGTAATTTCATTGCTACAAAAATCAATTTCCTCTGCATCATCATAAGACACGTCAGCGATTGAATTTACCCAAGAGAAAACTTCGACTCCAACGCTAGCCAAAAGCTCACGCGCAATCGCGCCAGCAGCAACTCGAGCTGCAGTTTCTCTCGCCGAAGCTCGCTCCAAAATATCTCGACAATCATCAGTGTTCGTTTTCATGAACCCGACTAAGTCGGCATGACCTGGCCTGGGTGTCACCTCTCTTGAGCAGTCATCAGGTCGAGTCCCAAAAGCTGCCATTTTGTCTTGCCAATTTACCCAATCGGAGTTGACAATGTCGACTGAAATCGGCGTTCCCAGAGTTTTTCCGAAGCGAACACCACTCGTTATGACAGCAGTATCCGTCTCAATTTTCATCCTTCCACCTCTGCCATAACCGCTTTGGCGACGCCTCATGTCAGACGCAATGCTTTTCTCGTTTAAGCTTAAACCCGCCGGAACACCTGTGACAATCGCCGTCAGCTTTGGTCCATGCGATTCTCCCGCTGTAACATATTCCATCTTTGTAAACTCATTTCTTTTAATAAACTTATTCTCTTAACTTTATGCTATCATAATCCCACTGTTAACGCGATATAAGAAAGAAGAAACAAGAAAACGTCATGATAGCAACAGTTAAAAACACAGCGACAGAAGAAGAGCTAAACCACCTGATTGAGTGGCTAAAAACCAAAGATATCAAGGTCGACATATCAAAAGGAACGTCAGAGACGATAATTGGTCTCGTCGGCGACACAACAAAACTTGATCCATATCTGATTGAGTCGATGGAAATTGTTAACAAGGTGACACGAGTGTCAGAAAGCTTCAAGCTTGCAAACAGAAAATTTCACCCGCAAGACACCGTTATCGACTGCGGACACGGTGTTAAGCTGGGAGGCGATCATTTCAATGTTATCGCAGGTCCTTGTTCGGTTGAGGGCGACAATCTGCTGAAAATCGCAAAAAGCGTTAAACAAAGCGGAGCTACAATGCTTCGCGGTGGCGCTTGGAAGCCGAGAACTTCACCTTATTCAAACCAAGGCATGGGTGAAGAGGGCTTGAAACTTCTTCGTGAGGCTGCTGATGAATGCGACATGCCGATTGTCACTGAAATTATGGACATCCGAGACATCGAGACCTTCTTGAAATATGACGTCGAGGTCATGCAGGTCGGCGCGCGCAACATGCAAAATTTCTCACTATTAAAAGAGCTTGGAAAAATCAAAACTCCAGTCCTTTTGAAACGCGGAATGGCTTCAACGATCGATGAACTGCTGATGGCTGCAGAATATGTCATGAGCGGTGGGAACAAAGATGTTATGCTTTGTGAGCGTGGCATCCGCACGTTTGAGACTCGCACGCGAAACACGTTCGACTTAAGCGCAATCCCTGTGCTTAAAGGTCTAACTCACCTGCCAGTTGTTGCAGACCCGAGCCACGCGACAGGCTACACACGCTACGTCACGCCGATGTGTCTGGCAGCAACCGCAGCTGGAGCACACGCGCTTGAGATCGAAGTCCACGACAACCCTTCGATTGCTTGGTCTGACGGCGCACAAGCCTTAACACCTGCTCAGTTTGAAGACGCAATGCGAAGGATCGACATCATTCGCCAAGCTGTCACAATGAAGAGTGAATAAATGGTCGTTGGTGTTGTCGGTCTGGGTCTCATAGGGGGCTCATTCGCAAAAGCCTTAAAAGGCGGAAGCGTCGATGTTTTCGCGTGGGACAGGAACGATGAAGTTTGCAAGTTAGCCATGGCTGACTCATGTAAGCAACTGCTAACTAAAGATAACATTAACGAATGCGAACTCATCATTTTATGTAGCTACCCTGAGCACTGCGTTTCATGGTTGAAGGAATATGCTCCAGACATCGATAAAAACACGATCGTCATAGACGCTGCAGGAACAAAAAGAACAATTTGTGAAGCTTGCTGGAAAATTGCTGATGAACACGGTTTCACTTTCATCGGCGCACACCCTATGGCTGGCACACAGTTTTCAGGATATGCAAACGCAAAAGCCAACATGTTTGAAGGCGCACCTATGATTCTTGTGCCAAAGGATGATCTTTCTGACATGGATAGAGTTGTCTTGATAGACAGAGTCCAGACTGCACTTGCTCCTTGCAAGTTTGCGTTTTACACACTTTCAACTCCAGAACATCACGACAAAATCATAGCCTACACCTCGCAACTTGCACACGTCGTGTCGTCAGCTTACGCAAACAACGAGCTCGCGCTGGCACACGACGGTTTTTCTGCAGGAAGCTGGAAAGACCTAACTCGCGTAGCTTGGATGAACGCAGGAATGTGGACGGAGCTTTTCTTAGAAAACGCAGACTATTTAAGTGATGTCATCGGGCACACAATTGAGAACTTGCAACGTTGCAAAGATGCAATTGATGCAAAAGACTCAAAAGCTTTGAACGAATTTTTAGCAGAAGGTGACGCTATTAAGCGAAAATCGGAAGAAAAGAGGACACAAAAATGACAGAGAATGGTTTAGACAAAATTAGACTTGAAATGGACGAAGTCGACAACACGATGGTCGAGACTTTTTTGAAACGTATGGACGTTGCAGAAAAGGTCGCTGCGTGGAAGCGTGAAAACGACATGCCTGTTCTCGACAAAGCACGCGAGCGCAAAAAGCTCTCCACAATTCTCGAGAACATTCCAGCTTCCCGCAAATCCTATGTAAATGCCCTCTATAATACTCTTTTCGAGGTTTCTCGCAGTGAACAATCTGCAGAAAACAATGCAGATTCTGAAATTGTTAAACGCATCGATAGCGCAATCGAGAACACGCCTGAAATAATGAGCGACACAGCTTTTGTTGCGTGCCAAGGTGTCGAAGGCGCTTTTTCTCAAATTGCAACAGACAAGCTTTTCAAACATGCAAACATATCCTACTTTCCAAACTTCAGGAGCGTTTTCAAAGCGGTCGACGAAGGGTTTTGCAAATTTGGAGTTTTGCCTTTTGAGAACTCAAATGCAGGCGTTGTTAACGACGTTTATGAATTGATGCGCGAATTTGATTTCTACATCGTAAAAACTGTTCGCTTAAAAATTTCTCAAAACTTGATCGCAAAACAAGGCACGAAACTCGAAGACATAACCGACATTTATTCTCATCAGCAAGCGATCGAGCAATGCTCACGCTTAATTGAAGAGTTGCGCGAAAAAGGCGTGAAAATTCACGTTGCGGAAAACACTGCAATGGCTTCAAAGATGGTTGCCGAGAGTGATTCCAACACAGTGGCATCAATTGGAAGCGCAAACGCGGCCGAGGTCTACGGGCTTGATTTTGTGAAAAAATCGATCGAGGACAACAATTCAAATTACACTCGTTTTGCCTGCATAGCGAAAGATTTGGAAATCTATCCCGGCGCCGACAGGACGTCATTGGCAGTCATTGCAAAAAATGAGCCAGGCTCTCTCTACAAAGTTCTTGCACGTTTCAATACGCTTGAGATCAACCTCATCAAACTCGAGAGTCGCACAATTCCGAACCGCGATTTCGATTATATGTTCTATTTCGACATCGACTGCTCAGTTTATGCGCCAGAGTTCAAGCGCCTGATGGCTTCACTCGATGATGTTGTGGAGGAATATCGCTACCTCGGTTCTTACTCGGAAGTTATTTAAAAGCGCATGGCAGCCATAGGGTGGCAATGATGGTAGCCGTACCCAAAAGCGCATGGCAGCCATCCCTTACGCTGGGAAATTCGGTTTTTAGACGCATGGCAGCCATAGGGTGACACTAATGGCAGCCATAGGTTTTGTTCTTTGGAGATGATGTAAATGTGGGAGTTGGAAAAAGCGACAATTGTGACAAACAATGACAAGGTCGCAGACAAATATCAAGGCATGGCAGCCATAGTCCTTGCGGAGAGCTATGAAGAGGTTTTGCTGAAGACTCGCGACCTTGTCTATGACAAGCACATCCTGCTCACGCATCCACAAGCTGGTTCGCTTAAGCCCAATCAAACTCCCTTTAGAAGCGTAATTGTCTACCCAAAATGTGATCGCGATAACATAGAATCAATTATGATGATCGATAAATGCATCCAAGTCTTTAACGAATGGCAGGAAATAAATCCCAGTCCAGCGTCGTATTCTGAGAAGGTTGAGAACGACTTTAAAACTATCGACCTATCGATAATTGACAATGTTGTCCCAAGAATTTCTTAAATTTTTGATAACATTAGTAATGTTGCAGTAAAGATTCATAAGTTAGGGCTGGCGGTGTCATGAAAAATAAAGAAAATTCGACCTATTTTAAGGGCTTAAATCGAAAAGAGTACATCGATGGCGCCATCAAATTGTCAGAAAAAATCGGCGTTGAGAATCTGACAATTCGTGCATTAGCAAACGAACTTAACTGCTCGAGTGCCGCGCTCTACCGCTATTTTTCTTCGAAAGAAGAAATTGTTTATTTCGTAAACCTTCAAATTCTTGAGAACTACATTATTCGTCTCAACAAAGCGCAGGTACACTGGAAAAACCCGTGGGATATTTATTCTGGTGTTTGGGATTGTTATTGTCGCGAGGCTTTTTCGCACATCTCAGCCTACGATCAAATCTTCTTCCAAAACTCCAACGTTGAGCTTAATAAATCGATGAGCGAATATTACGAAATGTTTCCAAACAACATCACCGCTTCCAACGAAATTTTCAAAGAAATGCTTTCCACCGCAGACTTTATGGGACGTGATTTTCGAATGTGTCTGAAGTGCGCTGACGCAGGTGCGATAACCTACGACAAGGCGAAAACCTTGAATCGCAGTGTTTGCATGCTTTATAAAGGCTATTTCAAGACGATCCAAGATGAAGGCATAGAGAAATATGGTGTCGACTCGTGGACGCGCCAGTGTGTGGAAGACATTGACATGATCGTCTTCGCGCTCGCCGATGATTTGCAAGGGTATAAAGGGTATTACGTTAACAATACGCCTTCTGTTTTGTAAAATTTGTGCTTCCCACCCCCCACACTTCTTCTGGATGCTACCATGGCAGCCATAGGCGCGTGCCCGTCCACCCATGGCAGCCATCCCCTACGCTGGGGAATGTCTAGATAGGACTCTGTAGCTGGGGGCCCATGGCTGCCATGCGTCTACAAAAATCAGAAATTTAGCAGATTCTCATGCCAAAATAACTTACACACTGTAAATTAAGGTACTTTTAGATGCTATTTTGTTAATTTCGAGTTGCAAAGTT
>CAVAWT010000020.1:0-29063 GCA_963592435.1 Oribacterium sp. | reverse complement strand
TGAAGAACGTTTGCGTTAAGTTCTCAGCCCCACCAATTTCTCCACATGGTATAATCGATTAATGAGTTCTTTTCGTCTGAAATTGGTTCTCAGCCCCACCAATTTCTCCACATGGTATAATTTTTTCAGACGGAAAGTCACGCGGAGGTTGTTCTCAGCCCCACCAATTTCTCCACATGGTATAATACACGCTATAAAAGCAAGCACGCCTCCCAAGTTCTCAGCCCCACCAATTTCTCCACATGGTATAATCTAAAACATAGTAACCTATATCGTCAAGTGGTTCTCAGCCCCACCAATTTCTCCACATGGTATAATAATTTTGCGCTCTTCTTTGTCACAGTGCATGTTCTCAGCCCCACCAATTTCTCCACATGGTATAATATTTATGCACTTTTAGCGTGGTTAGGTTATGTTCTCAGCCCCACCAATTTCTCCACATGGTATAATTTTTGCTCTAATTAGTAAGAATACAGGATAGTTCTCAGCCCCACCAATTTCTCCACATGGTATAATATGAACCATTTGTCTTTAAATATCCATACGGTTCTCAGCCCCACCAATTTCTCCACATGGTATAATCCTGCAAATTGCTCTTTGTCAGGCTGATCTGTTCTCAGCCCCACCAATTTCTCCACATGGTATAATCTGTGAACAATTATAGTGTAAACGAAAACTGAAACGATGTCAAAACAAACTTTAACAATTCAAAACGCTTGCGGAATTGCTGTCAAAAACAAGCAACTGGTAATTTCACAAGAGGACAAAGAGGCTCATGTGCCGTTAGAGGATATTTGGGTCCTCATTATTGACACTAAGTTAGCTTCTATTACTTCCTATGCTCTTTCTGAAATTGTTGATTCTGGAATTGGCATTATGACTTGCGACACAGCACATCATCCCAACGGACTTTTACTACCTTTGGGTGCACATTCTCGGCATTCTGCAATTGTTGAGCATCAGCTCGCCTTGAAAGAGCCTTTTAAGAAGAACATTTGGCGAATGATCGTCCAGCAAAAAATTATTAATCAAGCAAAATGCTTGGAAATTCTAAACAGGAACAATTATGAGAAGATTGCTTCACTGGCAAAAGAAGTAAATTCAGGCGACACAAGCAACAAGGAAGCCCATGCAGCACAGCTATACTTTAAGGAGCTACTTCCATACGGAACCAGAAGAGATGGTCCCTACACCGCAGCGCTTGATTATGGCTATTCTGTCATTCGAGCAGAAATTGCTAGGAGCGCCGTCTCCTATGGTTGGCTAGTGTCAAGAGGTATTCATCACAATAATGACTTAAATGCATTTAATTTAGTTGATGATCTTATTGAGCCTTTTCGACCAATTGTTGACCTAATGATCGGAAAATTTGAGCCCCCAGAAGTATTAACACCAAGATATAAGCAATATTTGACAACATCACATGAATATTGCATGCTTATAGACGGAAAAGAATACATTATGCAAAACGCAATTGAGCAGATGTTGATGTCGCTAAAAAGGGCGGCAATATCTAAAGATTACAACTTGTTCACTCCACCTCAGCTAACCGATCTCAAAAAGAAAAGGAGGGAGTAAAGGTGATTATTATGAGATTACTTGTTATGTTCGATCTCCCAACAGGCAATGCTCAAGAAAGGAAAGAATATACAAAGTTCAGAAAATTCCTGATAGACGATGGTTTTTTGATGGAGCAATTTAGTGTTTATTCAAGAATGACAATAGACAGGGACAACCTAAATACTCACATTAAAAGAATTGAGAGTCACCTTCCACCTGCGGGCTCTGTACAGGTTCTTGAAGTAACAGAGCGTCAATATGAAAATCGACATCTACTAGTTTCAACACTTAAACCAACTAAGAGTAAAAAAGAAAAAGTCGAAAGGCAGGCACAACTATCCTTATTTTTCTAGTTTTCTAAAGCATTCTCCAAGTATATCTTCATTTACAACCTTGATGGGAAGTGATTCTGGATTCCATTTTGAAAAGGTCTCAAGGTCGCCCGCCTCCTTATCACTTATCATCTCATTAAAAGTAAATTTACAATTAGCAATGTTTACTTTACTATACCTCAGAAGCCTGCCATTAATAGAGACACAATCACCTCGAAATATGGTAATAGGTGCCATTGTCATAGCTCTTTCAGGAATTAAATCCCACATTCCCCTGTGCTTAGACTGACTTGGCACGTAAGCAGGACGATAGACACCACGCATAATGTCAACTATATCCGCTTTATAAACAACCTCGAGGAGGTACTTGCCTCTTGTTTTAAAGAACTTCGGATCCCACCAAAGCCTAATAAAGGCAATTTCTCCTACAGCTTGTAGAGTTTTATCATTATCCAAAAGTCTAAAATTTCCTTTGACCTTCTCTTTTGGTTCCTTTTGAATTATTGCCTTTTGCTTTTTTTCACTCATTCCATAACATGGATATAAAGTTTCTTCAAACAACTTGCCTCGTACCTTATGCGATGACCGTCTCACTGGATAGATACTATTCTTAAACTTATGTACATCGTCAGAAAAACCCTCCCATGGCTCCGTATTGCTCAGTGCTTTTTTATACTCCTCCTTTGCCCTAGAGACAAGGTCATCGTTGATTAACGTCGGGATTGCCTTATGAACCTTGGCAACTCTCTGAATATATCCAGGTTTGCAAGAGGCAATTAAACACGCATCAACAAAATGATGACGCCAATCTTCGTTTCTGTCTTTAGTGCCAAGTCCCCACGCATATCTTAACTTTGCAGTTACTCCTCCAGCATTGCAAAAAACATGGATGTGATCATCATCCTCAAATAATAAGCTGTCTTCAATATATTGCTTTGCTAGCCTTGAGGCATATCGTGTGTCATTTAAATTTCGACTTATAAAGTCGCTCTCCCTATCTTTCAAATTCTCACAGAGCAAATTCCCTTTCTTTCTTCCAGAAAGCTTACTCATGCTCACGATTCTATTCTTAAATTCAATCCAAGATGGGTCATCAGCGTTTTCCTTTACTAAAAACTCGAACGGACTCATATTTGACTTGTTTCTGTTTGTTGAAGCGAAAACTAAATGTTTGTTGTTTTTTGAATCATCGTAAGTCCGAGAGTAAGGAAGGATATGATCTACTTCAAAGAGATTCTCATTCTGAACAAGATCATTGATATCAATAGCTTCGCCAGTTAGTAAATCAACCTGACCTTGCTCTTCTCTCAAAATTTCTTTACGAATGAGGCTCATTGGTACGTCTTCGGGCTTAATTCCTAATATCTCAGATAAAACTTGAGAAGCAGCTTCCTTTTCCTGATTAAAACCTTTATTCCTTGCAGCAATCTTTTTTTTCTCATACTTTGAGTGCTTAAGCTCACTTCCAACTTCAATATGGACTTCAGCAGGAGTTCCATATTTTTTAATTACTGCATTTACTAATTTTCTTACATTTGCCATACAACGTAATACAACAGGATTTTTACATGTTGGGTCAATTTTTTCATCATATTTTGGCAAATATCCGAGTTTTTCAGCATGATTTCTGGAATAATCTTTTAAGCCTGCAAAAACAATTGCATCGTGCAAATTCTCACATTCACCTTCAGACACAGCATCTATAAGCTCATCTAGTGCTTTTAAGGACCTATTGGCGTATCCTTTGAAAACTTTACTGTTAAAAGGAATCGTTTTAATAGCTTCAACATCTTCAGTTGATAGCTGTTCCAAGCAACCATTTCGTTCCAGCCATTTCTCAATGCTGTTTTCGTGAGACGCATAAGTCAACGCCTCAAGAACTTGATCACAAAGTCCTCTGTCACTAGCTAATCTTACCATCAGGTCAGGCCTTCGTTCACTTAAGCAGTCTCTGAGTTTCCTAAAACCTTTCGGAATAAACACTTCAGATTCCTCTTCATCTTTTTCAATCCCTTTAAAAACATCACGTTCAGGAAGGTCTAACATTTTTCGTATGAGGGAATATTTAACGGCACAAGGTTTGTTCCCTTTAATATGCACTGGCGAAAAAAGAATGTCTAAAAGCTTAAATATGGTTTCGCTATCAAGTTGATATTCTTCTCCTTCATAAGGCTTGATTCTTATATTAATCAATCTTTCCCAGGCTGACATCCACTCATTAGAAAAAGAACAACGCGCTGCTCTCTTCTCTATTAAATAGAAAGTGCAATTGCCAACTGTCGCATAAATTCTATCGTCATAAGAACTGTCAATTTTTTCCCAATAAAGAATCTCCATGAATCTCTCTATAAACTCTTTATCGATCACCCTATTTCCAAGTTTTATTTGAGAGCTTAAAATTTCATTTAAATCATGTAGCAACATTTCTTTGGACAAACACTTATCATATTCACCATCTCTGTTTCTCCACCTACCGTTCAAATTGTTCTTAGTGACAGAACTTTTCAACTGAGCCTCTGAATATGTGGTGCAATCGTAAACTTCAAACAACTTCTCATTTTCGGCAATTGCACTTAGAACTTTTCCGTCATCTGAACTCTTATCTGCATCTTTGTTTCCATGATCGATGTATCCTCTATGCGAGCAGATTGAATAGAGCATTTGGCAAAGTTCACGATTAGTTAATATTCTTGACAGCGCATCAATACGAAGAAGAAAAGGCTGCTTGTCTCCCTTCGAAGTCTGAAGCCACTCTGCACCAGCTTCCTCGGGAATCAAATCGTATTCTTTGAATAATTTCAAACAGTGTTTTTTGCGATTTTGTTTCCTGTCTAGGTTTCTTCGGTTTGAACGAGATTTTCGACGCTTGGCACATAGACTAGCTTTATTGTCCTGCGGAATATCCCACAAAACAACTCCACCATCAATAATTTCCCCTTTATCAAAATCAATCAAAGCCCACCCGAGCGAACCATTTCCGAGGTCTAAACCAAGAATAAAGTTATTTGTTTCCACCGTGAACCTCCAAATGAAGATTGTGTTTTCCTCATATTCTACCCCAAACACCGCACAATAAGAAGATGGTTTTCACTCAAGATTTAATCTGTGGATAACTGAAAAAGAGAATTAAAACTGGGATTTTATTGGAGCCAGCGACAGGAATCGAACCCGCAACCCACTGATTACAAATCAGTTGCTCTACCGTTGAGCCACGCTGGCTTATCAGCGTCTCTGCGCTTTAACGCACAGGACTTTTTATTTTATCTCATTTAAAACAAGTTGAGCGTGAGAATTTTAATTTGCACCATATTCTTGCAAATAACCCTGCATGCGCGAATAAACATCATCGTCGATGAGCACTTCCCCATCGATCTTTTTGCCATGCAGATAGTCCGCAACCTCATGAATGGTAACGATTGCAGACGTTTTCATGTTGTAGAGTTTTGACACTTGATCAAGTGCTGTCTCAGTCGTGTTTTTGCCAACTTCGCATCTGTTGAGCGAAACTTCTAAACCCACGACTTCAACGTCAGCTGCGCTCTTCACAATTGGATACGTCTCCTCAATCGACTTTCCAGAAGTTGTCACGTCCTCAACAATCAAAACTTTGTCGCCATCTCTCAAATCGCTGCCGAGCAAAATCCCTGCATCCCCATGATCTTTAATCTCTTTTCGGTTGGAGCAATATCTCACATCAATGCCGAACAAATCATGGATTGCGATTGAAGTTACGACAGATAGCGGAATGCCCTTATAGGCTGGACCAAAGACAACGTCAAAATCAAGACCAAAAGTTTCATTTATTGCTTGCGCATAAAAACGCCCGAGCTCTTTTAATTGTGACCCCGTCGTGTAGGCTCCTGCATTCATAAAATATGGAGATTTCCTGCCACTTTTAAGCGTGAAGTCACCAAACTTTAGCGCATGAGAGCGCACCATAAATTCAATGAATTCGCGTTTATATTCAGAGAGTTCCATTTATTCTTTACCTGCTTTCACTTTTTTTGCGATTCGATCAGAAATTGACATGTGCTGTCTGCGATCATCACCCCAAAAACAAACTGCAAGCATTCCAGGTCCAACATGCGAACCAATGACTGGTCCGATGTTTGCTTGCACTGTGATTAGCGACTCATTTTGTTTGCAGAGCAGATCACGCAACTTGTCGTTTTCTTTTTTACAATCTGCGTCTCCAACAATAACACACTGTCCTGACAAATCCTCTGCCCCATTTTTTTCAAAATAGGCTGCCAACTGTCTCATTCCTTTTTTTCTGCCTCTTGCGATCCCCGCAATTTTCAATCCTCCATCTGCATCTAAGGTCAACAGAGGTTTAACATCCAATTTTGCTCCCGCCACAGCGGCACTTGAAGGGATTCTGCCACCTTTCTTGAGAGTTTCGAGATCTTCAACCATAAAAAGTGCGTCAACAAAATATCTCGCTTCTTGCGCCCATTCAACCATCTCGTTCGCAGTGAGACCCGCGTTCATTTGATTTATTGCTTCAACAACGAAAAGTCCTTCAGCAATTGATGGCAACTTTGAGTCGACAACATAGATTTCTGATCCTTCATTTTCTTCTTCAAACTGCTTTGCAACGAGCGTCGCTGTCTCAAAAGTGCCAGATAGGGCGCTTGTGAAAGTCAAATAGACACAGGGCACGCCATCTGAAACAGCAGCTTGGAAAGCCTTTTGCAGGGATTGCACCGAGGGCTGAGATGTGGAAGGTGACTTTCCCTGACGCATCTTTTCATAAAAATCATGTGGAGTTTGCTCAGTGAACATGTCGTCTTCATAGGCAACGCCCTCGATCGTGTAGGGAACGCGAATCAACGTGATGCCTTCTGATTTAATGTTTTCTTGAGGCAAATCACAAGTTGAATCGATTATTAAATTACACTTTCTCATCTTTTAAAACTCCTTCTTAAAAAAAGCAACATGCTTTTGATCATACTGAATAGACAATTTGCGGAACTGCGCCACTAAACTTTCCAGAAATCGCTTCTTCACATTCATAAGCAATCCCAATCGCTGGTCCTGAATGAACAGATATGACTGGAGAAACTGAAACGGTTTTCACTTTCTCTCCAACGAAATCTGAAACTTTCTTCTTAAAATCCTTCAATTCTTTCGTTTTTTTACCAGCGTAGTGAACGACAACATATTTAAGCCCATGGTTTTTAACATCATCCTCAAAAACTTCAAACATCTTTTCATCAGCCTTTTGTTTCGTTCTGATTTTCGCCAACGTTGTTGCAGCACCATCAACTGTCGTTATTATAGGGAAAATTTTCAACTTTGAAGCGACCTTCGCAGTGACAGCATTGAGCCTTCCTCCTAAAACAAGGAAACGCAAATCATCTGGCGTGAACATTATTCTAGACCTCTCCACAGCACTTTTAGCGGCTTCTGCAACCTCATCGAGCGTGCACCCCGTTTTTCGAGCTTCAACTGCCTCCAATATGCAAGCCATCTGAGGTCCACATGCACAAAACGAATCAACGATTCTGCACTCGAAATCCTTGAACTTCTCCTTAATTGAGCGAGCCGCCATGATTGCCCCTTCAAATGAAGAAGACAAAACGTTTGACATAAAAATTCCAACAACGCTGTCCCCTCTTTTTGCGCATTTCTCAAAATATGACTCATAACTTGCAATTGAAGGCTGAGACGACGTTGGCAAATTCTCTGCTCTTTTTGCAAGATGGTTGTTAAAATCTTCGAAATCCATGTCAACGTCAAGACATGTTTTCCCATCATAATTCACCGAAAGAGAAACAACGTCAACGTCCATTTTTCTTAATTCTGCATAATCGGAAGTTGAAACTGAATCGCTTAAAATTCTAATCATAGCAACTCCTAATTAATTTATCTCTTGTGCTTTGCTTATCATATTATCGCGGTTTTGCGACAAATTTACTTCGAGACCAACAGGATAGATGTGTGGATAGATGTTTCTCTTGCGAGAATAATCAAGCTCATCAAAAGCAACGCTTGCATTTTTCCTCGCATCTTCAATCGTCCAAAAATCAATTCTTTTACCATTCTCCATGATTCTGTGAAGGAAAATTTCGCTTTTTAGCCCACACAACTTCTTGCTCTTTATTCTGTTGATCGGATCAACGATTGTGCAGTCGAGTGAATCCTCGTTCTCATCGAACACCATGTCACCTGCAAGTTGACCTTTCTCGTCGAAAAAACGCTTCACATTCAAAACGCCTGGGAAGGTCGTTTTTTCAGGAGATTCTGATATCTTCATTTTTGGAATCCACTTGTCGTTCTGTTTTATGGCGTTTAATTTGTATACTCCACCCAACGTTGGTTGGTCATAGCAGCAGGCAAATTTCGTCCCAACTCCAAACGCATTGACTTCTGCACCCTCATTGAGAATTGACTCGATCTTAAACTCGTCCAAGTCATTTGACAAGACAATTCCAACATCTTTAAGATCTGCCTCGTCGAGCATTTTACGCACTCTCCTGCTCTCCCAAGTCAAATCACCAGAATCAATCCTCACAGCCGACAACTTTTCACCTTGAGACTCCATCTCTTTTGCGACAGTGATAGCATTTTTGACCCCTTCTTCAACAGAATAGGTGTCAATCAAAAGTGTGCAATTTGTAGGAAAAAGTCGTGCGTATTCGCGAAAAGCCTCGAGCTCCGAGTCAAAGGACATCACCCAAGAATGAGCATGTGTTCCTGAAACTGGAATTTTGAACTCTTTGCCAGCCAAAACGTTTGAAGTCGAAGCAAAGCCTCCGACATAAGAAGCACGCGCGCCCCACATAGATCCTGTTCCTTGAGCGCGTCGCAGCCCAAACTCTGCAACAGGTCTTCTGTGTGCTGCAGCTGAAATTCTCTTCGCTTTCGTTGCTGCAAGCGTTTGAAAATTTATGCAGTTCAAAAGCGCAGTCTCAAGAAGCTGGCATTGCAGAATTGGACCATCAACCCGAAGACACGGCTCATAAGGAAACACGATGCTTCCTTCCTTCGGAGCATAAACACTGACCTCCATCTTCATATTTCGAAGGTGCTCTAAAAATGAGGTGTTGAAGAGTCTCCCACCTCCTGGTGCCTCTAAACCAGAGAGATATTCAAGGTCGTCATCTTGAAACTTAAAACAGTCAATTATCTCCATCAAAGTGTCGCTTCCACAAAAAATGGCATAGCCACCTCGAAATGGAAGTTTTCTAAAACTCATCGAAAAGCTTGCTTCAACATCAGCCTTTCCACTCAAGAGATAGCCTTGCGCCATCGTCAGCTGGTAGAGATCAGTGTAGAGTGAATAATCTTTCATTTTTTCACGCAGTTGAGGAATTTTAAAAAAACCTAGTCGGATTTTACAGTCGTTGTTCTTCTGCGACGTGGCTTTCGCTCGTCTTTTTTTGGCCTCGAAATTTTGATTTCATCTTTTTCTGACCTTCTTGTTCCAGAAGAATTTCCTCCAGGCCTTTTTGCTGTGACACCTTTTTTGGAAGAAGAATTTTTCTTCCCTTTTCTTCTTCTCCTAGGTGCCTTTTCATTTTTCTTTCTCGAAGATGACTTCTCTGACAATTTTGCACCGCTAGACGTTTGCACTCGATCGTCTCCCGTGAAAAGAGAAGTGTCAATTGAAATGTTGACAGCAGATTTTATGAAGGCGTCGCTCTGAGCTCCAGCTTCTTCCCATTTCTCTGCTTTAACTTCAAATCCATTTTCTGCATTTGAATTTTTAGTGAAATCATCAAGCTTAATTTTTCTTGGCTTTTCCTCGTCAATCTTCAAACTAACAGAGTCATAAATCGCATCACAGCTGACAACTTTGGCTTTGCCATCTGGAGTTTTAACAAAAGAGTTAACTTTTGGTGCTCTCTCTTTAAAACTCTTATAAAATTCATTTTCAAAGCGCAGACAACACATGAGTCGCCCACACATGCCTGAAATTTTAGTAGGGTTCAACGACAAGTCTTGATTTTTGGCCATCTTAATCGTTGCATTTTTGTGACAACAATTGCTTCCAACCTTGCAACAGCAAAGCTCTTGACCGCAAGGTCCCAGCCCCCCAATTAACGAGGCTTGCTCGCGATCTCCAATCTGCCTCATCTCAACATTAATTTGCAGACGTGAACTGAGTTGCTTCAAAAGCTCACGGAAATCAATCCTGTGTTCGCTCTTGAAATAGAAAGTCGCCTTTCTCATATCATAAGAATAGCGCACAAACTGAGGCACCATCGCTTCATCGCACTCTGGCGCCAACTCCTTAAAGACATCGAGAGCTTTTTCTTCCTTTTCTTTTAATTGTTCATTTATCTCAAGAACTGACTCTAAAGCCATCAGCTAAACAGCTCCTTTAAACTCAAATAATGCTAGGTCAACAATTGACTCAGCACTAACATTATAAGCTATTGAGTCCTTCAATTGTCTCAACTCTTCAATTGCGTCGACCAACGAATTAACTTCTGCGCCCCTCAATAGCGCATTTATGTCATCAAACACATCGATGTTAACGACGCTCTCATCGCCAAATTTTACATGCAAAACGTCACTTAGCAAAGAGATCTCGATGTCGAGAACCATGTTCAACATTTTCACCTCTTCGCGCTTTAATCCACGCTTATTGCTCGATTCAATCGCCTTTTTTGCCGCAGCACTCAAAAACTCTTCGCGAGCAACCATCTCCTCTTCCAACTGGCGTCTTCTCTCATCAGTAGGCGCCTTTATCAGCTCCAAAATCTCTTTAGCAGCCTTGCATATCTCCCAATCTGTCGCACTTTGACATTTTAAAATGATGCCGATCAACTGCTGCCTTAAAAAAAGCATCGAATTGTCGTGCGACTTTAACATATAAATCGCATTAGTGATTGAATTTCCACTTGCCGCAAGCGCAATTTTTGCTTTATTATCGTCAACGCCTGTGTTTTGCGAAATGATGCCAATTGCTTCTTTTGGAGGGATTTGGCGAAAAGGAACACATACACAACGCGATCGAATCGTTGGTAACACCGTGTTTGCGCACCTCCCAAGCAAAATCATGCATACGTTGTTAATCGGATCTTCTAAGGTCTTTAAAAAAGCATTGGCTGGTCCTGTTCCAAGCAAGTCGACGCGATCGATTATGTATACCTTCTTTTTTGCCTGAACTGGTGCAAGCTCAGTGTCATGAATAATCTCCCGAATTTGACTTATTAAATAGGCATTTTGACCTTCAGGGGAATAATATTTAACATCTGGGTGCTTGTGAGCAAGAATTTTTTTGCACTCGTTGCACTTTCCACACTGTCCTCCAAACGATTTCTCATCTTCGCACAGATAGGCACAAGCAAGTGCATATGCTGCTTGCGTCTTATTCGAGCCTGCAGGTCCTAAAAAAAGATAACTTTGCGAGATGTGACCACCGACAACACTTTTGCGAAGGAAGTCACGAACTTTTGGCTGACCCAGAATCCCAGAAAATGCATCCATAGGACAAAGTCGCCTATCTTAATTCGTTTGAGTGGTCGTGAGCCTTGTCAAGCTCATCAAGCTTATTTATAACAAAATCACTCTTAACATCGACTGGAACAAGGTTTGATGTTATCGCGATAACTTTTTTTGCAGTCTCGCTGTGTTTGCCATTTGTGTCGACGGGGAAAATCCTCTCAATGTTATTTTCTGCAATTTCCAAGAAGCCATCCGCAACTCTCTCTGCAAATTTTTCACCCTCGCTCTCAATCCTGTCAGTGCTTTTCCTTTTATTAAGACGGCAAGCCCTCTCTTCACGAGAAATGCAGAAAAGAATCGTTAAATCAGGCTTACAATTTTTACAAACAAATTCGTTTGCGACAGAAATGAATTTTTTATCCATCCCACGACCGAAGCCTTGGTATGCCAAAGTTGAGTCAAAGAACCGATCACACAAAACGATTTTTCCTTTTTCAAGGGCCGGAACAATCACTTCGCTAACAATTTGTGAACGGGCAGTTAGATAGAGCAGAAGTTCGCTCTCATCTGTCATTTCAGTGTTGCTGACATCCAAAAGAATTTCTCTGACTTTTTCTCCGATGTTTGTTCCGCCAGGCTCACGCAACAGCAACACATCATGCCCGAGACTTTTTAACAAATCAGCATAAAAAGCGACTTGTGTCGATTTTCCAACACCATCTGCGCCTTCAAAAGTTATGAAAATTCCCTTATCTTTAGCCATGCGTTAACTTGCCAACAAAATCTATTTCTTTTTAGCGCGAGAAGTTAATTTTTTCTTCGTAGCCTTCTTCTTAGCAGGCTTTTTCTTCTTCTCTTCTTCTTCCTCTTTTGAAGGACAATCGAAGTTTGGACAAAGCTCCCAAGGTCCTCGATTGGTCGTCACGCAAACAATTGGAGCCCCACAAGATTCACAAACCTTGTCAGTCGAGGTGATCTCACCATTAGGAGGAAGAGGATAACGCGTCTCACACGTATCGAAATTTTCACAAGTGACACTTCTCTTTAGCGTCTTTGGATTTCGCCTTGCAATCAGTTTTGATTCAATGCCAGCTTTTGCGCAAGTTGGGCACTTCCCAACAACAACCTCTGGCTCGTGATTAGAAGCACAATTTGGATCGATGCACATGAGACGTGGCTTTGTTCTGAACTGCGTGACTTTAACTTGTGGCATCCCACACACTGGGCATTTGTCTTCAGTGCTTTCAACTTTTCCAGTTGGAAGAGGATATGTTACATCACAATCTGGCCATCCAGAGCACCCTATGAACATCGAGCGAGTTTTTGCTGAAGCTTTGAGCTGCAGATCACTTCCACATTTCGGGCATTTTCCGACGTAAGCATCGGCAGCCACCGCATCTGTCAGCGCGTCTCCCACCTCTTCAACATGAGGAAGAAGATTGTTGAGCTCGTTTGATAGGTGATCACATGACTCTTTAACAACATCTTCTCGCGTGTCTTTGCCCTCAGCAATCTCGTCCATTCCAGCTTCCAACTCTGCTGTCATTTCTGGATGTGTTATGTGAGGCGCAAAAGCTCCAAGCGCATCTATGACAGCGATTCCGAGCTGAGTTGGCTCAATTGGGTCGTTTTGGATATATTTCACTTGATTAAGACGCTCAATGATTGAGTGTCTCGTTGCCTTTGTTCCAAGACCGTTTTTCTCCATCTCCTGAATGAGTCGACCGCTTGAATAACGAGCAGGAGGTTTTGTTTGATCATGTTTAATGGTTGTTTCGTTAACAGCGATTTTCTGCCCAACGCTAAGTTGTGGCAATTGCTCGTCTTTTTTTAAACCGTAGGGGTAAATCTCACGAAAGCCAGCATTTACCAGCACATCTCCTTTAGCGTTGAAATTTTCACCTTCAACATCCAATGTTATTTTTGTTCCTTCAACAGTGGCAGGACCAGAAAGCGTCGCCAAGAAACGGCGCGCAATCAAGTTGTAGAGCCTAAAAGAACTTGCGTCCATATCATCTGCCGTTGCACCTTTGACGGGATAGATCGGCGGATGGTCAGTCGTTTCCTTTTTGCCTCGCGTAGCAGTGATTTTTCCAGCACTCAACAACTTATCACAATAGGGTGAATAGGCAGGATTGCTTTTTAGTGAAGTGACAATTTCTGCCAGATTCAAAGTTTTTGGATAAACTGTGTTGTCAACACGAGGGTAGGAAATGAAGCCTTGCATATAAAGGCTTTCTGCCATTCTCATGCATCTCGCTGGTGTTATCCCTTCAGCACTAGCTGCCGCCATTAAAGATGTTGTGTTGAAAGGAACTGGTGGTTGCACTTTCCTTGTCTTCTTTTCTATGTCTCGCACAGTTGCACCTCTGGCATTTTCGACTGCCGAAAAAGCTTTTTTTGCTTGCGCTTCGTCGAAAAAACGACCTTCAACATGGGTGCATTCAAAGACATCAGTCGTGTCGCTGAGGTTGTTGCTCGTCGGCCCAACCTCTTGGCTTTTGTCAACCGCTGCTTTTATGACCCAATAATCTTGTGGCACAAAAGCTTCGCGCTCCCTTTCTTTTGCAACAATTAAAGCGAGAGTTGGGGTTTGTACTCGACCTGAAGAGCGAACATTTCCATATCCTGCAAATCGGGCTAAAGTTAAAAAGCGCGTCAGGACAGCGCCCCAAATAAGGTCTATGTCTTGCCTAGTAGCACCTGCGCTTGCGAGACATTCATCAACATCGACTAGGTTGTCGAAAGACTCAGTTATCTCCTGTTTTGTGAAAGAAGAATAACGTGCACGATAGACTTGCGCTTCTTCATTGACTTCCAAACATTGATTGAGCGCGTCTTTGCCAATTAACTCACCTTCGCGATCAAAGTCTGTTGCGATGATGATAACATCACTTTTTTTTGCTAAGTTTTTAAGAGAACGGATGATCTCTTTTTCTTTCGGCATTTTTACTATTGGCGAATAGATGAGATAGGGCAACGCCTCCATCTTCCACCCTTTTAAATCAACACCGTCAACCATAAATGGTTTCTTCTTTTTAAAGGGTGGCTTTGGAAGATTTCTCGGAATGTGCGCTTTCACCTTGCCAAATTCGTCACTGTCTCCATACCATCCGCGTGATTTATTCCACAAAATTCGCTCAACAAAGTTCGGCTCGAGGATGTGACCACGAAGGCCAATTGTCACACATTCATCCCCGTTCCACTCAAAGCGAAACACGGGCGTGTTATAAACTTTATCAGCCTTGGCAGTCGTCTTTGCCAAAATGTTTGCAATCTGTTTTGCTGCGTCGTTTTTCTCTGTGATGATTAGTTGCATAGTGTCTTTCTCGTCCGTTTTTTAAACAACCATAAAGCATTATCTATTATGCACAAAATTTTTGCAACTGTTAAATAAATAAAGAAAGGGTATTAATTGCACACTAATTCAAAACGAAATTATTAGTCTCTCTTTATCTTTGGATAGGGATTTCCGCATGTCATCTTTCCTTCGCGACAAGTTCCATGAACACACGGAGCACCAGCATCCATGAAAATGTAGGGTGCAGTCGGCTTCGCAAGTTCAAGCATTTTGTGTGCAAGAGCTCGAATTTCCCACTGAGCACGGTTGCAACAACGAAGCTCAAAAAAATGAAGTAGCTCCCTAACATTCATCGTTATGACAATTTTTGTCTCAGCAGCATTTGGCAACACAAAGCGTGCATCTTCCTTTGGAACGCCTAGTTCAACAAGATTTTTATATGCCTCCTCGCATTTTTCCATAACGCTTTGGAAAACAGCATGTGCTTCTTCGTTTTCTGAAATTGTTTCTGGTTCAACATGCTCAAAACCGTTGTCAAACTTGACATATCGCTGCGATTGCTGATTAAAACTTGCAATTCTGTGTCGAACAAGCTGATGAGTCAACGCTCGCGACACTCCATCAACTGCAAAGGTGTAGGTCGCATGCTCCAGAGTTGAAAAATGTCCACCTTTCATAATCGTCGAAAGCACGCTTCGAACCTTTTCATCGCTCATCGTTTCCATGAGTTCGCTCGCACCGACTGGCGCATAACAAAGACGAGCCGCAGTGGCGACAGCTCTTTCAACATCAGGTGTGTGGTATAAAAGCTCAACTTGCATTCTCTTGCTCCTCTTAAGAAAAATTTCAAAACCTAGCTACATTTTACATTTCAAACAAACACAATAATGCGCATCTGCTGAATTTGTCAAAATTGGTCGACGGACAACACGCTCAAACTGAAAGTTCCTACCTTGTTCTGATGATAAAAATTTGTTTATAACGTCTTCGTTTTCCTCCCGAGTTATTGTGCATGTTGAATAAAACAAAAAACCATTTCTGTCGACTGCCATTGACACGTTCTTTAAAATTTCTAAAGATATCTCAGCTGATTTTCTGATGTCAGAGCGCGTCAGCCTGCTTTTAATTTCAGGATGTCGACGAAGAGTTCCAAGCCCTGTGCAAGGTGCGTCAACAAAAACGACATTATATTTTTTTTCTAAGGTAGCTTTTGTTGCATCTTCGCAAAACAAATTATGGACATAAAAATTGCATAATTGTGCTTTCTCTGAGAGCTTCTCAAGCCTTCTTTTATTGTTATCAAGGCAATCGTGAACTTCGAGCTTATGCCCCATCTCACAAAGAAACGATTCAACTAGTGCCGTTTTTGTGCCTCTTCCAGCCCCAACCTCCAATAGTGTTTTACTTTTGCTGCTGGCACACGCATAAGCGATCTCCTTGGCGATCTCTTGAGCTGACGTGTCTGCTATTATAACTTCCCCCTTTTTTGCAAGTTCAACAGCGTCATTTTCATCAGCCGACAAATGACCCTCATGCTTTAAATGGTTAACTGCATATTGAAGGCGCGGTTCCTCATCGCAGAGTTTGAAAAAATCCTGCGCTTTTTCGTGTCCATAAAGGTCGACAACACAATCTTTTAATTCACTTGGAAATCCGCACCTAAGAGCAACGTCTTTGGGCAAACGAACTTCTGCAACTTTTCTTAAAATTGCATTTGCAAGCCCCGATGCATTTTTAGCAACAGATCTTACTAATTCAACTCCCTGACTAACAGCAACGTGAGAGTCTTTGTTCAAATATAGCAATTCATAAGCTGAAATTCTCAAAGCATCTCTGACACTCGGCGAGACTTTTGAATTCAAAAATTTTTGCAAGACAAAATCAAGGCAAACCTCATGTCCTGCAACACCGCGAATCAACTTTACGCAAAACTTCCTGTCCTCAGATTTTAGTTCGTTCCTGTCACACATTGTGTGCACAATGTCACACGGAAAATGTTTGTGCTCTCTCGCACTAATTAGCGTCTCAAGCGCAACTTTTCTGGAATGACTTAATTTTGTCATAAGAAATTAAAGTGAGCTCCACGTCGCCAGATTTTCTCTAATTTTAGGGTTACCAGCAACAAAGCTTGTTGCATTCATCTCTTTTTTCCCATCTGGCTTGCACGTTAAAACTCTGAGTGCACCACCTTCACACCCCAAAAGCAACTTTTTGTTTCTGAATGCGACTTCGCCCTGTTCTAGCCCTTCATCTTCTGCAATTTCAGCTAAAACTATTCTCACACCTTTGTTAGCAACAACACATCTCGCAGGGTGAGAATCTGCAGAAGCCAAAACTTTTTCAAAATTGACAACTGCTTCAAAATTAGGACTTAGAAACAACTCATTTTTTTCAATTTTTTCGGCGTATGTGACCTCATTTTCATCTTGCGTTTGCCACTTCACCTGCTCTCCCTTTTCAAGAGAACACAAAACATCAATCAGAGCACTAGCTCCTGCTGTCGCAAGTTCTTTTGTTAGCTGGTCAGTTGTTTTATTTTCTGCATCAATCTCAACTTGATTGCAAAAATCCCCAGTATCAAGTCCTTCTTCCATTTTCATAATGGAGACACCTTGTTTTTTGTCTCCGCTCAATATCGCTCGTTCGATCGGAGCAGCTCCGCGCCATCTTGGCAAAAGTGATGCATGAACGTTCAAGCATCCAAACTTTGGAATGTCTAGGACTTGTTTTGGCAAAATTTTTCCATAGGCTGCAACACAAATGACATCAGGATCTATTGTTTTAAGTCCTGCGATAACATCCTCGTCTTTTAAAGTTGCAGGTGTCAAAACATCAGTGTTATGTTCTTGCGCTTCAAGTTTGACGGGTGTTGCAATCAACTTATTTCCTCGCTTAGAAACTGAATCTTTACGCGTGAAAACTGCAACGACATCATGGCTGCCTTCCATTAGAATTTCATGCAAGATGTCTCTTGCAAACTGCGGTGTTCCCATGAAAACAACTCGCATCTAAAGACCCTTTGTGATTTCTCTAAACGCTTGAATCGGGTCGCTTGCAGCTGTTATCGGTCTTCCAACAACGATGTGAGAAGCCCCATTATCAAAAGCTTGCTTCGGAGTTGAAACGCGACTCTGATCTCCAACATCACTGCCTGCAGGGCGCACGCCTGGCGTCACAATGAGCGCGTCTTCTCCCAAAAGCTCTCTTAAAAATGAAGCTTCCAAAGGCGAAGCAACAACACCAGAAAGTCCAGAGGTTCGCGCGAGGTCAGCAAGGCATTTCACCTGCTCTTTAACATCGCGCTCAACACCCATCTGCTCTAAATCATCTTGCTTCATTGAAGTGAGAACTGTTATGGCAAGGGTTGCTGGCAGCAGGGAGTCATTATTAACCGCCTCAAAACAGCCTTCACAAGCCGCCTTCATCATGTCTTGACCTCCTAAAGCGTGCATCGTGAGCATGTCTGCACCTGTCAAGGTAGCACTTTTTGCTGCACCTTTCACCTGATGAGGAATGTCAAAAAATTTCAAGTCTAAAAAGACCTTGAACCCACAATCCCTCAACATTTTAACGAGCATCTCACCGCACAAATAATAAAGAGTCATGCCAACTTTAACCCATTTTGCTTCGCCTTTTAGCTGGTGAGCAATTGAGATCGCTTTGTCTGCCTCGCAATCTAGCGCAATTATGACACGGTCTTTTCTTTCCTCATTTTTCCAATCCATTTTTTCTCCAAAGCCTAATTTTAAACTTGCAGGGCGCCAGTTAAGTCTGACACTTTTTTAACTCCCTGCTCTTCGCAATAATCTTCAATTTCTGACACAATCCTCAAAGTTGATGTCGGATCCAAAAAGTTTGAAAAGCCAATTCCAACAGCGCTTGCACCTGCCAACAAAAACTCCACCGCGTCTTCTCCTGTGCAAATTCCACCCATGCCTATGATCGGCATTTTAGTCGCTTGCCAGCATTGATAGACACACTTAAGCGCAATCGGCTTTAAGCAAGGTCCTGCCATACCACCTATGACACGAGAAATTTTTGGCGTTCTTGTTTTTGCATCAATTGCCATTCCTTGGACTGAATTTATGACAGAAAGTGCATCAGCACCTGCTTCCTGCACTGCTTTTGCTACTGTTGTTATGTCAGTCACATTAGGAGTTAGCTTTGCACTCATCGGCTTGGTTGTGACCTTTCTGCATGCAGCTATAACTTCGGAGGCCGCCTTTGGGTCCGTTCCAAGAGATGCTCCCCCACAACTGACATTAGGGCACGAAATGTTAACTTCGTAAGCGTCCACATCAACATCTTCCAAGCGAGTTATGACTTCGACATATTCGCTTAAGTCATGACCACAAACGTTGGCTATGATCGTGGCACCTTTTTCTTTTAACCAAACATAGTCGCCTTTGATCCAAGCTTCAACGCCGTCGTTTTGAAGACCGATGCAATTTATCATTCCGCCTTCGATCTCACACATTCTTGGAGTGTCGTTTCCTTGCCAAGGAACTGGCGACATTCCTTTTGCAGTGACAGCACCGAGCTTTGAAACGTCAACGAAATCAGCATAGGGCTTGCCTGATTCAAAAGTCCCTGAACAATTCGTGACAGGGTTTTTCATTTTTAACCCGCCAACATCAACACTCATGTCTACCATGAGATCACCTCCGCATCAAAAACTGGTCCGCAATCGCAAGCTTTAACTTTTCCATTGACTGTGTCGACAACGCAAGTCTTGCATGCGCCAACGCCACATGCCATTCTCTCTTCCATCGAGACTTCCACATGAGAAACTTTTTTATTTGCAACCTCTGCCACTTTTTTCATAACAGGCACAGGTCCACAAGTTGCGACATAGTCATAGTTGTTTTCCTCGATTAGAGTTTTTGCAGGTTCAGTGCAGAAACCTGCATGACCAAAAGTTCCGTCATCTGTTGCAAGGCTGAGTGAATTCAAATTTAGCGCTTCAAAAGCTTCGCGCACAACAAGGAGTTCTTTTGTCCTAGCGCCCAAAACAACGTCGACTTGCGCTCCAGCTTTCATAGACTGCTTTGCCAACATATATAAAGGACATGCTCCAACGCCACCCCCAACTAAGAGAGCTCGTTTGATTTTGGTTGTTTGAGAAGAATCGACTGTCGACAACCAAGAATTTCCGCACGGAGCGATAAGTGACACAATGTCACCTATTTCAAAGGCTGTCATCATTTCAGTGCCTTTTCCCTTTATTTCATAAACTATTTCGATGCGACCTTCATCACCGTCAGCATTAAACACCGAAAAAGGTCTTCTTAACATGAACTTCTTGCCTCCGTCCACTTGCATGTGGACAAATTGTCCAGGCAAAACTGACTTAGCAGTTAAAGGCGCTTCTAACTCGATTTTCCAAACTGAGTCTGCAAGCTTAAAGTTGCTGACGACTTTTGCGTCTTCCAAAAATTTTGTTACCAAAACGAAACCTCCTCATCAATTCAAATCTTGAAGTGCAACAACTGAAAAGTCTTCTGACTTGCAAGTGTCAAGCGCTGCTGCCATCGCCTGCATACCTTCCAAAGTTGTGACGGCCGGGACTCCATGCGCAACACAGGCTGAGCGAATTGCATAACCATCACCGCGTGATTTTTCGCCAAAAGGAGTGTTTATGACAAGAACAATCTCTCCCGATGCGATTTTGTCAACAACATTTGGAGTGCCCTCTGATATCTTTTTAACTTCTTGACACTTGACAGCAACAGCCTTCAAAGCGCGGGCTGTTCCAGAAGTCGCAATTATGTCATATCCAAGTCGTTCGATTTCTCTTGCAATCGAGAAAACGTTTCGTTTGTCGCGATCGCACACACTCATGAAAACTGTTCCTTTTTTTGGCAGATCATAATCGATCGCAAACTGAGTTTTTGCATAAGCTTGCGGGAAGTTCTCAGCGATCCCCATCACTTCTCCAGTCGATTTCATCTCTGGTCCCAAAACACTGTCAGAACCTGGGAATCTTGAAAACGGCAAAACTGCTTCCTTGACGCAGAAGTGATCAAAATCACGCTTCTCTTCAGGCAAATTAAGGTCAGCAATTTTTTCGCCACACATAATCCTTGCCGCACACTTTGCGAGAGGAACGCCAGTTGCTTTTGAAACGAAAGGAACTGTTCTTGACGCGCGTGGGTTTGCTTCAATGACATAAACGATCGAATCTTTCACTGCAAACTGAATGTTAATCAATCCAACAACGCCGACTTTTAGAGCGATTTTTCTCGTTATTTCTCGCAAATTTTCTCTCTCTGCCAAAGAAAGTGCGAAAGGTGGCGTGCAACAAGCAGAATCGCCAGAGTGAATGCCTGCCATTTCGATGTGCTCCAAAATACCACCGACGTAAACGTCTTGCCCGTCGCACAAAGCATCAACGTCAACCTCGATTGCGCCCTCCAAAAACTTGTCAAGGTATACTGGGTGATCTGGAGTTATCTTCGCAGCTTGTGTCATATAGGTTTTTAAGTGTTGCGTGTCATAAACAATCGCCATTCCCCTTCCACCCAAAACATAGCTCGGGCGAACAAGCAGTGGAAATCCAATTGTTTTAGCAACTTCGCATGCTTCTTCAAAAGTCTCTGCCATTCCAGCAGGAGGATAAGCGATTTCGAGCTCGTCAAGAATTGCGCTGAAACGATCGCGGTCTTCCGCTAAATCGATCGCTTCTGGCTGAGTTCCCATGATTTTGACGCCAGCACTTTGCAAGTCATGCGCCAACTTCAAAGGCGTCTGCCCACCGAGAGTGACGATCACGCCGTCTGGCTTTTCTGCATCACAGACATCCATAACATCTTCAAACGTCAAAGGCTCAAAATAGAGCTTGTCTGATGTGTCATAGTCAGTAGAAACAGTTTCGGGGTTGCAGTTTACCATTATCGTCTCGTAGCCTTCGTCATGAAGTGCATAAGATGCATGAACGCAACAGTAGTCAAACTCGATTCCTTGCCCAATTCGATTTGGACCAGCTCCTAAAATCATCACTTTCTTCTTTTGACCGTCAGAGGCCACTTCTGTCTCGCTTGCGTCATAGGTTTTATAGTGATAGGCTGTTTGACTTGCAAACTCAGCAGCGCAAGTGTCTACTGTCTTAAATGCAGGTCGAACACCTAAAATTTTCCTCACTGTTCGCACCAAGCGCTCATCGCCGCCCATGATGTGAGCAACTTGGGCATCAGAAATCCCTAATTTTTTGATCGCGTTTAAAGAATCGTGGTCGAGCTCGTCCAACTTGTGACCATGCATGTTTTTGGCAACTTTAACGACGTCTGCCATCCTATTTAAAAACCACTCATCAATTCCTGTCTTTTCCTTAATTTCTTCAACAGAAAAGCCTGAAGCTAGAGCTTCTGCTATGTGAAAAACCCTATCTTGAGTTGGCCTGCCAATGAGTTCATCAAATTGTTCTTGTGTCTCAATTTTTGTCTCTTTGCCATCAAAAATGAGACCAGCTCTCCCATTTTCAAGAGAACGCATCGCTTTTCCAAGCGCTTCTTCAAAGGTCCTGCCGATCGCCATGACTTCACCAACTGCCTTCATGCGAGTTGAGAGCGTGTCGTCGGTGCCCTCGAATTTTTCAAAGGCAAAACGCGGAACTTTGACAACGCAATAGTCGATTGAAGGCTCAAAACATGCTGGTGTTGCCTTTGTTATGTCGTTTGTTATTTCATCGAGGGTGTAGCCAACAGCCAGCTTTGCTGCCATCTTCGCAATTGGAAAACCAGTTGCTTTTGAAGCAAGTGCCGAAGAACGAGAGACACGCGGGTTCATTTCAATTATCACCATGCGACCGTTTTCTGGATTGATTGCAAACTGAACGTTTGATCCACCAGTCTCAACGCCGATTTTTTCAAGCACTGCCAAAGAAGCAACCCTCATGCGCTGATATTCAACATCGCTTAGTGTTTGCGCAGGCGCAACAGTGATCGAGTCGCCAGTGTGCACTCCCATCGGGTCAAAATTTTCAATCGAGCAAACGATGATCCCATTTCCAGCTCGATCGCGCATGACCTCCATCTCGAACTCTTTCCAGCCCTCAATGCTTTCCTCAACGAGAACTTCTCCAGCTGGAGACAAATCAATTCCTTGGTTTACAATCCTTGTCAACTCTTCTTGCGTATGTGCAATTCCGCCACCTGCACCTCCCAAAGTGTAGGACGGGCGCAAAACGACAGGAAAGCCGATTTCGGCAACTATCTTTTCTGCATCCTCGAGACAATAGGCATAGCCACTTCGTGCTGTTTCGATTCCAAGCTCTTCCATGCACTCATTAAAAAGCTTCCTGTCTTCGCCTCGCTCAATGGCTTCAAGATCGCATCCAATCATGGAAACATTGTTGGCTTCCAAATCGCCAGATTTGGCAAGCTCGACAGCGACATTTAGGGCAGTCTGACCACCGAGAGTTGGAAGAAGAGCGTCTGGCTTTTCTTTTTCAATGACTTTTTTAACAAAATCTTTTGTTATCGGTTCGACGTAAGTTTTAAAAGCCAGCTCTGGGTCAGTCATGATCGTTGCGGGATTGCTATTAACAAGCACGACGTCATAGCCATCTTCTTTCAAAACTTTGCACGCCTGCGCACCTGAATAGTCAAACTCGCAAGCCTGTCCTATGACGATCGGTCCAGAACCGATGACTAAAATTTTCTTTATGTCTTCACGCTTTGGCACTTCCTAGCTCGCCTCCCCCAAAGTCTCTTCGCCAAATTTCCACTCAGCGAGTCGATCTTTCGCAATGTCAATGTTTAAGTAATCGTCTTCACCGTCCATCAAGCGACAAAAAGCTGTAAATAGATAATGCGAATCTGTCGGTCCTGGATTTGCTTCTGGGTGATATTGAACACAGAAAGCTCGGCTATCCAAAAACTGGATGCCTTCTGGCGTTCCATCGTTTAAGTTGACGTGTGTTAGCTTAATTCTTCCGAACATTTCATTTCTAACGACCGGCGCAACACCTTCCTCAGCCCATACTCGCAAATCCTCAGCTGAACCGTTGATTCCTTGTTTTTGTTGAACGTGTTCAAAATTTGGCTCTAAATCTCCTAACGTTGAAAAAATGCAACCGAAACCATGGTTTTGAGCTGTTATTTCCACTCGTCGCGTCAACAAATTCATGACAGGCTGATTGCCACCACGATGACCATATTTTAACTTCTCAATTTTGCCACCAGCAGCAATGCTCATCATCTGATGTCCCAAACAAATCCCAAACAGTGGCACTTTGCCAAGCAACTCTTTGACCTGTTGCGATGTCTCACCAACGGCATCTGGATCTCCAGGTCCATTAGACATAAAAACGCCATCAGCGTTCATGTCTAACACTACTTTTGCTGGAGTGTTCCAAGGAACGACTTCAACATCACATCCACTCCTCACCAAGTTGTGGAGAATTGATTTTTTAACACCACAGTCATAGGCAACAACCTTGTGTTTTTGTGTGTTGTTGCTTAAAAGTGCAAATTCATGCGATTTAGGTAGGTCAGAGCTCGTCCAATTTTTAGACTCAGAACAAGAAACTGTTTTAACGAGATTCTCACCAACAATCGAATCACTTTTCTTAACTTCATCAAGCAACTGATCTTTTTCTAAAACGACAGTCGAGATTCCAGCTCGCATAGCGCCATTTTCGCGAATGTGTCGCACCAAACATCTCGTGTCAACGCCCTCGATTGCAACAACCTTTTGCCTCTTCAAAAAATCTGGCAACGTCATCTCGCTTCTGAAATTGCTTGGGGTCTGACACATGTCTCGAACAACAAGACCTCGAAGTGCAGGAGTGTCAGATTGGAAATCATCGGTGTTGACACCATAATTTCCAATTTGTGGGTAGGTCATCGTCACGATTTGCCCAGCATAACTCGGGTCTGTTATCACTTCGAGATAGCCTTCTAGCGAAGTGTTAAAACAAATCTCCCCAAAAGTTGTCCCAGCTGCACCACAGGACCAACCTTCAAAACAAGTCCCATCTTCGAGAATCAAAAGTGCTCTCTCTCTGCCCTGCTTGGTTGTCCCCTCCAAAATTTTTTCAGATAAACTATTCAACAATCTCTCCATCCTTGCAAACTAGTTTTCCATCAACAAAAACATGTGTTGCTTTTCCTTCAAATCCATAACCATCGAAACCGGAATTTTTAGCTCGCGACTCCCAAGGCTCGTCTCCAGCCCTCCACTTCTTATTTGGATCAAAAACAGTTATGTCTGCAACACTTCCCTCTTGCAATGTCATTTTTGGCATTCTTAAAATTTCTCTAGGGCGAACGCTCATTAATTGAACGAGTTCAGAATACCCAATTTCTCCTTTGTTAACAAGGTTTGTTAACATGCAAGCAAGTGAAGTCTCAAGTCCGATCATCCCAAAAGGTGCAAGTTCAAACTCGCGATCCTTTTCATAAGCCGCGTGTGGCGCGTGGTCCGTCACAATTATGTCAACGTCTCCATTTTTAACACCCTCGATGAGAGCTTGTGCATCTTCTCTTGTTCTGAGAGGTGGATTAACTTTCAAACTCGTTGGGTAAGAATCATCGATGTCATCCTCACACAAAAACAGGTGATGAGGTGTCACTTCACAAGTGACAGGCAACCCTTCTGCTTTTGCGCGCTTAACAAGGTCCAAACCTCGTGCAGTCGTTATGTGCTGAATGTGAAGCGGGCAACCAGTGAGTCTGACAAGCGCAATGTCGCGTTCAATCTCGATTTCTTCTCCTTGAGCTGGCCACGGAGAAAGCCCAAGACGCGTCGAACACCTGCCCTCGTTTACCTGACCATCCCTAACAAGAGAATCATCTTGCGCATGAACCGAAACAACACAATCAAATTGCGTTGCATAATCCATAACAAGGCGCATTATACCTGCTTTTTGAATGCCATTTCCGTCATCAGTGAACATTTTAACGCCGTGCGAAAACATGTCACCCATGTCGGAGAGAAGCTCGCCTTTGCGCTCATTTGTGCAAGCACCCGCAATCTCAACGCTACACTTTCCTTTTTTTTCTGCAATCGCCTTGACATATTCAACACCGGCCGCATCATCTATGCAAGGGTTTGTGTTCGGCATCGCACAAACACTAACAAATCCGCCTTTAACTGCAGCGCGAGTTCCGCTTTCAATGTCTTCTTTGTGCTCAAAACCTGGCTCTCTCAAATGAACGTGGGCGTCAACCAGTCCAGGAACTGCGACCTGACCTTTGCAGTCTATTACATCAGGGGAACCACTATCAATGTTTTTTTGAACACGTTTAATTAATCCGTCTTCAATTTCTATGTCAGTGACTTCGTCTAAATTAAGCTGTGGATCACATGCCCGGACGTTTTTTAAAATCGTTGACATTTGTCTCACTCACCTCCCAAAAGAAGATACATCGAAGCCATTCGCACCAAAATTCCAGCGTAGACTTGATTTAGAATCAATGAACGCGTTGGATGATCTGCCATGTAGGAATCAAGCTCAACACCTCGATTAATCGGTCCTGGATGGCATATGACAGCGTCTTTTTTCATCAAGTGCTCATGTTTTTCTGTTAAGCCAAATCTTTGATGATATTCTCTAATTGAAGGAAAAGGTGCCCCTTCAATTCTTTCATTTTGAACGCGAAGCATGTAGACGACATCCAACTCTGGCAAAACTTTATAAAAATCGCTCGTCGCTTCATCTGCGCCTAAAACTTCCACTGAAGCAGGCATGACAGTCGGAGGAGCAATGACACAAACGTTTGCACCAACAGTTTTTAGGGCTGGTATGAGAGACCCACAAACTCGAGAGTGCGAAATGTCACCAACGATCCCGACGTTTAAACCTTCAAAATTGCCAAAATGCTCCCACATCGAATAGAGGTCCAGAAGTGCTTGTGTTGGGTGTTGGTGCTTTCCGTCTCCAGCATCAATAACACAAACGCCGCTCACATCCGCAATTTTCTTTGGAACTCCTGCATGTTTGTCTCGGACAACAATCAAATCGATTTTGTATGCACATAGCGTTTTAACGGTGTCAACGAGGCTCTCGCCTTTAACTGTTGAAGTTGAAGAGCCACCGAAATTAAGACTGTTTGCCGACAACCTTTTCTCAGCGATTTCAAAACTTGAACGCGTTCTCGTTGAAGGCTCGTTGAACATGTTTACGATTGTCGCACCTTTGAGAGTCGGCACTTGCTTGACCGCTCGCTCGTTTACAGCCTTAAAACGCTTGGCATTCTCAAGGATGCACATTATGTCGTTTTCGGAATAGTCGTTTAGGTCGATCAAATGTTTATGAGAAAACGCCACGGTTCACTCCTCCCCTTTTTCATAGATCTCAACAGCATTTCTTCCGTCAACCTCTTCAAGATAGAGTTTTAGATCTTCGCTCGTCGAAGAAGGAACGTTTTTTCCGACAAAATCGGCACGAATGGGGAGCTGCCTGTGACCTCGGTCGATGAGCACTGCAAGCTGCACTGTTTTAGGACGACCTATGTCCATGAGTGCATTTAGGGCACTTCTTATTGTTCTGCCTGTGTAGAGAACGTCGTCAACCAAAATGACATCTTTTCCATCGATGTCAAAACGAATGTCTGTCATCTTAATCTCAGGATTTATGTTTGTGGCAAAATCGTCACGATAAAATGAAATGTCGAGTTTTCCATAAGGAATGTCGGCACCTTCAATCTCCATGACTTTATGACGAAGACGTCTTGCAAGCGAATCACCACGCGTCACGACACCAACGAAGACAATGTTTTCTGCGCCATCGTTAGCTTCTAAAATTTGATGAGCAATTCGAGTTAAAGTTCTGTCGATTTCTTCATCAGTTAAAACGACAGATTTTAATTTTTTTTCATTAACGCTCAAAAGTCAAACTCCCATGCACTTTTTGGCACGAAAGAAAGAGCGACAAAATATAAGCTGTTACTGCTCTGTTTAAACTGCGATTATGTTTGACTGCTTATGTTCGTCTTGTCGACCTCTCTGTGCCGCTTTTAAAGACAACTTTAATCATTATAAACGAATTTTTGTTGCCGTGATCAGACAAATCAACAACATTAAAACATTATCAAGATCTAAGCTAATTTGAATTTCTTAAGTCACAAAAGAAGTGTGCCACTCAAATCAAAAAGAGCAAAAAAGAAGGCTAATCAAAAGATTAGCCTTCTTTAAAAGTCTAGAAAATTAAAATGTTAGACTTGCGTCGTTGCCACAAATCTCCGCCGTGGTCATCGCCATGAGTCACATAATAGTTGATCATATCCATGAAGTAAATGCCATCGTAATAAGGTGATACGTTTTTAGCTAACAGTCTAGCACCAGTTGAGTTAGTGCGAATGCCAATCTCCGAACCCTGTTCAACACTTCCTTGAATGTAGGCATCAAAAAGCCAGTTGCCTGCTAGGAACAAATCATCTGCCGAACCATCTTTTCCGCGTGTGTTGTTTTTTATGATAACTTTCCCTTTAAGGTTTATATCGCGATAGGGCGAGGTGTAAACACCTCCACCTTCGTTTCCACTACCACACCAGTTATTTGTTATTGTGCAATCCTCGATGTAGTTATCCCCTCCATTAACACAGATCGCGCCTCCATTACAGGTGGATTCATTGTCTTGGAAGGTGATACCGTAACAAAAGCTGTGCGAACCACTAAAAACCAATCCGCAACCATCAGCTTTCCTGTAATTTCCTTTTATGACAGCAGTTTTATCCTCAGATTTGACACTGCAATAATCATCCTCAAAACAAATTGCTCCACCCCAGTTGTAATTCATGCTGGAACCGTTTTCCATATATACTCTTGTGCCCTCTTCATTACCATGAACTCCAGTCCCAACATTAGCAAAGTTATAACTAATTGAGCTATTGTCCATGTAAATGTGCACATCTTCTCCCAGAACTTCAAAAGCCTCACCACGATTGTGTTGAAACGTTGCACCGTTCTTCATATAAATTTCGCAGTCGTCATAGATTTGCATCACACCGCCACCCCATTCACTCCAGTTGCCACACACAGCAACATTATCGAGCGTTAGCGTGCTTGATTCTTCCATATACATCCAGCTGGCGGTTGAGGAAGTGTTAGCGTCAATCACATGTACGCATGATAGCAGTCCTCCCGATGTGACCCTATACCCCCAGTTCGCACTGGCATCAACCTCGCTGTAGCCATAGTATTCGAACTCAACCTTTTGCGATGAAGTGAGAGTTAGATTGGAGCCTTCTCTCATTATCATGGCTGTTCCAGCTCCTCCATACATTATGTAACCGTTCATGTCAATCGTAATCGTCTTGCCTTTAGCAATTTCAATCACTGGAGAAGCACTCCAGTTTCGATCCATTACAATCACTTTGCCTGTGTAGCCAGCTTCAATCGCTGATTTCGAGGAGTAATAGTCTGTTCTGACACCAAACTCATCGATTGAATGTGCTGCCACCTCGTCCGCAATTGCCCTCGTTGGACAAAACATGCACATGAACACAACTGCAATTGACGCAAGCAAG
>CAVAWT010000019.1:20271-29070 GCA_963592435.1 Oribacterium sp. | reverse complement strand
GGTCTGACCCCTTGAAAATTAAATTAAGCGCAAAGCGAATCCAAGGCGGCATAGATGCAACCTTCATCTGGCGCGGAAGATGGAGTACCGAAACCGTAAATTACCAGTTTACAGATGGGAGGCTTATTGCCTGCTACAGTGATTTTCTTAACGAATTTGTCTAGATTAGCTGACGCTTTTTCTGCCTGCACAGCACCAAGTTTTATTTCTATTGGCAGCCAGACTCCATTTGGCTTTTCAACAATCGCATCAACTTCCAAGTCGGATGAATCGTGATATTGGTAAACTTTTGCACCAAACATGTTGGCATAGACCTTTAAGTCGTGTAAAACGAGGGACTCAAAGAGATAGCCCAGCGTTTTAAAGTCGTTTAACAATGCGTCAACATCTGCACTAAGGGTGGCAGTCACAAGGGAAACGTCTGCGAAATGTAACTTTTTCGCCTCTCGAATTTTCGCAGGCGATCGGAGCGCTGGATACCAAGCAGGAATGTTGTCACAAATGTGCATGCGTTGCAAAAGCGAGATGTATTCCGCGACAGTTTGACGCGTGATTGAAACAGAAACGTCGCGCGTGATTGCGTTTAGCGATGCGTAGGTCGATTCGTTTCTGGCGAGCGAGAACATGAGTGAGCGCACCTTGTTCGGATCTCTTCTAACGTCATCAATTTTTGAAACGTCAATTTCGCAAATTGTTTGCACATATTCTTCTGACACCTGCTTTGCCTTTGAAGTTGGCAGGTCAATCACGCCAGGCCAGCCACCACGAACCACCATCTCTGCGATGTTTCCTGCGCTTAAGTCTCCTAAATATGCAGAGTTAAAAGGTTTCACATCTCCCTCTTCAAAAAGCGCGGAGAGACTCAATTCTTCCTTTGAAATGCCAAGCTCCTGCGAGGTCATCGTGTCCATTTGGATGTGCCCAAACCGTCCTGTGCCAGAGTGCATTGGCAATTGCGCATCTTGAGGGGTGGCAGAGCCAGTTAAGATAAACATGCCTTTGTCGCCTGCCTCGTCCGCAACAAATCGAACAGCATCCCAGAGTTTTGGAACTTCCTGCCATTCGTCAAGCAACCGTGGGAATTTGCCAGTTATTGCTAACTTTGGATCCAATTGCGCCCTTGCCTTGTTTTCAAAGTCGTTCGTTGGGTCGGAGAGCATCAATGCAGAATTTGCAAATCGTTTAGCAGTGGTAGTTTTGCCACACCACTTAGGACCATCAATAACAACTGCCCCAAAAGTGCCAAGTGCGTCTTTAATTTCACCCTCTATATGTCGCTCAACATATCCCAGTTCATACACTCCATTTAACCAAAAACAGAATTTTCATTTAACCAAATGTCCTGAATCCATTTTACCATATGCGGGATGAAGGAAACTTACAGTTTATTTTGTTGTTTTGTCATTTATACACTAGCAAGTAACGCCGAGTTCAAACGACACATCCTCATATTTTCGAGGATTATTTTCCCCCAGCATCCACGGGGTCTGACCCCATGAAAATTAGTGAGTCAGATTCGCACGAGAATGAGGCGTAGCGTACTAAAAAAGAAAAGTGCACGAAAAGAGGCAGATTCGCCCGAAAGAGAGGCGTAGCGATCTTATAAATTAAAAAGCGTGTGTAGTGAGTCAGATTCGCACGAGAATGAGGCGTAGCGTACTAAAAAAGAAAAGTGCACGAAAAGAGGCAGATTCGCCCGAAAGAGAGGCGTAGCGATCTTATAAATTAAAAAGCGTGTGTAGTGAGTCAGATTCGCACGAGAATGAGGCGTAGCGTACTGACGCTACGTAAGCCTCATTCGCAGTGCGAAGATGTCCACTACACGCGCTTTTAGAGTGCGGCTTGGGCTGCTGCGAGCCTAGCCACCGGCACGCGATACGGCGAGCAAGAAACATAGTCAACCCCACACTCAGCAAATGTATGAATCGACTCAGGGTCTCCACCATGCTCACCACAAACACCGCACATCAAGTTTTTATTTGCACTCTTACCAAGTTCTGTGCCCATTTTAACGAGCTTTCCAACGCCACCAGCATCAACTGTCGCGAAAGGATTCCTTGGGAGGAGTCGGTCTGCGAGATATTTATGAATAAACTCGCCTTCAACGTCATCTCGAGAAAAGCCGAAAGTTGTTTGAGTTAAGTCATTCGTTCCGAAGCTGAAGAAGTCTGCTTTCGTCGCAATTTCATCAGCCGTGAGAGCTGCACGAGGAAGCTCAATCATAGTTCCAATCTCAATGTCAAGAGACACACCCTCGGATTCTTCAACTTGTTTAATGACTTTTTCTGCATCTTCTCTCATTACAGCCATTTCATTGACTGTGCATGTGAGCGGCACCATAATCTCAGGTTTTGGATCAAGACCTTCTTTCTTCAATTTTGCCATAGCAGTTGCGATAGCTCGAACCTGGAGCTCAGGGAGCACTGGATAAACAATGCCCAAACGGCAACCACGAAGACCGAGCATTGGGTTCTGCTCTTTGAAAGAGTCGATCTTCTCCATCAACTCACGTTTTTCTTTTATCTCATTTGCGTCAGCTCCACGCTCTTCCATTCTTGCGATCTCAACGTCAAGTGCGCGAGGGTCGTCCAAGAACTCGTGCAAAGGCGGGTCGAGAAGACGAATGATCATTGGAAGTCCATCCATCGCCTTTAGCATCTCATAGAAATCGCCAACCTGCGCTTCATAAAGTGCATCTGTTGCTTTTTTACGATTTAGCTCATCATCATTCAGAATAAAAGATTGTATGATTTGCTTTCTTTCGCCCAAGAACATGTGCTCAGTTCTGCAAAGACCGATGCCTTCTGCTCCAAAGTCACGTGACTTCTTTGCATCTTCTGGATTGTCTGCATTTGCACGAACTCCAAGCTTGCGGATCTCATCAGCCCATTCCAAAATTGTGTCAAGATCACCAGTGAGTTCAGGATCAACAAGATCGACTGCGCCAAGAACAACAATTCCTTCAGAGCCGTCGAGAGAAATCATGTCTCCTTCGTGGATGACAACGTCAGTGCCGTCAACTTTGACAGTTTTGTTTTCTGCATCAATGCGAAGTGCCTCGCAACCGCACACACAAGGTGTTCCCATGCCACGAGCTATAACAGCAGCATGAGAAGTTTTTCCACCATGCGATGTCAGAATGCCTTCAGCAGCATACATTCCTGCCAAGTCATCTGGATTTGTTTCCCAGCGAACTAAAACACATTTTTTGCCAGCATTAACAGCCTCAACGACGTCCTCGCTCGAGAACATAACTTCGCCGACTGCAGCGCCAGGAGAAGCGTTCAGGCCTTTTGCTAGGATGTCATAATTTGCTGATTTGTCAAACTGCGGGTGCAAGAGCTGATCGAGCTGTTCTGGCTCAACTCTGCAAACTGCAGTGTTTTTGTCGATTAAGCCTTCTCCGACCATATCGATTGCAATTTTGAGTGCAGCTGCAGCTGTGCGCTTTCCTGCGCGAGTCTGAAGCATCCAGAGCTTACCTTGTTCGATTGTAAACTCAATGTCGCACATGTCGTGGAAGTGATTTTCTAAAATTCCAAAAATTTCTTCGAGTTGCTTGCCCGCATCTTCCAAACCATCAACGTGTTTTAAATCTGCAATTGGGGAAGTGTTTCTGATTCCTGCAACAACGTCTTCGCCTTGCGCATTTACGAGATAGTCTCCATAAAATTCTTTAACGCCTGTTGCTGGGTTGCGCGTGAAAGCAACACCAGTTGCTGAAGTGTCGCCCTTGTTGCCGAACACCATTGACTGAACGTTAACGGCAGTTCCAAGGTCGTCTGCAATTTTGTTCTTTTGACGATAAAGCACCGCACGAGGGTTATTCCATGAGCCGAAAACTGCCTCGATTGCAAGTTGCAACTGAGTGCTTGGGTCTTGAGGGAATTCGACTTTGCCGTTAACAACCAGTTTTGGATGCTCGTCACCTGAAACATTTTCTGAGAAAATGTTTTTGAAAGCTTCAACGAGTTTTTGAAGATCTTCTGTCACCAGCTCAGTGTCTGACTTGACACCTCGCTCATTTTTCATGTTTACAATTGCATTTTCAAACAAATCACCGTCGAGTCCCATGACAACGTTTGAAAACATTTGAATGAAACGACGATAGGAATCCCAAGCAAAACGCGGGTTTTGGGTTTGCTCAATCAAGCCATTTATCGATTTATCATTCAAGCCAAGATTTAGGACTGTATCCATCATTCCAGGCATTGACATTGGGGCTCCACTGCGAACAGAAACAAGAAGCGGATCGGTGTCGTCACCAATTTTTTTGCCCATTCTTGCTTCGAGGTCTTGGCGATAGCTCTCGATCTCATCAAGTGCACCAGCAGGCCATGAGTTGTCTGCATTGGCATATTCCATGCAAGTCTGACATGAAATCGTAAATCCTGGAGGAACTGGCAATCCGATGTTTGCCATTTCAGCCAAATTTGCGCCTTTACCACCAAGAACACTGCGCATCTGCGCGTTGCCCTCTGTCACATTTTCGCCTTCAGCATTTTTACCAAATGCGAAAACACGCTTTGTTTCACTCATGTGAAGCCTCCTTTAAAACATTTTTGAAAAAAGAGCTATACTCTACTAACATTATTAATAATAACTGTTATTTCCAATTTACACAAAGTGTCACTTCGAAAATTTCCCGAAATCGGCAATTCCTGAGAAAGAATCGATGAAATTGTTAAGGATCTTGATCCTGTTTGCTCGAATGGCATCATCTTTGTCCATAACCATCGTTGTCTCAAAGAAATTGTCAATCGGACCGCGAAGTTTTGCTAAAGCCTTTAAGGCTCCCGCATAGTCTTTGTCAATTATTGAAGTTGCCTCTTCCTTCGCTTGTTTTATTGCATCCATCAACGATTTTTCGTTGTCATTGAACAAACTCTCATTGACATCCATCCCAACAGAAGTGTCACTTAGGGAAATTGCGCGAGAAAACGCGGTGCTCAAATCGTTAAAGTCATCCGCCATCTCACTTCTCGCCTTTTGTAAATCACACGCGCGCGAAATGATTGTAAGAGGCTCTTCGACTCCCGATGCCATGACTGCATCGATCGTTTCTTGCTCGCAACCAGCTGCTTTTGAAAGCTGAGACGCTCTGTCACTGAAGAAATCTACGATGCTTGCCTTTGTTTCTTTTTCATCAAAGTCGATTCCTTGTGCTTTTAGCAACTCGAGAGCTTTATCGATTGCAGGCAAAATGTCAATTTTCAATCCCGACTGCATGATCGAACAACATCCGAGAGCTGCTCGGCGCACACCAAATGGGTCTTTTGAACCTGTTGGTCGCTCACCAACTGCAATGAGTCCGCAAACTGTGTCAAGCTTGTCAGCGAGAGCTATAACTTTACCAACTGTCTCGCTTGGCACATTGTCTCCAGCAAACTTAGGGCAATAATGTTCTTTAATTGCAAGTGAAACGTGCTCGTTTTCTCCCTGAGCAGCTGCGTAATATGAACCCATCACGCCCTGCACACTCGTAAACTCAATAACAGCTTGACTTGGCAAGTCCGCCTTTGCAAGATATGCTGCACGCGACGCATCTTTTTTCTCTTCATCACTCAAGTTGGCGATTTCTGCCACATAGTCTGCCAAACCAACGTTGCGATCGTTCTTGGCTTTTATTGTTCCCAACTTTTCTTGGAAAATGACCTCATCAAGGCGAGGAACGTTTTCGTCAAGTGGATGTTTTAAGTCTTCCTCATAGAAAAACTTCGCATCATAAAGACGAGCTGCAACAACTCGCTCGTTTCCCTCAACGATGATGTCTTCATTGTCAGGATTACCATTTGAAACAATGATGAATTTGTTTGCAAGCTTTCCATTTTGCTGATAAAGAGGGAAATAGCGCTGATGCATCAGCATTGCATCCACAATGATCTCTTCAGGAACCTTCAAGAACTCTTCGTCAAAAGTACCGACCATAGGCGTTGGGTATTCACTTAGATTTATGACTTCAACGAGTGTTTTTTCTGGAATTGTCGCATTGAAGCCTGTCTTTTCTTCGATTTTCTTAACACCTTCAAGAATAATCGCCTTACGCTCGTCTTGAGTTGGAACAACTTTAGCTTTTCTGACGACATCGACGAGCTCATCTGCGTTATTCACTGTGTGAGGACCAGGGTCTAGGAAACGATGACCGACTGTTTTGTTGTCACTCTCCAAGTTAGCATATGCAAACTTAACAACATCGCTTCCAAACATTGCGCAAAGCCAACGCACTGGACGCGAATAAACTTCCCGCGTTGAGCCCCAGTTGCAAGATTTTGGCCATTTTATTCCATTGATCGTTTTGAGGCAAATGTCATCTAAAAGATCGATCACGTTAACTGAAGGTGTTGTTACAGTTGCATAATAGCTCGCCTTGTCGCCCTCTCCTTCAACTGTCAAATCATCGACGGAAACACCTTTTGAACGGGCAAATCCTTCCAGTGCTTTTGTTGGAGTCCCGTCTTCGTTTAATGCAATTTTCTTTGTTGGACCTCTGAACTTCTCTTGCTTTTCTTCTGTCACTTCAACAACGTCGTGTGCGACAAAAATTTGTCTGCGAGGAGAAGTGAAAACTTCAATTTCGCCATGGACAATTCCTGCTCCATCGAGCAATTCTGGAACCATCTTTTTAAGTTGTTCTGTCGCGTCTGCCAAGTCAAAAGCAGGGATTTCTTCACTTCCAATTTCAAATGCAAATGTTTTTGTGTTAGCCATTTTCCCTACTCCTTTCCGTCCTTGCCACATACAACTTTCATATAAGACTCACAACACCCCTTAGCAATTTCACGAACGCGCAGGATGTAGGACTGGCGCTCTGTCGCAGAAATCATCCCACGAGCGTCCAACAAATTAAACGTGTGGCAACACTTCAAAACTGAGTCATATGCTGGAAGTGGCAAATCTTTCTTCAAGAGCTCGTTTGCCTCAATCTCGCGTTTCTCAAATTCTGATAGCAAAAACTGCGGATCTGATTCTTCAAAGTTATATTGTGAGAACTGTTTTTCGTTCTCAAGATAAACGTCACCATATGTGTAGACATGACCTTCAGCGTCACGCGCCCACTCAATGTCGAAAACGTTGTCAACACCTTGCACGAACATTGTTAAACGCTCAATGCCATACGCAAGCTCTGCTGGAACAGGGAATGTTTCATAACCACCGACCTGCTGGAAATAGGTGAACTGCGTCACCTCCATGCCATCGATCCAGACTTCCCAGCCCAAACCCCAAGCTCCGAGCGTTGGACTCTCCCAGTCGTCTTCAACAAAACGAACATCGTGTTTATGAATGTCAATTCCAATCGCCTCCAGCGAATGGAGGTAGAGATCTTGCACATCGTCAGGGGACGGTTGCAGAATCACCTGGAATTGATAATAGAACTGCAAACGATTTGGATTTTCGCCATAACGACCATCAGCAGGACGCCTGCAACCCTGAACATACGCCGTTTTCCACTTCTCTCCAGCCAAAGTTTTTAGAGTCGTCGCTGGCGCATTTGTGCCAGCACCAACTTCCATGTCGTAGGGTTGCAAAATGACGCAACCTTGCTTTGACCAATAGTTTTGAAGATTCATGACAACTTCTTGAAAAGTCTGCGAACCTTCCCTTGCTTTTTGATGCTGCATACCCTCTCCTTTCGCTTAAAATGTTTTATTAGTTTAAAGACCATGAATGTGATCAAATGGCCAATAAACAAAAATTGCTTTGCTTTGGATTGTCTCTATTTTTACTCCTCCAAAATACCTCGAATCCTGCGAGTTTTCTCGATTGTCTCCCATGACAAAAACGCACCCTTCAGGAACGACATAAGGATAAGACGTAATTGCTATCGAATTGGCAAGCGGATCTGAACGTTTTCCGCGCGTATATTCTGCGTCTTGCACAACTCCATCAACAACGAGCTTTCCGTCTTGCAAATCAACGCTTTGACCTGCGGTTGCAACGACTCGCTTGATCAAAAGCCTGCTTTCCTGCTGAGGATCTGTGAATGTTACAACATCGCCAACTTCAGGTGATCTGAACCTAAATGTGACTTTCTCACCCAAAACACTGTCCCCAGTCATTATTGTTTGTTCCATCGAGCCAGAAGGGATCGAATAGGGTTCGACAACGAACACTCTCAGAAAATAGGCAAGAGCAAAAATTGCTAATATCGTCAATACAAAAGAAAGAAGTGTTGCAAGAAAACCTCTGCCCTTGCTTTTTTCAAGGCTATTGTTCTCAAGGCTTTCCTCAGACATAAAATTTCTCCTGATAAATTCTTTGACTTAAAAAACGCATGTGACAAATTATACTTCAATGTGTTCAAGTCTAGCACGCGTCAAGTTTAACCTTTTCTAAAGTTTTTAAATCTGCAACATTTAGCGCATTTTTTCTGAGAGCAACCTCAATTAAATCTGGTCGAAGCTTCCAAGTTCTTTTTATCGATTCCGATCTGTTGAATGCTTCAATTTCTCTGTGATTTCCGCCCAACAAGACATCTGGCACTTTCATCCCCTTAAAGTTCTCAGGGCGAGTGTATTGTGGGTGTTCTAAAAGATAGTCCGAAAATGACTCATTGACAGCACCACTTTCCGCACCTAAAACACCGGGGATTTTCCTAACGACTGCATCGATTATGACCTGGCATCCGAGCTCACCAGAAGTCAAAACATAATCTCCGATCGACAAAACATCATCTGCTAGAGAATAGACTCTCTCGTCCAAACCTTCATAGTGTCCACAAATGAAAAGCAAATGCTCCTCTTTGGAAAGTTCAAGCGCGATTTTGTCATCAAAAACTCTGCCTTGCGGAGCCGCTATGAC
>CAVAWT010000019.1:0-19973 GCA_963592435.1 Oribacterium sp. | reverse complement strand
ATTGTTTTTGAAGCTTCGTCCAAACCTTCGATTAGATCTTCATGCAAAATAACTTGCACTTCACCCTCGCAAACTGCAATTTGTTGAGTTGGCATGTCAATCACCTCCTGAACGATAAGCTCTTTATCAGAAGTTGCGTCCTTAACTTTCCAACCGATTAATTCGTCTTGCACAGGTTTTTCAAGAGTTTTTGCAACACTCTCAGAAACGAGCAAGTGCATAGAGTCGAATTGCTGCAACTCTGTTTTCTCTTTTATCTCTTCAAATTTAATAAAAAATCGATTGTTTTTCTCGTAAAAGTCCTCTACATGGAGCTTTCTCAAACAGTCTAATTTAGGAGGAACGAGGCTTACTTCTAAGCCTGATTTGGGATAAAAAGAAATGCCTGAACATTCAAATGCACAGGCATTCATCAATTTCTTCTTAAAAGTGATGGTGCAAATGTCACACCATTTATTCAACAATCTCCACATCCACGTGGACATCTGCTTTAACAGCGCAAGCACGAGCGAGGCGACGAATCGACTTGATTATGTGTCCTTCTCGACCGATAATGTGACCTACATCACTCTCATCTACGTTTATATTGACAGTGATGTCGCCATTTTCTGCTTCGACTGAATCGATTCTCACAGCGTCTTTGTCATCAGCTATGCTTTTGACGAGATATTCGACAAGACCTGTGACGTTTTCGCAAACCTCAGTCATTTAGGCGCCTGCTCCTTCGCGTTTGCTCCAAAGATTAGCAACGACATCTGTCATCTGCGCTCCCTGAGAAAGCCATTTTTCTGTTTTCTCAACATCGAATTTGATGAACTTTGGATCAGAGCATGGATTATATCTTCCAAGTTCCTCAATGAACTTACCGTCGCGTGGGCAACGTGAATCTGCCGCGATGATGCGGTAATATGGGCGCTTCTTTGCGCCATGTCTTGCTAGACGAATTTTTACCATTGTCTTTTCTTACTCCTTACATTTTTAAAAAACTTAAAACGTTTATGTTTGCAACTTTTATATGATACTAGAAAATGAGCTTTATGTGCGAAGAAAATTTATTTACACCTCTCACACATTCATTTTGCTTGCAAGATCCATCATATCTTTCATTGTGAGACCGCCTGGCATGCTTGGATTTGCCCTGCGCTTTGAGCGTTTTTTTTGTTTTTTGCCACCTTTGCGAGGCCTCTTCGCTTTTTTCTCGTCTTGACCAGTGACCATCTTCTTGACCAATTTTCTCATTTCGTTAAATTTCTTGATCAAGTTGTTGACCTCGGTCACGCTAACCCCTGCACCACTTGCGATCCTTTGACGTCTTGAAGCGTTTAGAACATCAGGGTTTTGACGCTCCTGCTTAGTCATTGAGTCAATTATGACAACCATGTTATCAAGAGCATGTTCGTCAACTTGACCTTGAGAAAGTGACTTGTCTCCGCCAGGGAGCTGACCCACAATTTTTGCAATTCCGCCCATCTTTTGAACTTGCGAATTGATCATCTTAAAGTCATCGAGCGTTATGTTACCACGCGCAATTTTTTCAGCTTCAAGTGCTGCTTCTTCGTCTTCTTGCGCTTTGACGGCAGCTTCAACGAGAGAAACAACGTCGCCCATCCCAAGAATTCTCTTTGCAATTCTGTCTGGGTGAAATTCTTCGAGCGAATCGGGCTTTTCCCCCGAAGATATGAACTTGATCGGTTTGCCAGTGACTTCTCTCACCGACAGAATGCCACCACCACGGGCATCGCCATCCATCTTTGTCAAAATGACGCCGTCGAAATCGAGAGCATCTGCAAACGCTGAAACAACTCCAACGACATCTTGGCCAGTCATCGCGTCGACGACCATCAAAACATATTCAGGGTTCACTGCCTCTTTTATGGCGATCGACTCGTTCATCATTTCTTCGTCAACATGAAGTCTGCCAGCAGTGTCAACGATGACGACATCATTCATATTGTCAATGGCACTTTGCACACCATGCTTTGCGATTGCCACTGCATCTTCAATGTCCTCACGAAAGACCTTAACTCCGATCTCATCACCAAGAGTTTGCAGTTGATCTTTAGCTGCAGGTCGATAGATGTCGCAAGCAACCAAAAGCGGTGAGTGGCCTTCGCCTTTTAATTTATATGCAAGTTTTGCTGCTGCTGTTGTTTTGCCAGAGCCTTGAAGACCTGCAAGCATGATGACGTTTGGTATTCGTGCCGAAAATTCAATTCTTGATGTTGAAGTTCCAAGGAGCTCTGTCAACTGATCAAGAACAATCTTTACAACATTTTGTGCAGGAGTGAGGGAGTCCATCACATCACTCGTCATGCAGAGCTCTTTAGTCTTGTTTGTGAAACTTTTTACAACTTTATAGTTAACGTCTGCTTCAAGAAGAGCAAGGCGAATTTCCCTGACAGCAAGCTCGATGTCTTCTTCTGTCAGCTTTCCTTTGCCTTTTAGACTGTCAAAAACCGAAGTTAGCTTATCGCTTAAGTTTTCTAACATTTTTTACCCCTATATAAATAGATTTGGCTATTGTTTATGTCTTTCGTCAAAATCGCCGATCAACGCTTTTGCAAATTCTTGAGCATCAAATGGCTTTAAGTCATCGATTCCTTCACCGACTCCAATCCTAAAAATCGGGAGATGAAGCTTACTTGAAATCTGAACAGCAATTCCAGCCTTCGCTGTGCCATCAAGTTTTGTTATTATTACTCCGTCCAAATCGAGTGCCTTGTTGAACTTCTCAGCTTGAACAAGCCCGTTTTGACCAGTTGTTGCATCGATAACAAGAACTGTGTAGACGTTCATTGTTGCACGCTTGCGAACGACTGACACAACTTTCTCAAGTTCCCTCATCAAATCATCGCTCGTGTGAAGGCGACCAGCAGTGTCGATCAGCACAAGGTCACAACCATCTGCTTCTGCAGTTTCTAAAGTTTCATAACACACGCTCGCAGGATCTGCCCCTCGATCTCGTGAGACAATTTTTACTTGTGCGCGATTCGCCCACTCTTCAAGTTGTTCAATTGCCGCTGCCCTGAAAGTGTCTGCTGAGCCCAAAATGACCTTTCTGCCAGCATCCTTTGCTTCTTTAGCAAGTTTTCCAACAGTTGTTGTTTTGCCTGTTCCGTTTATACCCACAAACAGAACACATGCCTTATCGTCAGAAAAAATGTCCTTTTCGCTCTTTTCAAATTGATTGGCAATTCGCAAGTCGAGCTCGTCCAAAACTGCATAGGCATGAGGAAGTCCTTTTGCAGTAGCATCATATTTCAACTCGTCAATGATGTTTTGCGAAACATCCCCACCAAGGTCTGCCAAAACAAGCACTTCAAGCAAATCTTCCCAAAACTCTTCTGTCAGCTCAGGTCCACGATCAAGCAAAAAGTTAACTTGTTCGTTAAAATTGTCCCTTGTTTTTTCGAGCCCTCTCTTAATTGAGTCTAAAAAAGCCATTTCTTGACCTCCACAAACTTAAAATTAAACTGTCTCATTTAAGTCTAACATGTCAACGTTTAGTTTTTGAGAAATGACCTTAGTTATTCCATCGCTGCCCATTGAAACTCCAAACAAAACATCCGACATTTCCATAGTTCTTCTCTGGTGAGTGATGAAAATGAACTGAGACGCGCCACGCATTGAGTCGATGTATGTCAAAAGGCGAACGAGGTTTGTGTCGTCAAGCGCCGCTTCGACCTCATCAAGAACATAGAAAGGCGTCTTTCTTGCAAAATGAAGTGCAAACAGAAAAGACATTGCGACGAGCGATTTTTCACCACCCGACAAAAGCGATATTTTTCTGATTTTCTTGCCAGCTGGATTAGCAGAAATCTGAACTCCAGTCTCTTCCAAATCGTCAGGATTAGTCAACGACAGCTCTCCAAATCCACCGGGGAACAACTTTTGAAAGATCTCCGAAAAATTGCTGTTAACGTCAACAAATGTGGATGAAAACTGCTCCTTGAAACGTTTCTCGATGAAACCATCAATCTTCTCGATTGCTGAAATTGAAGCCTTTATGTCATCCAAATTGGAATTCAAAAAATCAAAACGTTCCTGGAGCTCTTCATAGTCTCTTCTGGCAGAAAGATCGATTGAACCGAGTTTTTTCATCTTTTCCGACAACTCACATGCTCGCTTAAACACTTCTTCTCTGTTCGTTAACTCTGGGAGAGAAAGAGCGTTCATGAGCTCACCCTCAAAATTTTCACTTATTCTTTCATCGGCAGACTTAAGCGAAACATCAACTTTCGTTAAGTTAATTTTTAGCTCTGAAAGCTTTCCAAAAATTGCATCTTTTTCTCTAGATTTTTCATTTGCAAGCTCTCTTAAACGAGAAAGTTGTTCAAACATTTGCTTCATCTGAGACTCAGCTTGTGGATTGTTTGTGTCGAAGAGGGAAACTTTACTTTCAAACGAGGTTGCAAGCTTGCTCAAAATCGAAGCCATCTCCGTGACAAAGTCAATCTTATCGTAAATTGCTTGCTTCTCTCTGCCAATTCTCTCAATCCTTGAAGCTAAAGATTTTCTTCTTGAAACATAACCAGCAACAAGAGCACTCAAATGATCACACCTCTCGCCAAGAACTGCCTGTTTTGGATTCATTGCAGAAAGTGCCTTAGTCTTTTCTTCCATCTGAGTTTTTAATTCTTTCGATTCCTCTTCCAAGCTTGTCAGCCTTAAAACAAGTGTGGTCAAAGCACCTTTTTGAGCTTGAAGCGAACTTCTTAGGTCCTCAACGGACAGGCGACCTTCTTCGCTCGATGATTGATCAATGTTATTGATTTCGTTGATTACCTCTTCAAGTGAAAAATTTAGAGATTCAAGCTCTGTCTCTCTTCTTTCAAAATCGCTTTTTGAAGCTTGCATGTTGGCTTGCATTTCTGCAAGTTGTTGAGTGATCTTAAGCGAAGTTTCTTGCGCCTCAGATAAAGACTTAACAGACGCCTCAACTTTCTCTGTCAGTTCTTCAACATTCTTTTTATTTTTTTCCAAAATGCTTTTCAATTCTTCAATCTGGCGTTTGCGAGCTAAAACTCCAGATTCCTCTTTCATTCCGTCCTTCACTCGAAGCTTGACTGTCCCGTCAGAGTAAACACCCTCGCCTCGCAATGTTACAAACGAAGCATCCTTGTGCGCTTTATGTTCACTAAAACATTCTTCAAGCGTTTCGCAAACATAGACATTGTTTAGCAGTTTATGAATCGCAACTGATGCATTCACGCCTGGATTGACATGATTAAGAAGACAGTCTTTGTTTGTCACATCATCAGAAATAGTTTCATCATCGCCCAAAACAAGAGTGAGTGACGGCGAAGAATCGCCCATCTCCGAACGAACTCCAAGAGCAATCTCGCTGTCATCAACAACAAGCGCCTCTCTGAAATTCTCTAAAACAACCTCAACGACTTGCTCATATTCTCTGTCAACGTCAATGGACTTCATCAAAAAATCATTTGCGCCAACGTTTCCGCTCTTTTCAACGAAGTCAGAAACGCTTGCAGTAACATCTTGAGTCTTTGCAATTTTTTCCAGTGCTGTCAACTGTGCTTTGCAAGCATCCAAATCTATGCGAGCTTTTGATAATGCATCTTCAGCGCTCTTTCTGGCATTTAAACACGTTGAGGTCATGTCTTTTGCTTTTAAATCACGATTCTTCATGTCCTCGATGAGACTTTGTGCATCTGAGATCTGATCACGCTTTTCACTCAGCGTGTTTTCAGCGTGTTCCAAACTCTTAATGAGACCTTCTTTCTTTTCTTCCAAGAAGCGCCTTTTTGCTTTTTTACCTTCTGCTTCAGCAATTCTTTCGTTTATCTCGTCATTTATTTCATCAATTTTATTCTGGCGCTCTGTTCTCTCCGAAGAAGACAGTGAGATTTTTTCATTTAACTTATCAATTTTTAATTGCAACTCATCAATCTCATTTTGCAACTCAGCAATTTTGCAATCAACTTCTTCTTTTTCTTTTTTTGCTTGGGAGAGGTGATCTTCATCTGTGCGCTCGCTTTGATTTAAAGTTTCAATTTCACCCTGCAAACGCGTCTCATCTTCAGTGGATCTCGAAATCGAAGAATTAAGCTGATCCCTTGATTGATTAAGAAGCAAACAACTCGACTCAAGTTTGCTCAATCGTTCACTATATTTTTTGGCTCTAGCATCGTTTTTTGTTGAGATGTTGTTCTGCTCTTGAATTTTTTCTGTTAATTCCGAAATTTCAGCATTGGTTTTTTCGATCAGCTCTTCAATTTCTTTCAACGTTTTTTCGCTGGTCTCGACACTTTTTTGCAATTCTTCTTTTTTAGTAATTGCTTTTCTGTGATCGTCAACTGCAATTTTTAAGTTAGCATCTGCTAACTCATCTTTGATTTCCAGATAGGTCTCTGCCCTCTTAGCACGTCTTTTTAAAGGAGCAAGTTGCCTTTCAATCTCAAGCACAACATCAGAAATTCTGTCAACGTTAGCTTGCATCGCTTCGAGTTTCTTCAATGACTTTATTTTCTTTTGCTTATGCTTTAGAATCCCTGCAGTTTCCTCGATTATGCTTTTAAGCTGCATATCGTCAAAAGAAAGGACAGAGTCAAGTGATCCCTGAGAGATGATCGAATGGGTTCCCTCGCCAAGCCCCGAATCATGAAGAATGTTCAGAACGTCGAGTCGTCGCACTGGAGCGTTGTTTAGCCAATAATCGCTCTCCCCGCTCCTATACATCCGCCTTGTTATCTCTATCGTTGTGAAATCATAATTTAGGGTGCCATCAGAGTTATCTAAACAAAGGCTAACTTCAGCCATCGCGCTCTTCGATTTCGCTTTTGTACCTGCAAAAATGACATCCTGCATCGAATCTCCGCGGATGTTTTTGGCACTTCGCTCTCCCAGAACCCACAAAATTGCGTCTGATATGTTAGATTTCCCCGACCCGTTTGGTCCAACGACGCAAGAGATTCCCTCATCAAAGTCAAGAGTCGTCTTTTTAGCAAAAGACTTAAATCCTTTTAATGTCAACGATTTTAAATGCACAGATGTTCTTTATTTAAACGTTAGTCTTGTGACTTGTTTTGTTTGTCTCGCTTGAAAAGAATGTCCGTAGGAAGCTTGAACCCACTTGGCTGCTTATTCTTCTTCTTCTCGATGCGAGAGATGTGTTTATCAATTTGAGTGAGCGTCGCTTTAGCAGCGTTTGCTTCTGCTTCTTTTTTTGACTTTCCCTTGCCCTTCGCAAGAGGCATGTCACTTGCTATCACCTGGGTAACAAACGTCCGATCGTGCGGTGGACCTTCCATCTTGATCAATTTGTATGTTGGAGTGATGCCATGAGCTTGCAACTTTTCCTGCAAAATGCTCTTAGGATTCTCGGGCTTGTCAGCCATGTGAACATCCATCCTTGGGATGAGAGTTGCGCTAACAAATTTTTTCGCTTGGTCAATTCCGCCATCCAAAAAGAGAGCTCCCACGACTGCCTCATAAACGTTTTCAAGAGCAGAATGCATTCCCCGTTTTCCTGTTCCTGCTTCAGATGACCCAAAAACGATAACATTCTTAAACCCGAGCTCTTCTGCAATTTCAGAAAGGGTTGAGCCACTGACAAGTGAAACTTTAATCCTTGTCAAGCCACCCTCGTCCATCTCAGGAAAAGAGACATAGGCTTGATGAACGACGATTGTCCCCAAAACTGCGTCTCCCAAAAACTCCAGACGCTCATATGAATACCTAACAGGCTTGCCTTCGATGGCGCTAGGGTGCGTTATTGCGCTCAAAATGAGTTCTTGATCGTCGAACTGGTAATCGACAATTTTTTGCACTAGCTCAAGCTTCTCTTTTTGTTCATCAGTGAAATCCATAAAAACTTTCTGTTAAAACTCTACCTCTTATTTTAACGCGTTTTCTATCGTCTTTTCAAGATCACATCTGACAGTTTTAGCGGCTTCTAAAATTCCATTTTTTATGCCCTTTGCACCAGAAGACCCGTGCCCAATGACAAAAACACCCTTTGTTCCAAGGAGTGGGCTTCCCCCTTGTTCTTCAGAATCTGTTGTCTTTTTTAAGTTTTTTAAGTCTGATGTGAGAAGTGCAGCTGCAATTTTTCCTTTTAATGAGCTCAAAAAAGTTTTCTTTAAAAGCTTCATCATGAGCTTGCCTGTTCCTTCAACTGTTTTCAGGGCGACATTGCCCGTGAACCCATCGCAAACGACAACATCAAAAGGTCCGAGCAACAAGTCTCTACCCTCGCAATTTCCTTCAAAGTTTGTCAAATTGTCGCGCAAAAGCTCATTTGTTTCAATTGAAAAAGCGTTTCCCTTTTCGTCTTCTTCACCAATGTTTAAAAGACCAACCTTTGGAGATTGAACACCATAAACAGAAGACATGTATGCTGTCCCAATTTTGGCAAATTGCAACAACATCTCTGGTTTGCAATCAGCATTCGCACCGACATCCATCAACAAAACAGGGTGATCGAGTCCTGGCAAAATTGCACCGATGGCAGGGCGTTTGACTCCCTTAATTCTTCCAGTGACGAGGGTGGCGGCACTCAGCACTGCACCAGTTGACCCCGCTGAGAAAAACCCATCAACCTTGCCTTCTTTGACGAGCTTCGCTCCAACAACGATGCTTGAATCCTTTTTTGTGCGGATGGCTTCAACAGGGTGTTCTTCCATCCCGATTGTCTCTGTCGCTTCAATCGCGATGATCCGTTCTGAAGCCTTCGCAAGTTCCTCAACGACCTCTGACTTTCCGACAGCATAAACTGTCAAACCTTCGTCTTCTTTGATGGCATCTTTCACGCCCTGAACGCAGACGTCAGGTGAATTGTCTCCCCCGAAAATGTCGACTGCAATTTTTACGTCTTTTTTGCTCATACAAACACCAAAACCGCATGAACTAAAATGCCCATGCGGCTAAAAATTAAAATCTATGAAAGTTTCTTTATCTTCTTAATAACCTAGTCAGTAACAATGACTTCACGATCATGATAGGAGCCACAATTTGGACAAACATGATGTGGAAGCTTTGCATGTCCGCATTTTGGGCAAGTGCTCTTTGCTGGTGCATCAACACGATCGTTTGCACTCCTGCGATGATGTGTGCTCATTCTTCCTGTTCGTTGCTTAGGTACTGCCATTTTTTTCTCCTTGAGTTATCTTAAAGTTTTAACTTAATAGGTTTGTTCATGCGCTTTTACACGCGAATTTTTATTTTACTACAAAAAAAGCAAAACGTTTCAAAAAACTTAAAAAAGAGATTTAGTTATCCTTTTGAAATGCTAATTGCACTTTCAATGGCGCTGATTAGTGAGTCAGATTCCATGTCTAAGGAGTTTATGTCGGAAATCTCAATGTCGGGCTTAATTCCATTTTTGTCAATTGGATTGCCACTTGGAGTTGTGTATCTTGCCGCTGTGTATCGCACAGCACCGCCAAATGACAACTCCCTCATCGCAGCCACCGTGCCTCTTCCAGCAGTCTTTTGCCCGATCAGAACAGCTCTTGAGTTGTCGTGCAACGCCGCTGAAAAAACTTCAGCCGCAGCTGAAGTGTTAGAATTAATCAAAATGATGATTGGCTTGTTCGTAATCGTTTCACCTTGCGTTGTTCTGTCGCTGTAGCCATCAACCGACTCAATTGAAACAAGTGTTCCGCTCTCCAAAAAAGAAGAAGCGCAATCAAGAGCACCTGTCATATATCCACCAGGGTTGTCGCGCATGTCGATGACGTAGGCTTCAACATCTCCATCAATCTCTTTCACCTTCGATGTCAAAACTGATGAGGTCTCATCGTTGAATTGGTGAATGTTGATGTAGGCCAAATTGTCCACCACTTCGCTTGTCACGTTCTCAACGTTTTGATTTGAAACCTGCAACATGACAGAATATTCATCTCCTGTCTCGCCATAGGCAGATTTTGGTCTAACAAGATTTGCGACAATCGTCTTGCCCACCTGAGAAGAAACAATTAACCTCACCTCAGTAGAACTTTTTCCAACAACTTCTTCACCGTTAATCGACTTTATGTAATCTCCTGTCTTGATTCCTTTGACGCTCGCTTCTGAACCCGCAAAAACGTCAGCGACATAGCACCTTCCATTCATTTCGTTGAGCAACACTCCAACTCCAGCATATTGGTTTGTCTTTGAGTCATTGATCAATTTGGAATATTCGCTTGAAGTGTAGTACTTCGCATAAGGGTCTTCTGTTGTCTTCAGCAACTCTGTTATGCTGGTCTTTGTTGCCTCATCCAAGTCGACAGAGTCAGACGAATTTTCCGCCAAGACGTCTTCAACCTCTTCTATCCTTTTAGAAATGGAATTATAGACAGATTTAACTGAAGATTTTGAACTGGTAACTTCTGTCGAATGCCCCTTCAACACGTTAATTGAAGACTCTTCGCCGACAGGAATTCCTAATGAATCCATCAATGTCACTTGACTCCTGAAAGCAAACCCGAGCATGAAAGCAACGCAGAAACCAACGAAACAAACTAAGGCGACGACAATCCTCCTTGTCCTCGCCTTTTCTTTTAACAGCTTTGAAAGTCGCGCTTTGTCTTTCTTTTGAGCCAAGTTTTAAAAACCGCCCTAGACCTTGAGATATCTCCTCATTGCAAGCAGAGACCCGATGATGCCGATGACAAGACCAAAAACGATGAGCGAAACATAAATCATGAAATATACAGAGCCATCGACGTTGAAATTCAAAAACTTAATCATGTCTTGAAGTCTTGGAACAGCCAATCGGCGCAAAAGTTCGATTACACCGATCGCCAAAAGCGAACCGATGATCGCGTGCAACGCGCCCTCCATCAAAAACGGTCCACGGATGAATCCGTTGGATGCGCCAACGAGTCTCATGATTGCAATTTCTCGTTTGCGAGCAAGAATTGCAAGACGAATTGTGTTGTTTATGAAAATCAAGGCGATGAAAACAAGAACTAGAATGATTGCAACTCCAGCTATTCTTGCATAATTTGTTATCTGGAAAAGACGCTCAACTGTGCCCTGCCCATATTTAACGGAATCGCTTGGGTTTTCTTCGTTGTCACAAATTTTCTTAAAATCTGAATCTGCTGCAATTTTGTTTGCAACCTCAACAACTTTTTGCGAATCAGAGAGTTCAACATCGATCGAAGCAGGCAGTGGGTTGTTTCCATCCAATCCGTCCATGATGTCAGGATTCGTTTTCTTAAAATTCTCCATCGCCTGATCTTTTGAAGTGAAGCTGACAGTTTTCACAGCATCGTAACTCTTGATTTTCGTCATCATGGCGTTATATTGCGATTCGGTCGCATCATCTTTTATGTAGCACGTTATCGACACTTCGTCTTCAACCGAACTCATGAGCGAATCAAGCATCGAGCCTGCTGCCATAAACATTCCGATTATCAAAAGCGAAAGGAAAATTGTTACGATCGACCCGATTGCAGTCGAAGCGTTTCTTGTGAAGCCTTGTATGGCTTCGCGGAAAAATCTTGAAATACTAGTCATCGAAACCGTACACCCCCCTGTCTTGGTCGCGCGTTAGCTTACCTCTGTCAAGCGCAATGACTCTGCGCCTCATCTTGTCGACCATCTCGCGGTCATGCGTTGCAACAAGAACAGTTGTGCCAGTCTTGTTGATTCGCTCAAGCAAATCCATGATCCCCAACGATGTTTGTGGGTCCAAGTTTCCTGTCGGTTCGTCGCAGATGAGAAGTGGAGGCCTGTTTACGATCGCTCTTGCAATTGAAACACGTTGTTGCTCGCCACCAGATAGCTGGTCAGGCTTTTTATTCATCTTCTCTTGAAGACCGACAAGCCTCAAGACCTCTGGCACTTGCGTTTTGATAACATGTCTTGACTTTCCGATCGCCTCAAGAGCAAAAGCGACGTTTTCATAAACAGATTTGTTTGGAAGGAGCTTGAAGTCCTGAAAGACGCACCCGATGTTGCGTCTTAGGTAGGGCACTCTCCAGTTTCTCATGTGAGAGAGGTCTTCATCAGCGATGATGATCGTGCCTTGCGTTGCCTTGAGCTCACGGGTTATCAACTTAATGAATGTGGATTTTCCTGAGCCAGAATGACCAACGAGAAACAAAAACTCACCAGCGAAGATCTTTAGAGAAAGATCGCTCAGCGCAGGTTTGTTCGGTTGTGCGGGATAGATGTGAGTGACATGATCAAAAGTGATTACTGGTTTACCCAGAGTCTCGCTTTCAAAATCATCCTCCAGCACTGGCAAGTCAATGTCTCTGACTTGAGTCGCTTTTGATGTTTGATTTTCTTGGACTGGCGTGTCTGAATAAATGTGACCACCAGACCTAGCATTGCTTCTCGCATGACGAGAACGCCTCGGATTACCTTCATTTGCCACGTTTTAGCTCCATTCTTAAAAGTATCTTAAAAAAACACTTGAAACAAAGATTATAAAACTAATTCTTTTTTTATGCAATGAGAAAAAGTCAAACGCGATTATCTAATCCAAATGACATAATTTACACTTCGTAACTTAAAAATAATCAAGAACTAATTTTTTCTTAGAAAAGCTTTTAGAAAAATAAATCGTTTGGACTTTCTTTTTTGCTGAGAAGAGAACCCACAATCATTGCGATCAGAGAAACTGTCATGCCGATCACGATTTGGTGAAGCCCAAAGATCTTAAAACCAAACCCCATTGCGACACAATAGGACAGGACTCCGAGGATCATCGAAGCCAGCGCACCCGTTTTGTTAGCGCGCTTCCAATAAAGTCCGAAGAAGAACACCCAAGCAAATGCGCTTTCGAGACCGCCGAACGCAAACATATTAATTTTCCATATGACGTCAGGTGGAACAATAGCTAAAGCCAAAACGATGAGCCCAATAGCAAATGTTATCAATTGAGAAATTCTGCTTAAGTTAACATCCTTCTCGCTTTTTCTGTGCATACTCAAGTCTTTCACAATTGAGCTTGACGACATGATGAGAAGAGAACTCACTGTTGAAATCGATGCAGCCAAAGGACCAATTATCGCAATCCCAACAGCCCAAGATGGAAGCGATTTAACAATTGCAAGAGGTATGATGTCGTCGACTGTCACTCCCATCTCTTTCGCACTTCCGCTCAAAACTCCGTGCGCCAGAACTCCCAGAGAAGTAACACAAATCATCATGATGCCGATGACGATTGTGCCAACCACCATTGCTTTTTTAAGAGCTTTTTCATCTTTAAAACCGAGGCAGCGAACAACCGATTGTGGAAGTGCGAATGTGAAAACACCGACTAAAAGCCACTGAGTGAGATAGAGCCCTGCATCCATTTTCCCACCTCCAAAAGGTTCAAGGAGTTCGGGATTGTTTGACGCGATTGAAGACATTATTGACTCATAGCCACCACCAGCGCCTAAAATGCCAGCTCCGAGAACAAAAATGCAGACGAGCATTGCAATTCCGCAAAGTGTGTCCGTGAGAGCAACTCCGCGAAAACCGCCGATGGATGTGAAGAGGATTGAAACGATCCCAAAAATTGCAAGTCCAACAACATAGCTTTGACCAGTTGCCGCCTCAAAAAGTTTTGCACCTCCGACAAATTGAGCGACCATCATTGCAACAAAAAACAGCAAAATGATGACTGCACTAATGTTGGCAAGAGCTTCTGATTTGTAACGAGCGCGAATTATGTCGATGACAGTGACAGCATGAATTTTTCTGCCGACGAGAGCGATTTTTTTGCCCATAACGCCATAGAGCAAAAACAAACTTGTCACTTGCACTGCCGACATATATACCCAGCCAAAACCGACTTCATAGGCCTGTCCTGGTCCGCCAACAAATGAACTGACGGAGCCATAAGTTGCAATGCAAGTCATCGCCAAAACAAAGCCACCGAGTGCGCGATTTCCTATGAAATACTCAAAGACGAATGAGTTGTTGTTGGTGCTTTTTTTAACGCGCACAAGAAACGCAATCAGCACGCACACGCCAAGAAATGCCAGAAATGGCACAATCGTCAAAAAACCGCTCATGTCCTATTCGACGTCCTGCTCTTCTTCATCAAGCGAGATGTCTTTCATGACGAATTTTGCAAACACAATTGAAAAAATGCAGGCAAACAAAAAAGTTCCGCCAAGACCTGCCACAATCCACAAAGGAGTCGCAAATATTGTGACATCCAGGCCAGACAGTCCAAAACCGCAGAATAACCACACAAGAATTGTTAAAAGCAACCCAAGAAGTGCCGTGGCGCACTCGCGGTCGCATTGCTTAAGCTTGTCTTTATATTCCACTTTTAGAGCTTTGCCTCTGCATCAGCGAGGCTTGAATAGCCATATGCACGCACTTCGTTTTCCATTGTTTGTGAAATCAGATTGATACCTTCAGTCTTCAAACCTTTAACGAAGTTATAGTAGGCAAGCACCGTGTCTTCAGAATAGGTGTAGAGTTCACCTCTAAGATAGGTCTCAAAAGATGTGCTGTCGCTTGTGTCTTCACTTGTGCGAATTGGTCTGCCGTGGTCGCCAAGCTTCACAAACTTCGCCCTAAACTCATCCATCCATTCAATCTCATAAACAACAATGAGTTCAAGGTATGTTTTTGCAGTAACAGAAGGTTCACTCAAAGAATCGCAGATTTGCACGAACTGATTCGGTGCAGTGCTTTTCATCATCCAAGCATACTTTTCACTCACTAAATTTCTGCCATTTGAGCGAGCAGACTCGAAATCGCGCAAAATGTTATCTATAACATCTTCACTTAAAGGTTCAAAATAGCTTTTTCGCATTATAAAGAAAGTCTCAGAGTCATCCTGACACGATGCCCTTCCTCCTTCGTTGTTTACTTGTTGAAAATCTTCCCATTCGAGCGAAACAAGTCTCTCGATTTTGTCAGCTTTTGCCATGCTAACCCTCCATCACATGCCGTTTCTTAAGATCATCATCGGCAACTCTCTCCATCACTTGCCATGCATGAGGCTCCAAAAAATCGTCATCTAAGCTGGTGAGACCTTGCCTTTTAAGTTCTGTTATGACATCAGCGCAAATTCTTTCTATAATGACAACCTTCCTGTCATCCATGTTGACGTATGGATTCCAGTTTGGACCGTGCGGTTCATCCCAAGCACTGGATGTGTCCCCTGCAAGAGTCAACTCTGCGATCGCGGAAGAAAGTTGAGGCAAAACTGTGAAATTCTTCATCCCACGAAACATCCATTTGTAATAGGGCATGTATGTTTTATTCAAAAGATAGACAACAGAAATTGTTGCGCGGATGAATTCATCAAGAGCAAGGCTTGCTGCGACAACGTCTCCTCTTCTCATGCACCGTGCATAATTATATTGACCAGACTGCGCCATTTTTGCAACTCTTGCGGCAATTTTTTTGACGCGAACTGGCTCTGGGTAATAGCTTTTTAAACTTTCTCTTATTTCCGTAAACTCGCCTACTGGATCAACAAAAACTTCGCCAGAAGTGACAGCACACAACTTGTCTTCTGGGAGATGCAGCCAGCAGAGCATGTCTTTGGGTGGCTGGTTGTCACCAACAAAACTGCGGTAGAAGTCACAGATCTCAAAAACTCCAACACGATTTCCTGCATGAACTTCTTTTTTTCTTGCCTTGAAGCCAGCAAAATCCCCTGGCAAGTTCAAATAAGCAAAAGCTAAGTCTTGCCCAAATTTGTCATAGTCTTCTTTAGTTAGCCACATGCAAAAAGAAGGTCCAAAATCATGATCTTGAGAAATCTCATCGTCGAATCCGAGCACCTCAGACCCTTCGCCGACAAGCCCAACTGCGATTCTGTCAATGTGGTCTCCAAATCGACTTTTAAGCATTGGAAGACCAACTTCTTCGTAGTATTTTTGAGAAAGCTCTAGTCCCTTCATAAGTTGCGCCTAACTTCTTCTAAATTTTTGCTGATGACCTCATAGGCATAATTCTTGCCAAATTTGTCCTCCGTCACCTTGAGTGCGTTTTCATAGAGACCTTCAGCTTCTTTATAATTGCCTTTCTTGCTTGCAAGTTCGGCAGACGCAGAAAGAGCCGCAGCAACATGAGGAGAATTTAAACCTTCAGGCGTTGAATAGTAACTTAAAGCCTGTTGAATTTCTGTTTCTGCTTCATCGAGTCGCCCGAGTGCTATCAAAGAAATTGCTTTGTTGACGCGTGTTGTTGCAACGTCTCCCTCATTTGCACCCAAGCTCTGAACAATTCTCAAAGCGTCATCCAAATTCTTTAAGGCTTTTTCGTGGTTGTCATGATCTTGATAGAGCTGACTCAAATTGTTTTTGAGCCCTGCCATTTCATAAGTGTTTTCAAGCCCGAGCGTCATCAATATGTTTTCCGCTTCCAGAAATTGACCGAGCGCAACATCATAATCCCCTGCCATTCTTCTGGCAGTGGCAGCATTTAAGAGCGTTGTTGCATGGTGGACAGTTTTGTTTAAACCCATGACTGGAATTAGACTGATCGCCTTGTCTGAAACTTCAACAGCTTGCGGAATCCTGCTTGTGGAGCGGTAAAGACCACTGAGTTCGTTATACATCATCAAGCAAAGATTGTGATCTTTTCGCTTGATACCCTCAGTTAGCCATGCATTCATGTTAAGCTCTGCTTCAGCGATCTTACCCTGTCGAAACAAAGCGTCAAGTTCAGCTAGAATTTTTTCTTTATCCATCTTCAACTAACCCCTCTTGAAAATTTACATAGGAGGATTATACCACGGAAACACTTTTACTTAGCTCTAATCATAAAACACTGTTTCGCCTCATCAATGCCTTTGCTAACAACTGCCAGAATCTCAGAATAACATCGACCGCATTTTTAATCTCAAAAAACCGCCTACTCCACCAACTATACCTTCTCCTCTGGGAAATTGATGGTAGCCATGCCCTACTGAGTCGATGCTCACCGAAATCCCGTAGAGAAGAAGCAGGGCTCATGCTAGGATAAAAGTACCAACTTATTCAAGTTTTAAGGGGGTTTAAAATGAGGTTCGCAAAAACATCAAAAGTTATCAGCGTCGTTTTGTCTTTATGCTTATCAGCATCATTCCTTCCTGGATGTAGTAAAAATGACAACAAGGGAAACGTGGAAGTTTCAGCGACACCTGTTGAATATAACGCGCAAGGCAAGTTCAGCACCACTCTCACAGTTCCTGGAGCAAAATTCAAAAGCGATTTGACGACTGCAGATGTTGCAGTTGAATACGACGACACGCAGGCAAACGTTGAAGAAATCCAAAAATTGCAGGAAGCAGGAGCGAGCGTTGACAATTTGGAAGCAAAAACAGTTGAAGCAACAATTGAATCAGTGACGCGCAAAAGCAACGACACGATTGAAGTCACGTTTGCCGACTCAAAAGTTAAGGAAAACGCGCCTGTTTGTTATGGAATAACTGTTGAGAAAAGCAAAACTGGCACAAACAACGAAGCGTCTGCTAACATCGATGTTGAATATCCTCAAGACCTTCTTCAGCCGAACATCGATTTTGTTCTTTCAACAGACAAAGAAATTCGCTTAACACTTGAGCTCAAGGAAGGCACCTATTCTGACAACGTAGCAAAAGAAGACGTCACTTTGAGTGGCGCTTTTGAAAATTTAACAATTGAAAGCATTTCCAGTGCTGGCAAAAATCTAACAATGCAATTGACAGGCGAAGTTGCAAAACATGAGTCTTCAGGAGCATATCTTGACGGAATTGTGCAGGTCAGCAAGGATGCAATCACAGACGCTGCAGTTGATGCAAAAGTTTCAATCCCTGTTCAAACAGAACAAGCGCAGTTTGTCGCGCAAGATTTGCGCGCGGACGGCAGCACAGTGACGGTGCCTCTCACGCTTGTTGGAGTCACTGACACGAATTCTCTCACTAAAGACAGCATCAAATTTGAAAAAGATGTTCACGTTACAGATGTTAAAAAAGACAGCGACACACAGGTCACACTAACGTTGGATGTTACAGGTGCAACTGATGCAAACAGCGCAGCAGAAATTCTTGACGGGCAAACTGTCACATTGGCTGACGGCCAGACATTCTCATCATCGTTTACAACAGCCAATTTCTATCCAGTGTTTGACTTTGTTGAAAAGCAAGGCAGTGACCTCAAATTCACATTAGAGCTTTACGCAAACAGTGGCACTTTTGCTGACAATTTCAGCAAATCGCAAATTTCTTTGGGCGAGGAATTCGCAGAAGGAAAAGTTGTCTCACTTGACAAAAAAAGCGACAGCGTGGCAGAACTCGTAATTTCTGTGCCAGCAGGAGACAGTGACGCTGACAACTTTGAGATGGGAGGCGTGCTCACTCTGGCGGCAGGCGCAATGACAAACACATGGGGAGAAGCCGCGAGTGAAGAGAGTTCATATTACAGAAACTACACAAAAGAAGAGATGGGGCGCGATTTTTCCGCAGCTGACATTGACACAATGAAAGACATCGTTGGTGGGTTTGGCAACACAACATTCGGCACAATTTCAAGCGTTGTGTCCAACGCAGCAACAGCATATACCGCCGTTAAAACGATTCTTGAGCTGTCGGGAGTCATCAAGTCGGACCACCAGCAAGAGATGGAAAAGCTGGACTCAATCTCCAATCAAATCACCGAGGTTCAAAACACGTTGAACCAGCACACATTCATGTTAAACGACATTCAAAGCTTTCAATATATGGAGAGCCTGCGCGACTTTAACACAAAGTTGAATCAACTTGAAACATATTGCAATCGCGTAAGCAAATATTACGAATACGCGTCAAGCGACGATTTTCAAAACACTCTTGATATTAAGCTTAAAGATGTTGAAAAAGCGATATTCGATGAAGAATATGCAAGATGGTATGAAGAAGAAGCGCAAAGAGCAATAGCTGAGCGTCAAAGAGAAGAATGGTCTGAGGGGTTAGGCAACGAAGCTGATGTGCAAGCCAACCAAGGAGACATAGCGGATCCGTATGTCGAAAGTGGTCAAGCGGAACGTGATCGAGAGCAAGCGATAGCAGACAAGAATGGCAAATTGTATTACGAATATAGCAGGGGGCTCATCAAGGCGATGAAGGATGCTGATGCAAAGGGCGATGGGCGTTTTATGGGCTTTACGGATAACATCAAGCATCTCGACGAGAAATTCGTTGAAGTTTCAAGCTATTTGAAAAACACGCAAAACAATCCAATTGACATTTTTGATAAATCGTGCACCTACATTTATAACTTCGACACTTCTTCCTACAACATTCGCGAGGCGTATCGCCTGAATTTGGAAAAAACGCTAAGCGACGCAGTGTCACAGATCTCTCTTTATTATTCACCTTTGAATCCTACGTCGACCGAAGCGATGGGGCTCTATGTCAATTCAAGCAATGAATTAACAAACCGCGCGTTGATAAAAAGAACCGACGCTAAAGCTCGTCTTTATGTTAAAGGTGTCGATGTCTACGTGGCAGAAAACCCAGAAGTTACTGAGCATATAAAAGCTGCATATAATAGACGCGGAAGGAAAGATTTTGGTAATATCAAACCTACTCTTGACTCCACGGTTGAAACAAAATATTACGTCGACAACGGAAAAGCATACATTTATGACATCAACAACTACGAGACTATTAGAGCAATGCTAATAGTTTCAAAATTAGGCTATCATGATTTCAAAAGTTACGGTACGAATTTTACTAGCAATGAATACACCATGTTTTGCAACAGAATGAAGAAGCGGGGTGTCACTTTGCAAGAGGAATTTGAATCCGCAGGAATCAACATTCCAAAAGACGCGAAGGGTCTGTCTGTTGATTTGTGGACTCAAAGAGGGCATGTAAAAACAAAGTATATCAAATGGAACGAAAACAGCGTTTCTTCTGATGTTTTGGAACTAGGGTTTTATTACACATCAATAACAAACATAGTAAAGATTTTGGCGTTTGAGTGAGAGCGGGGGCGTTTCTCAACTCATGGCAGCCATAAATCTAAAAAAACACAAAGGTTGAAGAAGCGTGAGCGAGAAGCAGATCTGCGCGAGCAGATTCGTGCGAAAACGAAGCCCGCTGACCGACTGGTCGC
>CAVAWT010000018.1:0-30980 GCA_963592435.1 Oribacterium sp. | reverse complement strand
AGCCGTTCATTTCCGTCGAAAAAACAGCATGAGAGGATTATATGTAGCCATGAATGTTTTGCCAGAGTAATCCCTGTTTTTAGCAAATAAGTTACAAAGTGTAATTTATGATTTTCTAACACCTAAAACCTAACACCTAACACCTAACACCTAACACCTAAAACCTAAAACCTAAAACCTAAAACCTAACACCTAACACCTAATTCAGGGAATTATCAACAAGAAATGTAGTATAAATTATGCATAAGGTGGCGCGATTGTAAAGCCATCTCCAAGTTATGGGGGAAGTCCCTCAGAGAAGTTTGACGAAGGATTGCTAATGCCTGTTTGTGCGCCAGTTAAACATAACGAAGTTCAACAAGAAAGATCAAATCCGTTTGTTCCAAGAGCGTCTGGAGAAAAAGATTGTTCATATTCTGATGAGCTGGAAAAGCAAATGAGAATGGCAATTAAACAGGTCCGTGATGGAAAAACTTCATCAATGCGCGAATTTCTTAAAAGCCTTTAACGCTGGTGTTTGATGTTAGAATAACAGAAGTTGCTCAAAGTGAGATTCTCTCAATTTGCAACTACTTAGAAAATGAATTACATTCCAAGCAGGCTAAGGACAACTTTCTTGCTAAGGTCAACAAACAGGTCGACATTCTTACAGAATTGCCTGAACTTTATGGAATTTCAACAAGACCCGAAATTGAGGCATTTAATGGAAGAGTTGCGCCAGTTAACAACTATGTTTTGATTTACATTGTTGAAGGCGAGCAAGTTTTCGTTTTGCACGTGTTTCACGGTTCTCAGGACTATGGCAGGTTGGTTTAATCATAATTCTATTCATGATTGCAAGCCCGAAACCTGACACTAGAATGTTAACTAATTAAAAGCAGCATGCTTTACAAATGCTACCAAATGCTATATAATTGTTTCATTATAAAAAAAGGAGTGATTATGTCTCAAATCAGTTTAAGGGTTGACGATAACGTTAAAATGCAGGCGGAAAGCGTTTGCTCTGAGATTGGCATGTCGCTGTCAACTGCGATTAACATTTACCTAAAACGTTTGGGTCGCGAGCGCAGAGTGCCCTTTGATGTTTCAGCAGACCCTTTCTATTCCGATGCCAATGTTGCGGTTTTGCGTTCGAGAATCGAAGACGTCAACAATGATAACAATCTGGTGACCCATGAGCTAATTGAGGCTTAAATTGAAGATTGTTTGGCACACTGACGCTTGGCAGGAATACGTTTCTTGGCAACAACAGGACAAAAAAACTAGTCAAGAAAATAAACTCGCTCATCAAGGACATCTCAAGAAACGGATATGCCTGTTCTGGGAAACCAGAACCACTAAAGGGCGATCTCTCTGGCTTTTGGAGTGTTAGGATTGACGGCAAAAACAGACTTGTGTTCAGGATCAATGGCGATTTACTCGAGATTGTTCAATGCAAAACACATTATGGTGACAGGTAGTTTTGAACCTAACACCTAACCCCTGCTGTTGTGCTATAATTAACGTATTACTCGTATTACAAAAGGTGCTTCCATGGAAACTGTTGTTACATCGAGGATCGATTCCGATTTAAAAGACAAAGCTGTTGGTATTTTGCAGCAAAGAGGGCTCACGGCTTCGGATGCCATTCGGCAAATGTTTGAACAGGTTGCAATTAACAACGATGTTCAATTTTTGACTGCCGAAAGGGTGGATTTTGCGAAGGCTAAGGAAAAAATTGCTCGGATTGACTCAATTTATGTTCGGGGGTTTGAGGATGCAACCGATGAAGATTTAAAGCGCGCTAGGCTTGAGGATAGATATGCGACTGTTTCTGGACACTAACATTGTTCTTGATTATTTGTTGCGCAGAGCACCCTTTTACCACGACTCTCGCACTGTCACTTTGCTTGGATGTTTGGGCGAAACAGAGAACTTCATTTCGGCATCAACCGTGAACGACATAAATTATTTTTTGGCTAAGGAATATGGAAGTTTGCGAGCTCAGGAAATAATTGAGACCGACCTTGACTTTTTGAAGCTTGCGCCTGTTACACAAAGCGAAATTGCAAGTGCACTGAAAAGGCGCTGGACCGACTTTGAAGATTCAGTCGTTGCAGCTTGTGCTGAAACCATAAGCGCCGATTTCATCATTACAAGAAATCAAAAGGATTTCAAACTGTCAAAAATTCGCGCACTTTCCCCGATGGAACTGTTGCAGTGGTTCGAAGCAAACAACATAGTTTATGACATTGTTGATTTACTTTAACTTGTTTCTAAAGACCGTCCGTTTCTGGTTTTTTCTATGGCTACCATGATTTTTTAAAACCTAACACCTAACACCTAACACCTCTTAAGGGGTCAGACCCTGCGTACGCTGGAGAAATGCAGGGGGTCAGACCCTGCGCATGCAGGCATTTTACGAATTAATAAATTTATTAAATTTTCATTGGATTATCAGAAATTTAGCGATAAGTTGCTGTGAGGAATTTTATCAGTTCAGCAGTTCAGCATCTCAAGCGTTGGGATGGACTGCTGAGCACCGATTTTTGTCGTTGTCAGAGCGGAAGCTTTCGTTGCGATTTCAATGCTGTCGCGAAGTGCCTCTCCGCGCGAAATTGAAGCGAGAAGTGCGCCGATGTAGGTGTCACCTGCGCAAGTTGTGTCAATTGCTTCCGTTTCTGGGGGGACTGACTCGATCACCTCATCAGCGTCGAAGACAAGCGATCCACGCTCGCCAAGCGTTATAACGACAGTTTTTACTCCCTTCATCTGAAGAGTTTTCGATGCCTCTTTGGCTGAAACTTTGTCCTCTGGATAAATCCCAGTTATGATTTCACATTCAGTTTCATTGACGACGATCATGTCAAGCGTTGCCAACACTTGATCTGGCACAGGCTTCGCTGGGGCAGGATTTATGACTGTGTAGAGCCCTCTGCTTTTTGCTTCGTGAAGAGCGATCCAAGTTGTCTCAATGTCACATTCGAGCTGCGTTAAGAATATGTCGTTGGTGATAGCAACTTCGTCGAGGGCATCGCAGATTGTTTCAATGTTCGTCGAGACGTTTGCGCCAGCGTCAACGATGATGAAATTGTTTCCACCGATGCGAGTTATCATCGCGATTCCTGTCGGATGCTCACTCACCTGAAAAATTTTGTTGCAATCGACACCATGCGAGTTGAGAGAGGCGATCATGTGATCGCCATTCATGTCTTTTCCAACCGAGCCAATCATGTGAACTGTGCCACCCATTTTTGCACAAGCGACTGCTTGGTTGGCACCTTTGCCACCCGCGTTCGTTATGAATTTTTTGCCGATGGCAGTCTCTCCAATCTCTGGCTGATGGTCGCACTCAATCGAGAGATCCATGTTGAGACTGCCAAAAACGATTATTTTTCTATTAAAGTTCTGCATTTAATTGCTACTTAAAACCTAAAACTTATTCCTCGCAATTTTCTGCTTTAGGGATCAGCAAGGACATTGCGAGAGCCAAGCACAGAAGAATTGCTCCAGCAACAAAGGATGCAACATATCCAGCAGTTGCTCCAGATGAAAGTGTGAAAGCATTCATTGCTGAATAAAGGACAGCATAGGAAAGACCAGCTCCAAGGTTGAAAGCGCCTGCGTTCATTCCAGGAAGATAGCCAGTGTTGTCTTTTGGAGAAAGAACAATTCCGAGACCATTTAACATGATGTTCGCAGTTCCTGCATAGGAAAAGCCAAGCACAACACTGATGCCCACGATTGCAGGCACGGTTGGGTTTGTGCAGAGATAAATCCCGAACAAAACACCAACAATGCTAACGAGAAGTCCTCCTTTTAAAACTGCGTGATAGCCGAATTTTGAAGCCAATATGCCTGCGACAGGTCCAAAAACAAGCCCGATCAATGCATAAGGCGTCAAAGTTGCAAAGCTGACGATGTCCGCGCCTAAGTTAATTCCCATTTCTGGATCTTGCGCAATTGCTGGAACGACTCCATTCATTATTGCAAAAACACCCATCATAGTGAGAAGGGTTGTTGTCAGAAGTGCCCACGTGCGACGCTGTTTGAGATATTTCGTTGACACCATCGGATCGCTTTTCTTCTTTTCAACGTTCCAGAAGATGACGAAGAAAATCGCTGCCACAACAATGAGAACTGCCAAAACAACAGGTCTGATTGTGGCTTGTTGGAGCTCGTTGATTGCTAGATATGCCGCCAAAAATGCGATGCCGAGAGTTATCATTCCAACAACATCAACATGAACAGATTGCTCCGACTTGCTTTCTTCTGAAAAGAGCAACACCAAAATGACAGCGAGAATTGCAACAACCGCCATCGTCAGGAAGACTGAGCGAAAACCGAAGGCAGTTGTGAGCCAGCCACCAAGAAGTGCGTCGACTCCAGCAATGCCTCCATTTACTGATGTTAAAATTGCCATTAATTTTGCGTATTTTTTGTCTTCGGTGACTCTTTGATGCAACATTATGAGGCACATTGGAACGATTGGTCCAGCAACGCCTTGCATGACGCGCCCAATCAGCAAAAAAGTTATGTTTGAAGCCATTGCACTGACAATGCATCCAATAGCTGTTATTGCAAGCATTCCTGTCAGAACTTTCCGCCTCCCAAGGTGATCAGCCAAGCGAGGTAAAAAGAGCGAGAACAGCGCACAAGCAGTGAAAAACACTGTCTGGGTGTTACCGATTTCAACTGCGGTCGTGTTGAGCTCGGTTTGCATCTGAACAAGCGCAGGTGTGAGCATGGAAGAGTTGAGCTGGAAAGCAAAAATTGCAACAAGAAGTGCAATCATGAGAGAAACGATCGATTTTCCGCCCTGATCTAAGGTTTTTCCGTCAGTCATTTTCTTAAAAACTACCTTTCTAGCCGATTGTTTTAACGGCATCAATTACCAAATTCCAGAATTTGTCGAAGTCAAGCTTTGTCGCAACTTGAGTGTGACATTCATCTTCTGATGGTTCTGGCCCTCGCAAATCTGCAACAGTCATTCCAAGAGTTTCTGTTCCGTGGATCTCGACAGTCACAGGGCACCTTCTCATTTGAATAACGGATGGGTCGATGAGATAGGCCATTGGGCATGGGTCGTGAACTGGGGGATCAACGAAGTCTTGATTTTGTTGATAGGTCAATCTGAAGAAATCCATGAGTCCAGAAACAAAGTGAGCAAGTGGTGTCCCGATGTCGTCAATTTTCCCTTGCACTTCAGGCGTGCAAAGTGCTTGGTGGGACAAATCAAGACCGACCATCGTCACTTTCCAAGGTTCGTTGAAGACAATGTGTGCTGCGTCTGGGTCAACTTTTATGTTGAACTCTGCGACAGCGCTCCAGTTTCCTGTGTGATAACCGCCACCCATGAGAACTATTTCTTTAACTCGATCAACAATTTTCGGTTCCAGACGCGCCGCCATCGCAATGTTGGTGAGAGGACCAGTCGGCACAATTGTCACAGTGTTCGGTTCATTTTCCATAATTGTTTTAATTATGAATTCGACAGCATGCATGTCTTGCAGAGGAACTGTCGGTTCAGGCAACTCAACGCCGTCGAGACCAGTTTCTCCGTGAATGGACGCTGCAACTTCGAGATCTCGTATGATTGGGCGGTCGCATCCAGCGCAAACAGGCACATCGTTTACCCCTGCCATGGTTAGGACAGCACGCGCGTTGTAGGTTACCTTGTCAAGGCTCTGGTTGCCTCCGACAGTTGTGACGCCCAAAAGCTCTATGTTTGGATTTCCGATTGCAAGCAACATCGCCACAGCGTCGTCGTGACCTGGGTCGCAATCGTGAATGACTTTGATAGGCATAGCCCCTCCTTTTTTATTAACAAAATAAACTAATTTATTATAAAACTTTCAATTCAACTTTGGAGGAGATAAAAACAAAAAACGCTGTTCGTCGAATTTTTAGATTGTCGAGTGTTAAAAAAGAGTAAAATGTTATGTGTGGTTTTCAAACATTATTAAACGATTGGAGTAAAATTTTATGAAACCAGTTATCAAAGGTGCTGGCTATGTCTTGGTTCACACTCCTGACATGGTTATGCAAAACGGCACAACACAAACGACAGAAAAGATTGTTAACCCTGATGGTGACTATCTGAAGGAGTGCCCAAAGCACATCCGTTCCTATCAGGACGCTGTTGATTATTGGCCAAATCAGGTCTACATCGGCAATGCACATCCTGATGATCTCGCAGAAGTCGAGTTCCCTTATTATGACAAAAAAATGGACGGGGCAGAGCGTTTTGGTAAATATGGCGAGATCATGCCACAAGACGAATTCTTGCTTCTCGTGCAAGTTTGCGACCAATTCGAGGTTGTCAAGCTCGAGAAAGGTTTTGTTGCTGCAACAAAAGACAAATTTGCTGCCAATGAAATCATCGACGAAGAAATCGTAAACGGCGTTCTCGAGGGTGTTGAAGAGTCAGAAATCCAGGACCTCGTTGACAACGATCATGCAGAGCCACTCTTTAATGATGGTAAACTCGTTGGTTGCATTAAACCAGCTCACGACATCGATGTCAACCTCTCAAGCCATGTTATGCATGAGAACTTGATGAGCAAAGCTTCTTCAGTTCTTGCTCTTCTCTATGCTGTGCGCAACGCTGGCATTTCAAAAGACGAAGTCGAATATGTCATTGACTGCGCTGAAGAGGCTTGCGGTGACATGAACCAACGTGGTGGTGGCAACTTCGCAAAGGCTGCGGCAGAGGTCGCTGGTCTTTCAAACGCATCAGGATCTGACACTCGTGGTTTCTGCGCTGCTCCTTGCCATTCAATCATCAACGCTGCTTCTCTTGTTGCTGCAGGCACATATAAAACAGTCGTTGTCACATCTGGCGGTTGCACAGCTAAGCTTGGTATGAACGGCAAAAACCATGTCGAAAAAGACATGCCAGTGCTTGAGGATTGCTTGGGTGGTTTCGCAGTTGTTCTCACACAAAACGACGGCGTTAACCCATTCATTAACTTGGAAGTTTGCGGACGCCACTCAGTCGGAACTGGTTCTGCTCCACAAGCTGTCATCACATCTCTTGTCAAAGCTCCATTGGAGAAGGTTGGCATGAAGATCACTGACGTTGACAAATATTCTCCAGAAATGCAGAACCCGGACATCACAAAGCCAGCTGGTGCAGGTGACGTTCCAGAGGCAAACTATAAGATGATTGGTGCTCTTGCTGCTAAAGGTGGAGAGATGACACCAAAAGATCTTCCAAACTTCCTGAAAGAGCACGGACTCACTGGTTGGGCTCCAACGCAAGGTCACATCCCATCAGGCGTTCCATACATCGGATTTGCTCGCGAAGACCTCATGAGTGGCAAAATCAAGAATGCGATGATCATCGGCAAAGGCTCTTTGTTCTTGGGTCGTATGACAAACCTCTTCGACGGCGTTTCATTCCTCATCGAACCAAACACTGGCGAGGAAGAGACTTCAGGTGCAGTCACACAAGAAGAAGTCAATGTTTTGGTCGGCAAGGCAATGAAGGAATTTGCAGACTCCTTAACTGCAGAATAAGAAGAGTAAAGAATAGACAAAAGGAGTCAAAATTATGGCAAATTCAATCGAAGGTATGATTAAACAAACTTTCACCGCTGTTGCGGAAGGTTTGCAGGATGGCTCTATCGGCGTTAAGCCAAAAATTGGCATCACTGGAATGGGAAGCGAGCATGGCGAGGAAAACGCCATGGAGGCTGCAGTCGAGGCTGCACGCGCAGGCGTTGATGTTTACTACATCGGCTCTCTTGAGCACCCTGAAGTGACAACCGTCAAGGTTAAAGACGACGAAGAAGGCCACGACAAAATGGAAGCAATGCTTGACTCAGGCGAGCTTGACGGCGCTGTGACAATGCATTTCCCTTTCCCAATTGGCGTTTCAACTGTTGGTCGCGCGATCACTCCTGCAAAAGGCAAGGAGATGTATCTCGCAACAACAACAGGCACTTCTTCAACAGACAATGTTGAAGGAATGATTTTAAATGCAGTCTATGGCATCATCACTGCTAAAGCTTGTGGCGTTGCAGAGCCTAGCGTGGGCATAGTCAATGTCAACGGGGCTCGTCAATGCGAAAAAGCATTGAAGCAGCTCGCTGATGGTGGCTATGACATCCACTTTGCAGAAAGCTCACGCGCAGACGGCGGATGCGTTATGCGCGGAAACGACGTTTTGCAAGGTTCAGCAGACGTAATGGTTTGCGACTCTTTGACGGGCAATGTCCTTTCAAAGATTATGAGTTCCTATTGCACGGGAGGATCATTTGAGGCAATGGGTTATGGATATGGTCCTGGAATCGGCGAGGGCTATAACAAGCTCGTCATGATTGTTTCGCGCGCGTCAGGTGCTCCTGTCATTGCAAACGCGATCAAATATGCAGCACAGCTTGTGCGAGGTGGAGTGTTTAAGGTTGCAGAAAAAGAGTTCCAAGCAGCAAACAACGCAGGATTGAAGAAAATCCGCGAAGAGCTCAAAGCAGCTGCAGCAAAGTCCTCAGAAGGTGCAGGCGAAGAGGTGGTAGCTCCACCAGCGGAGCCAACAACTTCGCAAATTCCTGGCATCGAAGTCATGGATTTGGAAGATGCGCAAAAATCCCTTTGGAAAGAGGGAATCTATGCAGAAAGTGGCATGGGTTGCACAGGACCAATCATCAAGGTCAACGATGCAAAACTCGACGCTGCAAAAGAAATCCTCAAAAAGGGTGGCTACATTCAGTAAAAACTCTACTGACATTTTGTTGCTTAACAAGACCAGCTGTCACGGCTGGTCTTTTTTGTGCCCTTTTCTATGTATGGGGGGGGATCCACAGGGGGTCAGACCCTTCATACACTGGGAAAACGCAAGGGGTCAGACCCCTCAGCTTTCTTCACTATCCTCAATTTGACACACACAAAATTATTTGTTAAAATTGATTAGCTTTTAGGAAATAACACTTTTGCGTTTAGAAAAGCAGGCATGTGCGCCCGCTTTTTTTATTTTAGGAGACTAAAGGAAGAATTGCTTAGCGAATTTGAGAAACAGATTTTCGACTCACTTGAGAAAGTGGCGGATGAAAACGGCTTTGAAGTCGTCAGCGTTTCTGTCGTTGGCTCAAAGAAGTCTCCAATTCTGAAAGTGTTCATTGACGTTGAAGGTGGAGTTTCTTTTGAAGAGTTGGCAAGTGCGCAAGCGTGTTTGAACCCGACGATCGAGGAGATCGACCCGTTCGATGCGCCCTACACATTGGAAGTTTCTTCTCCTGGGATTGACAGACCACTTGTGCTTTTGAGGCATTTTGAGCAGTTTGTTGGAAGCGAAGCGCACATCAGAACGCAGATGCCTGTCGAAGGCAGAAGAAATTTTAACGGTAAAATTTTGGCTGTCGAAGGAAAAACGATTGTTGTTGAAGATGAGAATGGCGAGAGCAAACTCGATTTTGACAACATTAAAAGAGCAAATTTAATTGGAAAAATTTAAAAAGGAATTTTTAAAGAATAATAGATTAGAAAGGCAAGTTTAGGAAGATGGCAGACAACACTAATCTGATTGATGCATTGCAGTCGCTGGCGCATGAGCGCGGAATCGACGAGTTTTACATCGTCGAGAAATTGGAAGATTCGCTTGCGAAAAGCTACGAGAAAATTTTGGGACTTGTCAATCCTGCAAGGGTCACGATCGACAGGAAATCTGGCAGGATCTATGTCTATGAGCTTGTTCCTGTTGGCGACATCAATGAGGAAACTGGCGAATATGATGACTTTGAAGAAGTTGACATCACGCCAAAAGACGTCAGCAGAATTGCGGCGCAAAATGCTAAAGGTGTCATTTCCAGCATAGTACGCGACGCAACACGCCTTTCAATCTATGATGAATTTTCAAAGAGGGTTGGTGATCTGATCACTGGCACAGTTTTGCAGGGAACTAAAGATTTTACGATCATAAAAATCAGAGATGGCGTTGAAGCAGAGCTTCCGCACTTCGATTTGAGGCGTCATCCTAACGAGTTAAACGAGCGTCCCGACAACGAAAGATATCATCACAATCAGCGCTTGAAGCTCTACATCTTGAAGGTGAGAAACCCAAATGGAGATGAGCACCACGTTAAAGGCGAACTCAGCAGACCAACGATTGTTGTTTCAAGAACGCACCCAGATTTGCTTCGTCGCCTCTTTGAGATGGAGGTGCCTGAAGTTTATGATGGTGTTGTTGAGATCAAGTCGATAGCGAGAGAGGCAGGCGATCGTTCTAAAATTTCTGTTGCTTCAAAAGAGGCAAATCTCGACCCAGTTGGAGCTTGCGTTGGCCCCAAGGGCTCGCGCGTCAGAATGGTTGTCGAAGAGCTCAAAAATGAGAGAGTCGACATTGTTGCTTATGACGAACGCCCTGAAGTCTACATCGCAAATGCGCTTTCGCCTGCAAGAATCACTTCTGTGACGATTGACGAGGAATCACACTTCGCGACTGTCGTTGTTTCTGATGACCAGCTTTCGCTGGCAATTGGCAAAGAAGGACAAAATGCAAGACTTGCTGCAAGGCTCACTGGATGGCACATCGACATCAAGAGCGCAAGCTTCTCAGGCGAACCTTTGAATGAGGAAGCTCCAGACGTCGAAGAAGAAGAGGTCGATGAGACTTGTGCATATGTCAGTGACAGTGGGATTAGATGCAGAAACCACGCGAGACCAGGCTCGAGGTATTGCGGAGTTCATGCGAAAATGGAAGAAAATTAAGGCTCTTTTGCAAGAATAGAGAATTAAGAAATTAGGAAGCGAGGTGGCAAATGAGTGATATGCGTGTTAAACAGTTAGCAAATGAAATTAATATGGATCCAAAGGAGCTCGTTAAAAAGCTCAATGAAATTGGCATCAAGGTGAAGACGCACGCAAGCCCAATGTCGGCAGACGACGTCAAGCTCGCTCGCGAAAAGCTTGCAAAAGAAGTTGTTGTCGCTGGTGGAGAAGTTGATGCTGAGACGAAGAAAAAAGTCGAGGCGGAGCTAAAGAAAAAGAAAGAAAAAGAAAAGGCTGAGCGTGAAGCCAGAAAAAAAGCTCGCGAAGAAGAGCTTAAAGAGCGCGAAGCGCACAAAGCGAAAACGACACCAGAGTTAAAAAAGGAAGAAAAGAAAGAGCCTAAAAAAGATGTCAAGGTGACAGCTGACGACATAAAGAAGGCTGTTAAAAAGATTAAGACAGAGTCACACGATGCGGGACTTGCCAAGCTTGAAAAGCAGATTTTGGAAGAAAAGGATCGTGCAAAAAGAGAGGCCGCTGCAAAAAAATTAATCGCGCAGGTCAAGAAAAATAAGGCACAGGCTGACAAAAAGGCGAAAATTGAGGAGAGCCTCCGTCATAAGAATGCGCCTAAAGAGGCTCAAAAAGAAAAGCCAGAAGAAAAGAAAAAGCCAAAGAAGAAGTTGCCAACGAAGCCGACCGGAACTGCAAAGAAGTTTAAAACGCTTCTTGAGCAGGTCGAGTCTGAGAAAAAGCGCATGGGCGAAGTTGTCGAGAAGGCAAAGAAGAACAAGAGGAACGCTCAAGTTGTTCCAGAACTCGAAAATTCAGATCCGAGCGAAGATAGATATAAACAAATGGCTGTTGAAGTTGAAAAGCTTCAACGCGACAAAGTTTTAGCAGAAGCTCGAGCAGCAGTTCAAGCTGCGGCTTCAAAAGCAGGTGAAGGCAGGCGCAAAAAGAGAAAAGAAAAGCGCGAGGAGGAAGCGCGTGAACGCGCAGAAGCTGAAGCGATCGCAAAGGGCTTAGATCCATCGCTCGTGTTAGACGAGTCGGTTGTTGAGATTCCAGAAGGTGCTTCTGTTGGCAAAGTCGCAGATCTCTTGAATGTGCCATCTGGTGACATCGTCAAGCGCTTGTTCTTGCTTGGTCAAGCTTTGACTCTAACTCAAACGATGACAAATGACCTCATTGAGCTTGTTGCTTCTGACTTGGACAGAAAAGTGAGAATCATCTCTCCTGATGAAGAATATGCTGTCGTCATAAACGACACTGAAGATGATTTGAAGCCACGACCACCAGTAGTCACTGTCATGGGGCACGTTGACCACGGCAAAACATCGCTTCTCGATGCAATTCGTCACACAGGTGTTGTGTCGAGTGAGGCTGGCGGAATCACCCAGCACATCGGTGCGTCTGTTGTTGAAATCAATGACCATCAAATAACTTTTATCGACACGCCAGGACACGAAGCGTTTACTGCAATGCGTGCAAGAGGTGCGCAGGTTACAGACGTCATCGTGCTTGTTGTCGCTGCAGATGACGGCGTCATGCCACAAACAATCGAGGCAATTAACCACGCAAAAGCTGCAGACGTTCCGATCGTCGTTGCTGTCAATAAGGTTGACAAAGATGGCGCAAACCCTGAGCGTGTTCGCACCGAGTTGACAGAATATGAAGTCATCCCAGAGGAATGGGGTGGCAAAAACATGTTTGTCGATGTGTCTGCTAAGAAAAACCTTCACATCGATGATTTGTTGGAAACAATTTTGCTTCAGGCGGATGTTTTGGAGCTGAAAGCTAACCCTGATGCGCTTGCTTCTGGGTTTGTTATTGAGTCGAACCTCGACAAAGGAAGAGGTCCAGTTGCGACAGTTCTGGTCCAGCGTGGCACGCTTCATCCTGGAGATACTGTTGTCGCTGGAAGTTCCTATGGTCGTGTTCGTGCGTTGATAAATCCTTTGGGAGAGCACGTTGATGAGGCATTCCCTGCTGATCCAGTTGAGATTTTAGGTCTTGGTTCAGTGCCTGTTGCAGGTGACGAATTCCGCGTGTTTGCAGATGAGCGCGACGCTCGCCATTTGGCAGAAGAAAGAGCTTTGAGAGCACGTTTAGCTGAGCAACAAAAGGGTCATATGACACTTGATGAGCTCTTCGGCAAAATTGAGGAGGGCAAGACGGTTGACTTGAACCTCATCTTGAAAGCTGACGTTCAGGGCTCGATCGAAGCACTCGTTGATGCTTTTGATAAAATGGACCAAAGCGAGGTCCGCATAAACGTTGTTCACAGTGCTGTTGGTGGAATTACGGAGACAGATGTCACTTTGGCTGCGGCATCAGACGCAATCATCATTGGATTTAATGTTCGTCCAACTGGCAAATCTCGTCAAATTGCAGAGCGAGAGAAAGTGGACATTCGTCTCTATAACGTCATTTACAAAGCAATCGAAGACATCAACGCAGCGCGTGTTGGAATGTTGTCTCCTGACATCGTTGAGAAAGACACTGGCATTGCGGAAGTGCGTGAAACATTCAAAGTTCCAAAAGTTGGAACGATTGCAGGTTGCTATGTCATGGAAGGTGAGATTAACCGTGACGACAAGGTGCGCGTTGTTCGTGACGGAACTGTTGTGTTTGAAGGTGAAATCGGGTCACTGCGCCACCTCAAAGACGACGTTAAAACAATACGCAGTGGTTTTGAATGCGGAATCGGTGTTTCTGGGTTCCAAGATGTCAAGATTGGCGACACAATTGAGGGTTACACACTCGAAACTGTCGAGAGAACAGAATAGGTTTTTTTAGAGTAACAAGATGAAGAGAACCAACAGAAAAGTTGATGAGCAGTGCAGGTGCGAGATTTCAAACATTTTGATGTTTGAAGTGAGTGATCCGCGCTTGCAATTTGTGACGATCACTTCTTGCAATGTTTCGTTTGATCGAGCATATGCTGATGTTTTCTTCACTTGTGATCCTGATAATTATGAAACTGCTGAAGTTGCGCTCAACAAAGCGAAGGGTCACATCCGCTCTGTTATGGCGAGAAACTTGGCTTGGAAAAAGTCACCTGAACTGCGCTTTCATTTGGACGAGACAATTGATCGTGCTGTGAGAATTGAAGATTTCATTGAGCAAGAAAAAGAACATTTTGCTTACTCAGATGCAGAAGAAGAGTAATTTTCTAAACGTGATCAAAAAATGGGCATAACACCTCACACAAACGTTACGCTAAAAGAGCTTGCTGCTAAAATTTTGCAGAATGACTATGTTCAAATTTGTGGGCATGCAAGTCCCGATGGGGATTGCATCGGCTCTGCTCTTGCGTTGAAATTGGCTTTAGAACAACATGACATCAAGGTTGATGTGTTGCTTGCCCTAAAAGAACCAGCACCAAAGCATTATGACTTTTTGCCTGGTTTTGACGATTTGGTTTATTCTGGTCATGTCAAAAAAATTGCCGACGCTTTTTTGATGATCGACACGCCGAACGACAAGCGGATGGGCTTTGCGGCAACGAAGCTAAAAGACAACACACCGAACACGTTTACTCTTGACCACCATGCAGAAGACGAGAGAGCAACCCAGTTCACCTTCACAGACACCTCCGCAGCGTCAACATCTGTGCTTGTTTGGGAGTTGCTTGATTTTATGGATGTTGAAAGAACGTCAGACATCGCTCTTTGTTGTTTCACAGGTCTTTCAACTGACACTGGTAACTTTCAATATCAAAACACAGACGTTCGAGCTTTCAAGCGAGCTTGCGAGATGGTTGAGGCTGGTGCGAACCCTTCATATGTTTCAGAAAATGTTTACATGAGAAAATCGCTTGCTTCCTATAAATTGCAATCGAAAGTCATCGATAACATGCAAGGTTTCGATGATGGTGCAGGAGTCATAAGCTCAGTGTCAATCGCAGAAATTGAAGAAACTGGTGCAGTCAAAGGCGATTTTGATGCAATGATCAATGTATTGAGATCTTTGGAGGGCACAAAAGTTGTTGCTGTGGCGCGAGAGGAAAAGACGTTCGTCAAAGTATCTCTTCGTTCGCTTGGTGAAATCGATGTCAGAAAAATTGCCTCGCAGTTCGGAGGCGGTGGTCACCAAGGCGCCTCTGGGATTGTTATGGAAAAACCGCTGGAAGAGGTCGTTGAGCTTGTGAAAAGTGCAATGCACGAAGCTCTTTTGACACACAAAGAATAAGTTAAAGTCGATTATGAAAAGAGGAGAGAGCGGGCTTTCACTTTTGCTTGGGGTTAATAAACCCCTAAGTTTCACTTCTCACGACATCGTAAACACTTGCAGGCGTGTTTTCGGCGAGAGACGCGTTGGTCACGGTGGCACACTCGACCCCTTCGCAACTGGCGTTTTGCCTGTTATGGTGGGTCCTGCAACGCGCTTGGCACCTCTTTTTGAAGATGGCAAAAAAGAATACGTTGCTTGCATAACTTTTGGGAAGTCAACAACAACAGATGACTTGACAGGCACAGAGTTAAAATGCGCAGAAATTTTGCCGGAGTTAGCAGATGCTAACTTCACAAGTAAAATCCTTAAAGAGTTCACAGGCGTTTTAGAACAAATTCCGCCAAATTATTCTGCTGTTAAAATCGATGGCGTTCGCGCATATTCCAGAGCAAGGGAAGGCTATGACGTTACATTTAAGCCAAGGCTTGTGAAAGTATATTCGGCTGAACTTCTCGACATCGAAACAAACCCAAGCGTAACGGAACTTTCTTGGCGTGTAAAGTTCACAGTTGGTTCTGGAACATACATCCGTTCACTTGCGCGAGACATTGGCGAGAGGGTAGGATGCCCTGCTCATTTAAGCGCACTTTGTCGCCTTAGTGTCGACAGAATCACATTAGAAAACTCGCTTAAAGTTGATGAACTGTTTGAGCAGAAGGACGCGTGCGCGCTTGACCCTTGCAAGGTTTTGCCTCACTTGACATACTTTTTAGACAGCGCTCACGAAGGGGTCGTCAGAAACGGAGCGCCAATTAAGTTTGATGAAACGTTAGTTTATAAATATGAAGACAACGAACCTCAAATGATCGAAGGCGAGATCTCAAACGACACAAAATTTCTTGTGTCATCTCCAGATGAGGTTTTGGGGGTATACGTCTTGGACGCAGACAAGCAAATGCTTAAAGCAGAAACGATTTTCAGTGTTGGAGTGCAAAGATGCAATCGCAAATTGTAAACGCTCATTGCCCTTTTGACTATGCACTTTTCAAAGACGCAGTTTGCGCAATCGGCGTTTTTGACGGTGTTCATTTGGGGCACAGATTCATAATTAATGAGGCAATTGAGGATGCAAAAAGACGGGGCAAACGTTGCGTAATTGTCACTTTTTCTGTTGATCCAGATGAGCTTTTTAAAGGCGAGAATTTTCAAAAACTGCAAACTAACGCTCACCGTTTAAACGTTTTGGCAACACTAGGCGCAAACTCTGTTGCAGTTCTTCCTTTCGATGAAGAATTTTCCAAGCTAACGCCACTTCAATTTCTAGCAAAAATTTTCAGAAAGTTCACGCCCTGCTCAATTCATGTTGGAAGCGATTTCCGCTTCGGGGCAAAGGCAGAAGGCGACGTTGAAACCTTGCGAGAGTGGGCTCAAAAAAACGGTTGTGATGTCATCGCCCACGATCTCCTGCAAATTGACGGCCAAAAAGTTTCCTCAACAAGAATCCGCAACCTTTTAAATGAAGGCAATGACGCAGAAGCTAATGAGCTGTTGGGGGTTGCAGGGGTAAGGACAAATCCGGCGAACATTAAAAGGAAAGAAAAGGAAAACTAAGAAAAAAAAGGAAAAAAGGAAAAGTAAAATTGCGTGAGAAAGACGCTTTGTTACCTTAAACTCTTTTAACATGGTTTTCATTAATAAGGTGTTAAAATAGATTAGTCAATTTACTTATTTTATTAATTAACTTAACCGCGAAGGGAGGAAAAAAGTGAGTATGACTTTTGCATGGCTTGCGCCAATCTGTGCATTAATTGGCATGGTGGTTGCAGCCTACCTTGGAACTTGGGTTTTAAAACAAGATCCTGGTTCAGAGAAAATGAACAGCATTTCTGTTAAAATTCAGCAGGGTGCACAAGCATTTTTGATGAGTGAATATAAACTTCTCATCATTTTTGTTGTTGTTGTTGCCATCGTGATGGCAGTCTTCTTGAACATTTGGACAGCGGTCGCGTTTGTGACAGGTGGCATTTTAAGTGCTGCCGCAGGCTATGTCGGCATGTATGTTGCGACTCGCGCTAACACAAGAACAGCTCACGCTGCTGAAAGTTCAGTCGCAAAAGCTTTGACTGTTAGTTTCAGAAGTGGTCTCACGATGGGGCTTTGTGTTGCATCTTTTGCTTTGATGGGCCTTTCACTCTGGCTCATTTTGCTTGTTTTCAACGTTGATGTCGTCAACATGGCTCTCATGAAAGAGCACGTTGGCATGGTTGAAGGCTTCGCAACAGGAGCTTCTGGTGTTGCACTTTTTGCTCGTGTTGGAGGCGGAATCTACACAAAGGCAGCTGACGTTGGAGCTGACTTGGTAGGCAAGGTCGAAGCTGGAATTCCAGAGGACGACCCAAGAAATCCTGCAACAATTGCTGACAACGTTGGTGACAACGTCGGTGACGTTGCTGGAATGGGTGCTGACCTCTTTGAGTCCTACACTGGCTCAATTTTGGCACCAACAATTTTGGCCGTCACATTCGGTGCTCTCGGTGGCTATTTCGTTGGAGGCGACCTCATTTGGGCAATCATAACACCTGTCATGATTGCGGCTTTCGGCATTCTGACATCGGTTCTTGGACTTTTGGCAGTCAAAACAAAAGAGGGCGCGAATCTTCATAAAGCGCTTAACAGAGGAACCTATCTTGCAGCTATTGTTGAGATTGCAATCATCTTTGTTATGTTCTTCATCTGGGAAAATCAATCAGTTGATGCAAAACCGCTCTTCCTCTTTGGGTCGGTCATCTGTGGTCTTGTTGCTGGTCTTGCGATTGGTAAAATCACTGAATATTTCTGCAGTGACGAATATAAACCAGTTCACAAAATTGCAGAAAGTGCAGAAACTGGCCCTGCAACAGTCATCATAGAAGGTTTGGCAACAGGCATGAAATCGACAATAGCGCCAATCATTTTGATTGCAGCCGCAATCATTGGTGCATACACATTCGGCAACCTTGCATTCCCGAACGCAACAGAATCTGGCATCGTCGTTGGTCTTTATGGTGTCGGTTTGGCTGCAACTGGCATGCTTTCAAACACTGGCATCACTGTTGGTGTTGATGCTTATGGACCAGTGGCAGACAACGCAGGTGGAATTGCAGAGATGAGCGGTCTTCCTGAGGAAGTCCGTGAGCGCACTGACTCGCTCGATGCCGTTGGCAACACAACTGCTGCAATTGCAAAAGGTTTCGCGATTTCTTCAGCTGGCCTTGCAGCAATTTCGCTCTTCGTTTCTTTCCAGGCAACAATGCATGCTGCCATCCCTGATTTTTCGCTCACTTTGACTAACCCACTAATTGTTGCAGGCATTTTCATTGGCGCAATGATGCCTTTCATGTTTGCGGCTCTCACAATGGGCGCAGTTTCTCGAGCTGCTCATGCAATGGTTGAAGAAGTTCGCAGGCAGTTCCGCGAGATCAAAGGAATCATGGAATATGAAGCTGAGCCTGAGTATGACAAGTGCGTTGGAATTTCAACAACAAGCGCACTTCATGAGATGATTTTGCCAGGCTCTTTGGCAGTTATCGTTCCAGTGCTCATTGGATGCTTCAGCCCTGAAATGCTTGGTGGATTTTTGGCAGGCGCAGTTTCAACTGGCATGTTGCTCGCAATTTTCATGAGTAACGCTGGTGGTGCTTGGGACAATGCAAAGAAATACATCGAAGGTGGCAGCCATGGTGGCAAAGGGAGCGAAGCTCACAAAGCTGCTGTTGTTGGCGACACTGTTGGTGATCCATTTAAGGACACATCTGGTCCTTCGATGAACATCCTCATCAACTTGATGACAATCATTTCATTGACGTTCTCACCACTGTTCATCGCAGTGCAGAGCATGCTGTAAAAGTTGACAATAGGTTATAACCTCCTACGTCATCCTGAGACGAATGAAGAGGCGCAAGGATCTAGGTAATACAACAGGGGACTAGACTTAAATCTGGTCCCTTTTTCTTTTGCTAGAATATGTCTTAGTCGTAATAAGTTTTGCTAAGGCGGTGTTTAACAATTAAGAGTCTTAATGAAATCGAAAAAAAAATAGATGCTGGTGAGCCTTTTTCAAGGGAGAAAATCGTTGAGCTATTGTGCCTAGATCCGAAATCTTTGGAAGCTCAGGAATTAAATGAGCTTGCTTTCAAAATCGGCTTGCAAGCCGCAAAAGGGAAAATGAGGATTTTCGGACAGATTGGGCTTGATGACTCAGTTTGTGCTGAGAATTGCGCTTATTGTTCTTTTGCGATTGACAATTTCAAATATGGGTGTTCAGGAGCAGCTTTGGCGGAAAAAATTCGAGAGCACAACAAGCACAGCGTGATTGACGAATCATTGTTCAGAAATCATTTGAGAGTTTTTGGCAGTTCACAAGTTAACGCAGTTTCTTTGATGGGAACTGCAAGCTTGCCTTTTTCTCGATTTCTCGATTTTGTCAAGATTGCGAGAGACGAGCTTCCTAACGGTGTTGGCTTAATAGCAAATTATCGGGACATGAACCTTTCAGAAGTGGTTTCACTAAAAGATGCTGGTGTGACGTGTGCCTATCATACTGTGAGAGTGAGGGAAGGAAAAATAACAAACATTGATCCCATCAAAAGAAGGGCGACAATTTCAGCTATAAAAAATTCAGGTCTTGATCTAATGAATGGCGTCGAGCCAATATGGGAGCCTTTTGACAAGAAACTAGCAGAAGACGTGGCAGAAAGAATTTTAGAAGCTGTGAGTCAAGAGCCTTTTGCAACAGGTGTTTGTGGACTCTGCGAAGTTGAGAATTCAAAATTTAAAGGGAAGAGTCCGACAGAAAAAAGAGTGCAGCTTGTAGCTTCAGTTTTGAGGATTGTTGCAGGAAGAAACGTTGAAATTGGATGCGTTGGCGGTGTTAAGTGGGTCGATGCAGGGTCTGACCCCAGAGAGCGGGGATATGCCGATTCAGAAGAACACATAATTCGTGAAGTAGAGAAAGCAAGAGCAGAGTTGCAATCAAAAGGCTGGTCGTCCTAGGTTTTGTGGACGTGTGAAGTCGTCTTAGGAGTGTCACTTGAGACAAGAGGGAAACAATCGCTTATCATTATGTAAACTTTTCAGTCTAATGTTTGAAACAGCCTTGAATTTTTGATATAATCAAAATGTTTATACTATCGAGTGTAAGGAATTTAGACATGAGCAAAGTGAAAAAGAACATTCTAATCTCAAGCGTCATAATTGCGTTTGTTAGCGTCCTAGTATTCACTTCTTCTATGTTGGCTAATGCGATTGACGGTTCGCAGGATGTAAGTGAAGGTGCGGTGGAGGCTCAAGCTGACGAAGTCGCAGAGTTGAGCGCTTCGAAAATTCAAATGTTTCGACTTTATAACCCATACACCGGAGAGCACTTCTACACAAGCGACAGCTCAGAGAAGGCAAATCTTGTGAAGATCGGCTGGAATGATGAAGGCATCGGTTGGGTAGCTCCAAAGACATCGGGTCATCCAGTCTATCGCTTGAATAACCCATATTCTGCCGATGGTGATCACCACTACACTACTAACTCAGCAGAGCGTGACTCCCTGACAAAAGGCGGTTGGCAATATGAAGGAGTTGGATGGTATTCCTTGGCTAAAGATGACGAAGGTGCTTTGCCACTCTTGAGACAATATAACCCTTATGCTCAATCTGGCACTCACAACTACACAACAAGCCAGGATGAAGAAAACAACCTTGTCAAAGCAGGCTGGAGAGCAGAAGGAGTTGGCTGGTATGGCTATGACAAAGCCACTAAGGTCGACGGTGATGACAGCGGTGATGACAGCAAAACTGCAATCGACTTTTCCAAAGCAAAAGTTGACACAGCTTCGAAGGTCTATAAAGCTGCACAATGGCAACCAAGTGTTTCAATAACAGGACTAACAAAAAACACTGACTACACTGTCACATATGGCACAAACAAAAATGTTGGGGATGGCACAATAACCATCACTGGCAAAGGAAAATACACTGGCTCTAAGAAATACACTTTCAAGATCACTCAAAAAGAGATAACTTCTGTGACATGGGGCACATCAACGTTTACCTATGACGGAAACAGCCATGTGCCAACAGCAACAGCGGTCGGAGTTTTGAGCGCGGATGCAAAGAACTTTAAAGTTACTGTGTCTGGTTCTCAATCAAATGCTGGGACCTACACAGCCAAAGCAACAGCTGTGAGCAATTCAAATTATAAGTTGAAATCAAACTTCACGAAGAATTTCACAATCAATAAAAAAGAAGTAACAGTGTCAGGGATCAAGGGTGTTGATAAGGTGTGGGATGGCACCACAGATGCAGAACTATTCTTTGATGCAGTCGTGATAGACGGAAAGTTGAGCAGAGATCAGCTGGGGGTTAGCGCAATAGGTAAGTTCGTTTCAGCTGACGCTAGTGAGGAGCCAATCACAATTAACATAAGTAATATAACTTTAACTGGAGAATCTGCTGGAAATTATAAGCTTGCATCAAAGGGAAATCAAACGACAACGACAGCAAGCATTTACATAGAACCGGAGATCCCCCCTGTTGTGACTTATGATACGCAAGGTCACGGGGAACAATCGTTTTCGTGGGGAGCCACGGACGGTCATGTTTCTGAGCCTTCGGAGCAGGATTATGGCACAGCGACAGGACTTAAACTTGAAGGTTGGTATACTGACTCAAAATGCTTCAATAAGTGGGACTTTGCCAGCATGTCGACAACCAAAGACATAACACTTTATGCTAACTGGGTTCCAGATTCAGATGCCAATGTTTATTGGATTGGACCTGCCAAAGATATGATTGCTGGAACTAATGCATCGGCAATGAATGAAGAGTATGTGAGTGCAGATTGCAACGTCAAAAAGTCATCTGCAGAGATTGTTGCAGACATTCAATCAATCAAGCAAGAAGCAGCTGAAGGAACTGGTGGTGAAGGTTCTGTGACAGCAGAGTATAAAGAATTCATGCAAAATGATAATTTCCATTTATATACCAAGTGGAGTGGGACAACGATCGATGGAAGTGGACAGGCTCAGTCAGAAAATGCATACGCAGAGTTCAGGATTATAGAGGTGGGCGAGCATGATGGAGATGGAAGCACACTAACGTTTCAGTCTGTGTACAATTTCCCAGAGGCCCAAACGATGAAAAGTGATGGAGATACCACAGGAGGTTGGGGATCGTCAGATTTACGCACCTATATTAACGGTACAAACTTTGCAGGAATGTTCACCTCCGCGTTCACAGACAAAGTTGTGGCGGTTCCTAAAGTTTCAATGAATGGTGGTGCAACGGATGACCCAACACAAGTTACAGATCCTGTGAGCGATAAGTTCTGGCTTGCCTCGATTGTTGAGTTGACAGGGACAACTGAAGACGGTTACGTCAATGAAGGCAAGCAATATGCGTATTACTCTGATAAAACATACGTGACAGGGCAAAATCCTTATTTAATCAGGCTAACGAGGGCGGGGTATACCTGCACTGGGGCTAGCGGTTCTGAGTCTGGTTGGTGGACCAGAAGCCCTCATAATATGTACCAACGCTTTAACAGGATTATAGGTTCGTCAACTCAGACAATCAAGAATGTTAGCGCTGAAACAAAATTTGGTGTTGTTCCTTGCTTCTGCTTCTAATTGAGTTTTTAAGCTTGTGACATAATTAGTCTTGAAGTGAAACCTTCGCTTTTATAAAGCGGAGGTTTCTTGCTTTTCTGGCAGTTTTTAGTTAAAATAAAGCGTAACGTTTTGGGGCGAGGCGAAAATCCTCGACTGGCGGTGAAGTTGATATGCAACGAAGTCCGCGAGCTCGTTTAGAAAAGTAAAGCGAGTTGAGAAGAGTGAAAATCTCTCACCAACGGTCAAAGTCCGGATGAGAAAAGCGAAAGGAAGCATTATTTATGGATGCCAAAAATGGCAAGTTTTCAGATGTTAGCCAAAGTTCAAGTCAAAATCTGTCAAATCATTCAACAGAGAGCGGAAAGTGGAACACTAGGCAAATTGCCACTTCAGCTTTTTTTGTCGCGCTGTCCATTGCGACGAGCTTCATCGAAGTTCCAATTTTTCCTGCTGCACCTTTTTTGAAATATGACCCTTCTGGCGTTTTCTGCCTGCTTGCAGGACTCCTCTTCGGCCTACCGACAGGGTGCGTCGTTGCAGTTTTGCCTTGGATTTTTCGACTTGTAACAAATCCTGCTGGAGCTTTCATGTCATTGTTGATGGGCCTTGCTGGCGTTGTTGCGTCCTCACTCATTTTTCAAGCAGGAGAAAAGTCAAAAATGAGACTTGTGGTGTCACTGGTGGTGGCGGTTCTTGTCTCAACTGCGATGGCAGTCGTTGCAAATTTGATTGTCACGCCTGCCTACACTGGAGTTTCGGTTGAGGCAGTCTTGATGATGATTGTTCCTGTCATAATACCTTTTAACTTGATGAAGTTTGCCTTGAACAGCACGATCGCAGGGTTGCTGTTTTATCCATTGAACAAAGCTTTGAAATAGATGAAAACAGCAAATCTAAAAAGTGTGTCTTTTTCATACGATTCGGGAAAGACATTTGTGTTTCGCGATTTCAATTTGGAATTGCATGAGGGCGAACACGTCGTGTTGGTTGGAAAAAACGGCGCAGGGAAATCCACAATGTCTAAGCTCGTTGCAGGTCTTCAATGCCCAGATTCTGGCGAGGTTGAACTTTTCGGGAAGAGATGTTTTGAGGATGGGCGAGTCGACATGCGTGGCTATGCCGATGCCAGAAGAAAAATCGCATTTGTTGCACAAGACCCAAGCGTGCAACTGCTTTGTGAAAACGTGGTGTCAGACATTGCTTTTGCTCCGCAGAACTTAAATTGGAGCGTTGAGAAAATTGACGATGCGGTTTCGAATCAACTTCAAAAGGCAGGAATTTGTGACTTGGCAGAAAGAGACCCACATGAGCTTTCAGGAGGAGAACAGCACCTCGTGAGTCTTGCTTGCGCAATTGCAACCGATCCTGAGCTTCTCGTATTGGACGAGCCAACATCTTTTCTTGATTCAAAAAACTCAAGGCATTTTTTGAGGCTTCTTGAGAAGACAAAAGGCGAGAGGACAATTTTTCACGTTTCACACAAAGATGATGAGATCAAAATGGCAGATCGTGTGGTGAGAATGTGATTGAGCTAAAGAACATTTGCTTTTCTTATGAGGACAAAGTCATTTTTGACGATCTGTCGTTGAGCATCAAAGACGGTCAATGCCTTGGTGTTGTTGGAGCTAATGGAGCTGGAAAATCCACACTCCTTAAAATTATGACGGGAGTTCTGAGACCAAATTCAGGTGAAGTGATTGTCCAGAATGTCAGCATGTGGAAGAAACGAGCTTTAAGGAAGCCTGTTGTTGTTGAAGAACACGCATCTTTGATTGGATATGTCATGCAGAGACCTGAAAGACAGCTGTTCGCAGAAACTGTTTATGAAGATGTTGCTTTTGGACCACGCAACCTTGGGTTTAAAGACGACAAAGTTGATGTGGTGGTCAAAAAGTGGCTCGACTATTTTTCGATTCTTAACTTAAAAGACTCTTCTCCCTTTAAAATCTCAGGCGGCCAGCAACGAATGGCGGCAATCGCTGGGGTGCTTGCAATGGAGACGTCAAACATTTGTTTTGATGAGCCTTCATCCTCGCTGGATTCTGACGCTGTTCAAAAAATTCACGATTTGATTCGCGACCTTAGAAATGAAGGCAGGGCGATCGTCTTGGTGTCTCACGACCCAGCGGAGGTTGAAGAGCTTTGCGATGAAGTGTTTGAGATAAAAGGAATTGAATAAAAAAATTAAAATAGGCTCTTTTGTGCGCAAGAATTCTTATCTGCACAGATGTGACGCGAGAGTCAAGCTTCTCGGGTTCGTGCTTTTCGTTGTTTTGACTTATTGCTTTAAAGATCCTCACTTGTTACTTGCGAATTTCCTTGTCCTTTTGCTCTTATGCTTGCTTGCAAAAATTAACCCTTTGTCGCTTGCCTCATCTGTCAAATGGCTGATTTTCGGGTTTGTTTTAATATCTCTTGCAAATTTGTTTTTCACTTCTGAAGGCACTGTTGTTTTTCAGTTCTTTAATTTTGGGTTCACTGATGTTGGTGTAAACCGTTTTTTGCTCTATGCCACACGGCTTGTTTTGAGCCTCATTGCAGGTGCGCTTCTTCTTGCTTGCACTTCTCAGATGAAACTTTGTGACGCCGTCTCTCAACTGCTTTCTCCATTGCAAAAAATCGGAGTTCCAATATCTCAACTCTCATTCATTCTTTGTCTTGCTCTCCGTTTTGTTCCAGATGTTTATGATGAGTTCAAATCAGTTTTTGTTGCGCAAAAATTGAGAGGAGCAAAGTTTCAATTGAGCAAGCCAGCAACCTCTGCGAGAAACGTCATCGCGTTGTTTTTGCCGATAACACTTGCATGCATAAGAAAGGCTGAAATGTTGTCTTTTGCGCTGATGTCGAAGAATTTCGTTGCTGGAGCACCACGAACACGTTGGAGCTGGAGGGGTCAGAAACCCTAAAAATTTAGAGACTTCAAAAAACATTATTTCCAAAATAGGTTTTTCCCGAGACCTCAGCTTCCTGGACGTTCGGAGTGGAATTTCGCGTGGAAATCGAGCGAGGAAAATTGATAACGTTCCCGAATGATTGTTTTTTGAGTAAACGTCCCCACCTGGTTCGCTGTGCTAACGCAGTCAAGCGTGTGGGGCACTGTCATATATGATTGTATCGCAATTCCTGTGCCTAACTATTATTGTCAACCCTCTCAAACGTCAGCAGCTTCTCCCTGAAATACTCATACTGCTTTTTCCTGCCATCAATTACTGTTGGGATGCGCTGTTGGGGTCGTTGGCAAGTGGGTCTAATCTGTCGAGAATGTCTACGGTGCGGCGCTACACTTCTAAACGCTTTTTTTGACGGTTTAGGCGACGGTTCTTTCTCTATTAAACTATACAAGTTTGTTATAATTCTTGTATAGTTTAATAATATGAAACAGACACTTCAACAGACTTTTCAACGAAACAACGGCTTGCTTAAAACGGCTGATCTTAATGCTTCTGGTTGTCACTATAACAACATCCAAGAGCTTCTGAACAACAACGAGATCGAACAAGTTCGCAGGGGTTACTACCGCATCGTTGACAGCAACATCTACTCCGAAGTCCCTGTTCTGATAACCCTGTTCCCTGATGCTGTGCTGTGTCTTGAAAGTGCGCTAGACCACTACGGTTACGTGGACAGAACACCAAGCGCTTGGCATGTCGCCGTGAAAAGCTCATCTTCAAGAACAAGGTTTAATGTTGATTGTATCAACGTGAAACCTCATTTCATAACACCAAACAAATATCCTATTGGAATTACAACGACAGAAATCGACGGACACAAGGTTAAAATCTATGACCGTGAAAGAACAATGTGTGATGTGTTGTCTCACAAGAACAAGCTTGATGCAGAAGTGTTTGCTCATGCATGTCAAGGGTACATTAAAGACGAGAAGCGCAATATCGCGACGCTCCTAAAGTATGCTAAACAACTTCACGTAGAAAAGAAAGTGCAGGAGGTTTTGGGCGCATGGCTGTAACTAACATTACAAAATCGGTCCTTGACAGGCTTAGAAACCAATCAAAAGAGACAGGGCTACCTTTTCAAACAGTTTTGCAACTGTTCGCGCAGGAAGAGTTCCTTAGAAGACTATCATCGTCGCCCTATTGCAACAAGTTCATCCTAAAAGGTGGCATGTTCATCTACACACTCACGAACTTCGAGTCACGACCTACTCGTGATGTTGACTTCATCTTTCACAACTTCGACGCAGAACTTGACACAGTGACGGCAACCATCACCGACGTGTGCAGTGCTGAGACAGGAAACGACTACATTGTTATTAAACCTGTAAAAGTTGAACAGATTGGAGCACACAAACAATGCCCTGGTGCGAGGGTTTCACTGCTTGCAACAATCGACAAGGTTAGAATACCTTTCTCTATCGACATCGGGATCGACGACGTTGTTGTGCCAGCTCCAGCCAAAAGAAAAATAGCAACAAGACTGCCAGACTTTGAGCCTCCAGAGGTCTACACCTATTCACTTGAGAGCACTGTTGCCGAAAAGTTAGACGCAATTTTAGAGAGGATGTCCCTGACAAGCAGAATGAAAGACTTCTATGACATCTACTACATTTCGAGCAGGTTTGACTTTGAGGGTGAGGTGTTGACGAAAGCTGTTAGAGAAACACTTACACATAGGAAGCGTAACGTTACAACAGACGCTTTCGATGACATCCGAGCGTTTTCTGAAAACGAGCAGCTGCTCAAACATTGGTCAAATTTTGAGCCAGCACGAGAGGATGGGTTATCGTTTGAAACCGTCATTAAAAGAGTCTGTAAATTCTTAGAACCTGTGTATTTTTCTGTTGTTAAAAATGAGAATTTCGAAGCGTTTTGGGACAGCAAAAATTGCTGTTGGAAACCACTGAAATTTTAGGTGCTTCAGAAAACATTATGTCCAAATTATGTTCAAGAAACACGTAGGTCGAAAAAATGTAAGTGAGAAGCAAACTGGGCGAGCAGATCCGAGCGATTTTTCTCGTAGCGCAGTGTGTGCAATCTGGCTTTTGTAGTGCCAATAAGCAGAGATTAGTAGAAACCATTAAAATTTTTTGCTGGACGTTCTGGTGAGGAAATTTCGCGTGGAAATCGAGCGAAAAAAATTCTAGCGTACGTGGGGTTACGTGAATTTTTAGAGTCGAGAATTTACGCGCGAAATTGCCCGCCAGAACGTTCAGATGGTGCGCCCGGAGGGATTCGAACCCCCGACGGTCTGATTCGTAGTCAGCCCCTCTATCCAGCTGAGGTACGGGCGCAAATGGCGGAGGAGGTAGGATTCGAACCCACGGTACGTTGCCGCACAACAGTTTTCAAGACTGCCGCCTTCAACCGCTCGGCCACTCCTCCGTAAAAGGTGCCTTATTAGAATAACACAATTTTCGATTTTTGTGTAGATCTTTTTATCAATCGTTTCCTCGCGCCCAAAATCCCTCTGCCTTCCATGGGGTCAGACCCTTCGCACGCTGGGAATTCATCAGGGTCTGACCCTTCGCACGCTGGGAATTCATCAGGGTCCGACCCCTTGTTCAGTTAAGAAAGTGCACCTTTGGTCTTAATGAATTATTTTTGGATTTTGGAGACAATTTTTCAAAAAATAACTTATAATAATACATGTGTATGAAAAAGAAGTCGGCGAAATTTTTTAAGTTTCGGTGAACGGCAGTTTTAAAGGAGTTTTTGATGATGAAATTGGTGAACAATAACATTAAAAAAATGTTTGTTTTGCTTGCCTTTTTCTTTGCTCTGGTGGCTTTTTTGCCTCTAAAAAATTGTTATGCCATTGACCGCAACAACTGGATGAGCGAGATCATGGATGATGCCAAAATCAGCTGGCTCACAATACCAGGAACGCACGACACGGCAACTTTTAACGTTAAATGTTCAACTTGGGGTTCCATAGTTGAGCCAGGTGCAACTTGTCAATCTTGGAATATTGAACAACAACTTGCTGCTGGCATTCGCGCTTTTGATCTGAGGTACAAATGGGAGAATAGTAAATTCTATCTTTATCATGGTGAAGATTCTTATGCATGCAAATGTCGAGACAGTGATGGAACTCATCTTGATTTAACGGCTGTGCTCCAAAAATGCAAAACCTTTCTGAACTCACACCCGAACGAATTTATTCTCGTGAACATCCAAAAGGAATCTGGGGATTACAACACCACAGAACTCAATAAGATAAAGTCAGCTTATGGTCTTGTCAGCAGGGACAATTCAACGACAGTCGGACAAGTTCGTGGCAAAATTGTAAACAGTAGTGACTTCATGCAAGGAATTTCTGGAAGTTCTGCCTATAACAGATGGGAAGGCTCAGTTGATCAGAAGGTTGAAGACATGAAGACAGTGTTCAATGACGCCCCGAGTATCTATAAATACTACTCATCAACCATTTATCAGAAATGTATTTGCACTAACCTTAGTTGGAGAAAAGATAAACCTTTCACTTGGCCTGAAGATTATGCCGAGGATGTTCATAAGAAATTTTTCGGATCTAACCCTTTTTCAGCTTATGGTCAAAAGGCCTATGGTGTCATTCTTTATGACTTCCCCTCAAATACGATTGTTGACTGGACGATTTCGGCAAACGATTGGGCAAAACCAATCAATTGCACTTTCAAATTTGACTCGTGTGGAGGCACTTCTGTTCCCAATCAAACTGTCAAAGAATGTAAATATGTGACAAAACCAAGCGATCCTTTGAGAAATGCCTACACCTTTGTTGGTTGGTACAAAAATTCGTCTTACACCACAAGCTGGAATTTCGCCTACGACAAAGCAAAAGATTCTTCAACGACGCTTTATGCAAAGTGGTCGCCTGTGTCTTATAACATTTCCTATTCTGGACTGGATGGCGCTACGAACCCCAACAAGTTAAAGACGACCTACACAATTGAAACAGCGACTTATGAGTTGAAAGACGCGGTGCGCAAGGGTTGGAAGTTCCTTGGCTGGTTTAATTCTCAAGGGACTCAAGTGAAAACGATCGAAACAGGCACCTACGGCGACATTTCGCTGACTGCGCGATTCTCGATTGAGACCTACGACGTGAAATTTAACAACATTGACGGCGCAACCAATCCAAATGAAGTTGCAACCTATGATGTCAATTCCGACACGATCGAGTTGCAAGAGGCAACAAAAGAACACTACATTTTCGATGGGTGGTACACGCAAGACGGCACTGATGATGACAACTGGGGCAAGAAGGTCACACAGATCGCAGGGGGCGACACAGGCGATGTTGTTTTGTATGCCAAGTGGACGCCCGAGAGCTATTCAATATCTTACGAAAATGCAACCGTTGCAGAGAATCCCAACAGAACGGCAAAGTATTGCGTCGAGACTCCGACGATTAAAATTGCGGATGCGACTCGCGAGGGCTGGACTTTCCTAGGGTGGTATGACGAAGGCGGAAACAAAGTCACTGAAATCAAGGAAGGGAGCTTCGGAGACGTCGTTTTGACTGCTCGTTGGAGCATCGATGTGCACAAAATCACCTACGACAACGTGGAGGGTGCCGATAACCTCAACACGAAAACGACGTTCACAATTGATGATGATACGATTGTGTTGCAACCTGCCACGAAGAATGGCTATGTCTTTGATGGATGGTGCACGCCTGAAGGCTTTGTCGTGGAACAAATCGAGAGCGGAACGAACGCTGACGTGCAATTGGTCGCAAGTTGGACTCCAATCACCTATTCAATCTCGTATGAAAACGTCGGCGATGCCGAAAACCAAAACACTCAGTTGTCCTACACGATCGAAACTCCAACGATAACTTTTAAAGGTTGCACAAGAGATGAATATGTCTTCGAGGGCTGGTATGAGAAGAATGGCACAGAAACTGGTGAGTGGGGCAACCGAATTAAAGAGATAAAGAAGGGCTCAACAGGCAATGTGACGCTTTATGCAAAGTGGACGCAAACAGTTTCGATGAAGAGGCTCTATAACCCCTACACTGGTGAACATTTCTACACATCAGACGTCGTTGAATTTGACAACCTTGTTGCGCTCAGTTGGAAAGATGAGGGTGAGGGGTGGCTTGCTCCAGCAACATCAAGCACGCCTGTTTATCGCCTTTACAATCCGTTCACTGGTGATCATCACTACACCTCTGTTGTCAAAGAGAGAGACTCTCTCAAAAAACAAGGTTGGAAGGATGAAGGAATTGGTTGGTATTCTGACGATAAAGAGGGCGTGGCGCTCTATCGTCAATATAACCCGAATGCTAAGGTTGGGTCGCACAACTACACAACATCGAAGAATGAGAATGACAAGCTTGTTAAGGCGGGGTGGAAGGCTGAGGGCATAGCTTGGTACGGTCTAAATTAGACCCTTGAAAGAAACACAAAAAATGCCACGCGAACACGAGTAAATCAAACCATTCGCAATTTTTATTTCATTTCGTCTCAGCGCGCTCGCTTTGCTCGCTTAAACGCCTCCTCAAACCCATTCAATAAAAATTACTCATTGATTTCCA
>CAVAWT010000017.1:0-32593 GCA_963592435.1 Oribacterium sp. | reverse complement strand
ATGGCTGCCATGCCCTCAGAACATTGACTTTCCCCTGCGTAGGGGATGGCTGCCATGGGGTAGGGTCGTGGTATAATAGCTTCGTAAGAACTCGTCCAAGGGGGATTTTCATGAGGATTTTGCTTGTCAATCACTTTCCACTGACAGGAAGTGGGAGTGGAGTTTATACTGCCAACATCGCCAATTCACTTATCAAATTAGGTCATGAAGTCAGCGCTGTATTTCCTGAAAACCAGCCCATAAATGAAAGATATGCCTTCAAAACTTCCCCCGTCTATTTTACGAATACAGACCAATCGACAGAAACGACACCAAGCTCTAAAACTGCCCTGCCATTCAATTTTCCTTGCTTCACCACCCACCCGCGGTCAACATTTACTTTCGAAGAAATGACAAATAACGAGCTGGATACTTATGCTTCCGCATTTAGATCTACCATAAAAAACGAAATACAAAGCTTCAAGCCCGACATTCTGCATTGTGGTCACATCTGGATTCTTGCTGACGTTTGCGCAGAGTTCAGACTGCCCGTTGTTGTGACCTCGCACGGCACTGACTTGATGGGGATTCAAAATTCACCAAAGTTGGCTAACTATGGCATGAATGTTGCTCAGAAGTGCGATGCAATTATTTCAATTAGCAAAGGAAATTTTGAACAGCTAGAGGCAGTTCTTCCACAATATAAAGAGAAATTTTACCTCATAACAAATGGTTACAACTCCGATATCTTTTATCCAACAAATGCAAACAGGAAAGACGTTCTTCGTCCTTATTCAATAAATGAAAAATACGAACACGTCATCTCTTTCGCTGGCAAGTTCGCCCATTTCAAAGGCATAGACGTTCTCTTAAAGGCAAACGCTCTCTATGACAGAGACGACACAGCAACAATTCTGGCTGGCGATGGAGAGCTCTTTGAAGATATGACGAAACTAAAGGAAAAACTAGACCTAAAAAACACATATTTTGTGCACAACCAGCCACATGACAAATTGCGTCAGCTCTATAGCATTGCAGACGCATCATTGGTTCCTTCGAGAAACGAGCCATTTGGGCTCGTCGCAATTGAGGCAGGTGCATGTGGAGCGCCAATTATCGCATCGAAATCGGGAGGTCTCCTTGACATTGTTAAGCCAGCAACGGGGCTATTTTTTGAGCAAGAAAATTATGAGGAATTAGCAAACTGCGTCAAGAAAGTTATCGTTGGGCGAGTCTCTTTCGACAGAGAACTCATATCAAAAGAAACCTACAACAACTTCTCGCAAGACATCTTTACCAATAAACTCATTGACCAAGTCTATTCCAAGCTCCTATCGTAAGCCATGGCAGCCATCCCCTACGCAGGGAAAAAGCAACTTTTTCGGCATGGCTGCCATAGAGTTTTCACATCCGTAGAAGTCTTTAAAAGCCTAAGAAACCGTCGTGCTTGCTATCCGCGAAACCTCTTTCGACAGCTAGCTTCGACAACCCATGGCAGCCATCCCCTACGCTGGGAAAAGATCAAATTTAGGGGCATGGCAGCCATAGGTTACCACAAAAAAAATCAGTTCACCTTGATCGTGTTGACAACCGAGCGTGTGTCGCTGACATACTCATCATTTGTTGATGTCGTTGAAAGTGTCAAGAGCCTCTCGTAATCCTCGTCATCAGGAGGCATGATTTTGAGTGTCCCGACTGAACCTGCAACTTCTGTCCAAACGTCTGTTGTTGCAAAACCGCTCGGAGTCGTCGCATCGTGGGAAAAACGCCAAGTGCCTTGCTCCTGCACATTATCAAAAGCATAGGTCACGCCTGACCTCAATAAAACAGTCGCCTCGCCAGAAGTCGTGCCTTTTTCGACACGAATAGCCTGACGATAGACTTCGTTAGTTTCAACATTTTCGATCTGCACAACAAACCAAACGTCATCTTCCTGCGAATCACTCAAGGTCTTTTTCAAAGTCACTGGCTCAAACGAGGACCAAATGACCCGATTATCATCTCCAGCATAACCTATTAAGCATGAAATTTTGTCATTTACAAAGCAACTCAAGTTTTCCACTTCCTCTGAGCTTGCATTCTCTGTTCGTGCAAATGTGTTTGTTGCAATGTAGTTATTTTCAGACCATACGCCGATCTTCGAATCTTCTGATATTCCAGCATCTGCAATTTTTATGAAAGTTCCATCGTTTAGCGCTGTGTCATCGAACACATTTTGTTGCTTGTCGTCAGAACTCTTGTTGTCATAAATCGTTAGGTTGCCACTCAAAACGAGCATCGAAGAAGCGTCATCTCTTCCGACAGCACCAGTTGAAACATCGGAAGTGTTGACATTTTCTGAAATTGTTGCATTTCCCTCTAAATAAAGAGACATATCTCCGTCAATTTCAACAGCAGAAAATTCAGGAGCAGTGTTCGATTGGATTTTTGTGTCACCCTTGATCGTGACATTGGAAGCATTTGCATAAAGTGCCCCACCAGAAACAGCCGACTTGTTGTTTTGAAGAGTAGTAGCTCCTTCGAGCGTTAATGCGTTTCCTTGAGCGACACTAAAAGCACCTCCTCTGCTTGCACAGGAATAATTTGCCTTGTTGCCATCTATTGTGACATCAGTGCAAGTCAAACTTGTGTGCGTCGCGTCATCTCCATCCTCGATGACAAACATGCTGTCTCCATCATATGCTCGCTTGACAATTGCCGGCGTTCCTGCAGTTCCGCGATAGGGATAACCATCAGTTGCAGTCGAAGACGCAGTCGTCATAAGAAGTGGCTTTGTCTCTCCTGTGTTTATGCTAACAGATTCATCTTGATCCATTGACGCCGCCAAAAGCTCGATCGTGAATTTACCATCGACCATGTTTTCTGCAGACAAATCATTAGCGCACCCCACAGCCTCACCAATCGTCGCAAAAGGATGAGTAAACGTCATGACTTCCCCATTAATAGTCCTTGTTTCCTTCATCTTGACATAGGCATTTTCCGCTGCTGGCCACACAACAGCAGTGCCTGTTCCCGCACTTCCAAGATAGGCTGGATAGACGTCATTTACAAATGCGCTTAAATGAGTCAATGTGCTTGCTTGCGCCTGCCCTGTTCCGAAAGTTGCGCCCTTGGCTTGAGTTCCGTTGTTTGACCAATAACCAATCAAAGCACTAGGTCCCAAGTTGCCAACACTAAGCTCAGCTGACTTATTTAAATTAATGTTTGCTTGATGACTCGCGCCATCGGTGTTGTCATATATAATCGGATTTCCCTCAACAGTGACTTTGCAAGTATACCCGTTGCCTGGAGTCGAGATTGCGCCCGCACACGTGCTTGCTCCAGCATAGGTACAAGTGTTTTTTGTTATGACAGCGTTGTCTTTAACAAGAACGCCTGATGTGTCGAGTCGAAGAAGAACTGCAGAGCCATACCTGTCAGCATGATTGTTCATAACGATTGCGTTTCCACGAAGAACAAGTGTTGTTGTCCTGCAAATAAAAAATGCACCACCTTCATAATTAGCAGAGTTGTTGCAGATGACTCCTCCTGAAACATCGACACATTCTGCTGGCGGAGCTGGGAGCGATGTTGTGTCCGGAACGAAAATGAAGCCACCTGAGCGAGCTTTATTGTTGCTCACCTGCCCTGCCGTCATATTGACTTTGCCACCAACAACATAAACTGGTGTTCTGCAATACTCTGTCCCTCCACCATAAGAGCCATTGTTGTCAATCAACCCACCATTTATGTTAAAAACTCCAGGTGTGTAAACAACAGCAACAGCACCGCCACCGCTCCACTGTGAAGCAAGTGCATTACATCCTGTTATTGTCCCACTGTTAAGTGTCAAAGTTCCATAAACAAAGGCAAATCCACCACCACTCGTCGCCGACGTCGTGCTTGTGTTGTAAAAGTTCTTTATGACTGTTTCTGTTGCATCAAGCTCTCCTGCCTCGCCGTTATTTATTGTTAGCGAATAACCTGCATTGATTAAAAAGCCAGAATTTGTTCTCGATACTGACGTACCATCAGCTTTCGCACCATCAAAAATTACTCCATTTAGAACAATATCGCTGTTAACCAAAATCCTGCCTTTAGTTGTTCCGTCTGAGAAATGAACGACAGGTTGCACATCAGCTGAGCCATTCAAGGTTGGATTTTCATCATCATTTGCTGGGTCGACTATGTTCATAATCGTCAAATTCTTGCTCGTTGTGTCAGCTGTTGCTGTCATTGTGTGCGAGCGATAAATCTCGATGTGTTCATCTGTTGCATCAGCTGTCGCATCTGTTATTGCGGCATCTAGCGTGGCATAATGCGATTCATTGTCTGTCGAAACAAGTTTGCATGAAGGGATTCCCCAAACAATTTTTGTGCCACCACCACTCAAAGCCTTTAATGTGGAGTTGCGATCGTTAACAAAAGAAACTGTTAGGTTAGTGATCTCCTTCGCATTTTTTGAACCAGTTGCAAATTGATATCCAGCATTTCCAAGGTTCCCCGAGTTGTAATACCCAATTTTTGCGCCATCTTCCAGATCTGAGACAATCAAGTCTGCCACAGAAGACAAGAAAATGTTTGCAGTTGTCGAAATTGCTCCTCCAGCAGCTGTCACCTTTCCGTTGTTTTGGATGTAGGGACTTCCAGAAATATAGAGCTTTCCTTCGTTAGCACTGGCAAATGACTCGATTGCTGCTCCCGCATTTGTTGTTGCATCGGCGCACAGACACTTATTTCCTGTTATTTGAGGGTTTCCTGAAATTGTCATGACAGATGAGCTCCTGAAGCTCAGAGCACCACCTCCACGTCTTGCATAATTATCGCTGAAAGTACCCCCACTAACGTTTAGCTTGCCTAACCCTAAATAAACAGCTCCACCGTCATAATAAGCTTGATTACCAGAGAGCTCGCCAGCTGAAATGTTTATGACAGCGTTAGCATTTGCCGTGTAAACCGCTCCGCCATGAGAGCCATAATTGTTTATGATCTTTCCGCCAGTCATGTTAAATGTTCCACCAGCTGGCAAAGCAAAAGGACCAATGCCATATGGTTGTGCCTGAAAAATTCCATTGCCCTCAACAGTTCCGTCACTCAAATTGAAGGTTCCTGTTGAAGAGATGTAGGCTGCCGAACCACCATTTCCGCCAGCGTCTGATGCACTGTAGGCTCTGCATCCAGAAATTGTTCCGCCCTCCATGTTTGCAGTACCATTTACATAAAGAAAACCGCCATTTGAACTGGAGTTATAGAAATTCATAAACTTCGTCGGAGTCTTGTCCAAGACAGTCCCATCTGGATGGAGACCATCTTCGCCTTCTTTAATTGACAAAGTGTAATTTGCGCTGACGGTGACTGCTGCAACTGTTCTGACAGTTGTATTTCCGTTAAAAACAACACCTTGGAATGTGCAGTCACTAGCAACTGTCATTTTTCCAGCTGCAGCAAACGTCACAACAGGCTGAGCATTAGCTGACCCATTGAGCGACGGATCCTCTTGATCACTAACAGGATCTGTTATGTTTTTGATTGTCAACGGCTTATTTGTCGTGTCCATCGCAACACTCACAGTGTGAGATTTATAAATCTCAATCACTTCACCTGTTCCACCTGCTGTTGCTTCGCTTATTGCGACATCCAGACTAGCAAAATGGGCTTCATCAGTCGCTCTCACAAGTTTGCAAGTTGCAACTCCCCAAACTATCTTCGTTCCTCCCCCGCTCAAGGCCATGAGATCAGAGTTTCTGTCATTAGAAAAGGTGGCAGTCAGATTCTTTATCTCTGAGGCATTTTTCGAACCTGTCGCAAACTGAACGCCAGTGTTGCAAAGTGTGTTCGAATTGTAATATCCGACATTTGCATTTTCCCCGAAATCCCCAACGCTCAACTTTGTGGCCGCTGACAAATTAATGTTAGCCTTTGTTGCGATTGCGCCTCCTTCAGCCGCCACTTGTCCATTGTTTTTAATAGTGGGAGTGCCACTAATTGTCACACTTCCCTCATTTGTGTAAGACAAACCCTCGATCGCACCACCAACAGTTCCCCTCGTTTTTGTGCTTGTGTTACCAGTTATTTGCGGACTTCCTTCAATAGTTAAAGTGCTTGATGATCGCAAATGAATTGCACCAGAAGACCCTGCTGCAAAATTATCTTTTATAACAGCGTCCCCTCCAACTTTGCAAGTTGTCGTTTGACCACAAAAAACGGCTCCACCATCCAAAAGAGCTCTGTTGCTCGAAATCTCTCCACCTGTTATGTAGACGTAACAATTGCCAGACGTCTGCCCATCACTCTTGCAGCCGACAGCACCACCAGTGGTAGAGTTGTTGTTTTTTATCGTGCCACCAGTCATATTAAAAGTCCCTGCATTTAGGACAAAAGGACCATCGTTGAAGATCCCAGTGCTTCTGTATTGTCCACAGGCCATGACTGTTCCGCCTTGGAAATTAAACGTCGATCCATTGTTTATCGTGGCAACTGCACCACCTCCTGCCCACGAACTGCCATTAGCTTTACATCCGCTGACCGTTCCTGACTTCATCGTCACAGTTCCGCTGACGTAAAACAATCCGCCAGCAGTTGCGTTCGTTGTTGAATTGTTGACAAAATTGCGTAGAATGGTTTCTGTTGGATCAAGCGTGTCGCCTTCACTTGCCTCATCATTTTCAACTGTCAAAGTTTTTGCCGCAGCAACGACGATTGGTGGTGTTGTTCTCGCAGAAGATGCACCATCGAAAACGACACCCTTTAAATCTATGTCACTGTTAACTTTGAGTTGCACCGCAGATCCAAATGTTACAACGGGAGTCGCGTCGGTCGATCCGTTTAAATTTGGGTTTTCGCCATCATTAAGTGGCTTTGTTATGTTTTTAATCGTCAAAGGCTTGTTTGTTGTGTCGATCGAAGTCGCAACTGTGTGAGATTTATAGATTTCGATGCTCTCTCCAGTTGCCCCTGCTGTGGCGTCTGTCACTGCGCCGTCCAGCGTTGCATAGTGCGATTCAGCATCGGCTGTTATCAATTTACAAGTTGGAGTTCCCCACACAATTTTTGTGCCCCCACCGCTCAAAGCTTGCAAATTTTCATTTCTGTCATTAACAAACGATGCTGTTAAGTTTGTTATCTTGTTAGCATTCTTCGTTCCGACAGCAAATTGAACTCCCGTGTTGCATAATGTCTCGGAGTTGTAATAACCAATTTCTGCACCTTCGTCCAAATCGCTCACCTGCAATCTGACAGCACTTCCAAGGTTAATGTTTGCTTTCGTTGTTATTGCTCCACCTTCTGCTGCAACCTTTCCATTGTCTTTGATGATCGGACTCCCAGAAATGTTTATGACTTGGCTTGCTTCAGCGGTGTAGGCGTCAGTCTCAATTCCTGCTCCCACATTTGCTCCTCCAAGCGAAGTGTTTCCTGTTATCTGGGGAGATCCACTGATGTTTATCGTGGAAGTGTTGCGAAGTGTTATCGCCGCTCCATCTTGCGTTGTGAAGTTGTTAGTTATTTTTGCATCTCCGCTCAAATTGAGAGTGTTTGTGCTTGCACAAAGAGCGATGGCTCCCCCTCCTGAGCCAGATCTGTTTGACGTGATCTCGCCACCAGAAACATTTATCGTTGAAGTTGCGCGTAGCATAGCAAAACCGCCCATGCAAGCGTTATTGTCTCTGACTGTGCCACCAGTCATCGTTATCGTTCCACCGTTGCCATAAAAAGGAGTCTGATTTGAATAACCTGTTTTATAAACTCCATTTTCCTTGACGGTGCCTCCCTCTATTGTGAAAAGACCGCCAGCATTAATAAACGCAACAGATCCGCCGCCGTCAGAACCAGTTGAACTTTCAGCCGCCTTGCAACCAGAAATTGTTCCGCTAGTCAAAGTAACCGTGCCATTCACCAAAAACAATCCACCTGCTGTGGCATTTGTTGTGCTCGTGTTGACAAAGTTCTTCAAAACTGTTTCAGTTTTTGCAAGCGCTCCATCCACTCCATCTTCGATAGTCAAAGTCGATCCTGCATTTATGAGAAAACCAGACGATGTCCTGTTTGTTGAATTCCCATTAAAAACGACACCTTCCAAGCCAACGTTCGCTCCAACAGTCACTCTTCCAGCCGCCGTAAAAGTAACGACAGGGACTGCATCAGTCGAGCCATTCTCGTTTGGGTTCTCTGCATCGTTTTTTGGATCTGTGATATTTTTGATTGTCACTGCTTTTGTCGCAGAAACTGCGGCTGCCATTGAGTGAGACTTGAAAATCTCAATTGTCTCTCCACCACTTCCAGAATTCGCGCCTGTTATCGCAGCACTCAAAGAATCGTAATAGATAGCATTGTCAGTTCGCTGTATTTTGCAGACTGCTTTTACCCATTTAACTTGGCTGTTAGATGTGCTAGCAACAGAAATTATTGAAGTATCTTTGTCGTTTATGAAGGCGCCACCGACGTTTTTGCATCCGCTAGCAGGATTTTTTGTTGCTGTTCCAAATTGATTTCCGTTTGTTACAAGTGCTGCTGTGTTGCTGTAATATCCAATTTTGGCATTTTCACCCATGTCACCAATTTGCAACTTAGCAACTGTTCCAGGATTTATGTCAGCTGCGGCATTTGAACTGTTTTTGTTTCCATAAATAACAGGTGAACCGCTTATGTTCATAACAATGTTATCACCATAAGAAGAACCTTCGAGAGCAGCCCCAGTGACTCCATTCGTTTTGCCTGTGTTGCCTGAAATTTCTGGAGTACCAGAAATGTTAAATGTTACTTTACCTGCTGTTCCTGCATATCCGCAGACGGCACTCCCAATCGTCGCTGTGTTGCCTTTTATCTTGACGTCCCCACCAATGTTTATTGTTGACGTTCCTTTCGGTCCGAAATAAACTGCGCCACCCTGACCGCTCGAAGTGTTTTCTAAAATCTCTCCGCCCAACAAATTAACAGTCGTGTTGCAATTGTCTGGAACTCCGACACACCCACCTGTTCTGACGCTGTTTTTACTCACAGTTCCACCTGTCATCGTGAACGTTCCTGCCCACAAAGTGATCGTAGAGTTGCCCCAAGCAGAATCAATAGCCCCAGTGCCATTCTCTGTCAAAGTGCCACCAGACAAGTTGAATTGAGCGTTGGCAGAAAGAAGAGAGGCGACGCTTCCGCCACCTTTGCTAAACTGATAGGAATAGGCTTTGCAACCAGAAATTGTGCCCCCGTCCATGTTCACAATGCCATAGACTGCAACAAATCCACCACCTGTTGTTGTGTTTCCGCCAGTGTTGTTGTTATAGAAATCTTTTATGACTGTGCTCGTTGCAGCAATCGTGCCGGCAACTCCATCAGAAATGTTAAGCGTGTAGCCCGCAGCAACAGTCGCGCCTGGAATAACGCGAGTGTTTGTTCCAGTTCCATCAAAAACAACACCCACTAAAGAAACATTACTGTTCACAGCAATTTTAGCAGCTGCCCCAAAGGTGACAACTGGTGTTGCGTCGTCAGATCCATTTTTGTTTGGGTCTTCTGCGTCATTAAGAGGATTGTTGACGTTTTGGATTGTTAGGTCCTTATCTTTTGTGTCCATAACAGCTGTCACAGTGTGCGATTTTAAAATCTCTATCGTCTCGCCTGTTAGAGCCCCTTCAATTGCTTTTGTCAAGCTCTCATAATAAACAGCTTCACCTTCTCGCAGAATTTTACAAACTGGCTCCGTCCACTTAATGACGGCACCATCCCCCGCTGTTGCAGCGTATTGTTGATTTTTGTCATTAGAAAAAGTGTTGCTCAAAAATTTAGTTGTCGATGCGTCACCAGAATCTGCCACAGCAAATTGCACGCCACCGTCACATAGAGTGCCTTCGTTATAAAAACCAACCTTTGCACCCTGCGCCAGCTCTCCAACTAAGAAGTGTGATGCATTTGTCAAATTAACATTTGCTTTTGTTACAATCGCATCCTTAGTCTCTTTTGAGGCCACCATGCCGTTTCCATAGATTACAGGCGAGCCAGAAAGTGTCAGTGTCCCAGCATCAGAAGAAGATGTGTGCTCAACAGCCGCCCCAGCACTAGCAGTGTCGCCTGTGGCAGTGCAAGCGTTGCCGGAAATTGAACCTCCAGAAACTTCAACGTTGGCAGAAGCAAACGCTATTGCACCACCGCCCGAAGTCGCAAAATTTCCAGAAATTGTGCCACCTGCGATCGTCAGCGTGCCAGATTCTGCATAAACTGCTCCTCCCTTTTCAGAAGTTGAATTGTCGCAGATTGTGCCACCAGACACACTTAAAACTCCACCTTCTGAATAAATCGCTCCTCCACCTTGTGAAGAAGAGTTATTCTTTATTTCACCGCCTGAAATTAAAATAGTGTTTGACAACCCTTGAGAATAAATGACACCGCCCTTGACACCACTGTTTCCAGAAATCGTGCCACCTAGGACATTGAGGGTTGCTGCCTTGCAAGAAAAAACTCCCGAGCCCGAAACTCCAGTCTCGTCTCCATTACCTGAAATTGTGCCGCCGTTTATAGTGAAAACTCCGCCATCAACAAATGCAACTGCACCACCTTCACCCACCTTTGAATGACAATTTGAAACTGTTCCAGAATTAAAAATGACAGAACCCCTAACACAAAATGCGCCTCCAGATGTGCCAGCTTGTGTCACATTGAAATTTTTAATTTCAGTGTTCGTTGCTTCAAGAGTTCCCGCCACTCCATCATCAACTGTGAGAACGAACCCACTTTCAACTGAAGCAAATGGCTTGCTTCTCTCTGCACTTGTTCCTTCAAAAAAGACTCCCGACAAAGAGACATTGCTGTTGACACTAAAGCTTGCTCCAGCCTCAAATGTCACAACTGGTGTTTCGTCAGCCGAGCCATTCTTGGTTGGGTTTTCATCATCACTTGCAGGGTCAGTAATGTTTTTAATTGTCAAATTCTTGCCAGTTGAGTCAATTTCAGAACTGAGAGTGTGAGATTTGAAAATTTCAATTTCCTCTCCATCTTCAGACCCAGCAACCGCCTCTGCTAGAGTGTCAAAAAAAAGAGTTTCGCTTCCTCTAACAATTTTGCAAGTGTTTGTTTCACTGACCGCGTTTTCGCTCGATCCTTCATCTCCAACGAGACCATCAGCTTTTAAAGTAGCTGCCAATTTAACATCATCGGAACTTGTGGATATCTTGCCACCATCATTTGCCTCGTTTTCGTTTGTAGTTGCCTCTTGTTCACCAGCATCATCAGATGGATTTTCTCCTTTAACGGTCTCCTCAGCAGAAACTGACTGTTCTTCTGACAAAGAATCTCCAGACTTCGTGTCACTCTGCGCTGTTTGATCAGCTGATATATTAGACGAGCTGTTAGTAGCTGTCGCATTGGTTAAAGGATCGCAAGAAAAAACTAGTGTTATGCTAAGCAAGATCGCAAGAAATTGCTTCGAGATTTTCTTCATTTTATAACTCATATAAATAAACCCGCAATTCTGTATACTTTTCTTAGGTGCAAAAAACATGCAAATTATAACATTTTTCGAGCGTATAGTCCAGTTTTAACGTTGTTTTAACCCATGGCAGCCATAGCACCTTGCCCATGGCAGCCATAGCAGTCACTCAAGTATGCCAATTAGGCCGAAATTCCATGGCAGCCATCACCTACACAGGGAAAACATCAGTTTTGGACACATGGAAGCCATAGGGGTTTTCTGTCCCAACATCCCTCTTCTAACCGCAAATCCAGTTACAGTTTTTGTGCATTGGCCAACAGTGTGCAAAAACGCATGGCAGCCATCCCTTACGCAGGGAAAAGTCAGCTTTTAGGCGCATGGCAGCCATAGAGTTTTGGTGTCAAAAAAAATTCCTCCGCAAACTAAAAAGTTTGTTGTATAATTCTTTAACTCAGTCCATGAGACACCAAGTTTGATGTGTATATAAATCTACTTTCTTTTCTGAGTGTCTTAAAGAAAAAAACACAACAAAAAAATAAAAGAAAAGGAGCAATAATTATGGAAAAAAAATCGCCAGTTATTTTGATGGCAATTCTCTATGCATCGGCATTTTTAGCGGGTTTTAACGAAAATCTCGTCAACATGGCGCTGATGTCGATCATGACCGATTTTGGAGTCGATTCGATCACCGTGCAATGGCTCGTCACAGGCTACATGATTGTGGCTACTGTTGTTGTTATGTGCATGGCATTTCTCTACCAACGTTTCACACTGCGACAACTCTATTTTTCGGGAGCAATTTTCTCGATAGCAGGCTCAGCAATAGGGCTGTTTGCACCAACTTTCGAAATTCTGATGGTTGCACGATTAATTCAAGCGCTAGGCACAGGAATTTTCATTCCGTTAATGATGAACACAATTTTGGTTGTTACCCCTAAAAACAAGCTCGGTCAGTTCATGTCAATCGGTGGTTGCATGATAACATTCGGACCTGCTTTTGCACCAGTCATCTGTGGTGCAATTGTTTCAAGTTTTGGCTGGCACGCAATCTTTTTCCTGCCAACAGTTGTTATGGCAGGACTCACAATCGCAGCCATTTTTGCAGTCAAGAATTTAGAAACAAGACCTGCAAAACTCGACTTCATCTCCGTTGTCTTGGCAACACTTCTGCTGTTCACCTTAAGTTTTGGTCTCTCGGAGTTTATGATCGATATCATGATTGGAGGAATTTCTTTAGGGTGTTGCATTATTGTTTGCATTGCTTTTGTTCTGCGCCAATTAAAAGCAGAAAACCCACTAATTAACCTCTCACCCATGAAGTCTATTCGTTTTTGGCCTTCAATCCTCCTAAACACACTTGCTATGACAGGCACTTTTTCTTGTAGTGTTTTGTTGCCACTCTATTTTGAAGGAGCTTGCGGACTCACCCCTTTCATGGCGGGCTTAACCCTCCTCATTCCAGTCCTTTGCAATTGCGCAGTGACACTTGTTGCTGGCAGAATTTATGACAAGATTGGTGAGTGGCCACTCCTTCCAATTGGTTATAGCGTGATTGCACTTGGGTTTGTGCTGCTTGCATTCACTTCCACTTCCCTAAACATCATCCCAATTTTCATAGGAGCTATTGCAGTATACGCTGGTCACGGCTCAATTTTCTCTGCAACACAGACAGCAGGTTTAAAAACTTTAACTCCTGAACAGAACCCACATGGAGTGGCACTTTCAACAACGTTTGTGCAGATCGCGGCTTGCATCGGACCATCTCTCTACACAGGTCTTCTAACCTTCGGTCAAAATTCGTCTGCAAACGCTTCGACCAATCCGACACTCGCTCTAGGCGAAGGTTTCTCTCTTGCAATGATAGTTGCAACGTGTATTGCGCTTATGGCTGCCATAGTCTCTTTTGTTTACGCGCGCGCTTCAATTAAGCCTCTGACGCAGGCAAAACAAGAAACAGAACTCTCGATCGCGTCGCTTATGAAAGAAACGCCTTGGACAGTATCTTCAAATGCAAACGTGAAGGAAGCTATGCAAACAATGATCGATAAGAAAATTGGCGGAATTCCTGTTGTTGATGGTGAAGGCAGACCTCAAGGGTTCGTATCCGACGGCGACATAATGCGATATGTTGGTAAGGCGACTTCGAGCGTATCTTCTCCTTATGCTCTCCTTGAAATGGCACGCAACCAAACTGTTGAAGAAAAAGTTACAGAGCTCTTAACACTTGATGTCATGACAATTGCTACTGACAAAGTTGTTTCTCTCGATGTGCACGATTCACTAGAAACAGCTCTTAACAAACTATCAAATCAAAAAATCAAGAAGCTCCCAGTCCTCGAGGACGGAAAAGTTGTAGGAACTCTCAACAGAAGCGACGTTTTGCGCTACATAATGGAGAAGAGTTTAGCGAAATAACAGGTCTAAATGATAAGTTCTGGAGCTATCGCATAGCAGAAAGTGGCCTTTGACCTTCCTGTCCGTTGAGCTCACTCTTGTTTCTTAACAAGAAAAAGGGATTTTACACTTATGGCTGCCATGGATGTAACACCTGCTAGAAAGGTCACTTTCAAACATTGGTTACAAAGTGTCATTTAAGTGGAAAGACTCATCGTCCGAAGTGGTGCTAAAATCTATCCATGGCAACTTATGTGGCATATTACACGACCCTTAACTCCGATGTCAACAGGCAGCGGGGTGAATTTGACTTTGAAAGTTCTTCAAAGTTGAAGTCGAAAACCAACACACACGATGCGCGTCTTGCGATGCTTGAGCGTTTTGGAAACGAGGCGCTTTCATGGCAGATTTATAAAATCGAGAAGAAAAAAGTTTCGACTGGTAAAATAGATGGACAGCTTCAGCTGGACTTTAGAGGACCAGCTCCGAAAAAGCGAAAAGCAAGACGAAAATATATGTAGAAAAAAAATGGCAAAAAAGAAAAAAGACAGCCCAAACATAATTGCGAAGAACAGGCACGCTTTTCATGACTATGAAATTCTAGAAAATTTTGAGGCAGGAATAGAGCTTGTCGGTTGCGAAGTTAAGTCTCTGCAAGAAAACAATGCGCAGATCACTGACGCTTTTTGCATGATCCGAGAGGGTGAATGCTGGCTTAACAACTTGCACATTCCACCCTATTCTCATGGAAACATCGCAAATCCTGACCCAGACAGAAAGCGAAAACTGCTTCTTCACAAGCGCGAAATTCGACACCTTGCAAAGAAAAATGAAGAAAAAGGCTTGGCAATCATTCCTCTAAAATTGTATTATGCAAAAAATGGGAAAGTGAAAGTCGAGATCGCTCTTGCGCGAGGCAAAAAATTGCATGACAAGCGCCAGACGATGAAAGAACGTGACGTTAACAGAGAAATTCAGCGCGAATTAAAGATGAGATCAAGGTAGAAATGACATGCCAGAAAACAAAAAAACTGTAACTGTCGAGGTCGATGAAGATGCAATTGTTGGCTATATTGTTGACCAAAACGATAACGAGCTCGGCTTCATCGTAGAAGACGAAAACGGCAAGGAAAAAGAATACTATTATGCTGATCCAATTCCTGCTAAAAAGAAAAAAACTCGCCTTGACGAAGATAAAGAAGCAATTCAGGAGTCTGCCCAGACAATGAAAGATTTTTATTCAGACGGAAAAGAAGTTGTGGAGGGACTAAAAGAAATGTTTAGCGGAATTAAGGAAAGCACAAAGTAAAAAGCTATCCACTGAAACGAGCAAGATCCTCTGGCGTGTTGACGTTAACAAAACAGCCCCCTCGAGGAACTGACATGCGCACTTCTTCTTGGTTCATCTCATAAGCATACAGATTTTCATCTTCCAAAAAACTAACAACTTTCTTTTCGCCTCGCGACAAAGCACTTTTGACAGCTTTTAAGCATTTCTCTCTGTTATAAAGTGCATGAAATGGCTCAAGTCCATGCTTGTTAGCTGGAATGACAATGTCGTAGTCTCCCAAATTCATCAGCTTCACCTGACTTGCAAACAAGTGTTCACTTGCAAAAAACATGTCGCAAGCGATGCAACAAACGCGCTCGCAACTGCTTTTTTCAAACGCTGTGTGCATGCCTGTCAATGCGCCTTGACGAGGCGGAATGTCTTTAAAGACTCTAACGGGCACGCTATGGCTGCCATGACCTAAAAACTCAAGTCTCTCTGGATGATTCGATGTTATGACGACCTCGTCGACATATTTCTCAAAACGTTCGATCTGCGCTTCAATGACATGTTTGCCCTCAAAAACAAGCTCTTCTTTTGGAAAACCCATGCGTTTTGACTCTCCGCCAGCTTGAATAACGAGCGAAACAGTTTTTCGCACAAAGCTCTTCTGAATAAAGTTGCAAATGTCTGACACTTCCTCAAAATCAAAAACCTTAATTCCAGACTTATCACACGCGTTAGCAACTTCTTCAATGTCTGACACAACAGCAACTGGTCGCTCTGAGTTCAAGGCTATGTTCGAAAGCGAACCTTGGGAGCGCAGAGCGCGTATAGATCGCGGAGCATGCAGTGCCTCAAACTCTTTTGCGAACTCAACATCTCTCGGGTTGTCCTTACGCATTACTTCGATGTATGGAATCCCAGATTGACGATAGCCCTCGATGATGATTATGTCATGACCCAGCATTGAATCGATGATCTCCGAGCACTCAACTTCCTCATCAATGTCACTCACACGCGCAATTTTGCAAGGAGAAGCAATGACAACGTCAGTTGCTCCAGCTTTTTTGTGCCTCCACGAGTCTTTGCCTTCAACATCGATATCAAAGTCCCCATGAGTATGGTGCTTTATTGTCCCAACATCAAAGTGGCGCCTCGACATTTCTGCGATTATTTTCTCTATTAATGTGGTTTTTCCAGAATTGTGTCTTCCAACAAAGGAAATGGCAGGTGAGGGAATTTTTGCTGTATCTCTCACGATTTAAAAATTTCTTCTGTCCTCAAAGGCGCGACCAAGAGTCATTTCATCGGCAAAGAGAAGCTCGCCACCGAAAGGAATGCCACGCGCAGGACGAGTCACTTTTACATCGAAATTCGACAGCTTTTTTGAAAGATAGTTTGCAGTGGTTTCCCCTTCTATGTTTGGGTCTGTCGCAATGATGACTTCCTCAATGCCACCCCTTTTAACACGACTTAAGAGCTCAGAGATTCGCAGATCGTCCGGTCCAACACCGTCCAACGGAGAAATGTCGCCTCCCAAAACGTGATAAACACCTTTAAATGAGCCACTCCTCTCGATTGGTGGAATGTTTCTCGGCTCAGGAACAACACAGATAATCGCGTGATCTCGCGCAGGATTTTCGCAAATCTCGCACAAATCTTGTTTAGCATAATTAAAACAATTTTTACAAAAATGAACATTTTCTGCGACGTCTTTTATTGAATCAGCAAGCTTCAGCGCATCTTCTCGCTGGTCGTTTAGAAGGTAATATGCGATTCTCGAAGCAGACTTTGGACCAATACCCGGAAGTTTTTCAAGCTCCCCCAAAAGATTGTCTATCGTTCCTTCAGTGCTCTGCATTGCTTCCCTACATCAAACCAGGGATGTTTAAATTTAAATTCCCAACAGCGGCGTTCATCTGCTCATTTGCCTTTTCTTCAGCTTCAGCAAGTGCGTCGTTTACTGCTGCCACAATTGTGTCCTGCAAAATGTCAACGTCTTCTGGATCAAGCGCATCTGCGTCAATTTTGAGTGACTTTAATGTTCCAGATCCTGTCACAGTTGCCTCAACCATTCCTCCACCAGCAGTCGCAGAAAACTCCATTGCGGCAACTCTTTCTTGAGCAAGAGCTGCGTTTCTCTGCATTTTCTGCGCTTCCTTCATCATTTTTTGCATATCCATTTTTTAAATCTCCTTTAAATTAAGCTCTTTTAATTTACCTCTTCGAAATGAGCACCCTCGCCGAAAGTGGAGGCAAGGATGTCGTTAAATTCGTCTATCTCTGACTTTAGGGTCTCCTGCGACTCTGGCGTTGGTTCTGGAATCGGTCCTGCGTTAAGCTCTTCGCCCTCATGGGTGTTAGGTTTTAGGTTGTAGGTTTTAGAAGTGACATCGTCGGTGCTTACGTCGTCCGCGGTGCTTAACGCGTCTTCCTCCGAGGTTTTAGGTTTTAGGTTGTAGGTTGTAGTAGGAGCAGCCTCTTGCAAATCAGTACTTTTATCTGCTTTCTGATTTCCACGCGAAGGATTAGTAGACGCTTCCAATTGGGAGCCGTTACTAAAACCTAAAACCTGATCCCTAAAACCTTGATTTGAAGGATTCTCTCCTTCGAGCATGACGACGTTGATTTTTGCACCAGCAAGTCCAGCTTTTTCAAGCGAGGCTATGATTGCTGTTTTGGAAGCAGGCTTGCTAAGGTTATTGTAGGCAAAAGTGCGTCCTTCCTCAAGCTTTAATGTTATAGTTTTTGAAGGCTGATTAAAACTGCCATGCGCAGAATCAAGCAATGAAAAAATTGCAGGATTAGAAGTGCGTAGTTGATCGAGGGCTCGCTTCCAGATTGAGCGGAAATCAATTTTGCCTACGGGCATGTCAGTCAGATCAGATGCAGGGGGAACACTCTCCGCATTAGGTTTTAGGTTATAGGTTTTAGGCTTTAGGTTTTCTTCTTCAGTGGTAGAAGATGGTGTAGGTGGAGTCGGAGCAGAAGAGACGGTCCATGAATCGGAGGTTTTAGGTTTTAGGTTGTAGGTTTTAGTAGGAGCATCCTCTTGCAAATCAGTACTTTTATCTACTTTCTGATTTCCGATTGAAGGATTAGTGGAGGTTTCCAATCGGGAGCCGTTACTAAAACCTAAAACCTGATCACTAAAACCTTGATTAGCAGACGCTATCACTTGGGATCCGCTCTCCAAGGCGGACAGTCTTGCGTCAATTGCTTCAAAAGTCATCGATGAATGAGGTTCAAGCATCTTAAAAATTCCAAGTTCAAACGCAAGTCGCTGATTGCTCGCCGTCTTCAAATCAACGCTCAAGTCATGCATAAGTGACAAGGTGTAACTTAATTGCGCCTCATCGAACAGCTTCGCTTCTTCTTTTATTAGTTCAACATTTGCTTTGCTCTCCGACACTGAGATGTCACAATTGGTGAGCCTCATGACATAAACGTCACGCATACGTTGCGCAAAATCGTCTACAAACTGGGCAAAGTCAACACCGTCGTTAACTTTTGCTTCGATAAATTCTAAACATTTATTAATATTTTTCTCAGCAACCGATTTAACTAAATCATTTAAGTCGTTGACATCAGTTTTTCCAAACATGTCTTGAGCAACTGACAAGCTCACATGATTATCTCCAAAAGCAATCGTTTGCTCAAGAGCTGTCAGGGCATCTCGAAGTCCACCGTTAGATCGCTGAGCTATCAACTCGAGGGCTTCACCCTCAAATGAGACATTTTCCATTTCACAAACAGCACCAAGCCTGCCCGTTAGCTCTTCAGTGTTTATAGCGCGAAAATCGAAACGCTGACAGCGCGATCGAATTGTTTCAGGAACTTTTTGTGGGTCTGTTGTGCAAAGGACAAAAACTATGTGAGCTGGTGGTTCCTCGAGCGTTTTCAAAAGCGCATTGAATGCAGCGTTTGAAAGCATGTGAACTTCGTCGATTACATATACTTTATATTGCCCTCGCACAGGGGCATATCCGACTCGCGAAATGATTTCGTCTCGAACGTTTTCAACACCAGTTCTGCTTGCAGCGTCGAGCTCTGACACGTCGGGGTGCACCGACTTTGCAATCATCTGACAGTCTTCACATGTGCCATCTGGCTCAACTGTCGGACCTTTTTCACAAAGGAGCGCCTTTGCCAAGATGCGGGCAGTCGTTGTTTTGCCTGTACCGCGAGGTCCACAGAAAAGGTAGGCATGCGAAACTTTGTTCGCAGAAATTGAGTTTTGAAGCGTTTTAATTATGTGGTCTTGACCAACAACATCTCCAAAGACTTGTGGGCGATATTTCCTATAAAGAGATTCTGACACGCTTTACGCCAACTCTTTGTTTTTCTTGTTTTTACGCGATTTCATCGCACCCGAAATTGCACCGATGACGGCAGGTGCAACAGACACAGCGACGATGCCGATTATTATAAACTCAAAATGTTTTTGAACAAATTCAACTCCACCGAAGAAATAGCCGACGAGAACGAAAAGAGAAACCCACGAGATTCCGCCTATCGCATTGAAGAGTGTGAATTTTCCAAAATTCATGTGACCTGTGCCCGCAATGAACGGTGCAAATGTCCTAAAGAAAGGCATGAAACGTGTTATAACAATTGTGAGTCCACCATATTTTTCAAAGAAGTGATCAAGCTTCGCCATGCGCTCTGGAGTCAAGGATTTAACTTTGCCTGAGTCAATAATTCTCTGACCCAAAAAGCGTGCTATCCAATAGTTTGAAGTGTTGCCAAGAATTGCTGCAGCATAGAAAACGAAGAGTGTTGCAAAGATGTTTAGACCACCGCCATCAGCTGAGAAAACGCCAGCTGCGAAAAGGAGTGAATCTCCTGGCAAAAAAGGAAAAAACACAACCCCTGTCTCGATAAAAACAATCAAAAACAAAGGAGTGTAGACCATAACAGGTCCGAGAGTGACAATCCAAGCCGCAATGAAGCCACGCGGGTCTTTTAACAGGTTAACAAAAAAATCGATTACGCCCACTGAATTCCCTTTTACGCATTATTGATAATAATCAAACGTGTGCCCCACATGAGAACAAAGCGCACATCAGCGGTTCCTTATGGCTGCTTCCGTCAAGACCTGACCAGGTTCGAAACATGTCGCCGCCTTGCCCTCATGTGAGGCACGTTCTTTATTATACCAAAGCAACGATGGCTAGAAGCAAAAAGGAAACAATTATTAAGAATAAAATTTGTGAAACAGGAATTTTGTCTAGCTCATCTTTTGGAGATGTTTCATAGATTCCCCAGCATCTTGCTGTCAGCGCTTCGCTCAGATCCTCGACATTTGCCATGCACCTCACAATTAACGGAACAAAACAACCAGCATGCGCTCGAGTTCTTGTCACTAGACCACCGCTTGTCATTTTCGCTCCTCTGCACCACTGCGCCTCACGAATGCATTGGAACTCGATAAAAATTTCAGGAATAAAACGAAGTGCGATTGAAACTGCTAGAGATGCATCTTGAACTGGAACTTTCAATTTTCGGAGTGGCCAAAACATCCACTTGAAAACGCTTGAAAACTCGATTAGCGACACTGTGTTTGCAACGTAAAGGCTCGACCACCCTAAAAGCAGAATTCTTGCACAATAGAAAGCCCCACGCAGGGCGCTTGCCTCCGTGATGCAAGGACCGTCCCCAGTAATTTGGATTGCATTTGCCAGAAACGAGATTATGCAGATAACGTAAAGTGGGACTGCAACCTTTAGCACTGCTTTTATGACACCTAAAAACTCTTGGTGACGGTCCTTGAATTCAACAAACCTATCAACCACAACTAGCGCGATCAATAAAACGAAAAGAAGGGACAGTCCCCTTAAGTCGACAAAAAAAATTGCCACAGAAAATGTGAGCAAAATGAAAATTTTAGAGCGCACATCAACTTGACGTGCGCTCTTGCTTGTTTGAAAGAATGTGTTAAAGTCGCTCAACTATTCTTCAGTTTTTGCTTCTTCTTTAACCTCTTCAGCCTTTGGCTCTTCGGCAGGTTTTGCTTCTTCAACCTTTTCTTCTGCTTTAGGTTCTTCTTTTGGAGCCTCTTCCTTCTTCACTTCCTCTTTTTTCTCATCTGCTTTTGCAGGCTCAACCTTCTTTGCCTTTGCTTTTGCAGGCTCTGCCTTCTTTTTCTTAGCAGGAAGTGCTTCAGTGATGAGCTCCATGATGACCATCGGTGCGTTGTCGCCCTTGCGAGGCCCAAGCTTCACAATGCGAGTGTAGCCACCGTTGCGATCGGCGAACATGCCTTGTGCAACTTTGTCGAAGATCTCGCGAACGAGTTCCGAGTCGTTGCCAAGGGCTGCAATTGCAAGACGACGAGAATGAAGATCGCCACGTTTTGCCCACGTGATGATTTTGTCAACATCTCCGCGGATCTCCTTTGCGCGAGATTCGATCGTCTTGATGCGGTCATTCAAAAACAAAGCAGAAACGAGGCTTCTTTTCATAGCCTTTGTGTGGCTGTAGTCGGTGCCAAGCTTGCGACCTTTGTAATTGTGTCTCATGTGTTTTCTCCTAATTACTCTCTAATTTTTAGAGCATGTTGTTGTTGGCACGCAGGCTCAAGCCAAACTCTGCCAAAACATCTTTAATTTCTTCAATTGATTTAACGCCGAAGTTGCGAATGTTTGTTAGATCTGTCTCAGAGAGCTTCACAAGATCTCTGATTGTTTCCACACCTTCGCGCTTCAAGCAGTTATATGAACGAACTGTCAAGTCGAGATCGTCAATTGAGCGATTGAGTTCTTCGCTCTCAGGCTCGCTCTCTGGCTCGAAAATTGTCGGCATTTCTTCGATCTCTTCGCCTTCGCACCCAAACTCCAAGAATGCTTGCATATATTGCATAACAATGTTTGCAGCTTCCTTGATTGCATCGAGTGGGGCAATTGATCCGTTCGTTTCGACCTCAAGCGTCAGTTTGTCATAGTCGTTTGACTGACCAACACGAGTTTTGTCGTCATGAAGCGTGCAGCGTTTCACTGGCGAATAGATTGAATCAATCGCGATGACACCGATTGGGTCCTTTGGATTTTGATTCTCTTTCGCATAAACGTTTCCGCGACCAACTCCAATGTTTATCTCAGCGTCAAAAGTTCCGCCTTCTGAAACTGTTGCTATGACATGCTCGGGGTTGACAAGCTCAAACTCGCTTGGAACCTGCAAATCAGCACCAGTGACAGTTGCTGGCCCTTCGACGCAAACTCGTGCAGTTGCCTCTTGAACATCGTCTGTGTTTGCTTTAAAAACAAGCCCTTTGACGTTGAGAACGATGTCTGTGACATCTTCAATCACGCCTTCAGCGCATGAAAACTCATGTGCCACTCCCTCAATACGAATTGACGTTGCCTTTGCGCCTTCCAAAGAAGACAAAAGCACACGACGCATTGAATTGCCAAGAGTGCGAGCATAACCACGCTCAAGTGGCTCCACGACAAAACGTGCCATGCAGTCGTTAATTTCTTCAGTTGTTACAGTAGGCCTCATGAACTCTGTCATTATTTATCGATGCCTCCTTTTTTTAGCATTAATGTCGTGTGTCAATTATTTCGAGTAGAGCTCGACGATGAGCTGCTCATTCACATCGCAATCAATTTGATCGCGCGTTGGGAGTGACAAAACACTTCCCTGCAACTTCTCAATGTCAACTTCGAGCCAAGCAGGAACGCTTGATCTCTCGTTTGAGATGAGAGCACTTTTGATGACAAGCATGTCGCGAGCCTTTGGTGCAATTGCAACCAAATCGCCTGGGCGAACGCGGAATGATGGAATGTCAACGCGTTTTCCGTTAACATGGATGTGACCGTGGCGCACTTGCTGACGAGCTTCTGCTCTGCTCTTTGCAAAACCGAAACGATAAATAACATTGTCAAGACGAGTCTCGAGCAACGAGAGCAAGTTTTCACCCGTGACACCCTGTGCACGGTTTGCCATCTCATAATAATGATGAAATTGCTTCTCCAAAAGACCATACATCCTCTTGGTCTTCTGTTTTTCGCGCAACTGCAGCAGATATTCGCTTTCCTTTGCACGCCTCTTGCCAGCATCACCTGGTGCATAGGCGCGACGCTCCATCGCACATTTCTCAGAATAGCAACGGTCGCCTTTGAGGAACAGTTTGCAACCCTCTCTGCGGCAAATTCTGCAGTCGGCTCCTGTGTATCTAGCCATTTAATTTACCTTCCTAACTTTTAAGGACGACGACGTTTGCGAGGCCTGCAACCATTGTGAGGTTGAGGAGTGCAATCTTGAATGCTCATGACTTCCAAACCCGCAGCTGAAAGTGTGCGGATTGCAGTTTCTTTGCCAGAACCAGGTCCTTTAACAAAGACTGCAACTTTTTGAAGACCGTGTTCTTGAGCAATTTTTGCAACTGCTTCACTAGCCATCTGTGCTGCAAATGGAGTGGATTTACGAGAACCCTTAAATCCAACAGTGCCTGCTGATTGCCACGCAATGACGTTCCCTTGAGGGTCTGATATTGATATGATTGTGTTGTTGAACGTTGACTTGATGTGAGCTTGTCCCACAGCAATGTTTTTACGCTCAGAGCGCTTGACGCGCGTTTGAGTTGTCTTTGTTGCCATGTCACATCACCTCTATTTCTTTCCGATTTGCTTGCGTGGACCTTTTCTTGTGCGCGCATTTGTGTGTGTGCGCTGTCCACGAACAGGCAAACCTTTGCGGTGACGAAGACCGCGATAGCAACCGATTTCCATCAGGCGTTTAACATTTTGAGAAACGTCACGATGCAAATCACCTTCAACTTTCAAATTTGCTTGGATGTGATCACGAAGCTTTGAGAGATCCTCTTCTGAGAGATCTTTAACTCTTGTGTCTGGATTCACACCACATGTAGCAAGAGCCTTTTGCGATTGCGAAAGACCAATGCCATAAATTGAGGTCAAGCCAATTTCGATGCGTTTGTTAGCAGGGAGGTCAACACCCATAAGACGTACAGCCATGTTTTCCTCCTTATCCTTGACGCTGTTTGTGGCGTGGGTTTTCGCAAATCACGAAAACTTTGCCATGGCGTCTGATAATTTTGCATTTTTCGCACATCTTCTTGACCGAAGGACGAACCTTCATTTTCATACTTCCTTTCGGTTTAAATTCCAATATGTGAAAATTCCTTCATCCGCGGATTCCACGCAGACCCGGCTCTAAACAATTGCGTTTGGAATGAGAACGCTCTCATTTGCAAGCCTTGAAGGCACAATTTGAGTTTCAGAAATTCAACTTTCATGCCCTCGGTATATATAAACGCCCAGCCGCAGGCGATTATATGCTTATTTATAGCGGAAAGTTATGCGACCACGATTTAAGTCATAAACACTCAACTCGACAGTCACTTTATCACCAGGCAATATTTTGATGTAGTGCATTCTCATCTTGCCTGATATGTGAGCCAAAATTTCATGGCCATTTTCAAGTTTTACTTTAAACATCGCATTAGGAAGCGCTTCAAGCACTTCACCTTCGAGTTCAACTACGTCTGCTTTAGACAAAACTTGCCTCCGTAAAAAAAATAAACGTTTATCTTTGCGCTTTTTGACACGCAACATCTTATGATAACAGTTTTTTTGATTAAATGCGAAAAAAAGTTTATATTTTTTATTTTATGAAAAACTGAGCCTTCTTTCTTTTATATAATGTTAGTGCAGATGTAAAACTATTGCACAATTTTTAAACATAACTAACGATAACAGAGGGGATTTTTTGCGTATGTCTTTTGTTGAATTTGAAGATGTTAGAAAAGTGTACAAAATGGGTGAGGTGGAAGTTGCTGCCGCAAATGGTATGAATTTCACTTTTGAAGAAGGCGAATTCGTCGTCATAGTCGGTCCAAGTGGCGCAGGCAAAACAACTCTTTTGAATATGCTTGGAGGAATGGACACGTGCACTTCAGGCAGAATTGTTTTGGATGGCAACGAAATCAATGCCTACGACAGAAAACAGCTAACCAACTATCGCAGGCACGACATAGGTTTCGTTTTTCAGTTTTATAACTTAGTTCAAAATCTGACAGCAAAAGAAAACGTTGAGCTGGCAGCTCAAATTTGCAAAGATCCAATGGATTCCATGGCAGCTCTAAAACTCGTTGACTTGACAAAGAGGGCAAACAATTTCCCGGGACAACTATCAGGTGGCGAACAACAACGCGTCTCGATCGCCCGTGCGATTGCAAAAAACCCAAAACTTTTGCTTTGCGACGAGCCAACAGGTGCTCTTGACTACAACACTGGAAAAGCGATTTTGAAACTTCTTCAAGACACATGCAGAAACGAAAACAAAACTGTTGCGGTTGTCACACACAACTCTGCATTTTGTGAAATTGCCGATCGCGTCATCCATGTTCGCGAAGGGAAGATCTCAGAATGCTCCAGAAATGAAAACCCGATGGATGCAGAATTGCTCGAATGGTAACAACGAAGATTGATCATTATGAAAGCTTTTAGAAAAGACGTTTTTAAAACAATAAAGGGATCTCTTGGAAGATTCCTAGCAATTTTTCTCATTGTTGGTCTTGGATCTGGTTTTTATGCGGCACTGCGCATGGTGTGCCCCGACATGAAAATTGCAGCTGACAACTATTTCGATTCGACTGAGCTGATGGACGTTCGAGTTGTTTCAACTCTTGGACTCGTTGAAAAAGACTTGGACGTGATAAAAAATTTGGACAGTGTCGAGAAAGCTGCCCTTGCCTATGAAACTGACGTGACAGGAACCTTAAATGGCGAGCACGTCACAATGAGAATTCATTCACTAACAAATGAAGATTCTCTAAACACAATCGAACTTAAAGAAGGCAGAATGCCAGAAAAACAAGGCGAATGCGTCATCTCAACTGACTGCGTCATAAACACTGACAAAAACATAGGAGACATAATTGAGATAACAGATTGCGTCAGTGATGTCGCTTCAACACTTTCAACCAAAAAATTTGAGATCGTAGGAAAAGTGGAAAGTCCGCTATATGTTGATTATGCATCGCCTGGAAACACAACACTTGGCAGCGGAATGCTCGATGATTATGCATATGTAACAAATGATTCTTTTGCAGAGAGCTATCCTTATAACGAAATCTTTTTAACTGTCAGGGGGGCTAAAGATAAATTTTCCTACTCTTCAGATTATGAAGCAACAATTCAGAGTGCAATTGACGAGATCAAAACAATTGCCCCTGAAAGAGAACAAGCTCGCCTGAGCGAGTTAAAAGACGGCGCTCAAGCAGAACTTGACAAAAGCAAGAGCGAATATGCACAAAAAGAAGCTGAAGCTCACAGAGAGATAAACGACGCTGAGAGCACGCTTAACTCCTCAAAGCAATTGCTCGAAGACAGCAGAATTGCTCTTGACAAAACGCCTGTTGAACTTTTGTCGGCACATGAAAAGCTGTCAGACGCAACATCACAGCTCGAAGCAGCAAAAACAACTCTTAATTACCTAAAAACGCAACAGTCTGCTTTTGCAATGACTGAGCAGATGGCAAAACAAGCACTCGATGCAACGCCTAAAGACTCTTCGCAATATGAAAGTGTAAAGAACCAATATGAAGCGCTTGTTCAGCAAAAAAAGCAACTAGATGAAGGCATCCAGCAAGCTGAGAGTTCTGTCGCAGATGGAGAAAAGCAACTGGAAAGCGCAAGAGAGCAATATAACTCTGCCAAGTCGACATATTATAGCGGTGTCGATTCATATTACAGTGGACTTAATGAATATAACGAAGGAACTCAAACACTTCAAACAAACAAACAAGAGGCAGAAACTCAACTTGCTGAAGCAAAAAAGAAGTTAGACGAAGCACAAGACCAAATCAATAAATTAAAAACTCCTGAATGGCTTGTTATGGATCGCTCAAAAGTGCAGGGCGCAGAGTCTTTCAAGACTGACGCTGAGCGCGTTGACAGCATAGCTCAGCTTTTTCCGCTGATTTTCTTCCTCGTGGCGGCTCTTGTTGCGCTGACAACGATGACGCGCATGATTGAAGAAGAGCGCCTAAACATTGGAACCTACAAAGCACTTGGCTATTCAAGATCGAAAATTTCTCAGAAGTTTTTGGTCTATTCTCTTTTTGCAAGTGCGACGGGCGCAATTTTTGGAATCGTTTTGCTCTCAGAAGTTTTACCTGCCGTCATCATGGATGCCTATGGCGCAATGTATCGGATGCCGCATGACCTCCTCTCCCCTATCGACCTGCCAATCGCTGCAATCTCATTTTTAGCTGGAGTTGGAATCACTGTCGCCGTAACGCTTGGAGTCGCTTGGGCATCACTTCGTGAAAATCCAGCGAGCTTGATGCGACCCAAAACAACAAAATCTGGATCAAAAATTTTGTTCGAGAGAATAACATTTTTGTGGAATCGCTTGTCGTTCTCTGGAAAAGTCACTGTCAGAAACTTGTTTCGCTACAAAAAACGCTCTGCCATGACGATAATTGGAATTGCAGGGTGCACAGGGCTTCTTCTGACAGGGTTTGGATTAAACGACGCACTAAACGACATGATTGACAAACAATATAACGAACTTGTTTCCTACAATGCAACAGTGAGCGCAAAGTCTGATGCAACTGAGAGCAGTGCTGAAACTTTGTCAAAATTGATGAACAACAACACCTACGTCGAAAGTGACGCAAACGTCGAATCAACCTTGATAATTGCCACTGCGCAAGGCACAACTAAAGACACAAACGCTTCACTCATCGTTCCGAAAGATTTCAGCGCCTTAAACAACGTTTGGAAAATTCGCGATCGAGGTAGCCACCAAGAATTGTCTGCACCAGAGGATGGCGTCTTGATAACAGAGAAGTTAAAAAACATGTTTAACTTAAACGTTGGCGACAGCATAACACTTTGCCAGCAAGACGACATGGGCAATGCCTCAAATAAAAAAATTAAAGCACAGGTGTCTGGGGTTTTTGAAAACTACCTGTTTAATTATGTCATTTGCTCTGCTGAGACCTATTCGGAGCTCTTCGATGGCTCAGAACCAGCCTACACGACACATTTTGCGAAATTGCCATCAAATGCCGACAAAGCTCAATTCACGCAAGCAACAGAGGCAACTCGAGCTGTCAAGTCAGTTTCGTATAACGACGAGACGATTGAAACCTACAAGAACTCACTTTCGGCTGTCAACATGGTCGTCATCGTGTTGGTGTCGTGCGCAGCCCTTCTTGCGTTTGTTGTTCTTTACAACTTGAATAACATAAACATATGTGAGCGCAAACGTGAGATAGCAACTTTGCAAGTCCTTGGTTTCAACAGGCGCGAAGTCGAGATGTACATCTACCGAGAAACGATCATCTTAACGATTCTTGGATGTTTCGTTGGAATTTTGTTCGGACTTCTGTTGGAAGGCTTTGTCGTTTCTTCGGCTGAAGGAAACATGTTAATGTTCGGACGAGAAATTCATGCTTTAAGTTTCGTCATATCTGCAGTCATAACAATTGTGTTCAGCTTGTTTGTTATGTTTATAATGCGACGTAAGTTCTCACAAGTAAACATGGTTGAGAGCTTAAAATCAACTGAATAGACAAAAAATAAGAAAAGCTAGATTGAGCATCTGTTCAATCTAGCTTTTTACCAAGCTTTTTATCCAGCTTTTAATCCGTCTAGCTATTTGAATGTAAGAAGAATTCTAAATTATCTATATTCCGTTAGCATCGGATTAGTTTCAACCTCTAAAGTGTCGCCAAACCCAGCAGGAACCTCAACGTCAAAAGTTATTGTGGCGCTGACTTGTGGCATCAAGCTAACTTGACCAAGATAAAACAGCTGACGGTTTTCTTGTGAATACTCAGTTCCTTTTCCCTCATTGTTAACCGCGAGGTTCGTTATTTTGGAATCCTTCGGAGCAAAGATGTATACTCCAGGCAACAGGTCCCCCACCGTTCCGTGAGCAGGATAGCCCATAATGTAGTTTCCTCCAACATCGAGCTCCTCTTGAGTGAGCGTGCTTGTCATTGTTGCTGTGACTCGGAACGTGTTTGTTCCTGATTTTTGAACATCAAACGACTCATCTAACCACCAACCGAGCTTGCACGAACTTCTGACTCCACAGAAAAAGCCAAGCTTTTTGCTACTTGTCTCGGAGCTCAAAGAGGCAGAGCATCCAAGCTTATCAATTGTTGCCTGTTCATTTGAATCGCCCATATAAAGCATGAATTCACGTTTCTCAACAGAATCTGGGAGTGTCTTTAAAAGCTTAATCATCGTTGAGGAGTTGAGACCCGAAAACAACTTTTCAAAACTCTTCTCAGCCGCATTCGCAAAGGCAGCATCTGCCGCATCGTTGTCTGCAGTCGAAGTTTTTCCTGAGAGATATTTCCAATAGAGATCGTGCTGCAAGACCCTCGTCGCGTTGTCACCATTGAGAACTGTTCCGTCGTCCATCTTGACCTCGCCGACGATTTTCAAAACATCTTGAACCATGGAAGGAGAAACGCTAATGACCCCATTAAGTGTCTCGCCATGCTTGTTTGCATAGGTGTCGAGCCAAATTTTGCCACTGTTTGGGAAATGGGCGTCATAGCCTGTGTCCATCGTGTATTCGATTCCAAGAGGATAGATTGCGTTGTCAAGCTCTGTTGGAGGGCAACTCTCGGGCCTGTCGCCTTCGATGTATTGCTTGCCCGAAGCAAACTCACCCATGACAATTTTTCCATTTTCAAAACTCACCAATCCAGCACTTCCAGGGAATCCTCCAGTGCTTCTCATCTCTGTCGTATTTTGTGCAACAAGGAGATATTTTCTGTTACCATTTGCACCGATCATCGACATGATTTGATCAGAATATTGCTCAACAACGTTGACGACGTTTTGAACGTCTTCAAGCTTATCGTCGATGTCACCAATCTTGCTTCCAATTTGAGGAATGGAGAAGTTGCATGATTGCTGGATGTTTTCAACTGCCTGCGAAACTGTCGCTGAATTCTTCTTTATCGGATCTAAAACAGCATTGATTGCTGAATAGTTGATCGTCTTGTCTTTTGTTATAAAACCACCACTTCCAGCGCTTTCGAGTCCTTCACATGCTGGAACAGCACACGTTGAAAGAATCGTTTGCGCATTGTTAACAATGGTTTTAGCATTGTTTATGTCATGCCCGATAACTGGAAAGAAACTGAAGTAGACAATTCCAGGAGAGTCGAGAGAACTCTTGACGGAATCAACGCTTGAAGAGACTGAGCGCATCGCTGTCGCGCCTTGATCAAACTCGCCTTTCTTCATGGCGCTTGACACTGTTTTTAAATTCTTCGTTATGTTGCTTGCCTCAGTTTTGAGGGTGCCGACTTGCATGTAGGCCAAGACACCCATAACTGCCGTTAAAGCGATAAAGACCGCCAGCACGATCAAAACAATGTTTCTGACCCGATGGTCTTTATGCGCAACTTGAGCTTGTTGTCCCCATGCGTTTGGTTGAGAATATGCAGGATTAACTGGCGCTGCATGATTGGAGACTTTTGGAACAGTCTTGCCCATGTTGTCTTTATTGACAGGTTCTTGAGCAGTCGTAACGCTCGGCACTTTCGATTTTAACGATTGAACGCCTGCACCCGCCACCACACTTCTTTGAGTGCTTCGCGCTTGATTTCCTGTTTGGGATTGACTCCTTGTTTGTGAATTGTTTTTTGAGTAGGATTGTTGTCTCGTTTGTCCGCTATTTCTTGGTTTAGCTTGATTTTTGGCAGGCGCTTGGCTTCTCGAAGTTGCATTCTTCGCTTGTCTGACCTGTTCCTGCCCTCGACTCTTTTGAGCAGAAGGTGTGATGTTTGCGGACTTGTTTCTTGGATTATGTTTGCCATTCGAAATGTGTGCTCCAGACGCTCCGACTTTGCCAGAGGCGTTTGGTCTTGCGTCATTTGAACGCGCAGCGGTTTGTCTTGCCGAGGCGACTGCAGGTGTCTTCGCACGTTTTGGCGAAGACGAATTAGCCACTTTTGAGCTTTGTTGTTGTCCCACCTTTCTTGCATGTCCTTGCGCTGACTGGGGAGCATTGACAGCACCTCCAGCTCTGTTTGCTCTGGGATTCCCTCTCCCATTTAAATTTTTGTTGGGAGATGAAACTTCATAATTGTTGTTAGGCTTGTTTACGCCATTTGCATGTGCATGTCGTGGATTAGTCATTTTCTTAAAAACCCTCAGCTCCGTTTTTCATTCAATTCGGGTAAACTTATCTAAATCATTATAACAGAGTCTTCTCCCGTTTCGATAGATAAAGGTTTACAAATCACAGTTTTACCTGCTAGATTGCCATTTTTTTAGGGATCCACCACCTTGGCGGTTGCCCTCGCTTATATTCATTTTAGAAACGAAAAAGCAAATGATGTCTGACACCATTGATTCGCAACACAAAACGCCTAAGCGAACACGAGGAAATCAACACATTCGCAATTTTTATTTCATTTCGTCGGAACGCGCTCGCTTTGCTCGCTTAAACGCCTCCTCAAACCCATTCAATAAAAATTACTCATTGATTTCCAAGAGTTCGCTTAGGCATTTTGTGTTTCCTTACACAGGGTTTGACCCCTTGCATTTCCCCAGCGCACTAAGGGTCTGACCCCATGAAAGTGAACAAAAACCGTTCCTGCTAAAAAAGCAAGAACGGTTTTAAGGTTTTGAGTCAGCTAATGCTCACTAACGGTTAGAAGCAGAAAGCAGGGGCAATGCCATAACGATTGTTGGCATAGCTACCGGTGTCTGGATCACCGAAGTGGTCGACTTTCACGAAGGAGGTAGGGTCTTTAACACACGGCGAGCGCAGCCACCATTTGCAGACGCTGTATTCAGAGGAGCCAGGCGTCGCTCCAGCTCGTGTTAGGTACTTAATAGCATCGTTCGAAGAATACCCATTGATATTCTTGTCCTTGCACCATTGATATGCAGTTCCTTCGCCCAATGGTGCGACAGAGGAATAGGCTCCTGTTGCATAAAGTTCGCTGTAGGAAGGTAGCCAAAAGGCATCATTCGTTGTTGTCCCTGCCGCACTCTGAGCAGCGCCTCCGCCAGCGTTGTTCAATTTCGAAACTATTGCGATTGCGCTCGTTAAAGAAGTTGGGAACTTGTCGTAAATGTCACCCCCGCTTTGAAGCATGTCTCGAAGTGCAGTTTCGCTCCACCCGCCTTTATTTGCGTTGGTGTCATTCAGCACGTAAGCCGTCGGCAAAACGTGCGTTGCCATAAATGTGACAGCAGATCCATCTCCATCATGTCCTGCAACTTTGTCGCTTACTTCTAAAATCCTGAACTCGACGTACTTATTAAGTTCACTTTTGATGCCATCACGAGAGGGTTCAGTTTCCCCACCACTGTAGGTCGCATATAGCCTAACTTGGTTACCAAGACCTGCCTCTTCAGAATCAGCATTCGCAAAATAATTATCCCACTTATTCTTGCAATCGTCATAGGTGTCCGAATCGCTATCGTGCAGAATCGACATTTCTTCTTTTATGGCAGTTCCTGAAACATAATTGACATCATGAGTTGCAAAATATGCCTCATCTGTGTAGGCTTCGTCTGCAGCTTTAGTACCCAGCC
>CAVAWT010000016.1:0-34843 GCA_963592435.1 Oribacterium sp. | reverse complement strand
AGGCATCAGACTCTAAAACCAGCAAGTCTGTGCCAGCTATTGAGCAGATCCTTCGCATCGGGCTCGCGCCCGAGCTCAGGATGGCGTGCGTTGACAACTCTAATCCCTCAAACGATGGAGTGGCGAGCGATGATAGTCTTGCTCCCGAGCAGGCAGAGTTAGCTAGCGCAGGACCTTCGCGCATAACGATGTATCGTCTTTATAATAAATGGACTGGCGAGCACTTCTACACATCCAATGAAGAAGAGAAAAACAACGTTGTTAAAGCTGGATGGACCGACGAGGGCACTGGGTGGATCGCGCCTGGTTATGAAACAGACACACCAGTCTATCGTCTCTATAACCCCTATGTCGAAGGTGGCGATCATCACTACACAACAGACAAAGACGAATGTGACAGGGTTCAGGCTGCAGGTTGGTCGTATGAAGGAGTTGGGTGGTACTCTGTCGACGAGGGTGAGGATGATCGCATCGAGGTATATCGTCAATATAACCCTTTTGCAGAAACTGGCACGCATAACTACACAATATCTAAAGAAGAAAACGACTATCTTGTTAAAAACCTCTGGCGCGAAGAAGGCGTTGCTTGGTACGCCTATTCCAAAGGTATCCAAGAGCTGGATTTCACAAAAGCTGTCGTGGATCAATCAAACAAGACCTACACTGGCAAGCAGATTAAACCAGAAGCTTCTGTCACGGGCTTGACGCTTGACGTTGACTATAAAGTGTCCTATGGCACAAACACCCAAGCAGCCACTTCTGGTGGCACAATAACGATTTATGGAATTGGTGCCTACACAGGCTCAAAAACATATAATTTCACGATCTCGCCCCTAGACATTTCTGGTGGAACGGTATATTTCGGAAACGCTTCAACCTTGACATACAACACAGCTGAGCAAACGCAAATTGTGTCAAAAGTCGTTAAAAATGGAGTCACCGTTTCTTCATCAGATTTCACAGTTTCAAACAACACGCAGAAAAACGCTGGCACCTACACTTTGAAGGTGACAGGAAAGGGCAATTGCACTGGCGAGGCAACAGCAGAGTTTAAAATTTTGCCTCTTGACATAAATAAGACAGGCGCAGTTGTCACCCTCGGCAGACAGCTTGTTTATGATGGCACTTTGCAAACTCAAGCTGTCTCGACTGTCATAGCAGGAGGAATTGCGCTTGGTAGCGTTGATTATGAAGTGAGCAACAATCAAGCCACTGATCCTGGAGATTACACTCTCACGATCACCGCGAAGAACAATTTTACTGGCAGCATCACCTATCCTTTCACGATTCAAAAAGCAAATCTTGCCAATGCGACAGTGACGCTTGATAAGGAAACATTTCACTACACTGGCGCTGACGTCGCGCCAAAAGTAACAGTGACGATCGGTGGCAGGACATTAACAGAAGATGTTGATTATGAGATGTCGAACGATTGCTCTGCAGTTAATGTCGGTAATTATGTTCTCACAGTCTCAGGGTTGGCACCAAATTATGAAGGCAGCAAGAGTGTCAACTGGGAGATCAGGAAGAATGATTACTGGATGATGGTAGCTGGAAAAGACGACCCTACTCCAGAATCAGCGATTGCAAGTGATATATATAAAAACCAAGACGTGATCGAGGCAGACATTGAACAAATTAAACAAGAGATCGCAGATGGGGCATCTGAAGAGGCAACCTCGAAATTTCAAGAATATCAAACGCTCATGAACAACGATGCATACCATCTCTACACTGCATGGAATGGCGATGATGCGACTCAGAGCGCAGATAAATTTGTAGAATTTCGCATCATCCAAGTAGGTGAGCACCTAAATGATTCAACTGATGCTGCAAGCGGTGATGGCTCTGCCGTAACCTTCATGGCAACGCATTCGCTACCTACGGCACAGCAGATGAACTCTGAAGACACCAACGCTGGCAGCTGGGCAGACTCTCTTATGCGAAACACTACCATGAGCACTTACGTAAAAGCAGGCTTGAGTAACCTTTGCACAAGTGATGAGTCTACTGGTGCTAAGACCATCACCAAAGTAACAACCTCTGGTAGCTATGGTAGCTGGACAGAAGGCAGCACTACATCTGATCAATTCTGGTTGTTGTCATATAGCGAAATTTTTGGTGAAAGCTCATCTTGGATTCCTAACTATTACAAAGTTGAAGGAACTCAGTATGATTGGTGCAAGACTAATGTAACTAACCCAACTGGTTCTAACACTGTCATCGCAAATATGAATCTCACCCGTGCAGGTGGCAATCCGACTGGTTCCAGCTACACGTATTGGTGGCTTCGTTCGCCTTATGTGTACACCTCCCTCAGCTTCGGCCGTATGAGCAGCAACGGCTCTCCGAACTACAACGACGCCAACTATTTGTATGGCGTTGTGCCTGCTTTCTGCTTCTAACCAAAAGTCAGCATAAGCTAACTCAAACATCGAACCGTTCTTGCTTTTTAAGCAGGAACGGTTTTTGTTTTTATTTCATTAAATAAAGAAAAGCGAGCAAGGCTTTTATTTTGATAATTTTTTTAAAATTACAGTTGAATTATTAATAATTTGTGGTAATATAGTGATGTGTGGAAAGGCAAACGAAAGCGAGATTTAAGATGAACAAAACTGGATTAAAGATAGCGTGGATCTCAATTGTTGTATTTGCCGTTGTGTGCGCTTTTGGAATGTTCTTTTTCAACTCGATTCCTTCGGCACAAGCGACGATAGTAAATACTTCTTACATTGAGGACTCACAGGGTGTGAGGACCTATTACAAAGATGAAATAAAAGCAATAAAGGATGCCCAAGTAAACAAAGATTCCCAAGAGAGCAAAACGCTTGTCTTGACGAGCGATTGGACGCTACGAGTAAAGACGGAAATTGCAGAGGGCAAAAAAGTTACAATTGACATGAATGGTCATTCAATGACGATTACGGCTAGGATGAGGTGCGCTGTTCTTTTTGTGTTAAAAAATGCCGAGTTAAATTTGACGTCTACAGCGGAGCCACACAAATTTACTTACAATGGTCCTAATAGTGACGGCACTGCATCTGAGCATGAGGTCTGGGCTGGTGGTCTTTTGACGGGAGGACATAATGGAGATCCAGGTGGAGGCATAGCCGTTTTGGATAACGCATCATGCACGATCGACAATGTTGCTGTTGCTGGTAATACTGCCTATTCTGGTGGCGGAGTTGCGCTCTGCAACAACTGTAATCTTTATATGAAAAACGGCGCCACCATTCAATTTAACAGATGTGCAGATGGAGGTGGTGGTGTTATTGCGGGCGAAGACTCACACATTTATATGGACAACAGCTCCATAGACAATAATGCAGGAGACAAGGGTGGCGGTGTTTACTCTAACTTCGATGGCATCAGAATCCAGATGAACAACAACTCTTCGATTAGTAATAATAAAAAAATTAAAGATGGACAGGGTGGCGGAGTTTATTTTGCGAATTCCTATTGCAGCATCTCTTCAAGCGACAAAACGGCTGTCATAAAGGACAATGCTGGTAAGGAGGGTGGCGGAGTCACTTTCAAAGGTTCCTATGGCGGATGCTTTGGCATCACTCTTCAGAAGAATGAAGCCGACGAAAACGGTGGCGCGATCCTGAATCAAGGCAAAGAAAATGTGATAGAAGACTGCACCATCACCGACAACATTTGTGGTGGCGGAAACGAAGGCGGCGGAATCTTCAACTCAGCTTACAGAGACATCACTCTTAAGGGCAAGGTTATCATAAAAGATAACACGCGTGGTGTTGACGGATCACCTGATGATCTGTTTTTAAATGGCAATTGGTTTTTTAATTCATACATCTTGGGAGGAGTTGATCAAGGTTCGAGCGTCGGCATTCGCACAGAATCAACTGGCACTAGGATGATTGGCAAACAGATTACAACCTATTACGATGGCACATATTTCATGGATTTGTCGAACAGCTATTATGTAACTCATGGTAACGACCATGGTGGGGATTTGTGGCAACGTAAGCTTTAGGAGTCGGCAGAAAAATAGTCATTACGTTTAATCGAGAGCAGGTTTAGTCAACAAAAGGCTAAACCTGTTTTCGTCACTATTAAGAATTTTTTTAATTCTTAAGATGTTTTGGCGATGTGTTGTGATAAAATATATCGTCCGTAATTTTATATATCAGGAGGCATTTTCAAAAGCATGGCTGCTAAGTCAAAAACTCCAAAAAATACTGGCGAACAAGAGAATAAAGAAACAAAGGCAAAAGCGACTTCTTCGAGCAAGAAAACTGTGGCTAAAAAGACGACTGCAAAAAAATCGACTTCTGCTAAGAAGACTTCCGAAGCCAAGAGCGATTCCGAAAAGAAAAAGAAGAGCGCGACCAAAAAAGAGACGACAAGAAAGCCTCGTGCTTCAAAGAAAACTGAGGTTGAATCTGAAGCAGAAGAAAAGGTTGTCACCGAATCTGAGGTTGCAACAGGTAAGCTTAAGAAGAAAAGAGCGACGAGGAAGAAGGCTTCTAAAAAAACTGAAGAGACCAAATCGTCAGCTCCTGAAGCAACAGATGGTGATGAGCAGGAGACGAGCGTTGTTGTTGCTTCCAATGATGGAGAGCTTCACATGGTGGAAGACGAAGAAGTTCTTCCAACTGATGATGACATTTTGTCAGGAGAAGCAGATGAAGAAGTTGAAGTTGACGAAGACGACATCTTGGAAGGAATTCCTGATGAAGAGCTCAAAGCGACTGAAGAAGCTGTCAAAACTCTAAAGACTGTCACGCCTCGAACAAAGGCTGGGACTCACAGAAGAAACGTCGACATCTCGAGGACGCTTTTGACAGGCGACCCCATTCGAATGTATCTAAAAGAAATCGGCAAAGTTAACCTTCTAACGAAGGAAGAAGAGGTTGATTTGGCGATGAAAATCGAGGCGGGACTCAAAGCAACTGAGGAGCTCGATGCTGCGGAAGAAGCTGGAATTGAGCTGTCGCGCCGAGATAAGCGCCGCCTGACTCGAATTGAAAATGTTGGACTTGACGCACGAGCTGCACTCATGGAAGCCAATTTGAGGCTTGTTGTTGCGAATGCAAAACGCTACATTGGACGTGGTCTTTCGTTGCTTGATCTCATCCAAGAAGGAAACCTAGGCCTCATTCGTGCTGTTGAAAAGTTTGAATATAAACGTGGATATAAGTTTTCAACCTATGCGACTTGGTGGATTCGTCAAGCAATAACTCGCGCTATCGCAGATCAAGCGCGCACAATTCGCATTCCAGTGCACATGGTTGAAACGATTAACAAGCTCGTTAGAACGCAAAGGTCATTGCAACAGCAATTGGGACGAGATGCAACTCCAGAGGAGATTGCTGAGAAGATGGAGATAACTCCAGAGCGCGTGCAAGAAATTCAAAAAATTGCACAAGACCCAGTTTCTCTTGAAACACCAATTGGTGAAGAAGAGGATTCTCAGCTCGGTGATTTCATTGAGGACGAGAAGGCGGTTGACCCTGCTGAGGCTGCGCGTTATGCGATGCTCCAGCAACAAATTCGTGAAGTTCTTGACACTCTTGGGGAGCGCGAGCGCAAAGTCATTTTGCTCAGATTTGGCTTGGAGGATGGGCATCCTCACACTCTTGAGGAAGTTGGTCGCGAGTTCAAGGTGACGCGTGAGAGAATTCGCCAAATTGAGAGTAAGACGCTTTCAAAATTGCGCCATCCATCGCGTTGCGGAGTTTTGAGAAATTATTTACAAAAATAGACACAAAATTTAAATCATTTGTGTATAATAATAAGTCGCGCTTGGTTAAAAGAGCGCGACGATCACATTCCTCGGTAGCTCAACGGCAGAGCATCCGGCTGTTAACCGGAGGGTTGTAGGTTCGAATCCTACCCGGGGAGCCATTTATTTTGATAGCTTTAATAAATTTTAGGGGAGCTCTTAAAAGTAAAGAGGGCTGAGAGTGTGCAGATGAAGGCACAGACCCGTTAACCTGATCTGGGTAATTCCAGCGTAGGGAGGAAATTTGAAGAAATTTTTAACATCTGCATCACCAGTCATCGTTTTAATTTTTCTGATTCTTCTTTGGCAATTCGTTGTTGACGCTGGTGTTGTTGCAAGTTACATGATGCCTTCACCAACTCAAATTTTTCAAAAAATGGTTGAGAAGTTTGACACTTTGACCGCAGCTTCCTTTTTGACAATTCAAGAAGCTTTTTTAGGTCTTCTTTTTGGACTTTCATCGGGCTTTTTTGTTGCGATGTGCCTCGACAGGTTTAAGATCGCAAAACACGCATTGTTGCCACTTTTAAACGTTTCTCAAACGATTCCAGTCATAGCAATTGCACCTCTAATCGTCCTCTTTTTAGGGTTTGGAATTTTGCCGAAAGTTGTCCTTGTTGCGCTAATGACCTTTTTTCCTGTTGCTGTTGCATGCGTTGGTGGTTTTGCGACTGCTCCAAAAGAGACATTAGAGATGGCAAAGTCGTGCGGCGCTTCATGGATGAAAACTTTTTTATGCGTGAAGATCCCTTGGTGCGCAAAAACTTTTTTTGATGCTTGCAAAATCTCAGTGACATACGCTTTCTCTGGCGCTGTGATCGCTGAATGGCTCGGGGGAGACGTTGGTCTGGGAGTTTTGATGACACGGTCGCGAAAAAGCTTTGACATGACAACGCTTTTTGCCTGCGTTGTCATTGTTGTTTTGATAACAATCATTTTTGTTGAGCTCGTGAAAATCTGTGAGAGTCGAACAATGAAATGGAGGAAAAATGAAATTTAAACACATTACAAAAAACCTAGTTGCCTGTGCGCTTTGCGTCATATTGGCTGTTTGTCCTCTTTTTTTGGTTGCTTGTTCAGGCAAGTCAGAAAATAGCTCGAACAAAAAGGAAGGTTCAACAAAAGATGTCACAGTTGTTCTTGACTACACCCCAAACACGAACCATCTTGGACTTTGCGTTGCGCAGGCAAAAGGCTATTTTAAAGAAAATGGACTTAATGTGACAATCCAGCAACCACCAGATTCTGGTGCTGACGCGCTTGTTGCAAGTGGGAAAGCTCAATTCGGGATTTCTTTTCAGGACTGGATGGCTTCCTATCTTGGAAGTGATGAAAAGTTGCCAGTAACAGCTGTAGCGGCCATTGCCCAACATAACACTAGTTCAATTTTGAGCGAAGTGGGTTCGGGAATAAAAACTCCAAAAGACATGACGGGCAAAACATATGCAACGATGGATGTTGACATAGAACAGGCAATTTTAAGAACCCTTGTCAATCAAGACGGCGGCGATTGGTCGAAGGTCAACATTGTTTCAAACAATGCGGTGGACGAGTTCCAAGGCTTGCAATCGAAGATGTTTGACTGCGTTTGGTCCTATGACGCTTGGGGTGTTTTGATGTGCAAGCAAAAAGGCATGAACGTCAACGCCATTAACATTGCCGAGATCGATGACACATTTGATTTTTACACACCGCTCATCATTGCAAACGACGACATAATCAAAAATGACCCTGAAGAGGTGCAGGCATTCGTTGATGCTACAAAAAAAGGTTATGTTTACGCATCGGAAAATCCCGAGGAAGCAGCAAAAATTTTGTGCGAAGCTGACACATCGCTTGATCCTGAATTTGTCAAAGAGTCAGCCAAGCTCCTGTCATCTGTCTTTGTTGAAGATGGCAAGTCATGGGGAGTGTTTGATGAGAATCGCTGGTCAAGGTTTTATTCATGGATAAACGAAAATGGACTCACGCAAACTGCACTTGACACAAAGGCAGGATTCACAAACAAGTTCGTTGAAAATTAAACACATTCAAGGGGTCAGACCCTCAAAAAACAGAGGATTCAAGGGGTCAGACCCTTTCTGACCTGCGGTTCTTATGCTTTCATTAACAGATTTGAAATAATTTTTCAATTTAAGGCTTCAAACTTGAAAAGTTGTTATAGAATAGATCTGCAATGAAAACAACTTGCGACATAAAAGCAAACTTCATGATGTCTCAAAAGATGTAGGCTTTATGCCTACACATATCCAAATCCCTCATCTTATAATTCTATATTTTTAATTTTATCCGCTTGAATAAGGTTTACTATGATTGAACTGCAACATATAAATAAGACATTTAGGACGAAGAAGTCTGAAACTTCTGCGTTGTCTGATGTCAGCTTAACAATTGAAGATGGAGAGATTTTTGGCATCATCGGATTTTCTGGTGCTGGCAAATCGACACTTGTCAGATGCATAAATCTCTTGGAAGTTCCAGACAGTGGCAAAGTTCTCATTGATGGAGTTGACATTTGCGGTCTATCGAGACGTGAGCTGAATGAGAAACGAAGGAAAATCGGCATGATTTTTCAGCAGTTTAATTTGCTGGAACAGCGCACCGTTGCAAAGAACGTCCGTTTTCCTCTTGAAGTTGCAAAAGTTGAGAGAGAGGCAGCTGATAAGAAAGTCAATGAGCTTCTTGACATCGTTGGTCTTTCCGATAAAGCTGAAGTTTATCCCTCTCAGCTCTCTGGTGGTCAAAAGCAAAGGGTCGCTATAGCGCGCGCGCTGGCGACAGACCCCAACATCATTTTGTGCGATGAAGCAACCAGTGCTCTTGACCCAATAACAACTAAATCGGTTTTGGCTTTGTTAAAGAAGCTAAACGAAAAACTGGGAGTCACAATTGTTGTCATAACTCACGAGATGAGTGTTGTTGATCAAATCTGTGATCGCGTTGCAGTCATAGATTCCGGCAAAATTTCTGAAGTTGGCAAGGTGGAGGAAGTTTTTTCTAATCCAAAAACCGAGGCGACAGAAAAGTTGCTTTTCCCAGAGAAGTTTGTGGAGGTGATCTAAAAAATGGATTCAACTTTTGTTAATTTGATTCTCACTTCCACGTGGGAGACGATCGAGATGACTGTCATTGCAACGTTTGTTTCCTATGTCATTGGAACGCCTTTGGGCATTTTGCTCTATGTAACGAGCAAGGAAGGCACGAGGCCAAATTTCGCAATCAATTTTGTGGCAGGGCTCATAACAAACGTTTTGAGAAGTGTTCCGTTTCTAATTTTGCTCGTTGCGATTTTGCCTTTCACGCGACTTGTTGCAGGGACAACCTTGGGGACGACTGCGACGATTGTTCCGCTAATAGTTGCTGCTTCGCCCTATGTTGCACGCATGGTGGAGTCGTCATTAAAAGAGGTTGACGCAGGCGTTGTTGAGGCAGCGCAAGCGATGGGTGCTTCTGCTAGCCAAATCATAACGAAGGTGTTTTTGCCTGAAGCGCGACCATCTTTGCTTGTTGGTGCTGCAATTTCACTCGCAACGATTCTTGGCTATTCTGCGATGGCTGGCTTCGTTGGAGGTGGCGGGCTTGGTGCAGTTGCCATCAATTATGGATATTACAGATATCAAACTGACGTTATGTTGATAACTGTCTTATTGCTTGTCATCATAGTTCAATTTTTTCAAGAGGGAGGACTTTTACTCGCAAGGAAAACAGATAAGAGACTCAAACAATAATTTAGAAAACAAATTTAAGGAGAAAAGAAAATGTCAATTAAAATATCAAAAAAACTAACAATCGCAACGATAGCAATTCTGACGGCATGCCTAGCAATTTTTTCACTGGCGGGTTGCGGTGGGAGCAGCTCAAGTACCAGTTCATCAAGCAAAGTGATCAAGGTTGGTGCATCGCCAACTCCTCACGCTGAGATTTTGAACCACATTAAAGACACTCTCAAGTCGGAAGGGTGGGATCTTCAGGTGGTTGAATATAACGACTACATTCAACCTAACACTGCTCTCGAGTCAGGCGAGCTGGATGCTAATTATTTCCAGCACATCACATACTTAAAGAACTTCAATGAGGAAAACAACACAAACCTTGTTAGCGCAGGTTCAGTACACTTTGAGCCAATGAGAATTTACGCGGGAAAAACCAAGAGCCTGTCGGACTTGAAAGATGGTGCAAAGGTTTCTGTTCCAAATGACACAACAAACGAGGCTCGCGCGTTGCTCCTTTTGCAACAGGAAGGCTTGATTAAACTTAAAGACGGAGCTTCCACAAACGCAACAAAGCTTGACATTGTTGAGAACCCAAAGAACCTTGAGATCAACGAAGTGGAAGCAGCGCAAGTACCGCGCACTGTCTCTGACGTTGACATTGTTGTCGTGAACTGCAACTATGCATTGACGGCAGGGCTTGACTCATCGACTTCCTTGGCAGTTGAGTCAAACACGGGCGACGCTGCGGAGGCCTATGCAAACGTCCTTGCTGTTAAAAAAGGCAACGAGAGCAACGAGAAAACAAATGCGCTCTTAAGCGCTCTTCTAACGAGCGACGTCAAGAGCTTCATCGATCAAAAATATAACGGCGCTGTCATTGCATTGTTCTAAGCGAACTAACAAATAATTCAACTTGAAAAGCCCCTTCTCACAGGGGCTTTTTTATGTTGCTCAAAAAAGATGTCTGACACCATTGATTCGTAACACAAAAAGACACTCAAACACGGGAAATCGACCCATTCATAATTTTTATTCATTTAAGGGGTCAGACCCCTGTGAAAACATGGGTCTGGCCGTGAGAGAAACAAAATCCGAAACCCAACACCTAAAAAGTGCTATAATCCTTTTGGCGTATTTGTCAAGCAAACATTTTATTAACAACGATTTTTGAGGAAGTGATTTTATGATGACGCCGTCAAAACGACAAGACATGAGGGGGGGGGCACTCATGCTTAAAAAAGCCTCTCACATCTCACTGATTTTTTCAGTGTTTCTTTTATCTTTATTCTTATTATTCACTAATGTTAATTTAGCAGGCGCTCAGGAGACATCAGACACTAAACCCAGCAAGTCTGCGCCAGCTCTCGAGCAGATCCTTCGCGTCGGGCTAACCCCTTCATTAAACGCTGATTCCGATCAAGAGACATCGACTGATGGCTATCGTGAAGCCATGTTTAGGCTCTATAACAAATGGACTGGTGAGCATTTCTACACGTCAAGCAAATCTGAGAGAGACAACATTGTCAAAGAAGGATGGACGTATGAGCAAATCGAGTGGTATGCGCCGACTCAGTTAAAAACTGTTCCAGTTTATCGACTTTATAATCCTTATGTCGCAGGTGGTGACCATCACTACACTACGAGCGCAGATGAGCGCGATTATGACATTAAGGCTGGATGGAAAGATGAGGGAATAGCTTGGTACTCAGTCCCAGAAGACGTCGAGGAGCGCGTTGCTGTCCTTCGTCAATATAACCCTAATGCAGAAACTGGCACACACAACTACTCAACGAACCAAGAGGAAAATGACTATCTCGTCTCAATTGGTTGGAAGGCCGAAGGAATTGGCTGGTATGGATATGACACGATTGAGCCAAAGACGCAAGAGATCGACTTCGCAAACAAAGCAGTTGTTGATCAAGCTGACAAAACATACACTTCAAAAGCGATCACACCAAAAGCAACATTGAAAGGATTGGCTGCAGGAACAGATTACGAAGTTACCTATTCAAACAACATTAATGTTGGAACTGCAACGATAACTATTAAAGGCAAGGGCAACTACACTGGATCGAAGAATTATTCATTCAAGATCACACCTCTTGACATTTCAACAAATTCGACTGTTACGCTCGGTGACTCATTAACATATAACGCAGCCGAGCAAACACAAACTGTGTCAAAGGTGGTTGCTTCAGGCATAACGCTTTCAAATTCGGACTACATTTTGTCAGACAACAAGCAAACAAATGCGGGAACTTACACTTTGAAGGTGGCCGGAGAAGGTAATTTCACAGGAAGTATTGAAAAGGCCTTCACGATTGCCAAAGCAACTCCAGAGGTGCCAACAGATTTGAGCGTCATCGCAAGACCAGGTCAAACATTCGCAGATGTTCCACTGCCCAGTTTGCCAGAGGGCTTCGACGGCACGATTGAATGGAAAACGCCGTCAGACTCAGTCGGTGATGAAGAGGGAACTGTTGAGGGAATCGTAATTTACACGCCGAAAGACAGAGAAAATTATGAAAAGGTGGAAGTGAGCGTTTCTGTCAATGTCATTGAAAACACCTACATAATCGTATTCCATGGAAACGGAGGCACCACTTCTGATGGAAATGACACCTATTCTCAAATTTGTGAGCGTGACAAGAACTATGAGTTTTTAGACAATGCGTTTACGCTAAGCGGAAAAACCTTTGGCTTCTGGGGCAACGCTGCGCAAACGAAAGAGTCAGACTCAACTTATGTAAACAAGCACGAAATTTATAACTTTGCAGATAAGGGGGCAACAGTTCACGTTTATGCTCATTGGATGGATGAGACCCTTGGAAATTATTGGCTAGGTGGCTCAAGGGACGCAGACCCTGGTGTTTCTGGAAGTGTGACAAAGAATCAGTCTGAGATCGACGCAAACTTGAGAGATGAAAGTTTTTGGCAAACACAGATGGATGCAGATTGTCGACTTTACACGATATGGAATTATGATCGTGTCACTAATTTTACTAATCGCTTCGTGGAGTTCAGGGTAATTCAAGTCGGGGAGCATGACAACGATGGCTCAGTTGCCACTTTCATGTGCACTCATTCACTCCCAAGCGCGGATCAGATGAAACCGGATAATGCGGGGAATTCAGGTGGCTGGATTGAGTCGACGATGTATCAAAAAATGAATTCCGAGGATGGATATATCATGAGAGGTCTTTCTGGACTGGCAACATCGGTGAGGGCTGTGGAGAAAAAATCAACAACGGGCAACTTTACGGACGGTTGGACAAGCACATCTTCAACAGACACTTTCTGGCTTCTTTCCAGAAGTGAAATCTCAGAGACGTTTACTACCACAGATTTCCGATATGAAGGCTCTGCATACCCTTGGATAGTAGCAAACGGAAAAAGATCTTCGGATGGCCAAACAATCGCAATGGATGCCTTAGATAAGAATCGCAATGGAGACGATACATCAGATGACTTGTACGATTGGTGGACTCGCTCTCCGCGTATTGCTGATGATTATGAGTGGGGAATGGTATACACCTTCTTTAACCCAGACATTAGCCTCTATAACGGAGCAATGGCTGATAACGGGATCGTGCCCTGCTTCTGCTTCTAATTATTTAACTTAACTAGGGGTCAGACCCTCCGTACGCAGGGGAAATACACGGGGTCTGAGCCCCCCCTTTTTTTTTGGTATTTACAGGGTTTGACCCCATAACAAAGTGAGCAAGTTTGTTCGAAAACAAAGCTCGCTGACCGACTGGTCGTGCCTTTAGGTTGATTGGGCGTTTCGGGTGAGAGATAATATCGTGTGGAAATCGAGCGAGAAATAATAATCTGCTTTTCGAGGTGCCGATAATTCGCGTGTCTTGCGAGCGTAGCGTACTTCGTTACGTAAGTGAGCAAGAAAACGCGAAGGATTGGTGCCTCGAAAAGCAGATGGCGGAGAGATGGGGATTCGAACCCCAGATACCCTTTTGGGGCATACACGATTTCCAATCGTGCTCCTTCGGCCAGCTCGGACATCTCTCCAAAAACTAATAAAACAAGCCACAAAAATTATACCACGCTTCTTATTCTTTTAAGATAACGAAATAAATTACATTTTGTAATTTAATATCAGACTGATCCTGGGAATTTCTCCCTTTTACGCTGGGTTGAACTAGTCTTTACTTCTCAATTCATGTTGCGCAAACCGCAAAGATGTCTGACACCATTGAAGTGTTGGGGTGTAAGGGTTGGGAAGAAGATTAAAAAAAAGGGGGGGGGTCTGACCCTCATGAAATGGTTCAGGTTTCGTTAGGGCAACAAAAAAGGAGGCTTAAGAAGAAAGCCTCCTTTTATTCGTTTAATAAGTTATCGGATTAAAACTTATTATTCTTGTTTAAAAATTAGTCTTCTTGGATTTCAGTGATGCAACCCATTGGGCACTCTTCCATGCAGTCGCCGCAACCAATGCAGCTTTCTTCTGCAACAACCTCAACGACATCGCTCTTGACTTCCAAGACGCCTTGTGGGCAAGCTTCAACGCAGACTTCGCATGCAATGCACTCTGCAGTGTCTAAAATAGGACGTGGCATGTTTTACTCCTTTAACTTCTTCCTTTTAGTTTGCAAATGTCAAGTTAATAATAACTCACATAAGCACTATACACAAAAAATCTTGAGTTTCAAGACAGAAATCCAAAAAAATTGGTAATTTAACAAAAGTTAGCTATTGCTAACTGGTAATTCTTTGCTAATTACGGACGGATGACGCTGTCAGCCTCTGTGCAAATTTCAACGATTTCATACATATTCGTGATTTTGCCGACAGCAACTGTGTCTGAAATCTCGAAGAATTCTGTGCATGTTCCACAAGTCAAAATCTCAACACCAGCCTCTTCTAGCTTCTTGAAGTCCTCAACGGTTTCTGCGCCCTCTTGAGTGAGATAGGCACCACCGTTGTAGAGGAGAACGTGGCTTGGCTTCTCTTCTGCCTCTGTCAGCGCATAGATGAATGCCTTCATGAGCTTTTCGCCCAACACATCATCTCCATGACCCATTTTGTCTTGTGCAATCAAAACAACTTTTCCGCTCATTTCTTTCTTTCCTTTCAAAATTTAACCAATAAATGTGCAAATCTCTTTCATTTTGAGAATCAAAACTCATTATAAAAGAGATTGATCACCAAATTAAAACGTTTAAGAACAAAGCGCAGCTCCAATTGCCCCAGCATACCTCGCATTTTTGCAAGTTTGAACTGGAGCTTTCAATTCTTTTGAAAGAGAGTCGACGATCGTTTGCTCATCGCAAAGCCCACCAGTCAAAGCAAAATTCGTTCCTCCGACTCTGTTTACGAGACTGCAAACTTTTGTCACAACACTATCAACAACGCCTCGCGCTATGTTTTCTCGTGGCTCGCCTTTTCCGATTAGAGATATGACTTCGCTTTCTGCAAAAACGGTGCACATAGAAGAAATCGGAGTCACCTCGCCTGACTGTGCAAGATGAGTTAACTCAGTCAAAGTGAGTCCCAAGCGATTTGCCATTATCTCCAAAAACTTCCCAGTTCCAGCGCTGCATTTGTCATTCATTAAAAACTTGCTCACAGCTCCATCTTTGATCTGAACTGCCTTTGTGTCTTGTCCGCCGATGTCTATGACGGTGAGATCTCCTTCAAAGAGAAAGGCGGCGCCTTTGCCGTGACATGTTATCTCTGTGACGCTCTTTTCTGCATAGGGCACAGAAATTCTTCCATAGCCTGTCGCTATCACTTTTTCTGCGCTCTCTGGAGAAAAGCCAGCGTCCGTTAAGTCGCTTTTGAGCCTCTCAGCTGCATCCACTGAATTATACCCAGTGGGAATCACGTTAGCGTATGCTAACTTTCCGTCTTCTATTACTGCCGCTTTAGCTGATGTCGACCCTATGTCAATTCCGATTGTAAACAACGATTTCCTCATTTAACAATACTTATGCCTGTTTATGTCAAAAGTCTGCTCGACTTCCAACGTCTTCTCAAATTTTACTCCATTGTCTTTCGCGAGTTTTGTTGCTTCGTCAATTTCGGAGCATTCGCACAGAACACTCATTCCACATTCGCTTTTGGCTTCACGCGGAGATGGCGCCACTCGGGCATTGAAATCTCTTGATCTCAAAAACTCGAAAAGCGCCATCCCATCGGTGTGGCTTTTAACTAAAATGTAGCATTTAGTCGCCTTTGACAAAGCGTGAAACCTTTATTACGCCTAAGTTGATGACTTTTAGCCAAGCATCTCGACGAACGCTTGAATGCGAGTCTTCAATTGCTCAGCGTCGTTGTCTGTGTAGTCTGTCTCGAGAGTGAGGCATGGAATGTTTGCGTCAGCTAACGCTTGTGACACGCCTCTGCTTGCTGTGTCATAAAGGTTGCAGAACATGAGGTGAGCATCGATCACGCCGTCAACGTTATATTCCTTAGCAAGTCTCAAGATGTCATCTTTTCTTCCCTCATTTGGAGTGAAGCACTCGCAATTGTTCTTCATATATCTGTTGGAGAGAGCTTTAACTTGCTCGTCAAGTGTTGTGCCACTCTCGTCGACCAGGTTCTCATAATAACGTGTGCCTGTGCAGCACTCTTCAACAACAACAGCAGCACCGCTTGTCTCGATGATGTGGTGAAGTTTCCAGTTAGGAATTGCCATTGGAGTGCCTGTGATCATGATGCGCTTTGTGCCTGGCGCAAACACGCTCACACCGTCAGCGATTCTCTGCTCGCACTCTTCAGCCAGCTTGTCGCACATCTCAGCGCAACGAGTTGGGTCATCGAAGAATGCAATTTGAGTCATGAGCAAGACGTCTTTGCCAGAAATTGGAAGTTTGTCAGCTTTTCTGCAGTCATAAACTCTCTTCATTGCACGACGCTTGTTGTTGACAATTTTAATCGCTTCTGCCAGTTTCTCAGGAGTGATCTCGTTGCCTGTGAAATCCTCAACAACTTTGATGAAGTTCTTGATCTCTTCTTCCCATTTTGCATAATCGCAATCGCGTTTCATTTGTGGAAGATCCATTATGTGCATAGGAACGTCTTGTGCGAGGATCTCATATGCTTTTTTCTTGCCGTCGCATGTTGTTTCTCCGACATACATGTCTGCGATGCGGAAGAATGGGCAAGTTCTGCCGAGGCGAGCTCCAACACTTGCTTTAATTAGTGGGCAAGTGTTCTTTGGAAGGACTTCTTCGCCACCTGGAACCCAGAACTGTGATCCGCCGCAAAGTCCTGTCACAATTCCGTTAGCTGCAATGATGACCTCGTCTGGGACGAAGACACAAAATGTGCCGAAGACTTTTTGACCTTGTTTTTGAGCCTCAAGGAGCTCTGCTGGACGAATTCCGTGAATTTCTCCAACAACCATGTCCCAGAAAGCCATTGCTTCTGGTCTGTTTTCTTGGCTTAAATAAACATCGCCGAACGCTTGTGGCAACACTGCACAAAGCTGGTCGTGAGTCTCGACGTCCATCCCCAAATCTTCCCACATTGCATGATAATCTGTCATAATATACTCCCTTTAATAGAAATGATGAAAAAAAAGTTGTTGAATAAAACTTTCGCAGAAAACGTGTCAGCCGCAGAAGCCTTCTCGTTAACATAGATTTTACAACAGATATTAAAAAGCTACCTCCACAAATCGGGGAGGTAGCTAAAAGTTTTAGATTAACGGTAGTCCTGTCAGCCTAGATCGTTTCGATGAACGCTGCGATTCTTGTGTCGACTTGCCCTGCGTCGCCTTCTGAGAAATCAGTTTCGATCTTGAGGTAGGGCAGTCCTGCCTCCTCACATGCTTTTTGCATTAAAGCACTTTCAACGTTGAAAGTGTGACAACAATTGAGAACCATGTCGATGACTCCATCGGCGTTATATTTCTTTGCCATCTCAATCGTGTTTTTCATGCGTCCATCGTTTGGAGTCATGATTGAGCAGTTGATGTCAAGGTATTTGTCTGCCAGAGCGCCGTAGATGTCATCGGCTTCAGGATCAATTTGCATACGATTCGTTCTCTCACCTGTGCAAGAGTCGCTGACAACGACAACACCACCGTTGTTGTCGATTGACTTTCCGACTTTGTTGATGACACCACTTGAAGGGCAACCTGATAAAACAATCCTCTTTTTCTTTTCGTTTTCTTCGTTGCACTTTCCTTTGTTTTCTGCAACCATGCCCTCCAAAGTCTCTCTGAAGTCGTCGATGTTTAAGCTAAAGTTTCCAGCAGCCATCGCGCTTAAGAGCTCAACTGATGTGAAAGCGGTCGTTCCTTTCAGCTGCAATTCATAAAGATCGCAAATTGCTTGACGAAGCTTGTTTCTGCGAACTGTTGCTTTTCTGATGTCGTCCTCTGTGATTGTGACATCGAAGCGCTTTTCCATATATTCCTTCATCTTGACAATTTCATCTCTCCATGCATCGCGTGCCCACGAGCGCGTTCTGTCATGAGGAAGACGAAGGACATAGACGTCTTTGATGTCTTGCAAAAGCTCATACATCTTCTTTTTTCCGTCACAAGTTGTTTCTCCGATGATGACGTCAGAGAAATAGGTGTAGGGGCACTTGTCGGTGTGAGCAAAGCCATAGGTCGACTTGATGAGTGGACAGAGGTTTGCAGGCAAAACTTCTTCTGCTGCTGGAATGACCTCATCAGACGTCCCACAAAGTCCGACAGCGGATGCTCCTGCAGCATCGACAATCTCAAGTGGAGCATATGTGCAAAGATAGCCGACGAGCTTTCCGCCGTTGTCTTTGAAGTCTTTAACTTTTAAAAATCCGTTTTTGCGTGCCTCTTGATATCCTTCAAAAGTGCGTGGTAGTTCAGTTGGTGCAACTGGCATAATTCAAATCCCTTTCGTTTTTAGACATAATCCTAGTGTTGAAGTTTGCAGAAAAGCGCAGAGATGACTACAGAAATTCATCTTTTATGCTTTTATTATAAACGCACATGCTCATTCCAAGGACTGAATTTTCTTTGGATTCTAAAGTCGCGAGCTAATCAGGGGGGACAGACCCTATGAAACGTTATTAATTTACACTTTGTAAATTATTTATAGCTGATCAGCAACTTTAGTTGTGATAACATAAAATCTGTAACTTATCCCAGTTAGTTGAGGAGTTTTAATGCTAGACATAAAGTTTGTTCGAGAAAATTTAGATGCAGTTGAAGTTGCTATGAAAAACAGAAAAGCTGAATTTGACAAAGATCGCTTTTCTGAACTGGACTCTTCAAGGCGTGAATTAATAGGAAAAGAAGAGGCGTTGCAGGCAAAACGCAACGCTGACTCAAAGCAAATTGGCGCGTTGATGAAAGATGGCAAAAAGGACGAAGCTGAAGCGATGAAAGAAAGCGTTCGTCAGATCAATGAAGAGCTTGAAACAATTTCTGCTGATCGCGAGAGGGTCGACGCAGAAATAACAGATCTTTTGATGCATGTTCCAAACTTTCCACACGAAGATGTTCCTGTCGGGGAAGATGAAGATGAAAACGTTGAAGTTCGCAGGTGGGGATCGCCTCGCGAATTCGATTTTGAGGATAAGCCACACTGGGATCTGGGGACCGATCTTGACATAATCAACTTTGATTGTGGTGTCAAGCTGACAGGTTCTCGTTTCTATGTTTTGGGTGGCGCGGGTGCTCGCCTCGAGCGTGCGCTGATCAATTTCATGATCGACACTCACGTTTCAAGAGGCTACAAAGAGTGGTGGGTTCCGGCACTTGCTAATAAGACTACTTTAACAGGCACAGCTCAGTTGCCAAAGTTTGAGGAGGACCTTTACAAAACAACAACTGAGGGACTCTACCTCATCCCGACCGCTGAAGTCCAGCTGACAAACATCCATGCACAAGAAACTCTTAAAGCAGATGAACTACCGAAGAAATACTGCGCGTTCACTCCATGTTTCAGAGAAGAAGCAGGAAGTGCAGGTCGCGACACTCGAGGGATCATTCGAGTGCATCAGTTCAGTAAAGTTGAAATGGTGAAAGTGACAACGCCCGAAACTGGATTTGATGAACTCGAAAAAATGACTGCGGACGCAGAAAACATTTTGCAACTCTTGAATCTGCCCTATCGCGTCATCACACTTTGCACTGGCGACATCGGCTTTTCTGCTGCAAAGACCTATGACGTTGAAGTGTGGATGCCGAGCTATAAAGGCTATAAAGAAATTTCGAGTTGTTCATGTTGCACCGATTTTCAAGCAAGACGCGCAGGCATTCGTTATAAAGATCCTGACAAATTTAAGGGTGCACGCCTTTGCTACACACTAAACGGAAGTGGTCTTGCAGTCGGCAGAACGATGGCTGCAATTTTGGAAAATTATCAAAACGAGGACGGAAGTGTGACAATTCCTGAAGTTCTTGTGCCCTACATGGGTGGGCTTCAAAAAATTGAGAAAATTTAGATATCTCACTTTTGGAAGAAAAAGCTAAAAAGAGGAGCAAGGTCAAAATTTTCTTTTTGACCTTGTTGTGTTTTGTGGCAGCTGTCATCATAATTGCCGTTTTGTCTTTTTCGGCATTCAGGTGGTGGTTGCCAAATGACGAGAGCGACATCTTGGGGACGTGGCAAATTGAGAGTTCTGACAAGCAGATTTTGATAAACGAAAAAGAGATCAGGATGTCTGAAGATGCGATTTTTACTTATGAAATTGACACTTCTTCAAAAACGATAACTGAGCATTTGGCTAACAAGCAGGGCAAGGTTCACTATGTTTTTTCCTTCGACAGAACAGAACTTTTGATGATGGATGAAGACCTCGATTTCTTCACTTCAGCGTTTCTTGATGCAGGCAATTTGCTCTCAACTTTTTTCGGTGGAACCTATTGTGCCGACTCAGCAGGATTTAATGGAACCCATTCCTCCCAAGACTCACTTGTCAGGCTCCATAAAGTGAGTGAGTGATTAAGGGTGTGATCAAGAAATTTCCTTATCAAAAATGTGCATCGAAGTGACAGACATTTGCTTTAAGACCGATTGTGTTCAGATTGATGTCAAAATGAACACAGTTTTAACGACCCATCAAAGAGAGAACTTAAGAGAATTTTTGGCTGAGAGTTATCCAAACATTGAGGCACATGATTGCAGAAATTCAAAAGGCCCAAAATTCGGCGATTGCATTCAAACGACCTCTGTTCCTCACATCTTTGAACATGTTATTTTGGAGGAGTGCAGAAGATTTTCGCAACCACAAAAGGTGTCAGACATAGGTTTTAAGAGTAAACCTTTCGTTGGGAAAACAACTAATTTGGGCGAAAACCTTGCAAAAATTGAGCTTAAATACTATGATGATATCTTCATGTTAAAAGCGATTAACCGCGCAACGCATTCGTTGAACAACATGTTGAACTATTGTAGGAAAACAGCATCTTAAAAGGGCTTTTTTTATGGAACAAACATTGATTGACGTTTATCATTTTTTGTTTGAGACTTTCGGTGGCATTGTCGTTTTGTTGGCAAGCGCGATTCTCATCAGCATCATTGCGTGCGTCATCATGGAGATAAAACAGCGAAAAGCTCTAAAAGCGCGTCACGAGGCACTTGCTAAAGCACAAGAAGAAGATGAATACGATGATGATTTCGATGACGATGCAGATGAAGATGAAGATGAAGATTAATTTTTAGATAGAAAGGCTTTGAGGTTTAAAAATGACAAAACTTGTTTATGAAAGAGATTTTGAATATATTCCGCGCATTGCTGCGGTTCATGATTTGTGCGGTTATGGAAAATGTTCGCTCGGTGTTGCAATTCCAGTGTTGAGTGCAGCTGGATGTGATGTTTGTTCAGTCCCTACTGGACTTTTTTCGTCTCACACGGCATACCCTGGATGGTACATGCACGACACAACCCCAATTTTGGAAGATTATCTCCACGCGTGGGAGGGCATTGATGTTGACATTGATGCGATTTATTCTGGCTTTTTGGGAGATGCGAAACAAGTCGAGATCATCGAAGGTCTTTATGAGAAATATCCAAGTGCTATAAAATTTGTCGATCCTGTTATGGCAGATCACGGTAAAGTCTACCCAACATACACGCCAGATCTTTGCGATGCGATGGCAAAACTTGGGTCAAAAGCCGACGTTCTCACACCAAATTTGACTGAAGCTGCAATCATTTTAGGCGAGCCGATCGAAGATGATTGGCAAGGGTGCGACATTAGTGACGAGCAAGCTCATGAGAAAGTTAACAAGTTGCTTGAGCTTGGCGCAAGAAATGTTGTTTTGAAAGGCGTCCAGCGAAAAGGGGAGACGCTGATAAGAAACTTTGTCGGTGGCGAAGAAGTCGACGGAATCGTTGAAGTTAATAATGAATATGTCGATTATATGCTTCATGGCACAGGGGATGTTTATGCTTCCTGTGTTTTGGGTGGAGTTATGAAGGGTAAATCGCTTGTGGACAGCGTTAAATTCGCCGGAGAATTTGTTCATGACTCGATGATTGTGTCTTCAAAGCAGCCACACTTCATGGAGCGTGGCGTCAACTTCGAAACGCTTCTTTCCAAAGTCTGCGATTTTTAAGAGTTGCTGTCAGGAAACAAAATGTCATCGACTTTAACAGGACGATCTTTTCTCAAAATCCTTGATTTCACACCAGATGAAATTAGCGAGTTTTTAGATCTCGCACATGATTTGAAGGCTAAAAAGAAAGAAGGGACGTCTCATAAAGTTTTGGAAGGCAAAAACATCTGTCTTCTTTTTGAAAAGACCTCAACGAGGACGCGCTGTGCCTTTGAGGTTGCTGCCCACGATTTGGGCATGAATGTCACATACGTTGCACCTGGAACATCTCAGATGGGAGAAAAGGAGTCAATTGAAGACACTGCCCAAGTTCTAGGGCGCTTTTTTGATGGGATTGAATATCGTGGTTTTTCTCAAGAAATCGTCGAAGTTCTTGCAAGAGAATCTGGAGTGCCAGTTTGGAATGGACTCACAGATGAATCTCATCCGACGCAGATGCTAGCGGACATTATGACGATTCAAGAAAACTTTGGTCGAGATGTTACGGCTAAGAAACTTGTCTTTGTTGGAGACGCAAGGAACAACGTTGCAAACTCACTTATGGTAACTTGTTCAAAGTTGGGCATGCACTTTGTTGCTTGCGGTCCGAAGGATTTAATGCCTTCAAAAGCACTTGCTCAGAAGTGTGATGAAATTTGCAAGGAAACGCAAGGATCTGTCACCTTAAGCGATGACATCGAAGTTGCCTGCGATGATGCAGATGTCATCTACACTGACATCTGGCTTTCGATGGGGGAGCCAAAGGACATCTGGAGAGAGAGAATAGATCTTTTGTTGCCTTACCAGGTTAATTCTGAAGTTATGAGCTTCGCCAAAGAAAAGGCAATTTTCATGCATTGCTTGCCATCGTTTCACGACACGAACACTTCTGTTTCAAAGCAAATTTTTAAAAATTTTGGAATTGAAGAGATGGAAGTGACTGATGAAGTTTTTAAGTCGAAACAATCTGTCGTCTTTGATCAAGCAGAAAACAGAATGCACTCAATAAAGGCGGTTATGCTTGCAACCTTGTTATAAGAGGGCTACAAGCATTTCACTCCTTATTCCTCTGAGCTCGGTTTTGGACCAATTAAATATCTCACAGCTTTCATAAATTGGCCTTTTAACTGGTCGCTTTCAATGAGTCCACCGTCAGAAGTCATCCTCTTGTGAACGATTTCGTGAAAATAGCTGAGCATCAAAGAGTTGACAAGATCGACGTTTTCTTCTTTAATCTGCCCTGATTCCACGAGTGGACGCAAAATGTCTGCGTTTCTTTCTTCCAAAGTGCCTTGATAGAGCATGTCTTTAACTGCCGTTCCGACAGATTCAAGCTGTGCAGGAAAAAGTCTGTAATACTCAGAAATCATCTTTGAAAGTGGTTCTTTGTGGTTTGAGAAGAAAATCTGATTGAAGATCTCTGGGTTGTTGAGAGTGTATACTGTGAAAACTTCCCAAGTGTGAACAAATATGTCATAGTCGTCTTCTAGGTGTTTCAAGTCAGCGACGAGCGTCTTTGTGTATTTCTCAAGATAGCTCATGCATGCTAGCGTCACGAGCTCGTCAACATCGTTGAAATAGAAATAAAGAAGAGAAGAATTGCATCCAGCGATGTCAGCGACCTTTCGGACAGTGACATTTCTGATGCCTTCAGTCTCGATGACTTCTCGAGTTGCAGAAATGAACATAACAACAATTTTATCGCGTTCAGCTTCTGAATATTTAGTTCTTCCCATCCTTAAAACTCCATTCAATTAAAGTTGATAAAACTATTAATATTTTATCAAATGTTTATGTTCTAAAAAAGAATTATATTAAAAAATAATTCTACTACATTACCAGCGCTTTTACAAATAAATTTTTTTATTAATCACATTGAAAAAATTCCAGTTTAACCCCTGCAATTATGACTAATCTCTTTTAAGATTTCATGTGAACTTCATAAATTTTTAAGAAGAGGCAAGAAAGAAAAAAGCCTCCATTGAAGGAGGCTTTGTTGCTTCGTCTTAAGTTGCATTTGGGGGGATCCTTGCTAATAACAAGATTGAGGCAAACATTAAGAAAAAAGCAAGCGAGAAGCGACTGAGCGAAGGTGAGCGCACTGATGCTGCGTGACCCTGAGTCGAACTTCGTAGCGCGAAGTGACCGAAATTAACTCGCAGGGATGGCAGCCATAAATTTAAGTGGCGTTGTTATAATCAGAAATGACAAAATTGATTGAAAGGTTTGCTTTGGGCAAGTTGCAAAAAGTTTTGAAGGCGACTTCAATCGTTGAAGTTGTGGTGTCTTTGCTGGTGTCTTTGGCATCGGTTGCACTTTTGGCAGGTGCGTTAGCAGGCATTTTCTCGATGGGTGAGACAATAGACGAAACGTCTGAGGCGTATGAACTGGCGATCACCATGATGACAGAGGGACTGCGCCTCTTCATCACATTCGTTTTGATGTTGGTTGTTGGGCTTCTTGGTTTGCGCGCATCAAATCGCCCGCGCAAGGTGGTTGCGCTGATTGTCTTTTCGTCAATTTTGACATTCTGTTCCCTCTGTGACCTATTCTTCGGAATTTGGGACGGAAACAGAATTCAAGCAATCATATTGGATTTGGTTTTCTTAGCAGGACCTGCAATTTGTCTCGTTGTTTCTTCTATGCTGAGAATGAACAGGGAAATTCTGGAACCTGACGAGTTGCCTGGCGGTGACGGAGCAGAATTCGAAGACGGTTTCAACCCGAAAAAACTTGGGTTTATGCGCTTCATTCAGGTTCTTTGCGCGATCAACATCGCAATAACAATTGCTTGGCTCACAACGCTCATCAAAGGCAACTACGAGCTCGAATTCGCGCGACTTCTCGATCTCCTAAATCTCATCTTCGACGGCGTTCTCTTTTGGCTTCTGTGGCAACGTTCAAAAGCAACGCGCCCGTTTGCAATCTGTTTTTCCCTCTTTAACATAACGCTCGGCACAATTTTCAACATCGTAACAGGCAATTTTCAGATTGTTACGCAAATCTTTTTATGCCTAAACGACATCATCATTTTGTTCTATTTCCTTTTCTCGCGACGCGCGAAAGCGATTTTGGGCAAGCCTTTTTCGCTGGAACTCGTGAGCGAGCGGGCAAATGAAGAAATAGAAATCCTCTTCAATTTGAAATCTTGGGGATTTTGGAGAAGCGCGATAATCTATTTTTGCGTGTTCAGCGTCGTCGGACACTGGATGGAGGCGGGCTTTTGCACGCTAATCAAATGGGGCATCATCCCTGGAATCTATGACCCAACCTCCCAAATTTGGTCGGACTGGCTCTATCCATTCCCAGTTTATGGTTTCGGGACACTTGCCTGCATACTCGTGCTTTTCCCTATAAAAAACCTCCTTCGAAAGCACATCAAATCATCGTGGCAACCGCTCGTTTTGAGTTTTATAATCAACACGCTTTTCTGCACTGCAATTGAGCTGGTGCTGGGGCTTTTGCAAAATCAGCCAGTCAACGGCGTCTATCCACTCTGGGATTATTCCAACATGTTCTGCAACTTCATGGGGCAAGTTTGCCTGCAAAATTCACTTGCGTTCGGGCTTGTCGCCACGCTCATGACGTGGGTGGTTTATCCGGGACTTGAGAGGATGATGCGGAAGTTACCAGAAAACGTTGCAAATGTGTTGTTCATTGTAATTTTCATTTTCTTTTCAATCCTCGCTGCCCTCTACATAATCAAGTTTTCGGTTTAATTCAGAAAAACATGAAGGTTGAAGAAGCGCGAGCGAGAAGCAGCGCTGCGCGAGCAGATTCGTGCGAAAACGAAGCTCGCTGACCGACTGGTCGCGGGCTTTGTTTGCAGGGCGAAGATGCCGCGCAGGCTGTTTCGTAGCGCGTGCGTTCCCGCTTCTCGGTAGAGAAGCAGAACTTCAAAAATCATGGTAGCCATAATTAAGGGATTAGTGTTCTTAATGGTTAGTTTTGGAAGTATCGCTTCGGAGAATATGGCTTTCGACCTGCATGTTAGTTGCCCTCGCTCTAAATTCTTAATAAGAATTTATGAAATTTCAAAAATGATGGCAGCCATAAATGCGAAACACAGAACGCCTCGTGACTAGGGGAAATCAACCCGTTCGGAATTTTTTGCTCATTGCCTTCGGAACGCGGTCGCTAACGCTCCCTTAAACGCCTCAGGCAATTCATTCGCAAAAAATCCCTCACTGATTTCCAATCGTCACTCGACATTCTGTGTTTCAAAAATGATGGCAGCCATAAATTTAGAAATAAAAGAAGGCTAACAAAGAGCAAGCTTAAGTGATTGTTCCCATGAATTCAATAAAAAAGCCCCCGATACAGGGGGCTTTACGTTTGGTCTTAAGTTTTGGTCTCAGGGGTTTACTAAAACCTAAAACCTAAAACCTACAACCTAGTTAAATCTTTACTTTGAACACCGTCTGTTCTTCGCACTCTGTCGCCAAAGCGTCCAGTGCAGTTCCCACGCGGGAATAACGTAGCTTCCACTGCTCTTCTGCCGGAGTTTCAGGGTCGCCCAGAGGGTAAGGAATTGAGATTGTTGGAACAATTCTGTTTGCGCCAACAGTCATTGCCACAGGCACCAAGTTGCACATGTGAACAACAGGATAGCCCGCCTTTTCGTATTCTTTGACCATCGTTGCACCGCAACGAGTGCAAGTGCCTCAAGTGGAGGTCATAATTACGCCGTCAACGCCCTCTTCCTCGAAGTATGGAAGCATTTCTTGCGCCATGCGAGCAGCTTCAGACTCTGTTGTGCCGGTGCCAACTGTTGTGTAGAACCAGTCGTCGAGCTTCTTGATTTTGCCTTCCTTCTCATAGGCGCGAAGTGCGTCAATTGGCGTGCAAACATCAGGGCAAGCATCAGCCGCAGCTGGGTCATAGCCTGCGTGAATGGTCTTGTAGCCATTTTCTGCACGATTAGGAAGTTTGTCGAGACCGCCAACGTTGTAACGTCCCCAACGAGTTGCCGACGCTGACTGAATTCTGTCAGGGTTGTCAACTGGGACGATGCCACCTGTTGTGACAAGAACGATTGTGGCTTCTGAGAGGTCCTTAATTGCAGGAGCAATTGGAACGAGGTCTTTCTTAGGAATGACGAGTTCTGTTTGGTATGGCTCACCTTGGATTTTCTTGATGAGCATGTCAACGCCACGGTAAGCCGCTGTGTTCTCATAGACGTCTTCAAGATAAACCTCGTGTCTGCAACCACGTGGGAAATAGCCCTCAACTTCGGCGCCACGAGTTGGCTCACCTGCGAGAAGTCTGTTTGCAAACTTCGTCATTGCAGGAACGTCTTTTCTCATTTGGGCTGCTGCATTGTGACCGTCCATGATGTAGCAGTCCTTCTTGAACATGTCAACACCAGGGTTTTCGCAGTGCATTGAAGTGATGCAAGGAACGCCGAACTTTTCTGCTACAAGCTTGCAAACGTTACCGCAAGCAACGCCATAGCGTCCAGCCTGGAAAGCAGGGCCTGCGAGGAGCAAGTCGAATTTGATTCCGTTAAGCATTTCTTCGATGCGAGAAAGTGCTTCTTCGGTGTTTGAACCCATGAAGTTGTCGCCGCAGATGAGAGTGTGAGTGACTTCTGCGTCTTCTAGCTGGGCATTCATCGCCATGGAAGGGCCAACAACGCCTTCTTTTAATTCTGGCTCATAATCAGCCGTGTCTTCGCCACCTTTGCCACCGAAAAATTGGTTTAGGTAAACAACTACTTTTTTAGTCATGATTTACCTCCTAAACTTCTTTCATGGTTTTAATGCAGAAGCCAGAAATGTGGTCTCCGCAGAACCAGTTGTTGTCTTCCATGATGATGGAGCCGTCGTCGCGGGCAGATTTGCCCAAGATTTCGTCGTAGCCCCAAGAGCCACTCATACCGTCGCGATTCATTGCCTCCAAATTGCCGATTACAGTCGCGCAAGCTGGGAGGTCAGAGAGCTCGCCCACGTTTCCAGTTGAAACGTTTGCGTTCATCTTCTCGTCCAAAGTTACAAGTGGCTGACCGAAGCCGTCGCGTCCGACAGATTCGTTAGAAATTCCTACAGTAGGAATTTCAGCGTCTTCCAAAATTACCTGGCAGCGAACGTAGTCAGTATCTGGGTTGCCATATCCTTCCTCTGTGACAAGCGCATAGTCGGCACCAAGGTTGAGAGCCATGTTGCGAACCATGATTGCGCTTCTTTCCTTCTGCTCAAGAGCAACGTTTAGGTTTGACATGATGACACCGACGAAGTTGAACTCTTTGCCGTCGTGTTTCATGAGCTCTTTTAGAGTTGGGAAGTTTTGCATCTCATAGGTTGACCATTTTGATGATGAAGGCATGAAGCTGCCAGAGATCATTGCGCCATCAAAAACCTCGGTCGGACTCACGTAAGAAGGCAGATATTTATTCATATCCCATCCATACCAAAGGTCGTTGTAGCCCAAAGCCTCCATTTGAGATTGAGGTTGCAGAACAGCAACAACATTTGGGAGCTCCTTGCGTGAATCGTCGCGTTTTAGAACTGGCTCGAAGTCATAAACCTCGGTGTCGTCGACAGCAACATCCTCAGCAATTTTGCCGATCCACTCAGCGAAGCGATGCCCCGCCCAGCGAAGCGCATGGTTGCATTTCTGTTGCTCGTGGCGTTCAAATTCCTCGTCGGTGTCGCCCACCATGCAGATGTTAATGAGCTTTGACCAATAGGTGTGTTTTGCTCCTTCGCCACCCATGTCAATAACACCGTCGCCGAAAGAACCATACTCCTTAGCAACAACCGTCACACAGCATCCTTTAAACGCCTTCAACTCGCCTTCGCCTGCTGGCACTGGCTCGTCTGTGACACCTGGAAACAACGTGCGACCATCCACACGCATGCGTGGCTCAATCACCTCAACGACAGGCACAATTCTTGTGTCGTCACCTGGATGCGCGATGACAATGTCGAGCTCCGTGAGGTGGTCGTCCTTTTCCTTTAAATAGTCAATGGCAGCTTGCTTGTCTATTGTCAAAATGCCATCTTTAAAGGAATTTTGGGTGCCTAAGACCACGTCTTTAACTTGGATATTTCCAATTTCCAGTTTCATCGATTCACACTCCTTTCAAATAATTAATTAAACGTGTTAAACGATAGTTTGAGGAAGCCCTCAAATTGGTGATTATTATATATAAATTAAACATGTTTGTCAAATTAGTTAAAATTTTTCGTTAAACGGTCAATTCGTCCACTTTAAAGTGCTAAAAGCCAGTGTATACGCTGGTTAAAATTTTAAATCTGCTAAAATTAATTTTTCTAATTAATTAAACAGATTAAAAAAACTTATAAAGAATGCGCATTTTTCATAAAAATTAAAGAATTTTTTAAATGTGGTCAACGAAAAACCTAAAAACTGTTAAAATGAGTTTGTGTTTAATTAATGTTTAAACGCGATTAAATTTTTAGGGGGTTTAAAAATTAAAGTTTGGACGAGACAAAATGGTCTTGTTATGCAAGAGATTGAGCGCGATGGTCGTTTCATTTGTCGCGAAAAATTTCTGCGCGAAAAGTCTGACACAATTTCAGATTATTACATCAAAGCCTATCGCTGGCTCACCGATCAAGCACGTCTTAGAATCAAGGTTGAGCCTGGTCTTTATCTTCCGATTTGGCTTGCCCTCACTGAAAGCGCAAAGTTGCCTGCCGCTGAAGGGGAAGTTATGCTCACACTTGACGTTCCTGAAGACGAGCTGTTTATCATTGATTACAACAAGTGGGGCTATGTTCTTAATTATATGTATGTCCCAAAGGACGATGATGATGAGCGTGCGCATGACAAAAAGTTGGTTGATTCTGGGATTGTTAACGAGGCTGCGCTCATTATGAGCGAAAAAGGCAACATGTTTCCTCAGTTAAAAAGCGAGATTTTGAGGAGCTGGCCAAGATGTTGCACGCCATCGGATGACATGAAAGACAATGTTGGTTGTGTGTGGCATGTTAAAAAAGAATGGATTTTAGATGTTGAAGTTTTTGATTATTCAGGTGAATAGTTAAAAACGTGGTGTCAGTCATTGCGAGCTCGGTGTTGGACATCGCAAACGAAAGCCGCTAATTCTAGGCAAGGCATGGCGTAATTTGTTAAGCGTCGCCACGTCATGCTTTGTCTAGATTAAAGATATTAGCTTTTTATATTATTGGTATTGTTAGAAAAAAAGGAGGTTTTGAATTATGGCGGACAATTCAAAAACAGAGACCAAAGCAAAAGGTCTCGACACAATTGACAAGCCGGTTTTAGCCATTTCTGGCATCATCTGCATTGTCATCATCGCGCTGACGCTGGGTTTTAAAGACGCGGCGGCCACGCTCATCAGCGACATGAACTCGGCTATCATCGCGAATTTTGCGTGGTTTTATAACCTAGTTCTTGTCGGATGCCTTGTCTTTGTTTACTATGTTGCATTTTCGAGGTATGGTAAAGTGCGTCTTGGTGCAAATGATGAAAAGCCACTTTACAAATTCGGCACTTGGTTTTTCATGCTGTTCACGGCAGGCATGGGCGTGGGGCTTCTGTTCTATTCAGTCGCTGAGCCGATGAGCATCTTTTTAGCTCCACCAACGGGCGAAGGTGACAGTATGCAATCAGCCCAAATGGCGCTTCGCCAAAGCTTCATGCACTGGGGAATCACGCCATGGGTCGGCTATGCTGCAATCGGTGGTGCGCTGGCTTATGTTTCGCATCGCTTGAAAAAACCTGCGGTCATTAGCTCGGTGTATGTGCCTCTTATCGGAGAAAAAGCAACTAAGAGTGCCTTTGGCAGAATCATCGACTCACTAGCAGTCATCGTTGCAGTTTTTGGTGTCACAACATCTCTTGGTCTTGGAGCTATGCAAGTTGCAGGGGGTTTGGAATATCAATTTGGAATTCCTGCAGAAACTTGGATCGAAGTCATCATCATCGTTGGATGCACCATCATCTTTGTCATCGGTTCACTGATCGGTGGCATCGACAAAGCAATTTCATTTTGCTCAACTCTAAACATTTGGGTAATGATTGCTTTGACGGCGATCATCTTCGTCATCGGCAACACACCATTTTTGCTGAACTATTTCACCGAGAGTTTTGGAGGCTACATCTCAAACTTCATCTCTCAGAGCTTCTCAACCGACACTTTTGGCGAGACAAACGGCTGGGTTGGAGCTTGGACCGTATTTTTCTGGGCATGGTGGATTGCCTGGATTCCTTTCACAGGTGGGTTTATTGCCAAAATTTCTAAAGGCAGAAGCCTTCGTGAGTTCATTTTGGGCGTAACCCTTTGCCCTTGCATGTTCTCGTTTGTGTTCATGACTGTTTTTGGCGGGAGTGCAATTGATTTGTCGCTCAATGGTGGCGTAACTTCAATCATCGATGCTTGCAACCAGTCGACAGCTCTTGGACTTTTCGCAACGCTGAACGAGTTCCCTCTGGCAGTCGTTACGGTTTGTCTCATCCTAATTCTGCTCCTGATTTTCTTTGTTGCACACTTGCAAGTTGGCTCTGTTGTCATCTGTGAGATGCTCTCGAAGCCAGGAACAGAAGCCCCAATCGTCATCAAGCTTTTCTGGGGATGCGTGCTTGGTGCAATTGCTGCGGCTCTTCTTCTTGCAGGTGGATTGCAGTCAATTCAGACGATTTCAATCATTGGCGCTCTTCCCTTTGGAGTGGTCGTCATCGGTGGTATTTTCGCCTTTAAGAAGGCGCTTTCCCTCGAGTTTAAAGAAGACGGAACTCAGCGCACTCAAGAGGAGTTGCTTGAGCTTTACGCTAACACAGACTTCACGCCAAAATTCGGTAAGAAGAAAGAAGATGTTGTTCCAGAAGGTGCAACTGCATAATTGATCACTTTAAAACAGTAAGCAAAGAGCGAGGCTGTCTTTTGACGGTCTCGTTTTTTTTATGTCTAAATTCTGATTATCCTCATCTTTAAGAATTAGAAAAGGTGCCTTCAAATTTTTTGAACCTTGGGTGTAGTTTATCCTCGTATGGTAGATTTTGAGTTTATTAATCGCGTTTAATAAACGTGTTTAATCAAAAATTGATTTTGCATTTAAAAAAAGAAACAATTATTTAATCGAACCCTTAAGAAAGATATATCTGCTTAAATTACCAGTTAGATAGGTAATTAAAATTTTGAAAACTGTGAGATAGATTGGAGAAAAAAATTTAAAAAAATTTGAAAAAGTCCTTGACAAACAAAAATTTTGGTGTATATTATAAACATGTTCAATAAATAAGTTAACGCTTAGCCTAATTCTTAACAAAATTTATAAGGCTACTGCAGAACTTCAAAGCGTTGATTATGTTGAACCTGAACATGTGGATTGGAATTGTAAACAATTCACGAACATTGACATATCGGGGAGGACAACCAAAACCCCTCTTTTGCAGAAACGAAATCCCTCTTCAATTTCTCTAACTTCACCTCTCCGATGTGCCCCTCCTTCTTAATTCCTTTTACTGGCAGCAAGTGTTAAGAAACTAGTTGTGTGCTGGACGATTGAACCAATTCCTTCAACAACTAATGCAATGTTGCCACGAGTGATTGCGATTCAAAATTGAACGCAACAAAGTCGTCCGTTTCGTGTATAATAATACATGCTTTTTATGGGGTCGATTTGGTTTCGACATGGCAAGTTTTCGCATGAGGAGCAGGCCGTGTTCTCCTAAACACGTTAATAATGGGTAAGTCAAATTTAATTGGCAAATCAAATGTTTCTAGCGCAGGATATGCTCCTGTCGCTATGGCTGCTTAAGAATAGCATGCCTTGTCTTGCATGATTTCCCCCGCATCATTGCAATGACATCATTTTAGGGGTGCTTCTTATAGTCAGACTTTCGACGCTGGCATAAGAAAAAGATGAAGATCGAATCGGGCGCAACGTTTGTTCACTTGACCGAAGTGCCTTAAAGCCTGACGAAGTGGACTAAGCTTGTAGAGCCTGATGCGTGGTTTGGTGTGGATCGGGGTTCGAATCCCCGCGGCTCCACCATCTGCTTTCTGTAGCACTTCATCTTGTCACTTATTTTTTCGCTTACGTAGCGTTAGTACGCTACGCGAAAAAATCGTGCCAATCTGAAGCACTACAAAAGCCAGATCAACCTGAACGCTACGCTCGCAAGACGGGCGAATCTTCGGCGCTACAAAAGCCAGATTAGACCAGAACGACATCTTCGCACTGCAAACAAAGCCCGCGACCAATCGAACTACGGTCATTGTTTTCATGCGTATCTGAAAGCACCACAAGCGTTTTCGCTTTCGTTTGTTCAACCTTTATGGTTTTTCTTTGTAAATCACTTATGCTTCTCGTTCGATTTTCTCACGAAATTGCCTCACCAGAAACGCCCAGTCCGATTGCAAATCGCTACGCCCACAAGACGGGTGAATCTTGGCACTACAAAAGCCAGATCAACCTGAACGGCATCTTCGCACTGCAAACAAAGCCCGCGACAAGTCGGTCAGCGGTCATTGTTTTCGTGCAAATCTGATGCACCACAAGCGTTTTCGCTTTCGTTTGTTCAACCTTTATGGTTTTTTAATTGCCACGCCAGAAACGCCCAGTCAACCTGAAAGGTGATTTTTGTCTTGCAAACTGAGTCTGAGACCAGCCATGGGCACAATTCGTTTTTAATTGTCTTATATGTTGAACTTAGTCCAGAAAAAGATATTCTTTAATTTCTGGCATTTTAGCCAAAGTTTCGTAGTAGCCAAGCCAATAGAAAAGGGAGAGTCGCTCTAAGTCCTTTTCTAAACGTCCTATCGATTCTGCAGTTCCTGGGCAGAGCATGAAAACATCGCCTCGCTTATGAGCCTCTTCACCCTCTGCACATTCTTGAGAATAATGCTTAGCATCTTCTGCCAACACACGCGCTAATTCTGGGAATTCCTTAGCATAGAACATCGCCTTTTTGTCAATTTTATCTGCGCGCCTGTAACCAACAGGACGGTTGCGAATGAGGAGAATTTTGTCGTAGCCTTCTTCTTTAGCCCATTTCCACGGACAACTTCTGGCACAGCCACCATCGAGATAGGGCACGCCTTCCAAAATCACAGGCTTTGATAAATAGGGCATTGAGGCAGATGCGCGAATCGCTTGAAAGATGTTTGAAACGTGACCACGCTCTTTAACTTCGGCTTCTCCAGTCTCGCAATTTGTTACGACACAAGCAAAGCGTCGCTTCGGTGAGAAAAAGCGGTCGTAGTTAAACTCGAGCGTTTTGGGAGTTTCGTTGAAAACGAAGTCAAAACCGATGACGCCTGAATCGGTAAAAAGTGGCAGAACGCCAACATAGCGAGGGTCTTTTCGAAAACCGACATTGACGCGGATGGCACGACCGATGTTGCCAGCGACGTAGCACATGCCACCCATCGCTCCGGCTGAGACACCGATTGTGCACTCCATGTTGATGTCGTTTTCCATGAGTGCATCCATAACGCCTTGAGAATAGACACCTCGAAAGGCTCCGCCCTCAACAACAGCGCAGGCTTTCACAATTTTTTCACTTGCATTCCCGCTTGGGAATTCAGCGGGGAGACTTCTGTAATTTGAACTATCCATAACCTCATTTTACAACACTGGCTTAACTCATTTGACATCCGTATTACCCTAAAGTGTCTACCAGGGGTTTATATCCTAGACCTTTTAAAAAATGTAGCATCCCTTTTCAAGGGGTCAGACCCTTTCTACGCTGGGGAAACATGCGGTCTGACCCTGCATGTGGTGGCTTGCAAGATTTTCGTTTGTGCCTTATAATATATTAGTTTTTTTATGCATTAAATTAAAATGATGAGGCTTGTTTGGGTGCTTTAGAGAATATAAAGGAAAAAATTGGGGCGAAAAATTTGAGAAAGTTGCCCTATGTGGCGTTGATCTTGGGTTTTGCGCTTGCTG
>CAVAWT010000015.1:0-37348 GCA_963592435.1 Oribacterium sp. | reverse complement strand
AGCCGTTCATTTCCGTCGAAAAAACAGCATGAGAGGATTATATGTAGCCATGAATTGAAATGACAACGGGGACGGTCCTGAATTTATGGCTGGTCCTGAATTTATGGCTACCATGAATGTAAATGATTTTAATTGGCGGATTTTTCGCAAAAAATTCCCCAACTTCTGCTATAAACAAATATCATAAGTTATAAATAACTAGTTTTCGGAGGCGCGACGGTGTTTTCTCTTTCAACTCTTAAAGGCAAAACTTCACTGTGAGCGCGCCTTTAACTATCACGCTTCTGACCCCGCGCGAGCTGAGCGTCCTCACTCTGCCCGAAAGTTATGGTGGTCAATTTCACTTGATGGACCACGTCCAAAATGAGCAAGGGGGACGGATCCCCAGGAACCTAATTTCAATTGAAGGCAAAACTTCTGGCTGGGTCGCGAAAAGCTCAAAAGTGGCAAACGTTTTGGATGAAGAGGCGCGTCCCGTTAAGTCGCTGGACGTTAAAAGTGGACTTAATTTCTTCGTTGAAGTCAAAAGCGAAGTGAACGAAAAATACATTGCAAAGTGCGAATTTGCGACGAAGGACAGACGCACTTTCGCTAAATATTATGTCGAAGACAACTCCGCTTTCATTGTTGGAAGGGCTGGCACATGCGACATAAAAATTGACTCGAACCTGGTTTCTTCTGAACATGTCAAATTGACTTTCAAGGGTGAGCAGTGGGTTTTGCGCGACTTGAAAAGCTCGAATGGCACCTATGTCAACAATGCGCGCGTGAAATCGAACGTTGATGTTCCACTAGACTTCGGCGACGCAATTTATGTCATGGGCGTCACAATTGTTGTTTCTAACGGCTTTGTTGCGTTCAACAATCCAAGTAACACCGTGACAACTTCTGGAAAACTTCTGCCTCTGGCTGTTGAAACCAGAAATTACAACAAAGAAAATTCCGAGCCAGAAGCCGACGTTACGCCCGACTATTATTACCGTTCGCCCCGCTTCATGCGCGAAATTGAAGAGCAAAAAATCGTCATCGAACAGCCTCCTCAAACACAACAACAAAACGACATGCCTCTCATAACAACAATCGGACCTGCGATAACGATGGGAATGGCTTCGCTTTTCTCGGGCGCGATGATGGCATACAACACAATTTCGAACAACGGTTCTGTGGCACAAGCAGCCCCAATGCTTGTTTTGTCGGTTTCGATGCTTCTAGGAATGTGCCTCTGGCCTTTTATAACAAGGAAATATCAAAATTCAAAGTGGATAAAAGACGAGCGTAAGCGCCAAGTCAAATATCGCGACTACCTTGATCGCATGAAAGAGAAAATCTTGCGGGCAGGAGATGTGCAATCGGAAATTTTGAGCGAGAACATAATTGATGCGAAAACTGCCGCGAGGCGCGTTTTCGATGTTTCGAGAAATTTGTGGGAGCGCACCCCGAATCATTCCGATTTTCTCAATTTGCGCCTCGGCGTTGGCACTTTGCCAATTGCTGCAGAAGTTGAGTTTCCAAAAGTTTCTTTTAGCCTCGATAACGACAGCCTCCTTGACGCAATCGGTGAGCTTCAACGCGAGAAACGCATCATAAAAGATGTGCCGATTCCGTTTTCGCTGATTGACAACAGGGTGGCAGGCATCGTCGGCGAGCGCGAGCGAGTTTTGAGATATGTCAAGTTGCTCGTCTCTCAAATTGTTTCGCTCCATTCATATGACGAGGTCAAGCTGGTTTTTTTGACGGAAAGTCAAGAATCGAAGATGTGGGATTGGGCACGCCTTCTGCCTCACGTCTTTGACAATTCTCACACAAGTCGCTATTTTGCTGTGAACTTGGAGGAAGCCCGCAGCCTCTCGCTTTTCTTCGAAAAAATGATTGCCGATCGCATTGAGAAAAAGCAAACTTTTGAGGAAGCGAAGACAACGCCCTATTACGTGGTCATTAGCGCCGACAGAAACATCGCGCTCAAAACTGAATTTGTCGACAAGCTTCTGCACATCCCAGAAAATCATGGCTTTTCGCTCCTTTGCCTCTATGACGAGCTCAAGTTTTTGCCGAAGGAATGCAAGAGTGTCATCGACGTTGATACGAAAACAAACACGGCCAAGCTCTATGACAAAGAAGACACAACTGGTAAAGTGACAGAAATTGCTCTCGAGGAAAACTTGCCGGATGACTTGGAGGATTCGCTTTTCTCATCAGTTGCAAACATCGCCCTTGACCTCGATTCTGCTAGATATATGCTTCCAAAATCGATTTCGTTTCTTGACATGTTTGAGGTTGGAAAAGTTGAGTACTTAAATGTTGGTGCGCGTTGGAGCGAAAACACCGCCGCCGCCTCGCTTTCGACTCCTGTTGGTGTGGACCAAAACGGTGAGCAGTTCATGTTGGACTTGCACGAAAAAGTCCACGGACCGCACGGTCTTGTTGCTGGCATGACTGGTTCTGGAAAATCGGAATTCATAATAACTTACATTTTGTCACTTAGCGTGAATTATAACCCAGATGAAGTGGCATTTGTTTTGATTGACTACAAAGGTGGTGGTTTGGCTGGAGCCTTTGAGAATGACAAAGTTAAGCTTCCACACTTGGCTGGAACAATTACGAATTTGGACGGTGCTGCAATAAATCGCTCGCTCGTTTCAATCGAGTCGGAGCTGAAGCGCAGGCAGGCTGTTTTTAACCACGCTCGCGACGTTTCAAATTCAGGCACAATGGACATCTATTCCTACCAGCGTCTTTATCGCGAAGGCGTCGTCAAAGAGGCAGTTCCGCACCTCTTCATAATCAGTGACGAGTTCGCAGAGCTGAAAAGCCAGCAACCTGAGTTCATGGATCAACTGATTTCCACAGCAAGAATTGGTCGCTCTCTTGGCGTTCATCTGATTTTGGCGACGCAAAAACCAAGTGGCGTTGTGAACGACCAAATTTGGTCGAACTCGAAGTTCAAGGTTTGCCTTAAAGTTCAAGACAAAGCTGATTCGCAAGAAATGATCAAGAGACCTGAAGCTGCAGAACTTGTTGACACTGGGCGTTTTTACTTGCAAGTTGGCTACAACGAATATTTCGCGCTCGGGCAGTCTGCATGGTGCGGTGCACAATATGTTGAGCGCGACGACTACACAAGCACTTCGGTTGACGAGCGTGTTGTTGCAATTGACAATTTGGGTGCAGAAATTGCAGTTGCAGCGCCGGTTGACGCTGGAGCGCAGAAAAGTGACGTTCGACAAATTGTTGCAATCATAAGACACATTTGCGACGTCGCGGAGCAAAAAGGCCTTGTCGCTCGTGAGTTGTGGCTGCCTCCGCTGCAAGAAATCCAATTTGTCGACGACCTTGAGCGTGAATATGCTTCAAGTTTTTCGCCTTCGCCAACTTCTGCACTCATCGGCGAAGTCGACGACCCAGCCCACCAGGATAAGTTGCCTCTTGTCGTCGAAACATCGGGTGGAGCCATTGTCTATGGAAGCGCAGGGTCTGGAAAATTCACGTTCGTTGCTTCTCTTCTTTATTCTTTCATTAAAAACAACACGCCAGAGGAGTTCAACACCTATGTTTTGGACTGCGCAGCAGAAACTTTGAACGCTTTTCGCGGTGCCCCGCACGTCGGGGACGTTGTTTTGGCTGGTGAAGTCGAAAAAGTTAACAATCTCTTCAAGATGATTGCAGCAAAAATTAAATCTCGCAAGAAAAAATTCTCACGGTTCGGCGGAGACATCGAAGAATTCAGACGAGATTCTGGAGAAATTTGCCCGAACATCCTCGTTGTGATTCATGGCTACGGCAATTTTTCTGAGACCTATCCACAAATTGCAGAACAGCTGATTGGACTCACTCGCGAAGGCTCGAAGGTCGGCATAAATTTCCTGCTCACTGCGAATGCTGCGAGCGAGGTCCGCTATCGAATGGGTCAAAATTTCGCAAATTCGTTCGCGCTTCACTTAAACGACGAAGGCGACTATTCTTCAATTTTCGGAAAAGTTCAAAAAGGCGCTTCAAAAATTAAAGGCAGAGGTTTTTGCTCTGTTGCTGGGGAAACTCTTGTTATGCAAGTTGCGCATCCTGGGCGCGATGAAAAAGACGTCTTTGGCAACATGCGTCAGTTCTCGAACAATTTGGGTGAGAGTTATGATGGTTATGCGCCTGAAAAAGTTCCGATTTTGCCAGAAGTTGTCGACGATGAATTCCTGCAGAATGTTAACGTTTCAGCTTCCAAATTCCCTGTTGGCGTGTCGAAGGAAAAGCTGACAATCGAAACGTTTGACTTCAGTAAAAATTCTGTTTCGTTGATTTTGAGCAACGACATTGAAAAAGTGAACGATTTTGTCGCAGGAATGTGTGATGTCTGCGATTCTCGAGAAATGTTCGTTAACGTTGTTAATTTGCGTGTTGATGATGACGACGAAGCGATGCGCGACATCGTTTCAAAACAATGCGTTAATCTTGTTTCCAGCAAAGAATCTTTCATAGAAGTTGTGGAAAACGGCGGGCAGGGAGCAGAATTCACATTCATTTTTGGTATTGCAGAAATTTGGCAAGGTTTATCGATGGATGAGCAAAATGAAGTTAAACAGAAGCTTTCAAACTTGAAGGATTCTGCCACTTCATATGTTCTTTGTTCTGCTGCAAGCGATTTGGGGATGTTGCGAAGTGAGATGTGGGCATCAAAACCGATGAGCGAGGGCAATGCAATTTGGGCAGGAGATGGAATCAACAATCAATCGGTTGTTAGCCACAGATACGACGCAAACTTAAACGCTGAACTGGCGCCATGCTTTGGTTGCGTTGTCAAAAAACAAAAGGGCGAACTTGTTAAACTGTTGTCTGGCGGAGGCGGTGAATAACTTGGACGGGAAAATTTTGATAAACGTTCTTTTGCCTTCGCTTTCGCAAACGCTTGAAGTTTGGGTTCCTGTCAATTTGACGTTTGCCCAGCTAAACGAGCTAGTCGGTGAAGTGGCAAAATCTGTCACACGCGGGCAGTTTACGTTCGACGAGAAGTTGCTGTTGTGCGAGCAGGCGACTGGTCGTCCTTTCGCGTTGAGCAAAACGCCACAAGACCTGTGTCTTGGAAATGGGCTGCGTGCGATGTTGATCTAGGTTTCACTGCCACATTTTTGAAGTGTGGCTTGAAATATGTAACGTATTTTTGATTAAGAAGGAGTAATTATTATGGGTGTTGACAAAATTGGTGCAGATTATGCAGACATGCAGGTTGCGGAAGCCGAAATCAAGGCGATTTATGAAGAGTACAGGCAGCTCTATGAAGACATCATCGCCAAAAATGAGCAGATGGTCGAGGTCTGGGACGGCGTTGACTACAAACAGTTCGACGAGCAAATCAAAGCTCAGAAGCCAACTTGGGACAAAATGCACCAGCTTCTCGTTGGCGCTGAAACTGCGATGAGAACGTCGCGCGAGAGATATCAAGCGACGCAGGAAAACATCAGAAGTGGCGCTGCAAGTTTGCAGGTCGGCTGGTAATAAGTGACAAGTTGTAAATTATTATAAGGAGTTTTGAAAATGGCTAATGTAAAAATCACTTCAAGCTTGGTCAGAAACGTCAAAGACCAAGTTAATTCTGACAACGAGAGAATGAAAGACCTGATTGAGCGTGCAAATTCAAGAATCCAGGGTCTTGTTTCTTGGGAAGGTGAAGCAAAAAATCAATATCTTCAAACCTTCAACGCTCTCAAGGCCGACCTCGACAAAGGCTATCAGATGATTCGCGACCAATATGTTCCATTCATGGAGCAAACAGCCCAAAACTATGACGACGCAGAAGCAGCACTCAAAGCTTCCAACGCCTCGTTTGCAGGGTAGGGTAATAATTTAAGAAAATGAGCGTTCATTTAAAAGTTGACACTGACGAGCTTCAAAGGGGCTTTGAGACTGTTTGTCAAGAAGAAGAGAATTTTAAGAACCAGTGCAATTCTCTGATTTCGACGACCGATGAGCTTGCTTCTGTTTGGCATGGCGACGATTATGACGTTTTTAGAAATTTTGTAAACGGAAAAATGAAGGATGTCCTGGAAGACGTGCAGGAAGTTTTGCGTGGGCTTGAGAATGATATATATTGGGCTCGTTCAGATTACGAGAGTGCCTACAACGATGCGGCAGGTGCTCTTAATGGATTTTATGTTTAATTGTAACTTGACGGGAGAGTCGCATGGGCAGCATTAGCATTATGACTGACGAGGTTAGCAATTATGCTAATCGTGTTAAAGGCATAAAAGAGGAAATCGAAGGTTCTTTTAATCAGATTCAAGATAAATGCAGGTTCGATTCATGGGAAGGCAATGCCAAAAACAGCTACAGTAATGCATTGCTTTCCCTTAAGAACGCCTGCGACATTGTTGTCTATGCGACTTCTGGAATTTCTACTAAAGTTCAATGCTGGTCACAGCTTTACCAACTTACAGAAATGGGAATTATAAAATCGAATCAGAAATTTTAGCGAGTGACAGGGTTTAATATGAGCGAAATCGAAAATGCGAAACAAACTCTAAACACTTTAACCAACGAATCGTGGAATGTTAGTTTCTATGGAAGAGTTGGAGAGAAAAGAGACGTGTTGTCGGCTTTTGATTCCACAGTTCAGAGCTCATGGAAGGATGAAAATGGTTCTCGGGCAATGGCTTGTTCGTCTGCCATCAACAATGCTATCAGCGATGCAATGACCAAATTTGCAAATGTAAATTATTATGCGACTCAGGCAATTAAATTTGCAGAGAAAGCTGAGAGTGAGCGAATCGCAAATGAACAGAATGAATGAGGTAATAAGATTGGTGATTTTATTTAATCGCCAGTTTATGAAGATGTTTCTTGATCCGAGCCCAAAGCCAAGGAGATTGCTGTGACTCTAATTGACATTGAAACAAATGCAATTCGTCAAGCAGGCAGAGACCTGCAGAACAAAAGAGACTGGGACAACATTTGGAATCTTCTTGATCGCCTTAGCGGGCTGCTTACGTCAATGGGTTCATCTGCGGATGCTTCAACGCAGTCTTATGTTAATTCTGCAAATAATGCAATAAACAGTCTGAAGTGGGATAACCTTGCTCCAATTTCCGATGCCATGAACAGGTTAGGCAGCATTTGCATTGAGTCAGCTGAAAAATTTGAGCAAGTTGATGATAAGTGGAGCAAACATTTTGAGTCAACTGGTTCTGAACATGTCGTAACTCCAATCAGCTGGGCAATGGATCAGGTGAAAGATGCTTGCAGAGACGATGTGAAACAATTTCTTCTTGACGTCGCAAATGATTTTGGTTTGGAAGAGTTGATTAATGAGAACACTGTTGATACAATCGTCGAAAAAGTCTTAGATGCAATCCCTGGATTGGTTTTGGATTTTGCGATGGCGTTCGCCAGTGGAGGCACTGCGGCTGGGCTTGTTCTTGCAAACTTGGGAAGTCTGGTTGTTTCAATCGTTGGAGAAATTGCTGTTGATAATAACGTTAGCAATGAGACCATTAAAAATCTTTATTCAATAGTTAATCCTGGAATCTCATACGACGACAAAGGCTATCATGTTAGTACCATAAAGGACACGTACGACCTGAGAGGCCTTGACGATTCAACTAGGAAAGCAAAAGCACTTACAGGGTCCTCTATTGGGAGCCTGGCCCTCGACGTTGATTCCAAAATTAGCAGCATTGAATATGATGTTGGCTATGAATATCAGTGCTTTGGGCAAGAAACAGGTAAAGAATCTAAAGATTACGACAGAGGTCTTGCAAAAGAGCAACAAGCAGTGAAGCAGCGGGAAAAGATTAAAAAGTTTAATGACATGCCAATGTATGACTTCAAATAGTGCTAACTCAAACTTGTGGCTCTTTAATCATTTAATTTTAATTCGTCGTTTTTGCTAGTTATCTATCAGATTTAATAGACAGATGCTTTATTTGAAAAACTACTTAGATATATAATCTTTAAATGGATGTTTGGTCAGTTTAAATAACAATCATTTTTGGTTCCATAGACGCAATCTGCATTGCACTTCTTGTGTTCATGGCAATTGTTGGAAGAATGCGTCCGAAGGTGCTCGATGGTGTTTATTTTCGCGACATTCCAAAATCTGACAATCCTGTCCAAGATGCAGTTCTTGCTCTTTCCTACAAAAATCCGCACGGCAGGACTTTGGAGGACATTTTGCCAGAGCAAAATCTGATTTCATATGTTCTTCTTGATTGTTTGGACAAAGAAAAGATTGAAATCGAAGAAGACGAGATCAGGATTAAGTGGCAATTGCTGAGTGAAGGTGAGAAAGAGACGTTTGAGAAAATTTCTCTTATTGATGCAGGTAAAGCAATTTTGAACGATGACTGGGAAGATGACTGCCCCTTGGAAAAAATCAGCGATGATGACTATGTGATTCATCTCGACAAGATTAATAAATATTCCCGAAAACTAGATGAGGGGATGAAAATTAAGTCTGAAAGTGCATTTCGAAAACAAATCAATTCAGAAGACTGGTTTTTAGTCTTAAAATTTTTCGACGATAAGATTAAAAAGAGGTTTAAAATCTTGGGACGGCCAGACGGAGTCAGTTCAGAGGTCCAGGCCTTAAGAGTTAATGTAATGGGTTTTGTGTCGGTAAGTGTAATTTTTGCGGCGTTTTTGTCGCCCATCGCGATCCTTGCTGCAATAAACAAACCTGTTATGCTCCAATCAAACCCTTTCTTAATAGCTTATTGCTTGTTGCTCGCTCCTCCCACAATAGCAAAGTTTGTAGCTTTTATCGTGGAACGTTTTGAGAAATATACGCCAGAAGAACTTGAGCTCACAAAACAAATTCGAGGATTGAAAAATTGGATTGAAGATTTCACGAACATAAAGGATCAACCGCCGAGCGCGAGCATCGTTTGGGGAGACTTCATTAAATGGGGTTATTTGCTTGGTGTTTCACAAAAAGCAATCAGAATCGCTCAAAAGTACAGCACTGTAGAGATTGTTAAACTCCCCAAAAATCTGGAACAAACATTCGCAATTCGTTTGGCTACTAAAATTATAATTAGAGACATTTTGATAAGGTCGTCGCCGTTCCCCCTGAATTGGATCATCTTTTTCTGGATTCGAATGAGCGAACGTTATCAGTAAAGTAAATTATGGCAGCCATGCGATTGCTTGCCGAAAGCTTTTGTCTCACGCAATGGGGACGGTCCTGCGTGAGACAAAGGCTTTCGGCAACACGAGACGAGCAACCCATTCGCAATTTTCTCCTCATTTCCTCGGAACTCGGACGCTTCGCGTCCTCAGACACCTCGGAAGACCCATTCGTCGAAAATTTCTCATTGCTCGCCTAGGGTTGCCTCAAGCCCTTGTCTCACAAAATAGGGACGGTCCTTGGTTGACAGAATGTCTGCAAATAATATATATTTATAGCATTGATAAATTGTTATTTGAAAGCAACAACGGCAAAGGTGATTGAAGTATGTTTTGCACAGAATGCGGAAATGAAATTGGTGATGACGACCTTTTTTGCCCAGAATGTGGCACAAAAGTCGGGCTCGGTGAAGAACCTCAAAACGAAGAGAGCGAAGGTTCGACTGAACTTCTCACGCCTGTTACGCCTGCTGAATCATCTGCGTCTGAGGATAAGACTCAGCTTCTGAGCGCAGTTGAAGATAGAAGTGAGCAAGAGCCTGCTGGTGCAGCGCAAACTCAAACTTATACCAAAGCTCCCGAAAAACCAAAAGCTGACAACACTAAAGCTTTGAAAATTTCTCTCATTGTTGGATGCATTGTTGCTGTTGTCCTTCTCGTTCTCGTCATTTTGGCTGCAACAAAGCCTTCAATCGAATTTTTGAAAGACACGCCTTTCAGCTCTGTTACATCTCAAACTCAAGCAACTGATGAAAGTGAAAATTCTGGAGAAGAAAACAAGTCAGATAATTCTGAAGAAGAGAAGAAAACAGACTCTCAAGCAACGAAAGAGGCTGAGAAAACAAAAACTTATGTCCTCGAAAACAGTTCAACAAAGGAATTGACAAATTCCGACATTTCTGGCTTGACTGATGATCAAATTTGCATCGCGCAAAACGAAATTTGGGCGCGTCACGGTCGCAAGTTCAAAAACAACTGGCTTCAAGACTATTTCAACAAGCAAAGTTGGTATTCAGGCATAATCGAGGCTGATGAGTTTCTGAATAAATATTCGCCAAGTGATGTTGAAAACAAAAATGCGCAGTTCTTAAACTCTGTTTTGTCATCTCGCGGTTACGACTTAAACAAAGTTCACCCCAACTAACAGTAAAGCTTCTTAAGGTTTGGAGACAAGAAAATGGACGCTAAAAAATTAAAAATTGCTAACATCGTTTGCTGGGGAATTGTCGTTGTTTTGGCTGTGGTGCTCGGAGTTCTTGTTTCATCTTCGAGTAATCGCGGCACCTATAAAAGTTTAGACGAGGCTCAGTCGGCGATCGAGAGCTCGAACAAGCAAGCAACTTCTGATGAAAGTGGCACTTCTTCAAATGATGGAGGCTCTCAAAATTCTAACAGCTCATCATCTTCGTCAAATGCTAACAATGGCTCTTCAGGAAGTTCGCAATCTGGCGGTGAGAGTGGGTCGACTGTGGAAAAATTAACAGCGACCTTGAAAGCCGAAGGCTACGACACTGTTGTGCAGGGGGAAGTGAAGATGCATGCTGATCAGTATGATTCTGCGCGCACCTACGTTACATACTACATCAGACTCACAGAGCCCGTCACCATCTCGGGCTATCAAGCAACTCAGCACACGACGCGTTCAACGCAAACACTCTGCGCTTCTGTGAGCAATGAAGGCATGAAGTTTTCAAATGAAGATGCAATTCGTTCCTATTTTTCAAAGTACAATGGAAAAACTGTGCTGGTGGGATTGAAGAACGACACTCAAAGTGTTCAATTTGCTTCTGGGACTTCTTGCAGTTTCACACTCCATTCGTCAAGCGAATGTGACCTCACGAATCACGGACATGTGACATATCTTTCCGATTTTCAGATGTTTGAGATTAGTTAGAATTTCGCCTTAAGAGCTACGATGCGTTTGGTGAATGAAGCTCAAAGACAAAACAGACAAGTTTGGTGTGACAACAATCACCTGCAAAGCGAAAGCGCGCGAGTCGTTCGATTCGTATGCCGCTTCAAGTTTTTCGCTTGGTAAAAAATGGTTTTTGCCTTTTAAATATGAAGCGAAGAAGAAAACGACGACTCTTAAGTTTTCTGTCAACAACTTGATTTCGCTGGATGAGTTTTTTGCATATGCCCTTCTTCGTGAGCAATTTGCACAGGTCCTGCAATCTTTGAGCACTTTTTTGACATATATGCGCGAGAATTCTGTGCAAAATGAATATGTTTTGTTCGACACAAAATTTGTCTTGATAAACAAAGACGACATGCAGCTGAAATTTGTCTATCTTCCCTTCAAAGCGCCAGAAAACACGTCTAAGCCACTCTATGATTTTTTGATTGAAGTGGGAGAAAAGTTGCAGCTCGCAAACGAATCATCGGACGCGTACTTGCTTCAGCGCTACCGCGATTTCTTCGTTCTGCGTGAGCTTTTCAGTGTGACAAAATTCAAAGACATGGTCGACTCAATTTGCGCTGAAACTTTCACTGACAAGCGCGAAGAGGAGGTCTTGGCTCCAAAAACGGCCGATTTGAAGCTTGATTCCTACGAATCGCTCGGTGCCAAGAAAGATGTTTTTGTTGAAGCAACAAGATTTCAGGATAATTCACAAGAGGCAACAGGTGAGCCCTCGAACTGCGGTTTCCTGCGAGTTTCAACTGGTCAGCGCCTCATCTTCAACGAATTTCCTGCGATAATTGGTTCGGGCGACCAAGCGCAGATGCAGATTGGGGACGTTCCTTCAATTTCAAGAAAACATGCAAAAGTTGACTTTGAGGATGGGTTTTTTACGATTTGCGATTTGGGGTCAACAAACGGGACGCACCTTAACGGTAAAAAACTTCCTGCAAACAGAATTTTTGCCCTCAAGGAAGGTGATTCAGTCAAGCTCGCCAACGAAACGTTCACTGTCGAATTGTGGTAATCGTTGCCGTGTAATTTATGGCTGCCATGAGTGACGCAATCGGGCAGGAAGCTTGCTTTAATATCATTATTAGGATAAAATAGGATTCATCATAGATTTTCCTAAAATGTTAAGGAGTGCGTTTTGGAATATATTACGCGTGAACTAGAGAGAAAATTCCTGAGGTTAAACGATTTTTTCAAGGTTGTTCTTGTTACTGGGGCAAGACAAGTTGGCAAAACTACGATGCTAAAACACCTTGCGCAAAATGACAGATGCTACGTGACCATGGATAACGCTATGGCAAGAGACCTTGCGCAGTCCGACCCTGTGATGTTCTTCCAAACTTACAAACCACCGGTGCTCATCGACGAAGTGCAAAAAGCGCCTGAGTTGTTTGAGCAAATCAAAATTATGTGCGACGAGACAGACGAAAAGGGGATCATCTGGCTTACAGGCTCACAACAATACAACATGATGAAGAAAGTTCGGGAAACTCTTGCAGGAAGAATTGGAATCTTGGAGTTATATAGTTTGTCTTCAAGAGAGAAGGCGGGGGTTGCGTTTGATGATGAGCTCGATTTCTCGCTTGCTACCTTGCAGGCAAGGCAAAAGAAAGTCCCAAAAAACAGCGTCGTGCAAGTGTTTAGCCACATATGGGAGGGTGGTTTGCCACAAGTGCTGGGGGTAGACGATGAGCTACGGGCAGAATATTTCAATTCATACATCAGCACGTATCTTATGCGTGACGTTGCTGAAGCGGGCGGCATCGTTGACGCTGTTCGTTTCCGCAAATTTCTTGCAGGGTGTGCTTCCCTTGTGTCGGAGCAAGTCAATTATTCCAAACTGGCTACAACGGCAGACATTGCACCGAGCACTGCGAAGGAGTGGCTAAAAGTGCTGGTTGGGCTCAACATCGTATATTTGTTAGCACCATATTCTAATAACGAATTCAAGCGTCTCAGCAAAACACCTAAGTTGTATTTCTGCGACACAGGGCTCTGTGCCTATCTTTCAATGTGGCCGACGCCAGACACGTTGCGCAGTGGTGCTGCAAGCGGGCATTATTACGAAAACTATGTTGTGATGGAGCTTGTTAAAAACTACGCCTATGCAAGGCAGAAGGTAAACCTTAGTTATTTCAGAGATTCCAACGCAAAGGAAATTGACGTTTTCGTTGAAGAAAATAACGTTATTCACCCCCTTGAGATAAAAAAGAGCGCTTCGCCTGACCGCCGTGAAGTTAAGAAATATAACGTGATTGACAAGGCATCGTTGAAGCGTGGAAGTGGTGGAATTGTTTGCATGTGCGAAGAGCCAATGCCAATTGATGAGGACAACTGTTTTATTCCGAGCAATTTAATTTAAGGCAGCCATTGCTCCTCATTCCATCTTCCATAAATCTAGGTTTTAGATTTTGAATGACAACGGGACGGTCCTTAATTCATGGCTGACATGATTTTCGAAGACTTGACAATTCCATTATGAATGATATATATTTATAGCAAGAAGAATTTTATTTGTGTTCCGAAAGGTTGATTCATGGGAGTTTATCTCAGGTGCAGTTGCGATGAATTGGACAGGATCGCGAACAAAATTGGCAGCACTGCTGATGAGTTTAAGAGCGCCTATGCTTCAATCGAACAGCAGTTGAATGGTTTAAGGTCTGTTTGGAGTGGCGATGACGCCAACGCTTTTATGAATCAAATTCCTGACATTGATGTCGACGTTGACAAAATCTATGAGCAATTCATCGCTACAAAAGGCAAAATCATGCGAGCAAAAAATGACTATTCTTGGGCGCTTGACAGCAATTTTTCCGACATAAATTCAATTTAGGCTAATGAAGAGGAAAAAGGTAAGTTTCGATGACGAGCGTGAAAATAACAACAACTGCAGTTGAGGATGCTGTGAAGAGCATTTCAAATTCGATCGTTTTGATCAACAACTCGCGTGCTTGCATCCTTTCTTTGATAAAAGAACTTGACAATTGTTGGGAAGGCGATGGAAAAAACGGATTTAGCGAATCAATCAGCAATCTCGAAAAAAGCACAGAAACCGTTTCTTCAAATTTGGAAGCGCTGAACAATTTTTTGCTTCAGGTTGCGCAGGCCTACAACATGACTGAGCAGGCAAGCATCATGCAAAACAGGAATTTTTAATCGCAGGGTTGGAGTGGAATTATGACAACAATTGCTGAAGTTGAATCGACTCTCTCAAATTTTATGGGACTTTTTCAAGACGAAGCCAACAGGAAGCACAACACGCTTTGGGGCTTTGAAACCGAAATCAGCAACAATTGGCGCGGCGCTGACAAAAATGCTTTGATGGGGAAGGTCACCAGCATTCACAGCGACATCGACACCATTTGGTCGCAATGCAACAATGTCTACACAAATTCAATGACTGCGCTAAAAACCCTTCAGACCTATCGCACTAACAACAATCTTGACGAAAACGGCAATCCGATTCCTGTTCCAGAAGAAGGTGAAGGTTGCAGGTGAAACTGAGGCGGGAGAATCAAGATGACTGAAGAAATTAAAATCGACACTGCCAAAGTTTGGTATGCCGCCGACGATCTTTACAGAAACAGCGACTGGGACAAGCTTTGGGGCGACGGGACATACAACAGTTGGGGGCTGACCAAGCTCAAACGTCAATTGCGAAGTTTGTCATACACCGTTAAGAATGATTCAAACACCTTGGGAAAAATTAACGCTGCAACCGAGCAAATCGAGAATGTGCAAAACAACTTCATTGCGCCGACAACCGACAAAACGCGGAGAGTGGCTGATTGTTGCAAAAATATCGCTGTGCGCTATGAAGAGGTCGAACGTAATATGATGCTCGATTTCACTGGCAAGAGGGATGACTGGGCTTACATGTACTTTACAAGCCCTGTCATCAACACTTACAACAATTTGATGAATTACTGGGGTCACGATGTTTATGCTCGTGTCGAAGAGGTCTTGCCTGAACCAGCCAAATCATGGTGGAGAGATAACAGAGAATTCTTTGAGTCTGCCGCAAGGGAAGTAACTGAAGCTGCAATCATGGCAATTTTCACAATGGGAATTGGCAACTGGATCGAAGGTGGCGGGTTTGTCATTAAGGGCAGCGAATACGCTGCAGAAATTGGAAAAACTGTCCTTGGTATTGCATTCGACAAGGGCGTGGAAGACTTGTTGGACAGCTGGGGCAATGAAAGAATTAAGAATGTTTACGCAGTTGGCAAGGGTGTTGTGGATGTGGTTGGGCCTCGGGTTGGAATTTCGAAAAATGAAGGCTATGAAGATTTATCATGGATTGAGTGCTACAAGAAAGGCAGTGTCGATTCAATCAAGGTAGAGTATCAAGTCGCAGAATCATCTCTTGACTTCGTAGACAGAAGCATAAGCACCGCAGAAACCTTAAACGACATCGCAGAGAACCCAATCTGGGAAAATGACTATGAAGAAGGTGCTGGTGCGGGCATTAACTCGATCGTAGGCAACGATGAAGGTGAGGGCGAGAATTAATGTCTGTGAACAAGTCTGATTTCTTCGAATTGCACTTCCTGCCATTTGGTTCTGTTGTTGAAGCAGAATTTGATGAGCACAAAATTAAGTTGATGATTGTTGATTGGTCGGTTCATGACGACGAAAATCATTATGACTACCTTGGATGTCCTTGGCCAAGAGGTTTTGTCGGCGGCGAGACTGAGGATGACACAGTCATAAAAATTCCTTTTTCGGCAGATTCCATAACTGGTGTTTTCTTTTTCGGTCCGACGGATGAGGGATTTGCTCAGCGTGATTCGCGTGCTTTTGAAATTGCGAAAGAAAACAATCAGGAAATTGCAAAATTGTTCGAAGAAGGCGAGCTTTCGACGTTGAAAATCAGGCGAAGCAATGAAGTTGCAGAAAAAAGAGAGCTCGGCATAATCACTCGCGAAGGGACTTCTTCTGACCTTTTTCCTGTTGGAACAGTGGCAGTGATTGAAGTTAACAATGCTGAAGGTGAGCCACAAGATGTTGAGGTGATGATAACTTCGCTCGTTCCCAATCACAGAGGAAGTGACTTTGACTATGAAGTTATGGCGCACAGAGCTGGCTATTGTGCCTTTGAAAACACGCGTGCGATAAAAGAGAGCGAAATCAAGAAAATCAAGTCTCTCGGCTTCATCAATGCCGAAGTGCAGTTGCTTGTTAATTCTGAGAATGTCAAAAAATTGAGAGGTGAATAATTTATGAAGAACCTTTTTCCCGTTGGAACAGTTGTGCGTCTTAAGGGTGATGAGCTGAACACGATGATTGTCGGTTATGGTGGCAAAGGCGCCGATGAAACTGTTTTCGATTATGTCGGCGTCCCTCTGCCCTGCGGATTCATCGGAAAAGAATCGGTCGCTGGCTTCAACGATTCCAGCATCGAAGAAATTGCCTATTTCGGCTACAACGACGCTGCTTCTCAAACATACATTTCAAAGGTCATCGAAGCTTCGCAAGACGAATTGCCCATGTTTCATGAATAATACTCATCTCCAAACGCTATAATTTCTCTAAGAAATAAATTTTTGGTTTATAAGGAGAATTGAGCTTTTGGTAAGAATCGATTCCGAGCAAAAAAGGGAATTCAAGGCTGCGGCTGGTTTTGCGCTGTTGCTTGCCATCATTTTGATTCTGCCTGCTTGTGGCATTTTCAAACCCAATTTGGGATTTGTTGATTATCTCCCAGAAGCCGTTTTTGCATTCGAATTTGCAGTTTTTGCAGCCATTTTTGTTTTATTAATCATCGCGCTCATCGTCGCCAATCGAAAAGCTTCCAAAAAAATTCACGATGTTGCAAACGTCCATCGCACAACTGAGGGCATTTTTGACTTGGACGACCCGCAATCGGTTTTGGAGACACTTGTTCTTTATCAAGACTACACAAGCGAGCGCCTCTTCCGTGACCTGCGAATTGACAACTATTGCGAGCGGATCATCTTTAACATGCTGGTCAAGCGGGGGTGGCTCGCATTTGAAGACGGTTGTCTTTTTGTCTCTCAGGAATCTGACAATTATTACATAAAAAAACTATATTTGGAACCAATCCAAAACACACTCAGAGTTGCAGAAATTGCCGAACGTGCGTTTAATAAAGTGAATAAAGGCTACATTCTCGACGAACTTAAAAAAGAATACGTTTTTCAAGAAGAGTTGCCAGAAAAGCAAGGCATGCACGGCAAGGTGACAGCATATCACTTGGAAGAGATTAAGGAGTTTTTTGAAAAGCTTCAGAAGTTGGCATCAAAGGTAAAAGATGATTTTATCCTCAAGGAAGACAAAAGCGCCTTCGAGGACGCTGGCATCGAAATGAACGGGCTTTTCGTCGATCATGAAGACGAGATCATCTTGGTTGAGCGCGATGTCAGGCAGAAATATTTCGTTGACAAGAAAGGGAATTCAGCCACGCACAGGTTTTCTCCGATCCTTGCAATCAGTTTCTTTTTGTTGCTCTTTGCTGCGATTTTGGTTGGGACTCACGTTGCATATGACTCTTTTTGTGGAGCAGACACATTGAGCATGACTGCCATTAGTTTTGAGTTTTTGGGGGCATATTTCTTAAGCTTGATGGCGACTTATGTGCTCCTTGTCAACGAAGAAAAGTCAGAAAAGCTTAACGAGGAAGGCAAAGCAATCGTTGACAAAATTTCAGGGTTGAAAAATTTCATTCACAACTACACGCAATTAAAGGACCCAACAAATGACAACCTCTATGTCATTTGGAACGAGTTTGTGTTTTTTGCGCACATGTTCGGGCTGTCATCAAAGCTCTATGACGTTGCCAAAGAGAACAACAAAACGTTTGACAACGAGGGGATTCTTGACTACTTCAAAGACACAGATTGCATCGAGAGGGTTTTTGCATTAAACAAGCAGGTTTGTGTTGACGTTGCTGGCAATTTCAGCCACGTCATCTACAGCAAATACCACTATGAATCCAAACGCTCCATCCTCTGATTTTGCACGAGGATACATTGAGTCGCAACGTGAGGGTCTGAGATAACCTTAGGCGAGCAATGAGCAATTTTCGACGAATGGGTCTTCCGAGGTGTTTGAGGACGCGAAGCGTCCGAGTTCCGAGGAAATGAGGAGAAAATTGTGAATGGGTTGATCGGCTCGGTTATTGAAGACCTTTGCGTTGCGACTTCAAGGACCGTTCCCAGTGTCGCCACTCAAGGGTTTGAGATAACCTTAGGTGAGCAGTGAGGAGTTTTTAATATGGTAAAAACTTTTAAATGGATGCGAGTTACTTCTTGCCATTTGTCTCAAATTTCAATTAGAGTTTAACCTTAATGTATCAAAATCAAGAATTGTGTCCCTGAGCGCATGCCTCTAACTATATAATTTAAGACATGGTTAATCAGAAGTTCTTTTTTTTAGGAGGTAGTTCCATGAGTGTTGGTCTCATAATCGTCATAGCGGTCGTGGTTGTCGTTGTCATTGCAATCATTGCGATGTATAACAACTTTGTCAAACTTCGCAACATGGTTGATAATGCGTGGGCGCAAATTGACGTTCAGCTTCAAAGAAGGTGTGATCTCATCCCTAATCTCGTTGAAACTGTTAAGGGTTATGCAAAACATGAAAGCGGTACGCTTGACGCTGTCACTCAAGCACGCGCTTCTGTTGCCAATGCGGGAACTCCAGAAGAAAAAATGCAGGCCGACAACATGTTGACTGGCACATTAAAGTCGCTTTTTGCAGTTGCTGAAAACTACCCAGATTTGAAAGCCAACACGAATTTCTTGGATCTTCAAAAACAGCTTTCTGACACAGAAGACAAAATCAGCTACATGCGTCAGAGCTTCAATGATGTGACAATGAAATATAACAACGCAATTCAAACGTTTCCTGGAAACATCTTTGCTGGCATGTTTGGGTTTAAAGAGCGTCCACTGTTTGATGCGGTTGAGGGAGCACAGGTTGTTCCTTCTGTCAGTTTTTAGAACATGCTTAAAATTGTTAAAAATTTATCCCTTTCGTTTTTCGCGCTTGTCATAACGCTTTGTTGTGCTTGCGCGTTTTCGACTCCTGCACTCGCAAAAGATTATTCTTTAACGAGAACAGAAATCACAGCAAATGTTAATACAGATGCTTCGATGAGTGTTGTTCAGAGCAGAACGTTTGACTTTGATGGGACATTTTCATTGATGATGGTTCCTTTGGGAACTGATATGACTTTTGAAGTCAATGGTGTGACCCTTGGTCTAAACACTAAAACGTCAGGCGAAGGCTCGACCCTAGAAGAAGTCCCATTTCAGACTTCTTGGAGAACTTCTGGTGGTCCCAACAAAAGTTGCTATTCGATTGATGAGGCAAATGGAACTGTCTATGTCTTCACAGATTCAAGCGCATCAACTCAAACGGTGACACTTAACTATGTTTATTCAGATGCTTTGAAGGTGCACGACGATGTTTCTGAGCTTTATTGGAAGTTTGTCAGCGAGGCGTGGGAGAAAACATCTAATGATGTTACTTGCACAATAAACGTCCCAGTTCCAAGTGGCACAACTCCAGCTAAAGAAGACATTCGTGCTTGGGGGCATGGAAATTTGAGCGGGAAAGTTAAAAACGATGGAGATGGCATCGTTAAACTTGACGTAAGCAAAGTTCAAAGTGGGGAATTTGCTGAAACTCGTGTCATTTTTCCAACTTCGTGGATGAATACATCAGTTAAGAGCACGAGCGCTTATGTTTCAGGCAATGCAACTGATTCGATTTTGGCAGAAGAGGCAAAGTTTGCAGATGAGGCAAATGCGAAGCGACAACAATCGATTGTTTTAGTTGGAATATGTGTTGCAATTCCAATAATATTTCTAATAATAACAATCATATTATTTTTCAAATTTGGTAAAGAATATAAACCTCGTTTCACAGATGATTATTGGCGCGATGTTCCAGATCCTGACTATCATCCAGCTGTTGTTGCGCGAAACGAGAGGTGGGACAAGCAATCTTCATCTGACATTTCAGCTACGATAATGCATCTTCATGTCAATGGCTTCATAAATGTTGAAGAAGCTAAGCGTGAGAAATCTGGTCTGCTTGGCAAAAAGCAAGTTGATGACCTCATCATTTCTGAAGTTCTAAATGTTGACCCGCCAACAGACCCAATTGATGTTCAAACTCTGAAATTCCTTTTTGATGATGTCGAGTCGTCTGCGCCTTCTGTTGAGGGGCAGGGTCGTCGTCTTTATGTTTCTGACATTTCAGCAATGTCTAAAAGTGATGCAGAGAAGTCAAAAATTGCCTATGAAAAATGGCAAGGTGTTTTAGATGGTCAAGTGTTTAAGGCTGACTTGTTTGAAGAAAAAGGCAAAATGATAGCTAACGCCTACAAAATGATTTCTGCAGGTCTCTTTTTCTTAGCCATTTTCTGTGTTGCTTGTGCAGGAGATTTCTTCAGCAAAATGAGTGATGACGTGTTTATGTGCGTTTTTGGAGCGTTCGTTGTTGTTTTTATCATCTCAATCATCTTCACAATTTTTTCAAAGTCGATGAACAGAAGAACGAAGCATGCAAATGAAGTTCACGCAAAGACTAAAGCGCTAAAAAAATGGCTCTGTGAGTTCACTGCTTTAGATGAGCGCCCAGCTCTTGACACGAAAGTGTGGGGCGAGTTTATGGTTTATGCGACGATTTTGGGGGTTGCTGACAAGGCAATTGCGCAGATGAAGATCGCAGAACCGACGCTTTTTGATGATAATGCTATTGGGTCGAGCACCTATCTGCCTTGGTGGTTCTGGTGCACGCCACATTACCACGGAACATTTGGAGATCGAGGCGGTGGACTCGATGCTCTCAATTCTGCATTTTCTGACTTCACGTCTTCGTTTGAGAGTGGCATGGCTGGAAACTGGTCAAGTGGCGGTGGCTTCGGTGGGGGCTTCTCTGGCGGTGGCGGAGGAGGCTTCGGTGGCGGAGGTTTTGGCGGAGCGCGCTAGGCATCCACATTTGGCATGATCCTTCAAGTCGAACATTTATCCAAGGACTTTGGGTTTGGTCCGCTCTTTCGCGATGTGACTTTTCGCTTGCGAGCAGGGGAACGCATGGCACTTGTTGGAGTCAATGGCGCTGGTAAAACGACGCTACTAAACATTATTTCTGGTTGTGATCATCCTGATTCTGGCGATGTTGTCTTTGAAAAAGGTGCTGACGTTGGCTATCTAAAACAAGAAGCAATTGAGATGGAAGACAACGAAGTGTTCTTTGAAGTCATTTCATCTCAAACAAAACTCATCAATCTTGAAAAAAAATTGCATAGTCTTGAAGATAAAGTCGCTGACACCCAAGATAAAGAGGTGCTTAAAGCTCTAGGAGAGGTTCGAGAAGAGTTTGAGCGCGAAGGTGGATACACCTTAGAGGCAGATGCACGTTCAGTCCTTTTTGGTCTAGGTTTCACTGAAAGTGATATGACGCGTCACACATCTGAGTTTTCTGGTGGATGGCAAATGCGAATTGCTCTTGCAAAGTTGTTAGTCAAAGCACCTCAAGTGTTGCTTTTGGACGAGCCAACAAACCATCTTGATTTGGAAAGCGTGCGTTGGCTCGAAAATTTTTTGAAGAGCTATTCAGGCACGATAATCGTTGTCTCTCATGACAGAGCTTTTATGGACAATCTTGTAACACGCGTCGTTGAGCTTTCAAATGGGAAATCTCAAGTTTATGAGGGAAATTACACAAAATACCTCAAAGAACGTGCTATCAGAATCGACCAGCTCAAATGTGACAAAGAAAAACAGGATGCAGAAATTGCTCACTTGGAAGATTTTGTCAGAAAGTTCAGATATAAAGCGTCAAAAGCTAAACAGGCACAAGACAGAGTTAAAAAGTTAGAAAAAATTTACGAAAACAGAATAGAAATTCCTCCAGAGCCTAAAAAGGTACATTTCAAATTCGTTCAACCCCCAAGAACAGGCGATGAGGTTGTTAAAATGAGGGGTGTGCGAAAGGCGTTTGGGGATCACGTCGTTTATGACGGTGTTGATTTTACAATGTGGCGAGGAGACAAAATAGCGCTAGTTGGCCCAAATGGAGCGGGCAAATCAACACTTCTTAAGATGGTTGCCGGAGTGTCTTCTTTGGATGGTGGCACTTTGAAATATGGAGTGCATGTCGATCACACCTATTTTGCACAGCACCAACTCGATGAACTTGATGAGCAAAGCACAGTTTTTGAAGAACTTGATCGCGTGGCACCTGGTTGGACAATAGGGCAGGTTCGCTCATTGCTCGGCGCATTTTTGTTTAAAGGGGATGATGTTGACAAGCTTGTCAGCGTTTTGTCAGGCGGAGAGAAGTGCAGGCTCGCCCTTGCAAAAATGTTGGTAGAGCCTAAACCGCTTCTTTGTCTTGATGAGCCAACAAACCACCTCGACATAGCATCTGTTGACGTGTTAGAGCAGGCATTGAATTCTTTTGAAGGCTCTGTTCTTTTTATAACTCATGATCGTCACTTGATAAGAAGTGTTGCTAACAAAATCGCTGAAGTGAAAGACGGACAAATAACTGTTTATAACGGTGATTACGATTATTATCTTTATAAAACTGAAAACTTAAAAGAAATGAATGAAGGCGAACTTGCAAACGCAAAGGCTGAGGTTGCTCAAGAAAAATTTGTTGAAGCCAACAAAAAGGCAGCAGGCGGGGCGCCAAAAACGAAAGAACAAAAGCGTGCTGAGGCAGAAGCCAGAAACAGAGTTTCAGCTCTAACAAAAGGTTTAAAGAAGGAAATAGCTGAAATCGAAGCGCAAATTGACGCTGATTCTGCTCGCATCGAAGAGCTCTTGGAAATTATGAGTGAACCCAATTTTTATATGACAGCCGATGATCCAACTGCTATTATGACTGAACATGCAATGCTAAAAGAAAATTTGCCTCATCTCGAGGAGCAGTGGCTAGAAAAAACGGAAGAACTTCAAAAGATTTCTTCAGAACTGGTAAACTAAATTATTATGACTGCAATGATTTTAAAATATGCTTTCACGATTTTGGCTTTTGTGCCTGCCATTGTTTTACATGAAGTCGCGCATGGCTTTATGGCATATAAATTGGGAGACCCAACAGCAAAATCTAGTGGCAGACTGTCGCTTAACCCTTTAAAACATGTTGACGTCTTTGGTACCGTCATTTTGCCACTGTGTTTGATGGTTCTAAACATGCCAGTTTTTGGATATGCGAAGCCTGTGCCCTACAACCCTGCCTATTTCAAAGACAAGCGAAAAGGCGACTTTCTTGTTGGAATGGCTGGACCTCTAGCAAACCTAGCACAAGCACTTGTGGGTTCAGTGATTATGTGGGCACTCTATCCTGCAAGCAACTCGTTTCTAGGAAACATGTTTTTTGCATACTTTTATTATTACTTCTTGCCTCAATACATAATAATCAACCTCTACCTCATGTTTTTCAATCTAATACCAGTGCCACCTTTGGATGGGTCTTCAATCATCGCGCTGTTTATCCCGATGAGATTGCTGCCAAAATGGTATTCAATTCAGGCATACGCTTTGCCAGTTTTGTTGCTCATCATCATTGTTCTTCCGAGCTTCATCAGTTTTGATCCCATTTCTGCCTATCTAAACGTCACAGCAGGAAACGTTGCTGGATTGTTGATACCAGGTTTTAATTAACAAAGTGTCAATTAACGTCAAGACAGCAAATTTCGAAGGTCCATTCGATTTGCTTTTGCATCTTGTGCAGAGCAAGCGTGTTGACATCGGATCAATTTCTGTCGCAGATGTTACAGATCAATATCTCGCTGTTGTGTCGAAGATGGTCATTCTTGACACTGAAACAGCTTCAGATTTTATGCTCGTTGCAGCGACTCTTCTTGAAATAAAAGCGAGGTCTTTAGTTCCAAAAGAAACGTTTGCAATCGAAGAGGTTCAAGAACTATCACCTTTGGAAGCGAGAGAACTGCTCATCAAAAAGCTTATAGTTTATAAACAATATAAAAATGTGTCTTTAGTGCTAAAAAAGTTTTTTGATCAAGAATCGCGCCATTTAACGCGCAACTGTGGACCGACTTCTGATTTGAAAAAGATATCCCCAGAGTTGCTCGCAGATGTTGACCCAAAAACACTTGCAAGAAAAGCAGCGACGCTTTTAGGAAGGCGCGATCAATTTCTTCTCGCGTCAACACACATTGCTGCAAAACCACTAAACGTTGAAGTTTTTGCGCAAACAATCCTTTCGCGCGTTAAAGTCGATGGTAAAATCCGTTTTAGCGAACTTGTCAAGGAGTCACCTAAACGAGAAATCATCGTCGTCACACTTCTAGCAGTGTTGGAACTATACAAAAGAAACCTAGTTGACATCTCTCAAGGAAGAGAGTTCGGCGACATCGAAATTGATGTAAAAAAAGAAGGAGCGACAGAAAATGATTAAGTTTTTCTCTGATCAAGAACCAAAAAACGATGAACACTTGATGCAAAAACTGCAAGCGATAATGTTTATTTCAGAGAGTCCTCTAACGCTCGATGATTTTTCTAACGCTTTGGGAGAAGATTCTGAAAAAATCGAGACGGCTCTGATTGATTTGGAGGAAAGTCTTAATGATGATGATTCGGCAATCGAACTTCGAGAAGTTGCTGACGGTTATCAGTTATGCACAAAAAATGAGTATTTCGAAGCATGTGAGAAATTTTTGCTCGATCAAAACAAGCGCAAACTTTCAGCTTCTTCAATTGAGACGCTCGCCATTGTTGCCTACACTCAACCAGTCACACGAGCTCAAGTCGCAGAAATTCGTGGTGTCAATTCAGATTCTTTGATAACAACACTAATAAATAAAGGATACGTTTTCGAAAGCGGTGTTTCTGAGGACGCAGGAAACCCTGCTCTGCTTTCAACGACAACGAAGTTTTTAAATGCTTTCGGTTTCATGTCAATTGAGGAGTTGCCTAACATAGAAGATTTTGCTCCAGACGAAGATGCGCGAATAGCAATAGCAGAACGCCTCGGTGCCCTCAACTCGCGCAACACTGAAGAGGCAGATGACCCAACCCCTATCGATTACTAAATCCTAACACCTTAAAACCTAAAAAAATGATGCGTCTTCAAAAATATCTTGCTCGCTCAGGTGTTGCCTCAAGGCGAGCTTGTGAAAAACTGATTACTGAGGGGCGCGTTTTCGTTAATGGTGATGTTGTTGTTGAGCTTGGAACAAAAGTTCAAGAGGGTGTTGATGGGGTTTTTGTTGACGGGCAAGAGGTCTTTTTAGTTGAGAATAAGGTCGTTTTGGCGCTGAATAAACCTTGTGGCGTTGTTACGACAATGAAAGATCCGCAGGGGAGAAGAACGGTGTCAGACATGATTGACACTGATAGCTACCCTGGAATTTTCCCGGTTGGGCGTCTCGACATAAACACTTCAGGACTCCTTCTTCTGACTAATGATGGTGAGCTTGCAAACAAATTAATGCACCCTTCTTCAAAAGTAAAAAAAACGTATGTCGCATTAGTGAAAGGAAATGTTAGCGAAGATGGATTACGTCGTCTAGGGGAGGGGATAGACCTTGGCGATTTTGTCACTTCACCTGCTGAAGTTCATGTTTTAGAAAAAGTGGAAAACAAAACACAACTTGAGATAACAATTCATGAGGGAAAAAACAGGCAGGTCAGAAGGATGTGCAGGGCGATCGGACATGAAGTGTGTGAATTGAAGCGAGTGAAATATGCAAACATAACTCTTGAGGGAATTAACGAGGGGAATTTTAAAAAAATTTCAAGTGACGAGCTTTCTTCGTTGCGTTCGTTTGTTTAGTGTAAAATAAATTTATTAGCTACGCAACAAGGGGATGTGACATGAATTCAAAAAAAATTGAACCGCTTAATCGCCCACTAAGAGGAGAAATCGAAGTCTCGGGCGACAAATCCATATCTCATAGATCAATTCTTTTTTCTGCGATGGCAGAGGGCACTTCTCATGTGAGTGGAGTTCTTGATTCTGCAGATGTGCGAGCTTCGATCGATGCTGTCAGAGCTCTTGGTGCAAAATGTGATTTAAAGAAAGAGAAAAACGGTTCAATTTCAGGTGACATAACTGGTTGGGGTGGGGAAGGTCCAAAACAACCAGACGCGCCGATAGACTGCAAGAATTCAGGCACAACAGCTCGTCTTTTGATGGGAATTTTGGCACCTTGGGACATCAGTGTTGAAATAACAGGCGATGAGTCTTTATGTTCTCGTCCGATGAGACGCATTGTCGCACCTTTGATGTTGATGGGAGCAAAGTTTGCTCCAGAAGGTGCAGAATATCTCCCAATAACAGTTACTGGAAATAAAAATTTAAAGCCTCTTGAATATGAAAGCCCGATGGCTTCAGCACAGCTCAAGTCGGCAGTTCTGTTAGCTGGTGTTTTTGCTAAAGGGAAAACGTCTGTCAGAGAACCCGCCCAATCAAGAACTCACACCGAACTCATGCTTGCAGAGTATGGTGTTCAAACTGTTGCAAGTTCGAGATTTGCTTCTGTTGAGGGACCTGCACAAATGCAAGCTTCCGATGTTAGTGTTCCAGGAGATGCTTCATCAGCTGCATTTATTGCATGTTTAGCTGTTCTTTTGAAAGGCAGCGATGTCACAATTAATCATGTTCTGTTGAGCCCATCAAGGACTGGGTTTTTGCGCACTTTGGAGCGTATGGGGGCTGACATCACGTGGGAAACTCAAGGGTCAGAAGGCAAGGAGAACTTTGGATCAATTCATGCAAAATATTCTCCAAACATAAAAGGTTGTGAGGTTCCTGCGAAGTATTTCGCAACAATCATAGATGAAGTGCCGATCCTTTCACTTGTTGCTTCAAGAGCGAAAGGGATCTCAGTCTTCCGTGATTGTGCTGAACTTCGTGCAAAGGAATCTGACAGAATCGGTTCAATAATTGATGGTTTGACGCAATTGGGTGCTAGCGCATGGACACATGGCGATGATTTGTTCATAGAAGGCGATCCCGATTTTGAATTGCCAGACGACCTATGCCTTCCTTCTTTTGACGACCATAGAATGGCTCTAACATGGACAGTTGCTGCATTAACTGGCAAAAAAGCGATCGAAATTGAAGATTTTGATTGCATTGATGTTTCTTATCCTAATTTCTTAAACGATGTTGACAATCTGGCTAAAGGGGAATAAATGATTGTTGCAATAGACGGACCAAGCGGGGCAGGAAAGTCCTCTGTTTCAAAAATTGTTGCTCGTGAGTTAAATTTTTCATGTTTAGACACAGGAGCTATGTATCGTGCTGTAGCGTGGCTTGCCTTAAAGAATAACGTTGATTTAGAAGATGAAGATGCCCTAGGTAAAATTGCATCAGAGTGCGTCATTACTTTTGAGCATGAAGATGGTGAGCCGGTCGCAAAGCGAGTTTTCGTTGATGGTTGCGAGATAACAAATGACATAAGAACTGCCGAGATTGACAAGGCAGTTTCTCCAGTCAGTTCTGCTCCAAGTGTGCGTGACGCTCTTGTTTTGCAGCAACAACGAATCGGGAGGTCTGGCAATTACGTTGTCGAGGGGAGAGACATTGGAACTGTTGTTTTTCCCGAAGCTGAAGTGAAAGTTTTTTTGACTGCAACCCCAGAAGAGAGAGCTCACAGGCGCGTTCGTCAAAACGCTGACAGATGTGTTGGTTCAGTTGACTACGATGAGGTTTTAAAAGACATTAACAGGCGTGACGAGCATGATTCAAACAGGGAAATGTCTCCTTTGATGCAAGCTGAAGATGCAATTTTGATCGATTCGACAGGTGAACACATCGAAGACGTCATCGCTAAAATCTGCGATCTTGCAAAGGCGAAATTTTAGATAAAAATGGCTTTTTTCTTAAGAACGGAAGAAATGTTTGATCTTCCTTTTGATTGCAACACCAACGATGAAGTCGATAGAGAAAAAAAGCAAAAGCGAATAACACGCTGGTTTAGTTGGTTTGCTTTTTTTATTGTTGGTCTTGCATTTAAAATCGCATTTCGCTATCGAATAAAGAACAAAGAAAACGTAACAAATTTTAAAGGTAAGCGTGGGTGCATAATAATTGCAAATCATGAATCCTATCTCGATGCGGCATTTATGTTTTTATCTCTAAGACCAACATGTTGTCCAAGAATTGTTGCTCGAGAAAATCTTTTTAAAGGCAAGTCTTTTTTGCAAAGACAAATTTTGTCGCGGGCTGGAGCTTTTCCTGTGTCAAGGAATTCTGCGGACAGGACTTCTTTGAAGCGTGCCGTTAAAATGCTTAAGAGAAATGAGATGGTCTTCATAATGCCTGAAGGAACAAGGCGTGGTAAAGGTACAGCTGAGCTTGCAATACATTCTGGATTTTCGTTTATAGCAAAGATGGCAGGCGACGCTCCAATCATCCCTTGTGCATTTCGAAATGTTGGCAAAATTAAAGAAAAAGGCAAATTGATTCGCTTTCCAAAAGTTGAGATTGAGTTTGGAGATCCAATTTTGCTATCTGATTTTAATGAGCTTGAAAAAAGAGACAGAATGCCAGCTTGTAGTTGGTATGCGATGCGCGAAGTGTTTGCTTTGCGTGACAAGGTTGACAGCGATGAAGTCGACATGAACGCACTTTTCCCAAAGGATGCTGACTATTCAGAAGTTTTGAGCAACATAAAAGTTCAACATCACACAACAAGCGAGTTAGCGTATGCTAACTAATGTCGAAATTAAAATTGCAGATTATGCTGGGGCATGTTATGGCGTTAACAGGGCTTTGGAGCTGACTGAAAAAGCAATTTCAGAAAACAATGAAGTTTTTACTTATGGAGAAATAATTCACAATCCGCAGGTTGTCGACAACCTGCAAGCTAAGGGTGTGAAAATCATTGACGACCCAAAAAGTTCAAGAGGATGCGTTGTTCTTCGCTCGCATGGTGTTGCTCCTCAAATTGAGGAGGAGGTTGCCCAAAAATCTTGCATTGTTGATGCCACCTGTCCTTTTGTAAAAAAGGCACAACTCGTAGCAAAAAAATTAGGGGAACTTCACAAGCAGGTTATTATTGTTGGAGAGAAAGGTCATCCAGAAGTTGAAGCGCTTGTTGCCTACGCAAAACTAGGGGGAGCGCGAGTTTTTGTTGTTTCAAACGTGTCAGACATTGAAGAACAGGTTTTCTTTGATGTTGGAGTTTTATCGCAAACAACTCAAGCAAATGACACATTTAATGAGGTTGCGAAAAAAATTTCAAAACAAGGTGTCAGACATGAAATAAAAAACACAATTTGTCTAGCAACATCTAAGCGTCAAGCATCAGCAATCGAGCTTTCAAAAAATATGAACGCGATGATTGTTTTGGGAGGAAAAAACTCCGCTAACACAACGCGTTTGTTTAAGCTTTGTAAGCAAGTTTGTGATTTGATATGGCAAGTTGAGAGAGTCTCAGAATTTGAAAGCTTGATGTGTCAAATTAAAGATGCTTTAAGTGAAGTCAAGAGTGATGAACTTAAAATTGGTATCACAGCTGGTGCTTCAACGCCAGAATCGCAAATCGAAGAATTAGAGGATTTTTTAAAAGAAAACTTAATTAATCTTTAAGTGTCACAGATTGATAAGCCGACAACTTCTAAGCCTGAGACTTTTTTTTCCAGAGTAATATGATTTAAAAAAGACTTTTGGGGGGTGTCTTCTGAGGAGAAAAATAAAATTTCTCATGGGGTTGAGCTACAGAAAAATTAAGAATTGAGATTTTGTAACATATTTTCATTTCGTGTGATATGATAAATAAGCTTGAGAATTATGGTGGGTGTAGTTCAGATGGCTAGAATGCCAGATTGTGGCTCTGGAGGTCGTGGGTTCAAGTCCCATCACCCACCCCATTTTCTTAGCAAGTTTTGGCGAACTTGGGTTAAAATTAGTAACGTGAGTTTGGCAAAATCGACTTTTGCGCCATTAGCTTAGTTGGTAGAGCAGGGGACTCTTAATCCCAAGGTCGAAGGTTCGAGTCCTTCATGGCGCACCATTTTTGATTAGATTTTATTTCGGGCTCATAGCTCAATGGCGGAGCAAGGGACTCATAATCCCGTGGTTGTAGGTTCGAATCCTACTGGGCCCACCAATCTGGCTTTTGTAGCACCGAATCTTCACCCTTTCTTGCTCGCTTACGTAGCGTTAGTACGCTACGCTCGCAAGACGGGCGAATCTTCGGCACTACAAAAGCCAGATTGCTCTTTACGCAAGAATTTTTTCGCTTGATTTCCACGCGAAATTGCTTCACCAGATATGTCCAGTTTTCTTTAAGTAGGTGTCTACATGGGGTCAGACCCTTGTTCTTATTACATTAACATGGGGTCGTACACTGGGGGTTTGCAACCGATATGTCCAGTTTTCTTTAAGTATGTGTCTACATGGGGTCATACCCTTGTTCTTGTTACATTTACAGGGGGTCAGACCCTTCGTACACTGGGGGTTTGCAACCAAAATAGTAATTTTAGTTTCTTGCACATAACTTAATTTATAATTTAAGTTATGAAGGAAACCAAAGACAAAGCGTTTAGCTTATTTCAAGAATTTAAGGAATTTGTTGGAGACAGCTCAGTCATTGACATGGCGATTGGCGTCATTATCGGTGGTGCTCTGTCAAAAATTGTATCCTCTCTCGTAAACGACATTTTTATGCCACTTGTTGGAATTTTGTTCGGAGGCGTTGATTTTTCAACACTTTCGTTCCAATTTAATGGCTCCAGCGTCAATTATGGTACTTTTATTATGAACGTCGTCGATTTTCTCATCATTTCTGTCTGTCTTTTTGTAACCGTTAAGGTTTTTTTGAACTTCAGGCACAAAATGAATCCCGACGAGGATTCTTGTTACAGAAAAAAAACAGATGAGAAAATTTTATTGCTCCGTGAAATTCGTGATTCACTAAAAAAAGAGGAAGATGAACGAGAAAACGAAGCAGAAACTCTCTAAGTTAACTTGTGAATTCTATTCAAAAGCAGCAAACAGCTTTTCCGAGACAAGACAAAATGCATGGAGCGGCTGGAAAAAGGTTCTGCAATCAGTCGACGTTAATCATGATTACGAATTGCTTGACGTGGCATGCGGAAACCTGCGCTTTGAAAAATTTTTGATAGAAATCAACTCTCAACCAGCTAATGCGATTTGCCTCGACAATTGCAAGTCACTTTTTCCTGACAATCAACCTTCTTTTGTTGAGGTTAAAAAAGTTGACCTGTTATCTTGTGATTTTAAATTTAATGTTGATTTTGCTGTATGCTTTGGTTTTATGCATCACATACCAAGTGCAAGTGCACGCAGAGAGTTTCTGCTTAAACTTCTTGATTCTGTGAAAACAGGTGGATTTGTTGCAATTTCTTTTTGGCAATTTATGAAAGATGAATCAATTGCAAGAAAAGCTGTTGAGACAACAGCTCGAGCGCTTAAAAAGCATGACTTAGAGCTTGAAGAGGGTGATTTTCTTTTAGGATGGCAGGAACGAGAAGACATTTTTCGCTATTGCCACAACTTTGAAGATTCAGAAATTGAGGCAATGGTTAGCGAGTTGGGGGACAGATGCGCTCTGATTGATCAATTTTCTGAAGATGGAAAGTCGCGCAATTTGAATAAATATGTAATACTAAAAAGACAATGACTTATGAATTAAAAACATATGCACATTTTGACGCGGCGCATTTTTTGACTGACTATTTTGGGAAATGCGAGAATTTGCACGGTCACAGATGGAACGTTGAAGTCTCAATTTGCGCTGACGATCTTAAACCTTCTGGATCTGAAAAAGGAATGGTTTGTGATTTCGGGAGTTTTAAAAAAAAGGTAAAAGCCATCGTAGATGAATTTGATCACACTTTTTTAGTAGAAGAAGGCTCACTAACACAAGAAACACTTGACGCATTACAACGTGAAGAATTTGAGATCACGATTTTGCCTTACAGAACAACTGCAGAAAATCTTGCAAATGATTTGCTTCAAAGGCTGACAAGTTCAGGTTTGAACGTTTCACGAGTTCAAGTGGCAGAAACGCCAAACAATGTAGCGATTGTTTACAAAAATTAATGTCGTTTTACCTTTCTGAAGGGACTGCTCTTTCAGCACCCCAAAAATTTCATATATAATACTCTGTTAGATTTATGGGACTGGAAACTTTTATGCGCTTTTTGGTTTATCAATTCCACATTTCTAAATTTATAGACATCTTTTTTATTGCTAGGAGGAAATATGAAATTTAAAAAGGTTTTAGCAAGTTTGATGTGCGCACTTTTGTGTGGCATGGTGCTTGTTGGTTGTGGCTCAAGCACAAGCACAAGCTCTTCAAGTTCAACTGAAGAAAAGCTCGAAGACAAGGTGGTTGTTTATTCAACACATCCTGAAAAACTTTTGACTCAAGTCTCAGATGCATTCACAGCTGAAACTGGTGTTCAAGTTGAGTTTATCAACCTAAAAGGCGGTTTGGCAGATCGTGTTTTGAGCGAGAAGGATAACCCTCAAGCAGACGTTATGTATGGTGGCGCGACAACTGTTTTCACAGAGCTTGCTGAAAAAGATTGCTTTGAGAAGACGACTCCGTCTTGGGCAAGCGAGCTTGATTCTGAATACAAAGATGCCAACAATCTTTGGTATGCAACAATTGAGACTCCAATCATGATGTTCTACAACACTGAGATGTTAAGTGAGTCTGAGGCTCCAAAGAACTACGACGATTTGGCTGATTCAAAATACGAAGGTCAAGTTGTTACTCGTGACAACGCTTCGTCTTCACAGCGCGAGTGGATTTGCGACATGATCTACACAAAACAAAAGAATGGTAGCATGGATGACGCAAACAAGTGGCTTGCTGGTCTGGCTACAAACACAAAGAGTTACTATAACTCGGGTTCGATGATGTTTAAGGCAGTTGGAAACAAAGAAGCTGCGATCGGTGTTTCAACCCTAAATGATATTCAAGACAACAAAACGAAGAACGGAATGCCACTTCAGGAGGTTGATTCTTCAGATGGAAACGTTGTTGCTCTTGACTGCGTTGCAGCTCTTAAAGGCGCTCAGCACTCAAAAGCTGCTGCAAAATTTGTTGAATTCTGCGGTCGTGCCGACATTGCAGCAAAACTAGCAAACGATCAATCTCGCATTCCAACTCTAAAAAGTGCACTGAAAGACAGCCCTTCATGGATGCAGTCTGAGCGCAAAATGCTTGATGTTGACACAAAGACTGTTGCGTCAAAACAAACTGAGTGGCTTGAACTTTGGAACAACACAGCTTATGACACAAGCAAAGTTGTCGCAAGTGAGAGCAAATAAGTCTTATTTTAAGTAAGGTTTCAAGAAGGAATCGCGAATGAGCAACATTCAAATCAAGGATTTGACATTTTCTTACGGAAAAGAAGACGTTTTAAAGAACATAAATCTCGACATTCGTGAAGGCGAACTCCATTCACTTCTTGGACTTTCGGGGTGCGGAAAGACGACGCTTCTTCGGCTCATCGCTGGCTTTTTGACACCTTCTGTTGGAAGCATTTTTTTAGGTTCAAAAGACATAACTAATTTGTCTCCCGAAAAGCGCAACATGGGCATAGTTTTTCAGAACTATGCCCTTTTTCTTCATATGACTGTTGAAGAAAATGTGGCTTACGGATTAAAAGTTGATCGCGTCGAAAAAAATGAAGTTCAGAAAAGAGTTGATGAATTTCTGGAACTTGTCAACATGACTGAGTTCAAAAAGCGCAACGTTCGCGAATTGTCGGGTGGCCAGCAACAGCGAGTGGCTCTTGCACGAGCGCTTGCTAGAGGTGTCGACGTCTTGTTGCTGGATGAACCAATGAGCAATCTTGACATTTCTCTTCGAGAGAAAATGAGAGCTGAACTAAGAAAAATTCAGCAGCAAATCGGAATAACAACACTTCTGATCACTCATGAGCAATCAGAAGCCTTGTCTATTTCGGACCGCGTTTCCGTGATGAATAAAGGAGTCATCGAACAAACAGGTGCCCCTTCTGAAATTTATGAAACTCCCAAAACCGAGTTTGTTAGAACTTTTATCGGTGAAATGAACATCTTTGATAAGGGCTCAGTTTGGGAGAAGTTCACGCACGTCGAGGCTGATCGGAAAATTTGGATTCGACCAGAGCATCTTTTGATTGACTTAGATGAGCGAGAAGGTGCACTAAAAGGGATAATTAAGCAGACGAAATATGAAGGAGCCACAATCCAGTGCAACATCGATGTTGACGGAAAAGATGTTAAGGTTATGATGTTAAACACGCCGACAACATGGAAATTTAAAGTCGGGGATGTTGCTTTTGTTTCTGGAGCAAAGTGATGACTTTTTTTAAGGCTCTCAGAACTTCTCCATTAAAATTAATTTTTCTCATATTGGTGGTCCTTTTTTCTTTGGGCTACATCATTTTGCCTCTCGTTGAAACGATAGCAAAATCTATTACGGTGGGAGGTGTTTTTTCGCTTAGCGGTTACGTTGATTATTTCTCAAAACCGTCCAATATAACAGTTTTAACAAACACTTTCACTGTTGGAATTTTGTGCGTTTTAACCTGTGGAATTTTAGGAACGCTTCTCGCTGTCTACATGCGTTTTTTTTGCAAACGAGGAAAAACAATTTTGCAGATTTTGCTTATGAGTCCTGTTATGATCCCAGGAATTGTAATCGTTATCGCATTTTCTCAAATGTATGGGGAAAGTGGAATTGTAACTTCTGCCATAAAATTGATGTTTGGACTAGGACAGTCTCCTTATGCCTTTAAAGGCCTTGGTGCAATTGTTATCGTGATAACATACACGCAATATGTTTACTTTTTCATAAATATGACATCTGCACTCCAGCAAATCGACGCTTCAACAGTCGATGCTGCAAAATCTCTCGGAGCAGGCAAGTTAAAAGTGTTCAAAGACTCCATTTTGCCACCTCTCGCACCGGCGATCTGCATAAGCTCAATGACAACATTTGTCTCCGCGATTGGTTCACTTTCTGCTCCAACACTTGTGGGGGGGAACTACCGAGTTTTAGTAAAACAAATCGCAGATTCAAAGCTAAATTTCGACATGTTTTCAACATCGATTGAGGTCACAATCCTTTTGATTTTTGGAGTTGCTGTGACAGCACTTTGCTCATGGCTCTCTTCTCGTCTTGCAGTGAGCTCATCAGCTCGTCACGTTAGTTATGAGCCGAATTTTGGAAAAGATCACAAATTTTTAAAGACTCTTTTTGTTATATTCGTAATTTTGCAGGTAGCAATGATTTTGGCACAGGTAGTGATTGTGTTTTGGATGAGTTTTCAAAGCGGAAAAGCAATCATGACTCAAGTTATCCCGCATGATTTTACGCTTGATAATTTCGTGTCGCTTTTTAATAACCCTCGTGACTTAGCACCACTTTTTAATTCAATCGAGATGGCAGGCATGGCTGTCGTGATTTCAACTTTAATTGCCCTGCCTGTTGCATATTTTAAAACGAAGGCAAAAGACAAAACTAGCCAAGCGATAGCAAGTGTGTCACAACTCTCCATAACAATTCCATGGTGCATCCCTGCTTCAGTTGTTGCTGTTGGACTGATTGTGTCATTCAACGTACCGAATTTTTTCGCTTTTGGTTCAACGTTGGTTGGGAAGTTTGAAATTCTGCCACTTGCCTACACAATTGTGTCTTTGCCTATTATGTTAAACACCTCACGCATCGCGCTCGGTTCAATGCCTGACAACTCCGAAGAAGCTGCTCATTCTTTAGGTGCAGGAAACTTCTATGCTTTCAGAACTGTCGTTTTACCGATGATAGCAGCAGGAATTCTGTCAGGTGCAATCCTCGTTTTTGTTAAGATGATGGGGGAGTACACAATGTCGTCTTTGCTCTATGGAGTGTTCAATCGACCAATTTCAGTATCGATCATAACAAACATGCAGGAATATAATTTAGGTCTTGCTATGGCATTGGGTGCAACAGTCATCTTGATTTGCACAGTTTTATTGTTCTTAATTTTGAAGCTTGACCGAAAGAAACTGGGACTCTCTCAAGACAGGTAGTTGTTTAATCATCAGCGCTAACAACTATTCCCAAATGCAAAATAGGTCGTGTTCTCCAGCATATTTCTCCTTTGCACGCGCAAAAGATGCCACCAATTTTTCTTTGTCTTCTGGAAGTGTTCCGATGAATCGAAGGGGCGGAGCTTCAAAAACTGCGTCATAGTGCATGTCTTCTTTTGCTTCGATGAGATCGATCAGCACCTCTTCCTCTTCAAATCTCTCCGAAGCCGAGCTGACATTATACTTTCCTTGCTTATAATCTTCCCAGAGTTCGCATGAGCGATGCATTCCTAAGTCAAAATTGCAAATGTTTAGTGGCTGAGTTTTATTGTAGAATTCAGCAAGAGCTTTCGCGTTTTCGACACCACGCCCTTTGCCAGCAATCCCCGACATCATGTGCGCGCTATAAGTCATTCCTGCACTTTTAAGTCTAAAAATAGCTTCTTTTGCTTCAGTGAGATTGTTGCCTTTGTTCATAAATTGCAGCACATCGTCAAGCCCACATTCGATCCCGACATAGAGGTTGTAAATTCCAGCTTTAGCAAGTTGACGCAGTTCATCATCGCTTTTAGAAAGTATGTTTTTAACTGTAGCATCCATATTTATATGCTTAGTGTTGCTGAAGTTTTTATGAATTTCTTCTGCAATTTCTAACAAGTTTTTTGTCGGCAAACAAAATGCATTACCATCTCCCAAAAAAACGGTTTCTGGGTTACCTCCAAGGTCTGACACCTTGTTCATCTCTGCCTTTACCTGCGAAAAAGGCAAAATTCTAAAATCGAGATGTTTAAATAGTCCGCAAAACTTGCATTTGTTGTGAGTGCATCCCACCATGACAGGAAGCATATAAGCTCCACGCTCAAAAGGTGACCTGCAAATTTGTCCTTCATAATCCATAATAACCGCCTTATTACTGCATATTTTTTGCACGACAATGGTGACTGTCTCCATTTTACCTTATTTCCATGGGGGGTCAGACCCTGCGTTCTGTGGTTTTTCTGGGGGTCAGACCCTGTGTACGCTGGGGAAACCAAGGGGTCTGACCCCACACCCATGGGGTCTGACCCCCTATGAAAGTGAGAGCGCAAGGGGTCTGACCCCTTGTCAGTGGACTACTATTATTTTCTTTGGGATTTTCTTAGAATTTTTAGCAATTATATTATCTTTGGGAAGATAAGCGCTTACTTTTGGGTTAGGAGGGTGAATCCTAACGAGATCTTATGAGTCATATTAATAAAAAAATAGGTCATTACCTGGGCTTTCGACATGATTTCGAAAAAAATTCCGCTTATTTTCGGAGTGAATAGATTTTAGGAGTGAAACTTTTTTCTTTCACAGTTC
>CAVAWT010000014.1:0-40314 GCA_963592435.1 Oribacterium sp. | reverse complement strand
ATCAAACACACATTCATTTAAATAAGCAAAAATTTTCTTCGTCAGGAACAAAAAATTGGTGGAAAATCTGTTATTTTTGTGGTCGCTAAAAGGGGTGTCAGACATCTTTTTCGCGCAGGAGACATGGTGTCAGACATCCCCTCTGTGGTCCACGAAAAAGATGTCTGACACCATGAATGTGTGGTTCGTTATTTTCTCCACCAAATTAAAAACAATAATCAATGACAGAATTTAATCAAATAAAGTAAAATTTAGATATTGATTAAAACGATATTAAGAAAGGTTTAAAGAAATTATGCAGAAAATCAATGAAAACGACGTTCGCGTTCCAATGGATGTGCCCGAGGAGTCAAGAGCGACTTACGTCTCGAATTACTTGAAAGCAACTCGCAACACAGGGCGTTTAATGCTTTTTGCATGCGACCAGAAGGTTGAGCACATGAACAAGGACTTCTATGGCGAGGGCATCGACATTGCAGATGCTGAGCCAGAGCACCTCTTTGAAATTGGCAAAAATGGTGTCATTGGTGTTTTGGCAGGTCAGCGTGGTCTTGTTTCTCGCTATGCGGCGGATTATCCTGAACTCAATTATCTGATCAAGATGAACAGCAAAACTAATCTTGTTAAAACTAGCCAGGAAGACCCCTACTCACCACAGCTTACTGACTTAGAAGCTGTTTTGCAAATGCGCGAAAATGGCGTTAACGTCGTGGGATTGGGCTACACGATCTATCTTGGAAGCGAATATGAAGCAACAATGATGGCTGAAGCAGGGCAACTCATAGCTCAAGCTCATGAGTGCGGTCTGCTCGTTGTTCTTTGGATTTACCCGCGTGGCAAAGCTGTCACAGCTGAGAAAGACCCTGATCTCATCGCAGGCGCTGCTGGCGTTGCACTTTGCCTTGGCGCTGACTTCGTTAAAGTCAACCCTCCTGCTCCTGAAGACGGACGCACCCCTGCTGAAGCTCTTGCAATCGCTGCAAAAGCTGCCGGCAGAACTGGTCTTGTTTGCGCAGGTGGTGGCACAGTTGATGCAAAAACTTTCTTGACACAACTTCATGATCAAATTCACGTTGGTGGCGCTTGCGGAAATGCAACCGGAAGAAACATTCACCAGAGAAGCTTGGATGAAGCTGTTCGACTGACAAAAGCAATATCAGCGATCACGTTGGCAGACTCATCAGTTGATGACGCTCTCGCAGTTTTTAATGGAGAAAAAGATTTTGGTTACTCAGACATCTAATGTTTGATCAAGCGTCATTTTAGAGGTGGCGCTTTTCTTTTAGTTTGGAAGGAGAGGGATTTTGAGTAATTTATTGAGACTGATTGGAAACCGTTTAATTTGGCTTCCAGTCATGATTATTGGTGTTACAGTGCTCGTTTTCTTCATAATGAGCCTCTCACCAATCGATCCTGCCTATTCTGTTTTAGGCGAAAATGCAACTGAAGCACAAGCTGCTACGTATCGAGCAGAGCATGGACTCGACTTGCCTATTGTCGTTCAATACTTCAACTTCATGGGTGGGCTTTTGCATGGTGATCTTGGAACATATGGCGCTAACAATGCAAGTGTTTCAGACGCTGTAATGAGAGCACTGCCAGTGACGTTGCAGTTAACATTTTTGGGACTCATCATCGGAGTCGTTGTCGCTGTTGTTCTGGGTGTCATATCAGCACTCTATCGCGACAGATGGCCTGATCAAGTGATCCGCATCTTTTCGATCGCTTGCATAGCAACTCCGTCTTTTTGGTTGGCTGTTTTATTGATCTTGGCATTTCAAGGAACACTTCCTGTTGCTGGAAAATTGCCTGACATGACAACAAACTTTTCTGACTGGTTCATGCGAATGCTCTTGCCAGCAGTCTCCCTTGGCGTTCCTGTCGCAGGACAGCTGACTCGCGTTGTCAGAACTTCTATGGTGGAGGAACTTGACAAAGACTATGTCAGAACAGCCCGAGGCGCAGGCATCCCCTATTCAGTCGTTGTTGCACGAAACGTTCTCAGAAACGCGCTCATCACGCCTGTTACAGTTTTAGGACTTCGCATCGGATACCTGATCGGAGGCGCTGTTATTATCGAGGTCATCTTTAACTTGCCAGGCATGGGAATGACAATTGTCAGCGCGATACAGTCGAACTACCTCTATCTCGTTCAAGGAGTCGTTTTGACTGTCGCAATCGCATTTATCATAATCAACATCATTGTGGACATGCTCTACATTTTGATTGATCCAAGAATCAGGAGCGTGTAGCCATGACTAAAGACATGAAAAAAATATCAACCAATTCGCAGGAGAACACGTCTCCGCAAGCGTCCCTTCGTGGAAAAACAACAGACAAATTAAGCAACGGTAAAGTTCGCTTTAGACGCTGGAAGAACATGAGCGTTGGAGCAAGGATTTCTCTTGTTGTTCTCATTCTCGTTGTTCTGACTGCTGTGTTTGCAAATTTCTTAGCTCCGATGAGCCCTTATGAGATTTTTACCGCTCGACAAGCGCCAGACTCAACGTTCCTTTTTGGGACTGACGACAAAGGACGAGATGTTTTGTCGAGAATGATGTATGGCGCGAGATATTCTCTCGTCATCGGTCTTGGCGCAACCTCATTTGCACTCGTCATTGGCTCGATCATAGGTTCAATCGCAGCTGTCGTTCGTCCATGGCTTTCCAACTTAATAATGAGAATTTTAGACATCATAATGAGTTTCCCAGGCATTGCTTTGGCAGCTACCTTTGTCATTGTTTTTGGAAACAGCGTGCCATCGCTCATTTTTGCTATTGGTTTTCTATACATCCCGCAAATTGCAAGAATCGTTCGCGCAAATGTCATGAGTGAATATAACCAAGATTATGTTCGTGCAGTTGTTGTTAGCGGAGCTCGCGCGCCCTACATTCTTTTTAAACATGTTATAAGAAACTGCATTGCACCTGTTCTCGTTTTTACAATCGTTCTTGTTGCTGATGCAATTGTTTTTGAGGCTTCACTATCGTTTATCAGTGCAGGCATTCCAGAACCAACGCCAACGTGGGGTAACATTTTGGCAGACGCTCGAGGAGGAGTCTTGGCAGGTCAGTGGTGGCAAGCAATGTTCCCTGGTCTTGCAATCATGATCACGGTTCTTTGCCTAAACATCTTCAGCGAAGGCATAACTGACGCGATGGCAGCCCCCACAAAAGCTCCTGTCGCAAAAGGTGATGACAAATTGGCGAGCGATCGTGAAGCTGATCGCCTCGTTTCAGATCCAAAGCTTGCTTATGCTGCTCAAAATGAAATGTTGACAAAACGCCTAGAAGCACTAAAAAACACCGAAGAGAAGAGAGGCGACAGATTCGATGCAAAGACAGACGTGCCTCCTGTCCTGGAAGTTAAGGACCTTTGCATTCGCTTCCCACGTCACGGGCAAGTAAACGTCGTTGACCACCTGAGCTTTGTTGTCCGCCCTCGTCAAACGATGGGTCTGGTTGGTGAGTCTGGTTGCGGAAAATCGATTACTTCGCTCGCAATCATGGGTCTTCTTGACAGAAAAGCCCAAATCACAGGTGAAGTCATATATAACGGACAAAACTTGCTTAACTTAAATCAAAGAGAGATGAATGAACTTCGCGGTAAAGAGATTGCTATGATCTACCAAGATGCTCTTTCTTCTTTAAATCCTTCTATGACAATCAAAGCTCAAATGAAGCAGCTGACAAAACGAGGAGGAACAAGAAGCGCTGAAGAGTTGTTGACTCTCGTTGGACTTGATCCAGACAGAACGCTCAAGAGTTACCCTCATGAGCTTTCGGGCGGTCAGCGCCAGCGCGTCTTAATCGCTATGGCTCTAACTCGAGACCCGAAAGTCGTCATTGCAGACGAACCAACAACGGCGCTCGACGTTACAGTTCAAAAACAAGTTATCGCGCTTTTGAACAAACTACAAAGTGAGCTTGGTTTTGCTATGGTATTCGTTTCTCACGACCTTGCACTTGTTGCAGAAGTTGCAAACTCGATCACTGTTATGTACGCAGGACAGATCGTTGAGCAAGGACCTGTTCGTGACATCTTGACGCACCCAATCCACGAATATACTCGCGGTCTTCTCGGTTCAGTTCTTTCAATTGAAGCAGGTGGAGACAGACTTCACCAAGTACCTGGCTCTGTTCCGTCTCCTAAAGACTTCCCTGAAGGCGACCGCTTCAGACCAAGAAGCTCTCATCCAGACAAAATCTCCCCTATCGCTCCGATGTTAAAACAAATCGAAGGCACAGATCACTATTATGCCGAGCTCCCCGATTCTGAGCTTAAACGCCTTGACATTGAACCCTACAAGAAAAATGTGGAGGTCGCCAGAAAAGATGCTGCTGAAGAGAAAGGGGGAAATAATGAATAACGATAACACCCCTATTATTCACCTCGACAACATTTCTGTCGATTTTAAAACAAGGACAGGCTCGATCCTAAAGCCAAACATTGTTCATGCTGTAAAAGACTTGACATTAAAATTGATGCCAGGCGAAACCATCGGCATTGTTGGTGAGTCAGGTTGTGGTAAGTCGACGACAGCCAATGTCATGTGTGGCTTGCAATCTCCAACCAAAGGCAAAGTGTTTTTTAAAGGTAAAGACGTCACACACAGAACAGCAAACGACAGAAAAGTAATCGGCCGTGTCATTTCTGTTGTGTTTCAAGACCCAGCTACCGCTCTTAACGCTCGAATGACGGTTGCAGACCAGTTGATGGACCCAATGAAAGTTCACAACGTTGGAACGCAAAGTGAGCGAGAATCTCGCATTCACGACCTAATCGGAATGGTGGGGTTGCCAGAAAGCGCCCTCGATGCGCTCCCTGGACAACTTTCTGGTGGTCAGCGCCAGCGTGTTGCAATTGCTCGTGCTTTGAGCTTGAAACCAGATGCCATCATTGCAGACGAACCAACGAGCGCTCTTGATGTTTCTGTTCGTGCTCAAATTCTAAACCTTTTAATGGACCTAAAGAAAGACTTGGGGCTTGCTATGGTTTTCATTTCGCACGACATCCAAACAGTCAGATACATCTCTGATCGCATCGTTGTTATGAATAAAGGGCAGATGGTCGAAACTGGACCAGCGAAAGAAGTTATGAGCAATCCTAAGGATGATTACACAAAACTGTTGCTCGGTGCTGCTCCTTCGCTTTTGCATCCAGAAGAGAGTGTTATTAGCTAGCACGACCAAAGAGAAAAGAGAGAATTTGAGCTAACTTTTAACAAGCAGTGAACAATTTTTGGTGAATGGGTTTTCAGAGGTGTTTAAGGACGCGAAGTGTTCGCATTCCGAGGAAATGAGCTAAAAATTGCGAACGGGTTGCTTGTCACTTGTTAGCGAGGACTCTCACTTTTCTTAACTTTTCTTGTATTTACAATTAAAAGCAGTTCATGTGACACATGTTTTCTGACGAAGAATATATGAGGATGGCACTTGATGAAGCCAAGCTTGCCGAAGAATCAGGTGAAGTTCCCATTGGTGCTGTTATTGTTGACGAAAAAGGAGAGGTCGTCTCAAAATGTCACAACTTGCGCGAAACCCTTAAATCACCTTCTGCTCACGCTGAGCATCTCGCAATCGAGCTGGCAGCTCAAAAAAAACAAGCTTGGAGGCTGACAGATTGCACAGTCTATGTGACGCTGGAACCATGCATTATGTGTGCAGGTCTTATGCATCAAGCAAGAATAAAAAGATGCGTCTTTGGCGCGTATGACAAAAAAGCAGGAGCCCTTTCAACTCTCTATGAAATCGGATCTGACACACGTCTTAATCATAACTTCGAAGTGAGAGGTGGCATATTAGAGAAAGAATGCGCCACCATTCTTACCAATTTTTTCAAAGGAAGAAGACAGCAATAATTATTCGACGAAACGAGACCTCCTCTGTTAGGTAGCTGTTACGGTAATTTATTCGCTCAAACAATGAGGTCTTTTACACACTTCCCCTTTGATTCAATCAAAAGAACATTGAGACAGGTAAGCGTCCAAATGGATGCCTCTAGACTTCGCATTTGCTACCTTATTGAGTTATTTTTTTTGATAAAATTAATAAAAATTAGCTAACAAGAGACATGTGACTAATTATGAAGAAAGGCAGTGCATTAAATGTTAGAGATTAATTACAAGCCCATTGATGACCTTTTTGAACTAAAAGAACAGGATTTTGAAGTTGGCTTTAAATCACACGACTATCATCGCTTACATGAACTGTTCGATGAAAAATATAAAATAGAAACCTACGATTTTTCATTCGAATTTTGTTGTTCAGATTTAATTAAGAGGTTATTTAATGAGTATGTCACAAATAAAACGATAATAATTACCTCAAGAAGAGACCATCCTAGCGTTGCATCCTGTCTAGAAAATTCCCCCTGTCTAGAGTTTATATACCTCGATGATGGTGAATATGTGGAAGCAGATCGTCGCACTGAACCTAGGCTTATACGACCAAATATTGCAAAAGAGTTTTCCTTGAGAAAGCTTTCGGAGCGGCTCGAGCGTAAAGATTATGAAAAGATTTTGTTTATTTCATATGGCGCGAATGTATGTGATGGTGAGGTTAGGGAAAATAGAGTTTTTGAAAGAATTTTTCGAATTTTAGATAAGTACTGCGAAAACACAATAAAGGTACTTGATGATTGTCAAGGGTGCATGTGGATCGATCGAGACTACTCTCTGTTCGATTACGTTTTGTGGACAGCACATGCAACTCTTTATAAATTCGATGTCGGCATCTTAATGAACAAGCCAGGATTAAAGCCCTTAGGCATTTACCACGTGGGAGAAGAATTTCTCTACGACAACTATAAAAGATTGTTACTAAATAAAGAATTTGCACAGTCGTGGAATCAATCCCTAACAGAAGCGACTGGCATTCATTTGTCTAGTGCACCTCATCTCTTCAATATGAAATTCACAAAAGATTACCCTGACGACTATTTCAGGCAAATTCAAGCAGATAAGCCCAACATTTCAAAAATTACAAATATTAAAATTGAGGCAAACCGCTATATCAGATTAAGAGTTGAACCATTTATGGGAGCTGAAGGGAAATACTCTTTACTGCGAGCACTGAGGTTCATACTCGATGAAAGAGAGTTTATATGCTCATAAATGAACAAAACTGTGGGGCTTAATCTTCCATTAAGCCCTTAAGCTAGAAAGTCAAGTTCCGCAGTTCCAATTATCAATACATCACAATCGCAAGCGTCAACATCGAGATCGTGATAATTGAGCGGTTTCAATCAACTTAATTAAAGTGCCAAATAACGATTGTCAATTATCTGTTAATCAACCTTTGGTAGCCCCGCAAAGCCGATCTCGAGATCTTCATCGGTTGGGATGTAGTCGCTCATCTCACCTTCGTGGAATTTTTCATAGGCAACCATGTCGAAATAGCCAGTGCCAGTCAGACCAAACAGGATTGTCTTTGCCTCGCCTGTTTCTTTGCACTTCTCAGCTTCATCAATTGCTGCACAGATCGCGTGTGACGATTCTGGAGCTGGTAAAATTCCCTCTTTGCGAGCAAAGAACTCAGCTGCCTTAAACACGCTTGTTTGCTCCACAGAAACTGCGTCCATCAATTTGTCGGCGTAGAGCTGAGACAACACTGTGCTCATCCCGTGGAAACGAAGTCCACCTGCGTGGTTTGGTGAAGGAATGAAGCCACTTCCCAATGTGTACATCTTTGCAAGTGGGCAAATCATGCCTGTGTCGCAGAAGTCATAAGCAAACTTTCCTCTCGTGAAAGAAGGGCACGATGCAGGCTCAACAGCGATGAATTGGTAATCCTTTTCGCCTCTCAGCTTTTCTCCCATAAATGGAGCAATGAGACCTCCAAGATTCGAGCCTCCACCTGCGCATCCGATGATAACGTCAGGCGTGACGCCATATTTGTCGAGTGCGGTTTTTGCTTCCAAGCCGATGATTGATTGATGCAACAAAACTTGGTTTAACACGCTTCCCAAAACATAACGATAACCTTCTGACTTTGTTGCAACTTCCACCGCTTCAGAAATTGCGCAACCTAGCGACCCAGTGGTACCAGGATGTTCCGCCAAAATTTTTCTGCCGACTTCCGTTGTATCCGAAGGTGAGGGGGTGACATTTGCACCATAGGTCCTCATGACTTCACGACGGAATGGCTTTTGTTCATATGAAACTTTCACCATGAACACCTTACAATCAAGATCGAAATAGGCACACGCCATCGAAAGGGCTGTCCCCCATTGCCCTGCTCCAGTTTCAGTCGTTACGCCTTTAAGTCCCTGTTTTTTTGCGTAATATGCTTGCGGAAGTGCAGAGTTCAATTTATGAGAACCGCTCGTGTTGTTGCCTTCAAATTTGTAATATATTTTTGCAGGTGTCCCGAGTGCCTTCTCGAGGTGGTATGCACGCATAACAGGAGACGGGCGATAAGTTTTATAATACTGCTGAATCTCTTCTGGAATCTCGATGAATGCAGTTGTGTCATCGAGTTCTTGCGCAACAAGCTCCTTACAAAAAATGGGTTCGAGCTCCTCAGCTTTTAGGGGCTCTTTTGTGCCAGGATTGAGCAATGGTGCTGGCTTGTTTTTCATGTCAGCGCGAAGGTTATACCAAGAAGTCGGAATTTCTTCCTCGTTCAGATAAATTTTAAAAGGGATGTTTTCTTCTGTCATTTTCTACTCCTGACTTTCGTTGGCTTACAAAAACTCGTTACTATTTTAATCTAAAAAGATGTTAACGGCATTCATATCGCGAATCTTTGAAATTTTAACTTGAATTAAAGAAGGACTGTTTTTGCCGAACACTTCCTAATAGCCGTCGCTCTGGCGTTGCCGATATACTTCCAACTCCCACAATCTTCGGTTGTTCTTGGCAACGTTATCAAGAATTAACCCTGATGAGAAGCTAAGTATCGCACATATTATTATCCCCATCGAAAGCATGGCTGTTGGGAAACGCTGGACAAGCCCAGTGCTACCAAACTCCGCAATGACTGGGATTCCAAAAAGAAGTCCAATAATGAGAAGGATGAGGGAGATCCAACCAAAAAAAGCAAGTGGCTTGTTCTCTTTAAAAAGCGACGTTATCGCCAGAATTACTTTTGCGCCGTCTTGAACAGTGTTTAGCTTCGAATCGCTTCCTTCGGGTCTGTCGCGATATGTTATTGGCACATCAACAATCCTACAGCGTTTGTCTACGGCATGAATTGAGAGTTCTGTTTCAATCTGAAAACCTTCACTTAAAACTGGCATCGTTTTAACGAACGTTTTTGACATTGCACGATAACCCGTCATGACGTCTTCAAATGCAAAGCCATAAATTACTTTTATCAACCAGCGAACAAGATTGTTCCCAAACCCGTGAAACGCTCGGTCGTTCTCTTCGCCATAAGTTCCATTTGAAAGTCTGTCTCCAACAGTCATGTCTGCCAAGTGCCTAACAAGGGGTTCGACCAAATCTGGCGCAGATTCTGCAGGATAGGTGTCGTCACCATCAACCAAGATGTAATAATCTGCATCGATGTCGCGAAACATCTGGCGCACAGTGTTACCTTTTCCCTGCCTGCCTTCAAAACGGACTATCGCACCGTGTTCTGCGGCGATTTTTGCTGTGTCATCACTTGAATTGTTGTCATAGACATAGATATCAGCCTCTGGCATAGCCTTCTTGAAATCATCGACGACTTTACCGACAGTCAACGACTCGTTATAGCAAGGCACAAGAACAGCGACGCCAACTCCCAGGCGAGCTTCTTCGACCTTTTTCAAATCAACAGAATATGTCTCTTGTTCCATTTCTCATTACCTTTTGATCATTTAAGTCTGACACCTTTTAATTTTAAGGTAAAATTTAGCTCATGACCTCTAAAAAAAAGATTTTAATCGCTCATGCCTCTGTAGGTTCAGGGCACAAATGTGCAGCAAAAGCAATTTCGCTTGCGTTAAAGCTTCTTCAAGAAGATGATGCGCTGAATTGCGACTATGACGTTGAAGTTGTTGACATCCTTGATTATGGTCGAGTCAAAATTGACGGCAACAAATATGCAACGACCTTCACTGGTGCAACACGACCAATTTATGACTTGTCATGGAGATATGCTTTCACAGGAAGGCTCCTTTGGGGAGGCGGCACTAGCTATTCCCGCATTTTCTTCGGTGATTTCACAAAGAAAATTGAAGAGGACAAACCAAGTGCCGTCATCTGCACTCACATAACAGCAGCAAACGCAGCTGTTGGTGCAAAAATGATATCGGATCAAAACTTCCCAATCATATGTGTTCCAACAGATTATGAAGTTGAAGGTCTTTGGCCTCATGCCTACACTGATCTTTTTTGTGTTGCAAACGAAGAGATGGCAGAAACTCTTCGAGCAAGGCACATCCATGAATCGCGCATCAAAATTACTGGCATGCCGACTGACCCAGCTTTCACAAAAACATATGACAGAGATGAAGTTTGCAAAGAATTTGATCTTCCAGAAAACAAGGAGCTCGTTCTGGCAATTGGAGGAGCTTCTTTGTTGCAACCCTATGTTCACATAAAAAAAGTAATCCTCAATCTTGTGCCTTATGTGCATGAATTTAACAACATGCACTTTGTCGTTGTTGCTGGAAACGATCATGAGATGCAACACGACTTAAACCAGTTTAAGGCTGAGCATAACATAACAAACCTCACGGTTTTGGGCTTCGTGAACGAAATGGCGAAGCTATTAAACGCGTGCGATTTGATCGTGTGCAAGGCTGGAGGCATGACAGTGACAGAGTGCCTCTGCTCTCGAACTCCCATGATCTTGACATGTCGAGCCTATGGCCAAGAAAAAGCGAACGTCAAAATGTTAACAGCTGCTGGTGCTGCGGTGCATGTCACAACAAGCAGGGAGCTTCTTGCAACGCTTCGCTATGCCAATGCAAACAAGGAAGCCTATTCGGGCTTAAAAACCGCTGCAGAGTTACTAAGGAAGCCTAACGCTTCACTCGACATAGCAAAAGAAACACTCATTTTGATCGACGAGAGCGAAAAAGCTTTATCAACGAACGAAAATCGTCGCAAATTCTGCAAACTTTATCTCGGAGACGAACCAGCGCATCCGAGATAAATCATCGTTAAGGCAACTCCTCAGTTCGTTGTCGAGCTTGAGCTTGAACTTGAGCCTGAACTCGAACTTGAGCTACTCCCACCACTCGATGGGCCTAGTGAAACTGTTACTGTAACAGTTTGCCCCGATTCAACGCTCGTCCCTGTGCTTGGATTTGTCGAAATAACAAGACCTTCCGCGACAGTGTCTGAATACTGCTCTACTTTCGTTGCAACGAGTCCCAAGCCCTCAATTGTGCTCTTCGCTCCACTCCAAGAATTTCCAACAACATTTGGAACTGTTATCGATCTTTTGCCTGACGAGACGATGTAGCCAATGGTAGATCCCTTCTTGGCTTTTGATCCTGCGACAAGAGTTTGAGAGATGATCAACCCTTGATCAACCGAGTCAGAAGCTTGTGTTCCTGATTGTGAAATTGTGAACCCAAGGTCACTTGCGACCTTGCTTGCGCGATCAGGAGTGAGACCCGTTATGTCTGGAACACTCACTGTGTCAGCGCCCTTTGATATGACAAGGTTCACTGAAGAGCCTTTCTTGGCGTTCTTTCCTGCTTTAGGGTCCTGACCGCAGACTTTTCCACTCTCCACAGTGTCAGAGTTCTCTTCAGTCGTCGAACCAACAGCAAACCCAAGCTTAGCTAGTTCGTTTTGCGCTTCTGATAGCGTTTTGTTAGTTAAATCTGGAACTTCGATTTCTTCAGTTCCCTGAGATATGACGAGATTGATCTTCGTTCCTTTGTCAACCTTGTTTCCACCTTTTGGATTTTGTGAACTGACATGTCCCGACTCAACGCTTGGGTCATAAGCAGAATCCATAGTTCCAACTTCCAAACCTGCGTCTTGAATCAGCTGCATTGCCTGTTCAGTCGTTTTTCCAACAACGTTTGGAACTTCCGTCTGATTTGCGCTTGATTGACCAGCAAAAGCCCAAACTGCCAAAGCTATGATGGCAATCGCGGCGATGACTCCAACAGCAATTCCAGCTTTTTTCTTAGGAGACATCCCGCTTTTGGAGGAATTTGAAGTGCTATATGTCTTCTGAGCGCCCTTTTTCTGCGCAGTTCCCGAAGATGAAACGGCTGGCATCACCTCAGTGTGGTCGTTTAGCGCTGCATGCGTGGCAACTGCTCCTGCTGCTGCTCCTGCAACTCCAGCTGCAACAGGTGAGATGACGCTTGTTCTTGCTTGCGTAAACGATGGGTTCATTCTGCCTGCAAGATAGTCATTTAACGCGGTCTTTAAATCATGTGCCGTTGCATAGCGATTTGCAGGGTTTTTTTGCATCGCTTTCAAAATGATTGACTCTAGAGCTGGATCGATCGACTCATTGATCGAACTTGGAGGCAATGGCTCGTCTTGCACCTGCATCATAGCAACGCTCATCGCTTCTGGCGCGTCAAATGGCAACTTTCCTGTTGCTGCTTCATACATAACAACACCCAGAGAATAAATGTCTGTCGCCGCTGTCAAATCTTTTCCTTGAGCTTGCTCGGGAGAGATGTAGTGAGCAGTTCCAAGAACATTTCCGGTTTTTTGAGAAACAGAGTTTTTAGCTCTTGCGATCCCAAAATCCATCACCTTGACGTTGCCATCAGGCTGAATCATTATGTTTTGAGGCTTTATGTCGCGATGAATTATGTCTTGAGAATGAGCAACTGAGAGAGCTTGGCAAACTTGAGAGCCAATTTCAGCGACTTTTCGCTGATTAATTGCGCCTCTCTGCTTTATAGCGCTTTTTAAGTCGCTACCACGAACATATTCCATGACGATGAAATAGGTGCCAGCGTCGTGTCCCCAGTCATAGACGTTTACAATGTAGGGTGACTGAAGGTTTGCAGCAGCTGCCGCTTCTTGGCGAAATCTCCTTGAAAAATCTTCATCTTCAGCAAATTGGGAAAGCATGACTTTGACTGCCACAATTCGCCCCAGCACATTATCTTGTGCACTGTAGACTTCTGCCATGCCACCGACGCCAATCCGCTCGCCGATCTCATATCTTCCATTTAAGACTGTTCCTGTCATAGATGCTTGTGCAGTCATTTTGCTCCTCATTTTCTCTAGTCTGTTTTTTCTTCGTTTGCTGATATGATGAAGCTTATCAAAACTCTATGTTATCACATAAAACATTAATTTTGATGCTTATTTGATGACTCCTTGTGCGGTCAAGGCAGATTGCAACACTGATTTAACTTTTGTTGTTGCAAGACCCTCGCCTGCCTGCTCAAGTTCGATCGCAACAACGACGTTTCTTGCGCCATCAGCATCAGCAATTCCAATGAACCACGAGTCTGATTCTCTTCCTTGATTCTCAGCTGTTCCTGTTTTTCCTGCAACACTCACACCACTAATCGACGCATCATAGCCCGTGCCCTCACTGACAACACCTTTCATGCACTCCAAAACGCGATCAGAGATGTCTTTTGAAACAACTGTTTTATAAACACTCGACTTCGCCTCATAAGAGATCTCACCATTTGCATTGTTGACACTTTTGACGAGATGAGGTTGCATGATCTTTCCATCGTTTGCAATGGCAGAAGCAACGAGGGCCATCTGGAAAGTGTTTGTTTGAGGTCCTGCAGGGCTAGTGTGTTCACCAACAGGCTCTCCAGCAGCAGCCCAAGCAGTCTCCCACTCAGTCATCTCATCAGAATCAGGCATGAGGCTCATCGCGACTGGCAAATCGAAATTTATTTTTTGGTTGAACCCAAATTTTTCTGACGTGTCAACAAGTCTTTTGGCACCAATTTGCAATCCGAGTTGTCCAAAAACAGTGTTTAAGGAATATTCATAAGCAGTCTTTAGCGTCACGTTACCATATCCAGCGCTACCATAATTTGTCACTGCTGCATTTCCAAGCGTTATCGAGCCAGGTGCAGGAAACACCGTCTTCTCGTTTGCAACGTCGCTTTCAAACGCGCTTGTCAGCGTGACAGTTTTAAAAGTTGAACCAGGAGATGAGACAGACTCAGTCGCTCTGTTCAGAAGAGAAGAATCAGAATTTAGAGATGAAGAAGATGTTGATGACAAAACGTCTTCGGCATCAGCTGCATCATAGGTTGGAGAAGACGCCATCGCCAAAATCTCTCCAGTCGTCGGATCCATCACAACACATGACCCACTATACCCAGAAATTGCTTGTTGAGCGGCTTTTTGCACATCCGAGTTAAGCGTCAACTTGACGTCGTTTCCTGTCACTTTTGAACCTGTCATGTAATTTAGCAAGTCATTAAATGTTGCAAGGTTTCGAGTGCCTTTCAAAGTGTCGTTCCATGAAGACTCGATGCCACTTGTTCCAAAACGAGTTGAATAATAACCAACAACGTGAGAAGCAAGGTCTCCTGCTGGATAGATTCGTTCATAGGTGCCATCAGAGAGTTTTTCGCTTTTTGCAAGAATCGTGCCGTCAGAAGTTGAAATTGTACCACGCTCGGACGTTGCTTCTTTTGATATCGTGTGGTTGTTGCTCGACATGCTTTTGACGTTATCGGCATCAATTATCATGATGTATGTCAGGTTTGCAACGAGTGCAGCAAAGAGGAATGAATAGATGATTATTTGCACTGTCAATCGCTTCGAGAGAGCAAAACGCCCGAGAACACCAGTGTCGGCGTTTAACATCATGCCAGTCGTTTTCATCTCTGTGTCAAGTCCAGTTCCTTCGTCACCACATTTAAGAAGAAGTGCGACAATGATGAAGCCACAAATGAGAGATGATCCACCTTGAGAGATGAATGGAAGAGTGATTCCTGTCATTGGGATTAAGCGTGTCACACCGCCAACAATGATGAATGCTTGAAGAACAATTATCGCTGTGCCACCGACAGCGATGAAAGACGAAACGTCAGATTTTGCGCGTGCAGCAACGCACACTCCCCTTATAGCAAAAGTTAGATAGAGCAATAAAACGCCAGCGGCACCAAGAAGACCAGTTTCTTCTGCAATGGCAGCGAATATGAAGTCACTTTCAACATAAGGGATGTTCGTGCAGAGACCTTTCCCAATTCCAGATCCAAAAATCCCACCGTCAGCGAATGAATAGATCGCTTGCACCAATTGGTAGCCACTGCCTTGTGGATCTGCAAAAGGGTCAAGCCAAATCTCGACACGAGTTTGAACATGCCCAAAAAAGCGATATAACAAAACAGCTGCAATTCCAGCCATTATGACACCGATTATTATGTAGAACTTCTTTCCAGTCGCAACGTGGAGCATCACCAAAAACACGAGAAATAAAACAAGTGCTGAACCAAGATCCTTTTCAAGGACGACAACGAGAAAAGCAAGTGCCCACATTATAATCAATGGAAGAAGTGTCGCAAGTGAAGGCAAATGAACTGGTCCGACCTTCCATGAAAAAATCGATAGCATTTCTCTGTGTTCAGCGAGATAGCCTGCTAAGAAAAACACGATGCATATTTTTGCAAGCTCTCCTGGCTGAAATGAGAAGCCGCCGATTTGTAACCACAGTCGAGAACCGTTTACTTCAGAGCCAACTATTGGCAACATTGGCGACAAAAGGAGCAAAATGCCAAGGATCATGAATGTGTATTTATAGTCAGCAAGTTGATCGAGCGATTTAATTAAAGCGAGAAGCAAAATTAGGACGGCTACTCCAGCAAAGAGCCACAAAAGCTGTCTTCCTGCCATGTCTGGTGCTAGACGCGTAACAAATGCGATTCCGATCCCAGAGAGAGCAAATGTTATCGGCAAAAGCGCAGGGTCGGCATTTGGTGCCAGCTTTCTTACTGCAAAGTGGCATCCAAGGAATGCAACGAAAATACCGATCGGGACACCAAGAGTGTTAAATGAAAGAGACTGGCCTCCCACCAAGACGAGCATAGCAAAAACTACTATTACGATCGGTGCCGCAATGCACAAAAGAAGCAACTCAAGATTTCTTCTGCTCATAATTTCCTACTCTGTGCTTCCTTGCCCAGTCGAGCTCGAAGTTGAACTTGAAGAATTTGCTGTCGATGAACTCGAGCTTGAAGAGTTCGAACTTGATGAGGTGTTCTTTTCAGTTTCAGTTGTTGATGACGATTGTTTTTCTTTCTCAGCTTGCTTTTTGCTCTCTATCGTTTCTTTGTAGGACTCAACGAGTGCTTGTGCGTCAGCATAGGAGTTATATTTAACTTCCCCTTGTTTAATTCGATTTGCAACTTGTGAGTCGAGATCAGAAATTTTTACGTCTGTGATCTCTGACAGATTGTCAGTTTTACCCCCAACCTCTCCAGTGGGTATTCCGTGATATATCGCAACGTAGCCATTACATTCTCCGAGATAGGCTGCATTTGAAATCCACGTTGTCAGCGCATAAGCTGAAGCGCCGATTATTGCAAGAAGAGCTAAAACGATGAATGTAGCTGTTACTTTAGTCTTTCTTGCAACTTTCTTTTTTTTTATTTCTGCAAAGCCTGAAACGTCGACGACAACAACTGTTATGTTGTCGTGCCCTCCCCACTCATTTGCTTCCTTGACAAGCCTGTCAGCTGCAAGTTGCGGGTCGGACTCAGCACACAATATGTGTTCAATGTCATCATCAGTTAGCATCGAATAGAGCCCGTCAGAGCAAAGCATCAAGCGATCGCCAGAGTCAACCTCGATTTCGTATAAATCGGGCTCCATGTTTGGATCAGTTCCAAGCGCGCGAGTGATCTTTGATCGGTCTGGATGAATTCGTGCATAGTCCTTTGTGATGGCCCCTTGCTCAACAAGGTCAGCAACATAGGAATGATCGCGAGTCAGCTGTTGCATCTTGTTGTCATGAAGAAGGTAGGCTCTCGAATCGCCAACCTGAGCAATTAAGAGCTTGTTACCGTTAAGAAGGGCTGCGGTGCAAGTCGTCCCCATTCCAGGCTTACCTTTGCCAACTTGAGCAGCATGAATGATCTCGAGGTTTGCGTCAATAACAGCATCTCCAAGCGAGCTGACATCAAGAGTTGATAGGTTTCTTGAAGACACGACGCTTGCAGCAATTTCGCTTGCAACTTCTCCTGCAGCATGACCGCCCATGCCATCAAAAACAGCGTAGAGTGGATTTTTTACAACGAGCGAATCTTCGTTGTGCTCACGAACGCGACCAACATCAGTTCTCGAGCCATAATTTGGCTCTCCCAATTTTGAAACGAGCCCGTGCTTATTACTCTTCAAGCCCATTGTTTATTTTCTCTTTACGCGGATCGATACGTCGCCAATGTTGACAACGTCATTGTTTTTAAGTGCTGTTGGAGAAGAAATTATGTTTCCGTTGACAGCAGTGCCATTTGTTGAACCGAGATCTTCGACAAAAAGATTTTGCCCGATGAGCTTAAATTGAGCATGGCGACCTGATACATAAGTCGCGGCAACGACTATGTCAGCGCCAGAAGATCTGCCGACGATGACAGGTCCTGTCACGGCAATTTTGACTCCTCGCAACTCTTTAGGACCAGTTTCGACGTTCAATGTCCACTTCTTTCCCTTAGAATTTGTGCCTCTGACCATACCAATGCCAGTCTTCACCAGCGCAAACAAAAAGAGATAGAGGATTGCAACGAAGAGCAACCTTCCTATTAGCAAAATGACGTCTATCAATTTTTAGACCTTTTTATTCGAGACATTAATGATCTCTTTCTCACAAATTCTGAAATTCGAGTCTTGTTGTTCCAATCAAAACAATGTCTGCATCGTTTAGCACCGCAGATTGAACTTTTTGGTCGTTTACATAAAGCCCATTCGTCGACCCAAGATCGGAGATTACCCACTGGCCGTTTGGCTCCATGTGAATTTCTGCGTGCGTCCTTGAAGCATTTATGTCAGAAACGACAATCTCGTTCGTCGACTCTCTGCCAATTCTCTCAACTCCACCAGTCAGAGAATATGCAATGTCGTTGACTTCGTCATAGAAAAAGACATTTGTCTGATTGTTCGCAACATTAACATCAACTGCAGGCGCAACAACACTAGTTTTTTGACTTGAAAAATCAACTGGTTGGGGCTCAGGTGCTTGTGGTGATTGCTCAGGCTGAACCTGCGGAACATTCAAAGCACTTTGCTGGCTTCTTTGTTTAACTGAAGGCCTCGGAGGCTCACCATAAGTTTGCGGGTCGTTGAACACCTCGAGCCCAGAAAACCTGTCGTCTGTTATGTTGGGCACTTGAATGTTTTGTTGTTGCGCCACTGGAGCAACCGGACGTGGTGCAGGAGCTGAAGCAACAGGTGCAGGCGCAGGCACCCTTGAATTTTCAGTCATTTCCTGAGCGCGCATGGCAGGAGTTGGTCTTGCGGGTTCTTGGTAACCTGCTTGAGCTCTTTGCTGGCGAGCATTATTTTGTGGATTTGAGCGCGCTTGCTTCTGCTTTGAGGGCGCAGGTGCAATTCCATATCTTTCATTTTCTTGTGCCCTCAACTCGTTTACTGTTGGAGGAGCAACGAGCTCAGCTATGACATCAAATTTTCCTTTACGAAGCTCTGGGTCAGGCACAAATCTGACAAGTGGTTTGCAGTCAAAAGAAAGACCAAGATCCTCGCCTTTAGCTTGAAGATAGGTCTCGACCTCGCCTGCCAGAGTTGGGTAATAGCCAAATAGCCTGTCATCATCCTCTTGAGAAACAAGACAAGTGTAGAGTGTTGGAGCGATCTGCCTTCCAGCGCCGATAACCTTTTCGCGCTTCATTTGCTTTTCAGCCTTCTTTGTGATCTGGACAGGCGTTAGCGCAGACTTTTCAAGAGCTGATGCAGCTCCTTCGACTCCATCTTCAACTCTGCTTTCTATTTTAGAAAAAATGCTCATCTTCTTTAATTCACTTCCTGTTTGTTTTTGACATATCTTTATATTTTGCCACAAAAATAACTCAAACGCCTCGGAAGAGATGACCAGAAGTTGAGTTTTTCAATTTTGTTTTAGGAACCATGCGACATGCCTCTTTAACGCGCGAAATTGAACTTTGAAGTTCTCCAGCATCCATCAAAGTTGCATCAATCATGAAATGGTTAACCCCGCATTTTTTCAATTCTTCTAAATTGCAAGTCAAATCAAGAGTGCAAGCATTATAGATCGTGCTTCTTCCCAAGCAATCAGAGCGAATCGGAAACTCGAAATTCTTTCTGTCGACCAAATAATGAGCAACTCTCCTTCTTCTGCACATCTGACATTGTTCAGTGCAGGGACCTTCACTCATCAAAATGCAATGCTCACAAGTCATCAAGCGTTGCTTTCCCAGAATAAAAATTCCAACATCGCACTCGATTTTGGATGCAACGTCTTCAATTTGGCTCAAATTCAATTCAGGTGAGAGCCAAACAACTTCTGGCTTAAGGTTATTTATTAATTGAATTGATAAATCGTTAGTTACAGGGCAAAACTGCCCAACATCGAAAGCTTTGCCTTCACTTTTTGCTCTTAATGCACTTGCGAAATCATCGCAATATATGTGCTTTGCACTTGTTAACTGATCTTTAGCAGAGATGTTTAGAAGAGCTTCCCTGCTCTCACCAATGGACTCATGGCTTGCGATCTCACTCATCAAAACTGTTTCATTTGGAAAAGTCGCTTGTGTTGTCGATTCCATAACAACACCTGCTCGCGAAGCTTGCCCCATTTTATGCGAAAGAGCCGAAACATAAGGCGTAAAGCCCATTTTATTAACTGTTCTTGCATCCTCTGCATTTGAAACAACAGCGCACAATTTCACATCATTTTGCCTTTTCTTGAGTGAAGTTTTGCTTGTCTCAAACTTGACTCTTTTTAAAACTTGCCTCTCGGAGATTTTTTCATAAAGCTCACTCAAAGCACGGCTTCGCAACTTATGAATTTGAGAAAAGCCAATCCCAACACCGTCGTCTAAATCAATATCAAAACTTTCTAAAACAAAACCTGTTTCTCCAAGTCTGTCAAAATGTTCTTTGATGTCACCTGCAGTAACTTCCTTTGTTTTTGCAGGTTCAACAATTGGACCTTCAACAACGCTCTTAACTCCCCTTGCTTTAACTTCAAAAATGAGAGGGGCTCCGATTTTCATAGTAACTTTTGCTTGCAAAGGCACTCTCGGAAGCCTAAAATCGCATTTAAATTCGTCCTTCTCACTTCTTACTTTAAAAACTCGGTCCTTCTCGCGAATGTCTTTACACTTTGCCTGCGTGCGAATGGTGATCATATTACCTTTACTGCGCAAAATTTCAGGAACTTTGATTATCGTTCCTCCGTGCTTATTCCAAACATTAATCGTGTCTTTCTCGTTCACGTCACCTGAAATTTCTAGGTCGAGTTCACAAGTTTTTTCATCAACTATCCGCTTTTTCTTGACTCTTCCAACAAAAAGGCCTCGGTTGTTTGGTCGATCGCAACTCATTAGCTCACTTCCGCGATTGCCAAAAAGATAACCGTTTGTGAAGCCACGAGAAAAGTTAGCTTTAAGCTCATCCATCTGCTTTTTTGAGGCTTTTGCCTCTGCACCTGCTTGAAGGTTCTCGAGCACTTCTCGATAGACCTTGACAACACTGTTGACGTATTCAGGTGACTTCATTCGCCCTTCAATTTTTATCGAGTCGACCCCTGCGTCAATCAGGTCACCTAAATTGTCAACCGTACACATGTCTTTTGGTGAAAGCAAGTGTGGAGCACTTTTGTCTGACACCAGCTTTCTTTCATTGCCTGCAACGAGTGAATAAGGTAAGCGACATACTTGCGCACATTTTCCTCTGTTAGCACTTCGTGTTCCGACACATGAACTCAATAAACACTGCCCCGAATAACAAACGCAGATCGCGCCATGAGCAAAACACTCAATCTCCATGTCTAGCTCATGCGCATAACCAGACAAATTTTTGATTTCTGGGAGTGATAATTCTCGAGATAGGGTAATCCTTTTAGCACCAAGTGCCTTAGCTGCGCTCACTCCTGCCAAATTGTGGATGTTCATTTGAGTTGAGATGTGAACATAATTTGAACCAGCAACTCTCGAAATTTCAGAAGCTAGACCTATGTCTTGCACTATAAATGCGTCAACGCCAACTTCAAGTGCCTTTTCGGTGAGACTCAAAACTTTTGAGAGCTCGCGAGTAATGACTAAAGTGTTAAGCGCAACATAGACCTTCACGCCCCTTGCGTGCGCATATGCACAAGCGTCTTTTAATGTTTCAAGCGTGAAGTTGTCTGCACCACAGCGTGCATTGAAGTCTTGCAGTCCAAGATATACCGCATCAGCACCTGCACGAACAGCCGCATTTAGCGCTGAAGCACTTCCAGCAGGTGCCAGAAGTTCAGGAATTTTATTGCTCATTTGAAAAGGAGATTGCCTTAATTAGTCTTCTTTAGCTCATTCATTTTGTCATTTAACGACTTATCAGCTTCTTCAAGGGCTTTTGCTGCCTCGTCATATTTTGATTGAGCTTCAGCTAATTTGCTCGCAAGATCTGCGTCAGTTGTCGCTGCATTTGCAACATCATTTAAGGAATTGAGCGCATCTTTTAAGTTATTGCAAGCATTTTTATATTTTTCGCCTTCTTCCTTTAGCTCATCTGGAACCTCGAGGTTTGCTCCCTCATCAAGCGATTTTATTATCTCGTCAAACTTCAATTTTGCAGCTACCGAATCACTTTTCCCGATCGCCTCGATGTATTCATCTGCTTTCTTTGAAACTTCTGCTGCTTTTGAATCAAGTGAAGACACGAAATCTTGCGCTTGCTGAAGCGGTGTTTTTGCCTGTTCTTGCAACTGACCCATCGGGTTTAGAGAACCGCAACCAGAAACGCAAAAAACAACAAGAAAAGTTGCAAAAACTACCCCCGCTTTGATGAAAAGTTTACTCATATCACTCATCCTTTATTAATGATCATATTAAATTTAATTTTTTCTAAATCAAATTAAAGCACAAATTAAATCGTCATTGTGTCCCCGTACCAGAATTTGCACCACCAGAGGCAGAATTTGATGAAGTGTTTCCTCCTGAAGTTGTGCCTGAATTGCTTTGAGTGCCACTTGACGTTGATGATTGCGAGTCATAAGAATTTGAGTAGCTGTCATTGCTGTAATAATCATTGCTGTAGTTATAGTTATAGTTATAGCCATAGTTATAGCCATAGTTATAGGATGAATAGCCATAGCTCCCAATGTGATTTTCTGCATCGCTAAAATTGGCTATGTAGGGAGGATCGTCTGTTTCAGGGAAGTCAACGTTCTTTTGTCCAGCGAGATAGGCATTAACAAAGGTGGCAAAAGCACTTTCCACAGACGAATAACACGACCTTGCATCAGAGTAGTTTGCTGTCAAATCCCCCATCCAAAACGCTGCTGAAATTTGAGGAGTTATTCCAATCCACCACGAGTCTTTGAAGTCTTCGGTTGTTCCTGTTTTTCCTGCTGCAGTTTGCACACTTGGACGTGCTGCAACACCAGTTCCGCTCTTGACAACCTCCTCCATTGCCTCAGTTGCAGCGTGAGCGACTTCAGCTGACATTGCTTTTGTTCCAACTGGATTTGTGTTGTCAACGAGAACTTTACCGTTCGCATCCGTTATTTTCTTTATGCACTCAGGCTTATAATAGGTTCCACCGTTAGCTATGCAAGCATAGGCAGAAGCCATCTGCAATGGTGTCATGGACGCGACACCAAGCGTCAGCGTTGGCACGTCTGGCAAGTCAGAGGTCACACCCATCCTCCTTGCAACTTCAATTACTTTTGCAGGTGTTACATAATTGCAAAGCCTAACAAATCCTGTGTTTGACGAAACTGCCAGAGCAGACGTGATTGAGCGAGTGCCATAATTCGTTTCACCATAGTTTTTAATCACAGAACCGTTCATTGTCAACGAAGTTCCGCAATCAATCTGCGTTGAAGGGCTGATCCCAGCTTCGATAGCAGCAATCAGAGTGAACACTTTAAAAGCTGAGCCGACTTGTCGACCGTTTGTCCCCTCGCCTGTGCATAAGTTTATTTGCGACTCAGAATAGTCTCCCCCACCGTGGACTGCTTTTATGTAGCCATTTGACGGATCAACTGCAACAGATGCGACCTGAAACGTTGTTGCATTGCTTTTTTGGTCAGATGCAGTGTCGAGGTCCTCTTGGCAAGAAATGTCGAGCGTTGTTATGACTGAAAGTCCACTTCCGAACAAGTCTGCCGAAGTCAGACCATATTTATCAGACTCGTTAGTCAACTGATTTCTCACATAACTCGTGAAATAGGGATATTGTTTGATTCCCATCGTCTCAGGCTCTTGCGGGTCCAAAACAATTTCTTGCGATTTCACTTCATCAGCTTGAGCTTGAGTTATGACGTTGTTTGAAACCATTCTCGACAAAACGATGTTTCTGCGCTTGATGCACTGTTCCATATTGTCGATTGGATTGTTGTATGTCGGCGACTGGGGAATTCCAATGAGGGTTGCAGCTTCATTTAAAGTCAAATCTTTTGCACTCTTGTTAAAATATCTTTGCGACGCAGCTTCAATTCCATAAGCGCCACTTCCATAATTAATCGTGTTTAAATAGAGTCGCAAAATCTCATCTTTAGAATAAAGCTCTTCCATCTTCAACGAAATGTAGATCTCTCGCACTTTGCGTTTAACTGTTCTGTCCTGCATTTCATCAGAAATGACAGTGTTTCTCGCAAGCTGCATCGTTATTGTTGAACCACCTTCCAAGCTGCCACCAACAAGGTTGTTTGCTGTGGCTCGAAGGGTTCCATAGAGGTCAAAACCATTATGGTTATAAAACCTCTCGTCTTCTGTGGCAACAGTGCCTCGCTTGACATAGTCACTCACTTCATCAAGCTCAACTGGCGTTCTGTTTTCAAGCTGAAATTCTGCTAAAACGGTTTTTCCGTCAGAAGCGTAGACTTTTGAAATCGAAGAATTGTTAAGCTGATCAAGACCTGAATAGTCAGGGATTTCTTTTAGCCAAGAGTCACAAAGAACATAGACTCCAACAAAAGCTGTCAGCATGATTCCAAAAACGACAAAAAGAAGAGTTAGAACACCACTTTTTATGTCGTGCTTGCGAACATTTTTTCTTCGCTTTAATGCGCGTGAAGCCATTTAATCCTTCAACTTCTCCTAAATTGGACTTTTATAACAACTCTCTTATTATATCAATTGTCTTTCCAATTTAGCAAATTCTCACTTTTGTTTATGCTGAGTTTTCCAATAAAACATATATTGCTGAACAATGCCTGCATCTTCGCCAAGGTTTAAAAATGGATTCACCCCTCCAAATTCTTCGTCAATGACTCTCTTAATCCAAACGTCAACTGGTGCTCGAGAAGTTCTTGCAAAACCGAAAAGCATTATGCAATTTGCTACCTTTTCACCAACGCCTTTAATCTCGCAAAGCTTGTCAAAAAGTTCATCATCAGAGCATTTTTCGCATTCCTCAAGTTTGAGCTGTCCGCTTGCAACCCTTTGCGCTGCATCGATGATATATTCAGCACGATAGCCAACTCCACATTTTCTTAAATCCGCAACTGTGGCTTCCGCCAGTTTTTGAGGCTCTGGAAAGGAAAAAAAACCTTCTCGCTCCTCCCCAAACATCTCACATATCTTATTTGTTGCTGTTGCGATCGCAGGCATGCTTCGCCTTTGAGATATGATGAATGTCACGATCATTTCCCAGGGATCTTGACGTAAAATGCGAAGACCACATCCAAAATCAAACGCATCATCAATGAAATCATTTTGTCCACTTAAGCGAGACCTCAGCTCAACATAATTTCTGCTTAGATCAAAAAAATCTGCCCATACCTCGTAAAATTCACTTTTTGAACATGAAACCTCAAAGGTGTCAGACATCTTTTTAGACGGTTTTTTTTGAATTTTGAGGAGTCTATTTTTTGAAATTACAGAATAGACACTCTCGCCGCAAGGTGTCTCCTCTTTTGTCATCCTGAAAATCTGACCAGAACATCTGATTTTCTCTAAGTCAAAATCGTCTTTTATCTGAATTAAATCTGACATTGAATTTTTAAAAACATTAGTTGAATAATAACAAAAAGCCCCTCACCAGAGGGGCTTCATAATCTTGTCTCTTAACTTCTCAGCATTCAAAAATTGCTGGTGCACTCATTCATAAAACCTATTGAGATTGCTTCGTGTCTGAAGATTGTGTCCCATTTGAGTTCTGTGTGTTTTCAGTGCTCGACGATGAATCTGTCGATGAAGAATTGGTTGACGACGAATCTGTTGACGTTGAAGAATCAGTGCTAGATGAATCAGTTGATGTCGAAGAGTTACTGTTCGACGAATCAGTCGAGGTTGAAGAATCCGATGAACTGTCTGTGCTTGAGCTGCTTGATTCATATTTGCTCATGTCAACGTTGTAGGACACATCGCTTGGCATGTCTTTCTTTTCTATCGTTGAGCTGTTCTTCTTCTCATCAATCCAGTTGGTCAGATCAGTCGTACCTTGAGTTTCTTTTGCTTCATCTCTCATGTCTTCAACAAAGTCAGCGTCAAAGTCAGAAAGTGAATCAGTTTTTTCTGGCTTGTGGAACTCATTTGTGCATTTGATGATGTGAATTCCATAATCACTTGTCACGAGATCAGAAACTTCACCTTTTCCAAGACCATTCAAAGCATTTGTGTAGGCTTCAACAAAACTTGTGTCTTTATCCCAGCCAACATTTCCGCCGTCTTCAGCAGAAGAAGTGTCTTGTGAATATTGTTTGGCAGCTTCAGCAAAGTCAAGCTCACCTGACTTAATCTTTTCTAAGACTTCTTTTGCTGTTGCTTCGTCATTAGAGTTAAACAAGATGTGGGATGATTTCTTTCCGCCATCAAGCGTGTCCATCCTTGACTGGATGTTTGAAAGGACAGTCTCGTCAGAAACAGTTGCTTCCTTTGCAAGTGCTTTACCTAACTTCTCATAGGCAATTGAATACTTCAAAATGTCGCGATAATCAGCTTCGCTTTCAAATCCAGCACTCTTTAGTGCTTCTTCCCAAGCAGAATCATCAGCGTAATATTCTCTGACCTTGCTGACCTGCTTATCAATCTCCTCTTGAGTTGCCTCACAATTTTTCTCTCCTGCGAATTGTTTGACAATCTCTTGTTCGATGTAGGTGTCAAGAATTTGATCACGTATGGAGCTTGGTGTCATCGACACTTGTGCAAGATATTTCCCCCAAGAGTCAGCATCTGTCATCGAATAGCTCTCGCGAATCTGCTGGATATATTTAGTGATTTTCTCTTCTTTGATCTCTGTGCCATTAACTTTTGCAGCGTAGGTGGCTGAGCATCCCGCCAAAGCAAAAATTGAAATGAGCGCAACTGCGACGCACACAGAAATAAGTTTAAAATTTGTCATTCTCTTCGTCATCTGAAAGCCTTTCGTCTTTTAATCATTTAATAAACGCACGATTAATCATTATAGCAAGGTATTAATGAATGTTAGCGTAAACCATCAACAATCTACACCTCACGCCTTATTTCTTGGCCGCCTTCTTTCTGTCTGTTGCACTCAAGAGTCTCTTTCTCAAGCGAATTGACTTTGGGGTTACCTCAACAAGCTCATCATCTTCGATGTATTCAAGTGCTTCTTCGAGCGTAAACGTCGTCTTTGGGGTCAAAGAAATTGCTTTGTCTGCACCACTAGAGCGCTGATTTCCCAGTTGCTTTGCTTTTGCGACATTGACAACCATGTCACTTTCTTTTGCACTCTCACCAACGATCATGCCCTCATAACAATCTTCGCCTGGTCCAACAAACAATCTGCCTCTTTCTTGAAGAGTGTCAAGTGCATAAGCGACAGACTTTTCTGTTGCCATTGCAATCATCGATCCACGAGCTCGTCCACCCAAATCGCCTGCCCAAGGACCATAGTCATAGAAATGATGGAACATGACAGCCTCGCCTCGAGTCACGTTTAAGACCTTCGTGCGAAGCCCCATTGTTCCACGCGATGGAATGTGAAACACGATGTGTGTTTGATCGCCACGCGACAACATGTCGGTCATCTCACCACCTGCAGTTCCAAAGACTTCAATGACTTTTCCAGCGTAATCACTTGGAACGTCGACTGTTGCTTCCTCAATTGGTTCGAGCTTGTTTCCTGCCTCGTCAGTTTTTATTATGACGCGAGGACGTCCGACTTGGAACTCAAACCCTTCGCGTCTCATGGTCTCCATCAAAACCGACAAGTGCAAAACGCCTCTTCCAGCAACTTCAATGCCACTTTTATCTTCAAGCTCTTCTATCTTCATAGAAATGTTCGACTCAGCTTCTTTTAGCAAACGCTCTTTTAGCTGCCTTGCGCCAACAATTTCACCTTCACGGCCAACGAGAGGAGAAGTTGAGGCTTCAAAAACAACAGCCATAGTTGGTTGTTCTACCTTGATTGGGTCAAAAGCTCTTGGGTTTTCTCTGCTCGTCACAACATCACCAATGTCAGCGTCGTCGACACCAACAACTGCAACGATGTCGCCTGCCCCGACCTCTTTTTGCTCTTTTTTGCCAAGATTGTCAAATGTGAAAACTTGTTTTATGACTGTGTTATAACGTGTCCCATCATTTTTTATGACAAGGACATTTTCGTTTTTGTGCATTGTGCCAGAAGAAAGCCTTCCAACACCAATTCTCCCGACAAAACTTGAGTGGTCAACTGTGCAGATCTGCATTGCAACAGCACCATCAACATCAACGTCTGGAGCGGGAATTTCTTCTAAAATTTTGTCGAGCAAAGGCAACATGTTTTTGCCTTCTTCTTCGATGTCGAGCTTTGAAATTCCCTGCATAGCGCTTGCATAGACAATTGGGAAATCAAGCTGTTCGTCAGATGCATTGAGCTCGCACATCAAATCGAAGACCTCATCAACAACTTCTTCTGGCCTGGAACCTGGACGATCAATTTTGTTGACAACCAACATGATTCGAAGACCCATTTCAAGAGCGTGTTGCAAAACAAAACGAGTTTGTGGCATTGGACCTTCAAAAGCGTCAACTATGAGAAGGGCACCGTCTGCCATGTTCAAGACTCTCTCGACTTCTCCTCCAAAATCAGCGTGACCTGGAGTGTCAATTATGTTGATCTTGACGTCTTTATAATGGATAGCAACGTTTTTAGAAAGAATCGTGATCCCACGCTCGCGCTCTTGATCGTTTGAATCGAGCACACGCTCTTCGACTTCTTGATTTTCTCTGAAAACGCCACTCGCCTGCAAAAGTCTGTCTACCAACGTCGTTTTGCCATGGTCAACGTGCGCAATGATCGCAACGTTGCGAATTTTTTCTTGTTTCAATTTGTATCCTTGTCTAAAAAATTTAATTTACAACTTGTCAGCTATTTTGGTAGCCCACTTGTTTGCGACTTCTGTCGTTTGAGCTTCAACCATAACCCTGATGACAGGTTCTGTTCCCGAAGGACGAAGCAGAACTCTTCCAGTGTCACCCATTTCTTGTTGTGCCTGCTCAACTGCTCTGTGAGCTTCTTCGCTCTGCATAGCTTCTTGCTTGTCTTCGACGCGCACATTGATTAACACTTGAGGGAACCTCTTGAAATTTGAAATGGCTTCTGAAATTTTTAAACCAGACCTTTTTACTGCTGTCAAAAACTGAACAGCGGTCATGAGCCCATCTCCTGTTGAATTTTTATCAATCAAAATAACGTGACCCGACTGCTCTCCGCCTATTGAATAGTCATTCTTAAGCATTTCTTCCAATACATATCTGTCACCAACTTGAGTTTGAACGAGCTTGATCCCTTCTTGGTCTAGTGCGTGAGTGAGTCCTAGGTTTGACATCACTGTGCCAACGACCGTGTCGTTTTTAAGCTGACCCTTTGCTTTTAGGTCCTTTGCAATGACATAGAGCATCATGTCACCATCGATTTCCTCACCAGCAGATGTCACCATCATGACTCTGTCGGCATCTCCGTCATGGGCAATGCCAATGTCAGCACTGGTCTGCTTGACAAGCTCAATCAGTGGATCGAGGTGAGTGGAGCCACACTCAACATTTATGTCAGTGCCACAAAAGTCTGTGTTTATTGAAACAACGTCAGCGCCAAGCTCTTTTAATGCTCGCGCAGACGTGACACAACTAGCACCATGCCCAGAATCGAGAGCAATTTTTAAACCCTTAAAATCGATGTTTTGTGAGATAACAGAGTCGACAACGAAATTGACATAGTCATCAATCGCACATTCCAAAACACTTTGCTCTCCTGTTGCATCCCCCGCAACAAGTTTATGTGATCCCTCCAAGCCTCCAGATTTTATGAATTCATCAATTTCATCTTCAATTGCATCTGGAAGTTTGTGACCGTTTGAGTCAAACATCTTTAAACCATTGTCAACAGGAGGATTGTGTGACGCTGAGATCATAACACCTGCGTCCATTTCGTGTTTACGAACAAGCATTGCAACGGCAGGTGTTGGGATGACCCCACAAAGATGAGCATGGCCACCAGCGCTCATGACGCCAGCAGCCAGTGCGGATTCAAGCATTTGTCCAGAAATGCGCGTGTCTCGCGCGACTAAAACATTTTTGCCTTGAAAACAAACGGCAGCTTGGCCCAAGTGGTAGGCAATTTCACAAGTCAACTCTGAGTTGACTTTTCCACGAATGCCGTCTGTTCCAAAAAGTCTTGTCATTAATTTTCCTCGTCGTCCAAAATGTCGTCAGAATCTTCGTCATTCATTGAAAAACCGAGATCTTTCATGGCGTTCAAAACAGCATCGAGCTCGCTTTCACTTCTTGTGAACTTCGACGAAATCTCGTCATCATCATCAAATGTGTCATCTTCTTCCAAGTCAAACATTGAAGTGTCACTTGCAGGCTGGCTTGTTCCGTCTGGGTTAAACACCATGTCCATCAATTTCGACATGTCTTCATTGGCATCGTGTGCCTTCGAATCTTCGATGACAAAGAGAAGACCTCTCGACTCAAGTCCGTTTCTCAGCTCTTCAATCGCTTTTTCGCCGATACCAGAAATTTGCTTTAACTCATTTTCGTCTTTTCCAACCAAGTCTTGGACAGTCTCGATGCTGGCTTCGCTGAATTTGTTTGCCCATCTTTGAGAAACCCCAAGGTCATCATAGATGTAGAGCCTTGCATCTTCATCAGAAAGTGAATGTCCGTGACGTGCAAGTTCGAGCATTCCCATGTAGTTTTTATAATTTCCATTGCCAACGAAAGAACCGTCAGATCCAATTTGCCATTGTTCAGGCTCTGGAATGAGATCCTCAATCGACTGTAATGAATCAGGTGCAAACTCTGGTAGTTCGTCTGAAGAGGCAGCGGTTCCATCGATCGGAACGCCCCTGAATGTCAATCCAAGGTCGTGATATCTCTTTATGCCCGTTCCAGCTGGGATCGGTTTTCCGATGATGACATTTTCCTTCAGAGAATTCAAGTGGTCAACAGAGCCTTCGATCGCAGCGTCTGTCAAAACTTTTGTTGTTTCTTGGAACGAAGCTGCCGCCAACCATGAATCAGTTGCGAGCGAAGCTTTTGTTATACCAAGAAGCAAAGGTTGGCCGATTGGTGGCTCTTTTCCTTGATCGATTAACTCATTAGCAGTTCTTCTGAACACAAATCTGTCAACTTGCGCGCCAGGCAAGAACGAAGAATCTCCACTGTCAAGAACAACGACGCGTTTGAGCATCTGTCTTGCGATGACTTCGATGTGCTTGTCGTTGATGTCAACACCTTGTGAGACATAGACGTCTTGCACTTGGGAGACAATGTAGCGAAGAGTTGTTGCAGCGTCAGTCAAGCGAAGAAGGTCATGAGGATTGATTGAACCTTTTGTCAGCTGATCGCCAACTTTAACTTCACATCCATCCACAATGTTTGGCATGAGTTGTGCACGCGCAGAAAGCTCATATTCTCTCAAATTGCCTTCCTCGTCATGAATTGTCAGCAACATGTGATCTTCAGTCGTTGTGACGTTGAGCAAGCCAGAAATCTCAGCAAGCTCAGCTTTACCTTTCGGGTTTCTTGCTTCAAAGAGCTCTTGAACACGAGGCAGACCGTGTGTGATGTCAGCGCCAGCAACACCGCCTGTGTGGAACGTTCTCATCGTCAACTGCGTGCCAGGCTCACCGATCGATTGTGCGGCGATGATTCCAACTGCAGTTCCAATGTTTACAGGAAGCCCAGTTGCGAGGTCAAGACCATAGCACTTCTGGCAAACACCATGGTGTGCATGACAAGTCATAATCGTGCGAATGTTGATCTTCTCAACACCTGCTTTTTCAAAACTCTTCAACACATCAAGGCTTGATATGTATTCATCTTTTTCAAGAATCACTTTGCCGTTTTCGTCAACAACATCCTTGTTTAAGCAACGCCCAACCAAGTTATCATCGATGTCGCCCTTAGCATTGTGAAGAGGATAATTCATGCCCTCGTCACAACCGCAATCGAGTTCTTTGATGATGACGTCTTGAGCAACATCGACAAGACGACGAGTCAAGTGACCAGAGTCAGCAGTTCTAAGAGCAGTGTCAGCCAAACCTTTACGAGCGCCATGAGTTGAAATGAAGTATTCCAAAACACTCAAGCCTTCGCGGAAGTTTGCTTTAATCGGGTGGTCGATGATTTGACCTTTCGGGTCACTCATGAGACCACGCATGCCAGCAAGCTGACGAATCTGTTTGATGTTACCACGAGCTCCAGAAAACGCCATCATATAAATTGGATTGAAGCGGTCAAAGTTGTCTGCCATCTCTTGACCGACTTCCTCATTGGCCTCATTCCAAATGTCAACGACTTCTTGGTGGCGACTTTCATTAGTCAAAAGACCGATCTCATATTCCTCTTCAATTTCAGCAACACGTTTGTCCGCATCAGCCAAAATTTCAGCTTTCTTCGGAGGAATCGAAGCGTCATAGACTGACACTGTGACACCAGCACGAGTAGCATAGTGAAAACCTGCGTCTTTTAATCCGTCATAAATCTCAGGCAAGTCGCCAAGCGCATATTTCTCTGCCAAGTCTGCAACTAAGCGAGAAATCTCTGTTTTATTCATCTCATAGTTTAGATATGGATAATCCTTAGGCAAAACGTCGTTAAAGATGATCCTACCAACAGAAGTTTCAATGTGGTCTCCTGCCTTGTGCTCTTCAAACTGATTGAATGCAGTTGCGACAAGACCGTCTCTTTTCAGACGAACGTCAATCTTTGCTTGAAGATCAAGTCCAGCGCGTGCTTCATAGGTGGCTGTCGCGTCAGCGAAGTCGATGAAGTGCCTTCCCTCGCCCTCAAAACCGTCGCGAACGGCAGTTAGATAATAAAGACCAATGATCATGTCTTGCGTTGGTACAGTCAAAGGACGACCGTGAGCAGGTGATTTTATGTTGTTCGTTGAAAGCATGAGAACACGAGCTTCTGCCTGTGCTTCATTTGAAAGTGGCACATGAACAGCCATTTGGTCACCGTCAAAGTCAGCATTAAAAGCAGTGCAAACGAGTGGGTGCAACTTGATCGCTTTGCCGTCAACAAGCACTGGCTCAAAAGCCTGAATTCCGAGGCGGTGAAGGGTTGGAGCGCGGTTCAGAAGGACTGGGTGGTCTTTGATGACTTCTGCCAAAACATCCCAGACTTCACTTGTTCCTTCTTCAATCATTTGCTTTGCAGCGTTTATGTTTCTTTCTTTGTCAGCACCAAGCTCAATCAGCCTTCTCAAAACGAATGGTTTGAAAAGCTCGAGTGCCATTTGCGATGGCAAACCACACTGATGAAGCTTCAGCTCAGGTCCAACAACAATGACGGAACGTCCTGAATAGTCAACACGTTTACCGAGCAAGTTCTGACGGAAACGTCCTTGCTTGCCTTTCAAAATGTCGGATAGTGATTTCAATGGACGACGTCCTGGTCCCTCAACAGCACGACCACGTCTTCCATTGTCAAACAAAGAGTCGACAGCCTCTTGCAACATGCGCATCTCGTTGTTTAGCATGATTTCTGGCGCATTTAAGTCGAGAAGCTTCTTCAAACGGTTGTTTCTGTTGATGACTCTTCTGTAAAGGTCGTTTAAGTCGGAAGTTGCAAATCTGCCACCGTCGAGTTGCACCATTGGACGCAAGTCCGGAGGAATGACAGGTATGACTTCCATGATCATGTTTGCAGGATCACTTCCAGAATTGATGAAAGCTTCAACAACTTTAAGGCGCTTTAGTGCTTTTGTCCTCTTTTGACCTTTTGAGTTGGCAATTAAGTCTTTCAATTCTTCTGCGGTTGCTTCCAAGTCCATGACTTCAATCAAATCACGAACCGAAGCTGCGCCCATTCCACCCTCGAAATAATCGCTGTAATATCTCTTCATCTCGCGGAAGAGTTCCTCATCATCGACAAGCTGGCGCTCTTTTAACTTCAAAAATTCGCTCAAAGCATCTTGACGGAGAGCTTTTCTCTCGTTGAATTCTTCATAGAGCTCAGCAACTTCAGTCTCAACTTCCTCGGGGCTCAAAGTTTCTTCATCAACTTCGTCGACGATCTCGCCATCTTCTGGAGCGCGCTTTTCTCCCATAGCACGTGTTGCAGCGATGAGACGATCGCGCTCAGCATCGATCTGCTCCAAGTCAGCATACATCTCTTCGCGAAGTTCATCTGCATCTTCCTCACGAGCTTCCTCATCAACTTTTGTTACGAGATAGGAAGCAAAATAAAGCACTTTCTCAAGATCCTTTGGTGGGATATCCAAAAGATATCCAAGGCGCGAAGGGCTTCCCTTAAAATACCAGATGTGAGACACAGGAGCTGCGAGCTCAATGTGACCCATTCTCTCGCGTCTAACTTTTGAACGCGTCACTTCAACGCCACACCTCTCGCAGACAATTCCGCGGAAGCGCACACGCTTATATTTCCCGCATGAGCATTCCCAGTCACGAACTGGTCCAAAAATTTTCTCGCAGAAAAGACCGTCTTTTTCAGGTTTCTGCGTTCTGTAATTAATCGTCTCAGGTTTTTTAACTTCTCCTCGAGACCAGCTTCTGATCTCTTCAGGAGACGAAAGTCTCACCTGAATTGAATCGAAATTGCGGACGTCAAATTCAGCAGTTTGTTTGCGTGCCATCTATTCGTCCCCTTTCTCTTCTGAATCATCATCTTCATCGATGAGCAAATTCTCTTCGTTCTCACCAAGATCTGCCGACAAGTCAAGGTCGCCCAAAAGCTCGCCTAGATCTTGCTCAATGTCTTCTAGCGCATCGATCGTTTCATCTTGTGCGCTGAGTTCAAGCTCATCGTTGTTTGCATAAACGTTTGGCATCTTGTCACTCGGATCAGCGTCGTCGCGAATCTCCATGACAGTGCCTTTTCCTTGAAGCTCAACAGAGAGTCCCAAAGACTTCATTTCTTTAACTAAAACCTTAAACGACTCTGGAACCTCTGGAGCAGGGATGTTGTTTCCTGCAACGATTGCTTCATAAGCGCGGGTTCTTCCAGAAACGTCGTCAGATTTGATCGTCAACATCTCTTGCAAAACGTTTGAAGCACCGTAAGCATAGAGAGCCCAAACTTCCATCTCACCGAAACGTTGACCACCGAATTGAGCTTTACCACCGAGAGGTTGCTGGGTGATGAGGCTGTATGGTCCGTTTGAGCGAGCGTGAATTTTGTCGTCGACCATGTGACCGAGTTTTAGGATGTAGGTGCTGCCAACAGTGATTGGCTCTCTGAACTTCTCACCAGTTCTGCCATCATAGAGCCACATCTTGCCCTCGCGAGAAAGTTGCGGAACAAACGTCTCATCGAAGTGTCCGCCATATTCTTCTTTTCTCTTTAGCATAAGGTTTCTGTTTGCATTTTCGATTGCATCAGAAATTTCTTCTTCTGTTGCACCGTCAAAGACTGGAGTTGAAACGAAGTGAGGACCTTCAACTGGCTTTGTTTGGTTCTCATCTTCAGTCCAGCCCCACTTTGCTGCCCAGCCCAAGTGGTTTTCAAGAAGCTGTCCAACGTTCATACGTGAAGGAACACCGAGAGGATTGAGCATAACGTCAATTGGCGTTCCATCTGCCATGTAGGGCATGTCCTCAACTGGCAAAACTCGAGAAATAACACCCTTGTTTCCGTGACGACCAGAAAGTTTGTCGCCAGGTTGAACTTTTCTTTTTTGAGCGATGAAAACGCGAATCATATCTTTTACTTGTGGTTTCAAATCATCACCAGCGTCTGCTCTGAAGTGCAAAATGCCGATGACTCGACCACCGCCACCATGAGGAACGCGAAGCGAAGTGTCGCGGACGTCGCGAGCCTTTTCGCCAAAGATAGCTCTGAGAAGCCTCTCTTCAGCTGTGACATCACTCTCGCCTTTTGGTGTGACTTTTCCGACCAAGATGTCACCAGGTTTGACTTCAGTGCCCACCATAACAACACCTTCTTCATCCAAGTTTGCAACAGCACTCGGAGAAACATTTGGAATTTCACGAGTTATCTCTTCATCGCCGAGCTTTGTCTCATGGCACTCAACTTCATGTTGAGCGATTGTTATTGAAGTGAGAAGGTCGTCAGTGACAACGCGCTCAGACACAATAATAGCGTCCTCGTAGTTATATCCTTCCCAAGGCATGTAGGCGATTGTCAAGTTTTGACCGAGAGCAAGCTCACCGTGGTCGCAAGAAGGACCATCTGCCAAAACGTCGCCTGCGCTCACCTTGTCCCCAACTCTGACAAGCGGATGGTGATTTATGCAACCGCTTTGATTGGAGCGCTTGAACTTTGGAACAAGGTATTCGTCATATTCGCCATCTTTTCTTTTTATGATGATTGTCTCTCCGTCGACATAGTCAACTTCACCGTCGTTTTGGGCAATCATGATCTCGCCAGAGTCAACAGCAATTCTGTGCTCCATACCAGTTCCGACAAGTGGCGCTTCTGGCTTCAACAGAGGAACTGCTTGGCGCTGCATGTTTGAACCCATGAGAGCACGGTTAGCGTCGTCGTGTTCCAAGAAAGGAATGAGCGCAGTTGCAACAGAAGTCATCTGACGAGGAGAAACGTCCATGTAATTAACTTCACTCGGGTCAACTTCAGCTGGCTCACCGAACTCGCCTTCTGCATTTCTTGTGCGACACAAAACTCTAGTCGCAGGAACAAACTTTCCTTTATCATCAAACTTACCGAACTTGCCACTTTTCTGGTCAAACGGCTCGTTTGCCTGAGCTATCGTGAATTGCTCTTCTTGATCAGCAGTGAGATAGTCAATGTCATCAGTCACTTTTCCATCAATAACCTTGCGGTAAGGCGTCTCAATGAATCCATAGTCATTTATGCGACCAAACGTTGCGAGCGAACCGATCAAACCAATGTTTGGACCTTCAGGTGTCTCGATTGGGCACATGCGACCATAGTGTGAGTTGTGAACGTCACGAACGTCAATGCCAGCACGCTCACGCGAAAGACCACCAGGTCCCAAAGCAGAAAGGCGACGCTTGTTCGTGATGCCCGACGCAGGATTTGTTTGATCCATAAATTGTGACAGCGGAGAAGAACCGAAGAATTCTTTTAGCTGTGCATTTATTGGACGCGAATTGACAAGAACTGTCGGTGTGACCTCAGACGGATCAATCGTTCCCATGCGATCTCGCACCTGACGTGCCATCCTTGAAAGACCAGTTCTGAATGTGTTTGAGATGAGCTCACCACAAGTTCGGATTCTTCTGTTTCCGAAATGGTCGATGTCATCGTAGGAATAACCATCTTCTTCAAGCCCAAGAGCAATGATGTATCTCAGGGTGCAAACGATGTCTTCAGGTGTTAGAGTCTTGATGTAATCGCCCTCTCCCAGCTCAATGTCGCAAGCTGGATTCTCTCCACCGTGAAGTTTTTTGTTCATCTTATAGCGACCAACTCTTGCAAGGCCATATCTGTTTGCTCTGAAATAGAGATTTTCAAGCATCGTCCTTGCAGATTCTATTGTCGGTGGCTCGCCTGGGCGGAAGCGCTTGTAAAGCTCGATCAAAGCTTCTTCTTGATTGACTGTCGCGTCACGCTCAAGAGTGTTCAAAACAAACTTATTGTCACCGAGAAGCTTGATGATCTCGTCGTTTGACTCAGCCAAGCCAAGAGCACGAACGATGAGTGTTGCAGGCTGTTTACGCTTGCGGTCAATCCTAACATTCAAAGCGTCACGCTTGTCTGTTTCAAATTCGAGCCATGCTCCGTGAGAAGGAATCATCTTGGCGCTGATGATCTCGGCATTTGCGGTGCGATCAAGTTCGCGAGAAAAATAGACACCAGGGCTTCTTACGAGCTGTGACACAACGACACGCTCGGTTCCATTGAAGATGAATGTCCCGCGAGGTGTCATCATCGGGAAGTCTCCCATGTAACACTCTTGCTCGCTAACCTCGCCTGTTTCACGATTGATGAGACGCACGTCAACTGTCAATGCCGATTGATAATTGACATCTTTGTCTTTGCACTCCTCGATTCCCATCTTTGGCTCTTCAAAACGATGATCGCCAAATTCGAGAACAAGATCCTTCTTTGGACTCTCGATTGGAGTCAAATCATGAAACGCTTCTTGAATGCCTTGAGTTTTAAATTTTTCAAAACTTGCAGTCTGCACGCCAATCAAGTTTGGCATGTCCATAACGTCAGGAATTTTTGCGAAAGATTTTCTCTCTCGATAAATGTTTCCTGATCTGGTCTTTTTTGCTTTAGCCACTAAACAATTCCTTTCACGTTTGTCTGTTACTTTTCGCAAAATCGCGCAATTTTATAAGTTAACACAAAAAAGAAGTGAAAGCAAGAACTTTTTTTACGAATTAAAAATTTTTTGATGTATTTTTATGTGAATTTTAGAGAAATCTCTAAAGCGCACGCTTTATGTGTGCCAAAAATGTCTACCAATTGGGAGGAATTTGATCATCGAAAGTGAACTCTTCATAAAGAACAACTTTTTCTTTCTTTCTTGTTTTGTTCATGTCGATCACTCGTTGATTTTTTGAACCTTTCCACTTCAAGTCAAGCGACTTTTTGTCTTCTTCAAAACGACCGTCAACCAAAACGTCAACAAGTTCAAGAATGGTGCGAATTGCCTCATCGTCTGCCGATCTTTCGAGCAACTCTTCAAGCGTCCATCCAGAATAGATCCAGACGCAATAACCTTCTTTTTTCAGTTCTTTAACAAGAATTGAGACAGGTTCAACCTGACAAAAAGGGTCTCCACCACTTATTGTGACGTCTTTTATGAGGCGGTTTTTCTTTATGTCATCGACGATTGCCTGAAGCGTTGTGATTTCTCCTGCGTCAAAAGCCCAGCTCTCAGGGTTATGACAGCCTGAGCAATGATGAGGGCAGCCTTGTGTGTAAACTGAATAGCGAAGCCCTGGTCCATCAACGATTGAATCGTTGGCGACTCCAAAAAGTCGAATTTTTGTGTCAAGAATTCCCATGTGTTAATGGTAGAGGAAAATGGTGCGGTTGACAACCTGCGAAATTAAAGATGTCTGACACCGTTGATCCACAACACAAAAATACCACAATTCACCAAGAAATCAACCCGTTCGGAATTTAAGGGTTTAGGTGTTAGGTTCAAGGGATTGGGCATTAGTGTTCTTGATGATGAGTTATGGAGGTATCGCTTCGGAGAATATGGCTCTCTACCTGCCTGATAGTTGACCTCGCTCTAAATTCTTAATAAGAATTTATGAATTTCACCAGCGTGAATCATGGCTGCCATAAAAGGATTAAGCCATCGCTACCACTTGTTTAGCTTGTTTTTCGCTGACAATTCCAACGAGAGGCCTCGGGTTGCCGAGCAAATTGTCAAGATAGAAAAGGACCTCATCGGTCGAACACGTGGGATTATTCTTCATGTATGAATAAATTTTGTCAATTATGCCCTCGTCGAGCGCCTCGGAATAAAGACATCTTGCGAAATCTGGATAAACGTCATCAAGCGAATTCGCAACCTCAAAAAACTCTTCTTTGCTCGTCATCTTAATTCCTTCCTGCTCAAAATCTGATAACTGCCAAACTCAAAAATTCTAAACCTGTAACCATAATCACCAATTGCAATGTAGGCAACTTCGTGTCCAGTAAATCTGGAAAAGAAAAGCGTGTTGACTTCAAGCATAAATGACGCATATTCCTGCTCCGATAACCAAATAATTTGAGCGCCATTGTTCTCTTCTTTGCTCAAACCTCTCCTTTTACTGGGAGAAATTATACCACAAACAGCCTCATAATTCCCGCTTCTCGGTAGAGAAGCGGAACATCATAAATCTTTAAAGGTTTTTAATCCCCTCAGAAACCAACATGCGCAAAAGGTCGCTGTTTGTGCATTGCAACCTTTTTGCCTCATCTCCAATTTTTAACTTCAACGTCATTGGGCAAACAAAAGTCATTGTTGAAGTTTCAGAAGCATCGCCAAGATAGGCGTCAAATCTCGGTTCTCCAACGGGCTCCCAGTTGCTGAAATCGCCAGCTTCTGCCTCTTTCGCCCACTGCTGCATTTCCTCATCTGTAATTTTACTTCCGTGATTGTTCGTGAACATGTTTTCTCCCTTCAATCTTCATTAGGAAATCCTTACACGGCGGCTGCATTGCATGAAAAACAACCACTTCGTTTTCGTCATATGACAAGGTCGACATAATTTCGCAAAGATTCCCGTTGGGCAGTGAGCCAAGCACAAGGTCAACTTCCTTGTTAACATTCCCACTTCGGCTGACGGTGTTGTGCATTTGGGAATTTTCAAGCGCGAACCGAATGTCCTCTTCTGTGAGGCCATGCTTGAGAGCACTTTCCAAAACCCGAATTTGCATCGTCTCATGCCTTTCAAATTACTGAAATTTAAATTGAGTATATTCTATCACTTAATTGCAAGGCTTCGTGCATTCCCTCCCCTCGCTAGAAAAGCGAAACGTCAAAATCACGGCAGACATAAACTCAAAACACAGAATGCCTCGCGACTAGGGGAAATCAAACCATTCGGAATTTAAGGTTTTAGGTGTTAGGGATTAGAAAAAACCACCACGTCATCCTGAGACCTGCTTGCAGGTCGAAGGATCTCATTAATAGGGACTCAAAGTTGACAGGTTAAACATTCCTCACGAGGATTCTTTCAGTAGCGCTTCGGATAGGAGCCCAACTTGACCACATTGTTGGTTGCCCTCGCTTTTTTAATTTTGTAAATTAAAACAAAGAAGTAAAAACCTAAACAGAAATAGAAACAGAAAATGCCACGCGAACACGAGGAAATCAACACATTCGCAATTTTTATTTCATTTCGTCGGAACGCGCTCGCTTTGCTCGCTTAAACGCCTCCTCAAACCCATTCAATAAAAATTACTCATTGATTTCCA
>CAVAWT010000013.1:5375-42095 GCA_963592435.1 Oribacterium sp. | reverse complement strand
ACTTTTTTGAAACTGAAAATTGGAGAAAATCCTATGGCTGCCATGCCAACTCTGATCTGCGAGCCTATGGCTGCCATGGGTATAACTAATCACGATAACATAAAATTACAAAGTTCCCTATCAATTTTATTGACAGCACCAAGTGCCGTTTAAGTTACCGCGGTAACAAAAATTACCGTTCACCGAAAATTTTAAGAATTATTCGGTTTTATCATTAATACCACTTGACACTTGCAATTTTTTATGCATAATGTTTCTTAACCTCGTTGATAACAAATTTAGGGGATTGTTTTAAAGAGAAATGTTATCACGATTACAAAGAAGGAGGATTTTTACACAATAGAAGGAGAAGGATCGTCCCCTCTGCAAATGTTATCACGGTAAATTTAATTCTGTAGTATTCTGTAAAAGAGGAGGTAATCTCACATGAAGTTAGAACTTGGAGAGATTCAGATTAAAGACATCCAGTTCGCAGACGCCTCAAAAGTGGAGAATGGGGTTCTCTACATCAACAAAGAGGAGGTCGAGGCGCTTGTTTTGGAGGACGACAAGCTGGCTGGTTGTCATTTGGACATCGCAAGGCCGGGCGACAAAACGCGCATCACGCCTGTTAAAGATGTCATCGAGCCCCGTGTTAAAGTTTCTGGCGGAGGCGAAATTTTCCCTGGAGTCATCGGCAAAGTGAGCCCAGCAGTGGGCGAAGGCAGAACGCATGCTCTTAAAGGTTGCTGCGTTGTTACTGTCGGCAAGATCGTCGGTTTCCAAGAGGGCGTCATCGACATGAGTGGTCCTGCCGCGCAATATACCCCTTTCTCGAAAACCGTTAACCTTTGCGTTGTCATCGAGCCAAATGGCGAGCTTGAGACGCACGTTTATGAAAAAGCTGGCAGGATGGCAGGCTTAAAGGTGGCGACATACGTTGGCGCTTTGGGCAAAGACATTGAGCCAGACAACGTCATCACCTATGAAACAAAGCCGTTTGCAGAACAAGCTGCACAATACCCTGACCTTCCGAAAGTCGGCTACATCCACATGCTTCAGAGCCAAGGACTTTTGCACGACACCTATTATTACGGCGTTGATGCCAAGCAAATTGTCCCGACGTTTATGTATCCAACCGAGATCATGGATGGCGCAATTGTTTCTGGAAACTGCGTGGCTCCTTGCGACAAGGTGACGACGTTTCACCACTTCAACAACCCTGTCATTCACGACCTCTACCACAACCACCACGGCAAAGACCTCAATTTCATGGGCGTGATTTTGACGAATGAAAACGTGTTTTTGGCAGACAAAGAGCGCCATTCCGACATGGTTGCCAAGTTTTGCAAGTGGCTGGGCTTGGACGGCGTTCTCATTTCTGAAGAGGGTTACGGCAACCCCGACACCGACCTCATGATGAACTGCCGAAAAGTGGAACTTGCAGGCACGAGAGTCTGCCTCATCACCGACGAATTTCCAGGTAAGGACGGCAAAAGTGCATCTTTGGCTGACACTTGTGAGGAAGCAACAGCACTTTCAAGCTGTGGCCAAGGCAACGCCACGCTTCAATTCCCAGCGATGGACAAGGTCATCGGCATGCAGGACTTCATCGAGTCACAAATCGGCGGCTGGGCAGGATGCATGAACGAAGACGGCTCATTTGAGGCCGAGCTTCAAATCATCATCGCATCGACAATTGCAAATGGCTACAACCATCTTGCGGCAAGAGGATATTAAAGGGGGCAGAAAAAATGGCTAAATATAAAGTTGTACATTACTTAAACCAGTTTTTCGCAGGCATCGGTGGCGAAGACACAGCGGACTACAAGCCTGAAGTGCAAGAAAAAGTCATCGGACCAGCAACTGCGCTGGCGGCAGGTTTGGGCGACGACTACGAAATTGTTGCAACCGTCATTTGTGGCGACAACTTCTTCGGCGAAAATTTGGACGAGGCGACTGACACAATTGTTGACATGGTCAAGAAATATGACCCTGACGTTTTCGTAGCTGGACCTGCGTTTAACGCTGGGCGCTACGGCGTTGCGTGCGGTACAATTTGCAAAGCTGTCGAGGAGCGCCTGCGCGTGCCAGTTTTGTCAGGCATGTACATTGAAAACCCAGGTGCCGACATGTTCAAACAAGACGTCATCCTCGTGTCCACTGGCGATTCCGCTGCCACAATGCGAAAAGTCGTCCCGAATTTCGTCACTCTCATCAAAAAGATGGCAACAGGCGAAGAGATTTTGGGGCCAGAGGAAGAAGGCTACATCACGCGTGGCATTCGCATGAACTACTTCGCAGAAGAGCGCGGGAGTGAACGTGGAATTCAAATGCTTGTTAAAAAGATGGCAGGTGAGCCGTTTAAGACTGACCTCGAAATGCCGAAATTTGACAAGGTGGAGCCAGGCCCTGCAATTACCGACATGGCAAACGCCACTGTGGCGATTGTGACGAGCGGAGGGATCGTCCCCCTCGACAACCCTGACCACATCGAGTCGTCGAACGCCACGAAGTTCGGCTGGTACACAATGGAAGGCATGGACCGCCTGAGCAAAGACGACTACATGACAATTCACGGAGGATATGACCGTCAGTTCGTGCTGGAAGACCCGAACCTCGTCATTCCGCTCGACACGCTTCGCCAAATGGAAAAAGATGGGCGCATCGGCAAAATTTATCCAATGTTCGCTTCCACAACTGGCACTGGAACTGCAACAAATTCCGCTGCAAAATTCGGCGATGAAATTGGCGCAAAGCTGAAGGAAGACGGCGTAGACGCTGTGATTTTGACCTCCACTTGAGGCACTTGCACTCGTTGCGGTGCAACGATGGTCAAAGGCATTGAAGCCTATGGAATTCCTGTGGTGCACATCGCCACAGTCGTGCCAATTTCTAAAACCATTGGCGCAAACAGAATCATCCCTGCAATCGGCATTCCTTACCCACTGGGCGACCCAACGGAAGGCGAAGCGGAATCGCGCAAGATTCGCGACGAAATTGTGGAGCGCGCACTTGTCGCGCTTGAAACGCCAGTCACCGAACAAACTGTTTTTGAGTGAATGGGCAGGTGAGGAAAATGGATAACAAAAAAATGAAAATCGGAGCCGTCATCGGCTTCACGGGCGCAATGATTGCGTTCTACATCGGCGCTGGTTTCGCCACGTTCCAAGAGGTTTTGCAATACGAAGCCTCCTATGGCAACTTGATGATTGTGGTTGTTTTGACGCTTGCAGTCATTTACCTTTATACTAACTTCTCGTTCGCGACGGTAGGGTCGAGGCTTAAACTCGAGCGAGGTGGCGAGATATACGACCACTACTGCGGAAAATACATCGGCAAGTTTTTCGACTGGTTCTGCGCACTTTATTGCTACATTTGCTTTTTCGTGATGTGTGGTGGCGCAAACTCAACGATAATCGAACTTTTCGGTTACTTCGGAATTGACGTGCCGAACGGCGTTGGTGCTGTAATCATAACCGTGGCAGCCATCGCTACTGTAATTTTCGGACTCGACGGCATCGTTGGTGCGCTGGGCAAACTAGGCCCTGTCATCGTCGTGCTCATTTTGGCAACTGCAATCATCACCTGCGCAACTTCGATTGGAGGCTATGAACAGGGACTTCAAGACATGGAGCGCATGGTGGCAGACGGCACGGTGTCTAAGGTGGGCGACAACCCGATATTCGCGGCCTTAAGTTACTCCGGATTTGTCATCATGTGGTTTGCCGCTTTCATGGCAGAACTCGGCGCTAAAAATAAGCTTAAAGAGGTCAACACTGGCGTTGTTCTTTCAATCATTTGCATCGGCGCAGCGGCCGTTCTTTGCTCAATCGCACTCATTTGCACAGCTTCGGATTCTTGCGTAAAAGACATCCCAGCGCTTTGGATGGCAATGAACATCAGCCCAATTTTCGGCTCAATCTATGCCATCGTTGTTTTCTGTGGAATTTACACAACTTCAGTTCCGTTGCTCTGGACGGGCGTTACGAAAATTGCACCAGAAGGCACGCCGAAATATAAACTCGTTGTCATAATCGGTGCTGTCGCAGGCTGCCTCATCGCATGCTTCGTGCCTTACCAAGGCCTCGTGAATTTCATCTATGGAACATTGGGATACGTCGGATTCATCCTCGTCTTCTTCATGATTGTTTATGACATTCGCACGAAGATGGGGACAAATCCAATCAAACCTGGCAACCTCCCTTTTGTTGGCGAAAGTGAAACCAAAGAAAAAGAGCTAACAGATTAGGGATTTTGCATAAAATTTGACACAAGGAGAAGCAACCAAAAAAATCATCCTTCCCTTTGTCAAATTCCCCCTCCTTATTAAGGCGACCGACTCACCGTTGGTCGCTTTTTCTGCTCTTTAATTTCAGTCACTCCGCGCTGTCGCGAAATTCCCTTCGCAGAAGTTTTTCGCAACCCATGGCAGCCATCGCTTACGCTGGGAAAATCCCGTTTTCCATACCCATGGCAGCCATAAATCTAAAAAGACATAAAGGTTAGCGAAAAGTGAGCGAGAAGCAGATCTGAGCGAGCAAATTCGTGCGAAAACGAAGTCCGCTGACCGACTGGCCGCGGGCTTTGTTTGCAGGGCGAAGGTGCCGTGCAGGCTTCTTCGCAGCGTGTGAGTTCCTGTTTCTCGGTAGAGAAGCGGAACTTCAAAACCCATGGCAGCCATCGCTTACGCTGGGGAAATTCGTAATTACTGTTTCACGAGGGTTACCTGTTGCGAGTGAGGGAAATGCGAAGTGCGACGTAACACAAAATGAGGCTAACAAGTGCAAAAACGCAGAGAACGCCCCATGTCGTCACAAGGTGCGAAAATGTGAAGTCGAACGCAGCTTCCCATTCGTGTTCATAGATCTCAGGCGTTATCATCTCGTTGTCATAGATTGCAAGTTCCATGCCGTTTAGGTCGGCTGAAGTTCCAAGCGCCTCCATGCCCCACTTGCACTGGACGAAATAGGACACTTTTTCCATGATGCCCTCGAGCTTGAAGAGGAAACCCGAAAAAAGAACTTGCGGCATGATGAGAAGTGGTGCCATCGCAAGTGCGCGGTCGGAGTTTGTGAAAAGGCACGAGACAAGAAGCCCTATGCACATCGAAGAGAACGTTGTCAAGAAAACTGTCAGCAACATTTCAAGATGTGTGTTAACAAGGCACGAATCGGGCAGTCCGCAAATCATGAAAAACACTTCTGAGAGAAGAATTGTTTGGATGATTGAAATGAAGCCCAAAACGACGACTTTTGAGAGGATGTAGGAAATCAGGTTCAAACCCCCTGCATATTCTCGTTCGAGCACTGCGCGTTCCTTGCAAACTTCTTGGATCGAGTTCAAAAGTCCAATCCAGATGCATGCGCAAAGAAGCGCAAACATTCCTGCCTTCGCATCTTCATAAACGCCAAAACACTCACTTCCACTGACAACGCCAATAAGCCAGCCTAAAAGTGGCGCTTGCCCAACCAAGAGCAAAAGGCGTGGCAAGTCGTTTATTATCAACCTGTTCAAACGCTTTGTCAGCGTCAAGAACTGCGAGAACCAGCTCGGGTTTCTTTTTTTCGTTATCTTTTTCTCGAAACGCTCTGGCGTTAGGTCAAGCGACTCTGTTCGGAGCTTATAGGTGTTTTCCCACATAAGCGGGTTTTCCTCAACGACCGTGTAGATGTCAGTGAAAACATCAACGCCAAAAAAGTCACATGCTTTGGCTGTTTTGCCTGAATAGCAAAGTTTTCCACCGACGCCAAGCATGACAACGCGATCACAAAGTGAAATGTTTTGTGTCGTGTGCGTGACAAGAACAATCGTTCTCCCAGAATGTGCCATGTCAGCGAGCATCATCATGAGGCTCTTTTCGGTGCCAGGATCAAGCCCACTCGTCGGCTCATCCAAGAAAAGGAGCTTCGGATCAGCCAGAAGCTCAACTGCAATTGACGCACGCTTTTTTTGCCCACCTGAGAGCGACTTAACAAAGTTGTTCATCTCGTGCGTGAGACCGAGCATTCCCAAAACTTCCTTTGCACGATCAACTCTCTCTTGCTTGGTATAGTCAGGGGGCATCCTCAGTTCAGCCTCAAAAACAAGCATGTCGATGAGCTTCAAATTGTCATAGACGATGTCTTGCTGAGGAACATAGCCGATTGAGTTTTTTAAAAGTCCATAATGAGCATAAAGATCAACGCCGTTGACTGTGACAGAACCTTCATCAGCAGGAGAAGAGCCGTTCATCTCGTTCATTAGCGTTGTTTTGCCTGCACCTGAACCTCCAATGATTGCAACGAATTCGCCACGTTTGATTTTTAGTGACACATTGTCAGTTACTGTGCGCTTGCCACCGCGAACTGGGCGACGCTTGACAAGGTTGTTCGTGACAATCTCAACTCCATCGGGGCGAACATCGTGATAGATCGTGTTTCCTGAAACCATGACAGATGCGTTTGCAATGCTAACGACTTCGCCGTCAGAAATTTCAACTTGCCCAATGACAGGGCGACCGTTAACAAAAGTGCCATTGAAACTTTTGTGATCAGTTAAAATCCACTTGCCATTGTTGCGACGCGTCAAGGTCGCGTGCTGCGCACTGACAGACGGAAGTGCCAAAACAATGTCGTTACCTGAAATTCTCCCTATGTCGATTCTCGATTTTTCAGAAATGTCACTTGCCGTCCAATTTGTTGTGTCGACAGAAAATTTCAGTTTGACGTGAGGTTTACCCTCTTTGATCTCTCCAATGCTGACATCGTCATTGATGCCGATCGGCGCACTTTGAATCCTTTTTCCGTTGACACAAATGCCATTCGTTGAATTTGCGTCAGTTATTGTGATCTGAGAACCTTGAATGACAATCGCGCCATGGAATCGCGACACAATGCCGAACTTTGAAGCAAAAACAATCTCGTTTTGTTCATTTGACCCAAAGTGATAGACACCATCGGCGTTTCTTGAGAGATAGCCCGAGAAAAGAGTGTTCTCGTTCTCGCAAACGTCGAGTCGAAAGAACGACTTCGAGATGTTTGACGTCATTCTGGCACTGTGATCAAGATAGGCCGTGCCAGAAGGTCTTGACTGCAAAATCTCCTTCATTTCACCCTTTTAAGCTTCGATCTCAACAACGAACAGATCATCGGCGAGCTTTAATTCGTCACCGCCTTTAACGTCAACCTTCACTTTCTCTTCGAGCTTTGTGCCATTCAAAAATGTGAAGTTTGAAGAACCTAAATCTTTGATAAAAAATTTTCCATCTTTAAAAGTAATTTTTAGGTGTTCACGTGAAATTGCATTATTTCCGCTGATCTGGAGGTCAGCCTTGCTTCCCTTGCCAACAACGCAAGGGAATTTCTTTGTCACAAATTGTCTGCCGTCTGCCGCCTTCAACTTAAACGTCGGCTCTTTCTCTTCTGCTGGAGCTTCGGGCTGTGGCTGGAGTTCAACGTCAGGCGTGGTCACAGGAGTTTCGTCATATTGGGAGAGGACAGTTGTCGAGTCGCCTGCCTCCCCCATCAAATCAAATTTGTTTTCTGCACAAAAATCAAGCGTTTCAAATGGCTCAGGTTCAACATCTTGCGGAGCTCCACAAGATGTGCAATATCTCTGCCCTTCGTCAACTTCTGCGCCACAATTCGTGCAAAACATAAAACTCATTACTCCTTTAAAAACTCGTTTTTACCTAAACAATTCTAACTTAACTCTTGCTCAAAAGTTTTTGTTGTTTCTTTTTAAGCTTGTTGTTCTTCTTCTTTTCTTCTTTTGTAAAAGAAGAAATACCAGACAAGACCGCCAATGATGGCAAGCCCACCAACAATCAATCCCACAAACAGCACTGTGTTGTGCATGAGGCGCGCCAGCGGATCATTGTTGACGAACACTTGCGACGAGTCAACGTTGCAGACATTTCCTGCAGCGTCGTAGGCTTTGACTGTCAATTTTTGCATGTCGCCACTTTCCTTCAAAGTGATCTCGTGGTTTTTGTCACTCAAATCGGAGCTGTCAAGGCTCTCAACTTCAATTCCGTTGACTTCAATGACGGCGTGATCGAGTTTCATGTTGTCTTCGATGTAGGCGTTGACCTTGTGTTCTCTGCCTGCAACGATGCTTTCATCAAATCCCGTGAACGAAACAATCGGCGCCGTGTTGTCGACTGCAAAATAAACGTCACAGGAATTCTTGCGATCCGAAGATTTGTCTGCCATCGTGTTGTCGGACGCACGACCGGCAGAGTCGGTTGAGGAAACGATCGTTTGATACATCGCGTCGGAAGAATATTTATCCTTGGAGATTGTGTAGGTGAACGCAGGCCATCCGTTCGCATCCGACGCCTCCGCAAATGTGAATCCTTGACCCTTCTCCAAGGTTTGCGAGTTTGTGCCTCGTGCAATTTTGGCAGTTGCAGAAGACTCATTGACGCCAGACGGATTGATCTCCGTTATCGCAACGTCGCTCATGTCTTTTGCCTTAACATATTTCTTTGTGATGACACCCTTCGTTGAGTCGCTGACGACATAGGTCGAACCGAAGCGGTTAACCGACCAGTCGACAGTTTTTGTTTGAGTGTTGCCTGCCAAGTCGAGCGCATTGACTGTTATTCGATAGACACCATCGCTCTCAGGCTTGTTCTCAGGGTTTGGCATGTCAACTGTCACGCTCGTTGCACTTGAGCCTCTGTTTTCTGCATAAGGTGCGCCATTTCCGTTCCAGCTGATCGACTCAACATTAATTTGGCTACTGGAGTCGACGTTCGTATCGTTGATAGCAATAGAAACACCTGCGTTGTCAGGGTATGCATGACTTGAAGCATCCTGCTCGCCATTGACTGCAATTGTTATCTCTGGCTGTGTTGTGTCAACAACAAACTCTGAAACTTCCTTATCACCCTGAAGTGAGTTCTGAGCCAAGTCCTCGCCTTCGATCGTCATTGCATATCTCCCTGGACCCGAGAAAGTGACATGACATTGATGTGAGTCGCCAAAGTGTGACCAATCGTCTGTGACTGGCGCACCATATTCTGAAGCGTTTCCGCCATCACCAGTTGGTTGCACGTTGAACATCGAAGCATCGAAATTGTGTTCAGTGATCGTCACCGTTGCAGTTCTTGCTGCAGCGTAATAATTGCCATTCGTTGCATTTTCGTTGTCCCAAATGACTGACACCTCAGGCGTAGTCTTATCGATGGTCCAATTATCGGCCGTCGCGGAACAAAATTGACCAGCCAAATCGACATACTGAGCCCTCAATGTGTAATCGGCATCGTCAGAGAAAGTTCTTTCCCACTTTCCGTCATCTCCGAAATCCCTAATGCTGACGTGCTGTTCGTTGCCATTGATAGAGAAAGTCACAAGTTCTTGAGTTGAATCGTGCTCTTTTGTTAGATCAAAATGATCGGCAGTGATTTGAACGGTGACTTTCCTGTTGTTGTTGTAAAAAGAACCATTGCGCACGTCGTTGTTGTCAAACGAAATGCTGACACTCGGCGCAACATTGTTCTGAACCAACTCCCACACATCCTCTGGAAGACCTTTTGCGTCTTTGGCTGCATCATAATTTGTGTTCTTCGCGTTGTCTGTCAACTGCACGTTGAAATTTTCAGTTATTCTGTCAACATCTGCCGCGTCAACTTCAAAGTGAAATGGATATTTGTCAGTGTCATCAAACGCAATGTCATGCCACGAATCCTTGCCATTGTCGTTGTAATAAACCTTCGCGTTTGAATCCTTTAAAATGCCAGAAACAACTTGCTCTCCTGAATTGCTGTCAGTTGCATTCATGGAGACCTTTGCTCGAATGTTGCTCGGAAAGAAAAAACTTATAACGTTATCAACAAAGCTCTTCTCCTTAACACCACCAGTGTTAACCCCGAAATTGTAAACAACAGGTGCAGTTCTGTCGATGTTAACTTTCAAATCAGTGATTTTGGAAACAACGTTAGTCTTCGAATCTTTTGCATAAATTTTGCTAGCTACAATCGATGAACCTTCTGAAGCGTCCTCGTTAAGTGCGGAAGGGCTCAGCGTATCTATGTAATTTTCACTCGTATTTTTAGGCAAATCTTGATTATTGCTTGATTCCGTGACAGGATCAGCAAGCTTGTGGTCTTTCCAATTAATGGTAACATCACTGTTGACCCAAACTTCGTTCTCTTTCTCTATGCCATCCTTCAAGTCAACCTCAGTCCCATCTCCTTGCTTGCCCTTAAAGGTGAAGTTTTCTAGGACCGTGTATTCTTGTGAAGCGATTTTCTTGACCTTGAGAGTCAAAGAAGTTTCATCTGTGTCTTTTCCTTCAGAGTTTTTAAAGGTATAATTGCTGTTTTGCTTCTTTATCCCCGTAACAGTGAACGTCTTTTCAGTTTCAACATCCGTGGTGGGATAAGCACTAAATCCTATTTTGCTTAAGTCCAGCCCCACATCGTCTTTGCCAACAACACTATCGCTGTTTATCCAATCTTTAATGTTGTCTTTCACATAACTGATCTGATCATCAACATAGCGATAGTCCAAAGCGGCAGTCTTTCCTCCTGTTGGGAGTGCATCCTCATTCCACTTAATCTCCTTCTTGTTAACTTTCACATTGAGGTCAACCTGAACGAGTTGATTGTTCTCAATGGCTTTCTCTCCAGAGTTAACATAGAAGGTCAACTTTACTGTCTTTGCTTGATTGTCGGAAGCTTTCTTTGGTTTAATTGATAGCTGTTTTTTTTCTGAATTATATTCGAAAGAATAATAATCATTTTCGGCACCAGAAATTAAATAGTCTCCCCTCTTCATTCCATCTTCTCCATCAAAGGAAATCACAAGGGGATTTTCTTGTCCGTAAGTCACCTCGAACAGCTTACTTTCGTTACCAAGTTTATCAGTCACAATCTTCGCATCATTCGTTCTTGTGTTTTGGTTAACGCCAATTTTGAAGTTTTCATCTCCGAGACGATTCGTTACAGGATCGTCACCAATATAAAAATTAAATTCAAAACCGCCTAAGCACTCTGCTGTTGCAGAAACTGCCTCTTTCCTTTTTAAAGTAATTCCTGGTTCCTTCCCCTTAAGGTCAAGTGACACATCGAACAAGTCCTTATATTTATCGTCATAGGTAATTTTATAATCATTTCGAGATAAGCCAGAAATTTTCAAAACGCAAGTATCACCTCTAAATGAAAGGTCAAGCGATGATCCACTGACAGCATCTGAAACTATTTTTGCTTCAGCAGTCTTCGTGTTGATATTTGTTTTAATGCTACCTTCATCAGCACCATCAATTACACACAGCGTGTTGCTTCCATCTTCTTTAAATTCCTCACCTGCATAAAATGTCAACTTCAAAGAGCTTGTGCTCGCCTCAGCGTTCTTTTTAGTTACCTTTAATTTCTTGTCTTTTTCGTCAAAAGTTACCTTCCAATTTTCATCGTCAACTGACACCATTTTATAATCTTGATAAATGAGGTCTTTATAAGGCAGGTCAGTCTCGAGCTCCACCCCCGTAAAGGAAGTGTCGATGCCAGTGTCTTTAAAGAAATTCTTCAGAGTTGTAGCGTCTTCAGTTTGGACATCTTTGATTTCATCAATTCTCTCGATTGGTTCAAGGTTAAATACCTCGTCTCCCTCAAGAGATTCTGTTGGCAGTTCGAATTTTTCATCTTTTTCCTTGATATTAAGCGTTTTATCAGCTGAATTATAAGTAGCAACGACATTCACTGAAAGATCTTTGTCATCATTGTCCTTGCCTTTAACAGAAAAAGACAGTTCCCAGTTGTTGGTATCTTCACTTGGCAAGCAATAAGTAATCAGAATTGGGTTATCATCATTGTGAACATAACTCTTTGTAACCACTGGAGTTGTTGTGTCTATTCTGACAGCATCATTATTCGATTGCACCTCTACAGCGCCATTAGAAGTAAAAGAAGGAGTTCCGTCAAGTGTCGCGCTACCTTCTTTAAAAATTTTATTTCCATCTTTTGTTGCATCGATCACATGTTTTACAATTTGTGAATATATGTCTTTTGAGTCTTTGTAGTCTTTGTCGTATATTAATTTTCCGCCAACTTCTTTGGCATCAACGTCGATTTCTTTATGAGTGTTTTTAGCCTGATAATCTTCAGGATAAACGTTTGAATAATAAAGCCAAGGTTCTTCGGTTGTTCCTCCATCGGTCGCCTCTGCCACTTGCGAGTTGTGTGTGGCGCAAATTGGGATCATCGAAAAGACGAGCGCAAACGATGCAAAAATCTGCACTGTCTTCCTCCACGTGCTTGTTTCGTTGACTTTCATAATTTCCTCCTTCGACCTTTGCCTTTTAAAACCAATTCCTTTTTAAAATTAATCACTCAATAATTTTCTCGTCAGTGTGAACGACAATTTCACTTGTGACAATTTTGAACTTGAACTTGTTCTCCAGCTCCTCTTCCAAAACATTTCCTGTCACAAATTCGCTCTGCGACTTCTCTTTTTCTTCATCTTCTGCTTTAAGAAGAGTTGTTGGTTTTTCTGTTTCGTCTGTTTCAAGAAGCGACGTTGGGCGCTCTGTGTCATCTTCTGTCAAAAGCTGTGTTGGCTTCTCAGCTTCATCAACACTCAACACAGATGTTGGCGCTTCAGTTTCTTCCTGCTCAAGAAGTGACGTTGGTCTCTCCGAATCCTCTTGCAAAAGCGATGTTGGAGCTTCACTTGTTTCGTCTGAAAGAAGCGACGTTGGTTTTTCGCTCTCCTCACCCAAAAGCGACGTTGGCAATTCGCTTTCTTCCTTTAACAATGATGTCGGTTCCTCAGAACTTTCAGAATTTTTGAGCTGTGCTTTGCCTTTTGCCTTCTTATTCTTTTTCGGCTTTTCTTCTTCGCTCGTCAAATCCTTTGAAGCTTTGTCCAAGTCGTCTTTAGTGATCCTGCCAGCCTTATCAACAACTTCTGACGTTGGCTTCGTTGAACCTGTTATTCTCGGCTTCGTCCTTCTTGACTTAACAACAGGCTTTTTCTTGCTCCTTGAGTGAGTTGAAGGAGCGACCTTTTTGTTGCGCAGGAAGTTGATTGCATCATGCACGCCGAGCACTTTGTGCAAAATGACAGCGATCACTGCGCAAACGAACGCGCAAATGAATGATGCAACTGCTAACCCAAACAAAATCGATTCCATTTCGTCTCCTTCACCTCCTTAATTGCTTGTCCCTGGCGCCACACTCGCCGAGCCATAAACCGCGTCGATGCGCGGTATGATGGTTGCTTCAAGTCGCGCTCGTGTGTCTTGCGCTTTCATCTTGTTAGTCTCTGACCAGTTTGTCTTCTGCAAGTCTTCCGCAACTTGCTTGCACAAATCTTTCTGGTCGTCACGCGAGACTTTTGCGAAGTCCTTGAACTTCGACATGTAGGTCTCAACCCCGTTTGTCACAAGCTCGTAAGAATCGAGCTTTATGATTTCAACGCTTTCTGACTCGACGTTTGCAGTCAAGCTCACGAGGCTGTTCCAATAATCTTTGTAAAGGTTTTCGCTCTCTTCGCCCTCCCGAATCGCGTTTTCGATGTCGGAAGTGAAAGTGGCGATTGAATAATAGGTTTGTGCTGTGCTTCTTCTGTCGAAATCTGGCGCGTCTTTCGCGTCTGCGAAGTATTCCGTAGAAGCTTTTATGCGCGTCGACTGGTTATCGTCCGTTCCTCCATCAGAAGAGCCGTAGGTGTAGTAATACCAATAGAGCCTTCCGATTTCATAGGACAGTTCGCCAAACCTCGAAGAATTCTGGAGCGTCGACTTGTTTGCGTTGTAAATTGCGTCGAACTGCTGCTTTTCTTCAGGAGTGAACTTGCCGTCGAAACGATAGCAATAAATCAAACCGAGATAGGCATCGACTGCATCGGGTTTGTAGTAAAGAGCTGCGAGATATTGCTCTGTTGCGGCATCTGGATCTTGACGCTTCATGACATCTGCCTGACTGATGAGCGAATCGTAATTCGCGTTTATGTAGGCAGTTCTCGCGATTGTCAAGATGATGCCCAAAATGAGGAAAAACACAGCAAGTCCAGCAGCAATTCCAAACTTGCGTACCTTTGATTTTTGCTCATTTCGATAATCTTGCGTGAGCTCTTCATATACTTCCAAGTCGGTGATCATCTCGGCGCATGATTGATATCTCTTTTCGCGATCAAGCTCGGTGCATTTCGGGATGATGACCTGCGCAAAGCCTTCTGCGACCTTCGGGTTGAGCTCTCGAACGTTGCGCAGAGGATATTCTTTCGGGGGTGCCGCTCCACCGAGCAAGTGCCACATCGTGGCTCCGAGTCCATAAACGTCAGTTCTCGGGTCGGTCTGCACGCTTCCATATTGCTCAGGTGCTGCATAGCCTTCAGTGCCAAACGCGATTGTGTCTTTCTTCGCTTCGTCTTTATATTCACGAGCAACACCCAAATCAATCAACTTAACGTTGCCGTCAGGGCGAAGCATAATATTTGAAGGCTTCATATCGCGATAGATCACAGGTGGAGTTTGCGAATGAAGATAGTCAAGAGCGTCGCACACCTGAACCATCCAGTTTTTGACGTCTTCTTCTGACTGCGGACCGTTCTCACGAACAACTTTGTCGAGCGACTGACCCTCAACGTGGTCCATCACAACATAGATGTAATTCTCAGTTTTCTCGATGTCTGCGATGTTTACGATGTTTGGATGATCGAGCTTCGAGAGAAGGTCAGCCTCACTTGCAAGTGATTGCTCGATCGGACGGCCGACAGGGTCTTTCGCGCGACGATCAACTTCTTTGATCGCCCACTGTTTGTTTTGAAGCTTCAAGTCTGCCGCCAAAAACACACGGGACATTCCGCCCTCGCCAATAAGGCGCAAAACTTCATAACGCTCCTTGATGACGTCTCCGCGCTTCAATCCGTCTGTGTGTTTCTTCTTTGCCATTTCCCTTTTCTTTAAAATTTCTTTGATTTTGACCTTAATAGGACTCAAGAACAACAGCTGTTATGTTGTCTTGCTCGCCCCTTTTCATCACTTCTTCAATAACATCTTCAATTTTCTTCGAGACCTTCTTTTCGCTCTTTCCGTCCTTGTTTTTCCACAAGTTCTTAAGCTCTTTTTTGTTGAAAGTGCCTGCAAGCTCTCCTTCTTCCAAAACGTGGCGAAAACCATCGCTACAAACAAGATAGGTTGCTTCTTTGTTGAGCGTGCCATGAGTTATCTCTGGGACGACTTCAACCGAAGACCCGATGCACTGCAACAAGACGTTTCTCCTTGGGTGCACTCTTGCTTCTTCCTCGGTCATTCTTCCCGCCGCAATTTCTTGAGCGACATAGGTCTGGTCATTGGTCAGTTGCGTAACTTCGCTTTCTGTTATTTCATAGGCTCTCGAGTCGCCAACATGGAGAATTGAATATCTCCCACCAACAAAGAGCATCGCGGTGAGTGTCGTACCAAGATTGATCTGGTCTGTTGTTCCAAAGCGCATGATCTCAATGTTTAAATCTTGAACAAGCCCAGACCACTGACCTTTGACTGAAGACTCCAAGCCTTCAACAGAAGTCGCGAGCGTCTCAAGAAGAATCGGCAGTTTGTTTTCAAACCATTTCGAAAGTGAACGAACAACTTCAGCACTTGCGAGCTCGCCTTTTGCAAGGCCTCCCATTCCGTCGCAAACAGCAACAAGAGCAACATCGCCCATTTCAGTCTCGGCTACCTTGATCAGATAGGAATCCTGATTCGTCTTTTTTGTTGTCCCTACGTTTGTTGCGCCTGCGCCGCGAAACTTCACTTCTAACGCCCGCCTTCCTTCGAGCAAACAATCAGCTCCTCGTCACTCACACGGATGACATCCCCGTCAGAAACCTCGCGTCGCTCACCTGTCACAAGTCTCTCATTGTTGACAAAGGTGCCATTTAGCGATTTGTTGTCTTCGACAATCAACTTGTCATCTTCCAAGTGCAAAATGATGTGTGTTCTTGAAACTGTTTGAGTGTCTTTGATCTGAATGTCGCTATATTTCGACTTTCCGACCGTTGTCTTTTCTTTCTGCAAATCAAAAACTTCATCGGTCTTTTTCACTTTGACCTGAAAAGCTGTCTCTTTCTTTTGTGGCTTGGTCTCAGGCACCCAAATGCTCGGTGTTTCGTCAGGTGTTGGTGCTTCTTTTCCCTTTTTGCTGACGACCGCCTTTGCCTTCTTGAGAACAGAATTACCACCTTGGGTTTCCTCTTTCCTGGGTTCAGGCTTTGCCTCAGCCTTTACTTCAGGCTTCTCCTTTTCTTTGAGTTCTTTCGACGTGACATCTGCAAAGTTTAGCACCGTTGTCCCTGGAGGCTCTTCCAGCGACTTCACTTCCTCTACTTGTGGCTCGGCTTTCACTTCAGTTTCAAGTCCAGCCTTGATTTCAGTCGTGTTTGACTCTTCCTCAATCTCGACATCTGCATTCAAGATGATTGTTTTTGAATCTGCATTTAAAATCGTTGTTTTAGAATCAGGTTCTGAATTCAACAACTCGTCAACAAACCTGCAACTCGCGTTTTCACAAGCACCTGCCTTTGACAATTTTTCTTCTTTTTTAATGATGGAAGCCAATCACATCCTCCAAAATCTTCCTACCTGTGACGTTTAAGCTTCATTTCGTTTTCAACCAATAATTTTACGTCAAGAGGTTTTTTTTTTTTGCAAATTTGACAATTTTTCGGCATTTTGCAGTTTGTAGCCACCAAAATTGTCCCTTTCAAAAGCTCTTTGTTAGTTTCATTTCCTCTTCCAACCTTTTCAGCTCCTTGAAAACTTCCATTTTCAAGGCTTCCAAGTTCAGTCTGGGAGCTTCTGTTCCTTATTTATAACATTCACTTCCAAAAAATAGTTGCGCAACTTTTTTTTAAGTGCGGTACTCCCAAAACTTATCTCAAAACACTTTAGGACTTTACATCTAAGAATTGTTTTGTGCACAAAAAAAGACCCGCTAGCCTTACGTGCTGCGGGTCTTGTTTGCAGAGCGAAGATGCCGAGCAGATTGTTATGAAGAAAACAAAGTTAAGCTGGTCGAGCAGATTCGCGCGAAAAAAAGACCCGCTAGCCTTACGTGCTGCGGGTCTTGTTTGCAGGGCGAAGATGCCGAGCAGATTACTTCTGGAATTACTTATTGGTTGCTGCTTGCATAGCTTGGAGATATTCCCAGTAGGATTCAACATCCTGCTTGATCTCCTCAAGCAAAGCTTCGTTTTCTGGCTTGAACAGGTGCTTAAAGCGACCTTGAGGCTTCAAGAAGTCTTCCAGTGGCACTTGCTTGTTTTCGCGCACGTCTGTCACTTTCCAAACGCCATGATCGACCTCAAAAAGTGGCCAATATTTTGAATTGACTGCTGCTCTGCAAAGTTGAGCTGTCAAGTCTTCAGAATATCTCCAACCACGAGGGCATGGAGCCAAAACGACCAAAAACGCCGAGCCTTCGCATGCAAAAGCTTTTTCTGCCTTTGAAGTCAGGTCCTTCCAATGCCCGACAGTTGACTGTGCAACATAGCCAATGTGATGAGCAGCGATGACGCTTGCCAAGTCTTTGCGAATTTGAGGCTTGCCTTGCTGTGCTTTTCCGACTTCAGAAGTCGTCGCCCACGCGCCTTTTGGTGTTGCTGACGATCTCTGAATGCCAGTGTTCATGTAGGCATTGTTGTCGTAGCAGACATACACCATGTCGTGCCCACGCTCCATTGCACCAGAAAGCGACTGCAAGCCGATGTCATATGTGCCACCATCGCCACCGAACGCAACGAACTTGAATTTTTTATCAGCTGGAATTTTGCCAGCGCGCTTCATCGCATTAAAAGCTGCCTCCACTCCTGAAATTGTTGCAGCTGAGTTTTCAAATGCATTGTGAATGAAAGGAACATTCCATGCGTTATAAGGATAAATTGTCGTGGAGACTTCCAAGCATCCTGTTGCACTACCAACAACTGGCATGCAATCTTCAGGCACACCCATCATCACTTGGCGCACACACATTGAAGCGCCACAACCAGCGCACAGTCTGTGGCCAGGAGCAAGTCTCTCTGGAAGCTGAGAAAGTTGTTTTAAATTAGCCATTATTCTTCCCCTTTCTCATCCATATATCCAATGAATTTGATCGTCCCATCGCCTTCACGCGAGTCGCGCAAGCTTTCAGCCTCTGAGATGATTTGACGAATGATTTTTTCTGTGAAGTCAAGTCCCCCGAGACCAAAGACGTAATTTTTAAATGGCACATCAACACCTGCAGCAAAAAGTGCTGAAGCAACATCTGCGCCTAATGGCGCAAAGTGGCCGCCGATACTGTCGGCGCGATCCAAAACGACGACACTGCATTTGCGATCCTCTGCAACCTTTTTGATAGCATCCACAACTTGAGCGTCAGGGAAGGGGCGATAGACTCTTGGACGAATGACGCCAACGTTGACGCCTTCTTCTTTCATTATTCTTGCAACATGACGGACGTTTCCGCCTGCCGAACCCAAGACAACAACAAGAATGTCAGCGTCCTCAACTCCCCAGCAGTCGACCAAGTCAAAATCGCGACCTGTGATTTTTGCCCACTCTTTGCCGTGTTTTTCGATGATTGGAAGAGCAGCTCGAGAAACATCGCGAAGCACTTTGCGAGTTTTCATGTATGATGAACCATTTGCAAAAAGTCCGTGTCCGACAGGCTCATCTGATGTCAAAAGTCCGTTTTCTCCAACGTAGTCACCGACGAACTCTTTGACAGTTTCGTCGTCTTCCTTGACACAAGTTTGCATCGCATGAGACGTCGTGAAGCCGTCCAAAGTTGTCATGACAGGCAAATGAATGTTTTTGTCTTCAGCGATCGGAAATGAGATGACTGAATTGTCATAGGCTTCCTGCGCAGTTTCTGCAAAAAGCATAATCCACCCTGAGTCGCGAGCACCCATGACGTCGGAATGGTCACCATGAATGTTGATTGGTGCCGACAAAGCACGATTTGCGTTTGCCATTACGATCGGAAGGCGCATGCCAGACGCGATGTAGAGTTCCTCCCACATGAGCGCGAGGCCCTGCGACGCAGTTGCAGTTGCAACGCGAGCGCCAGCAGCAGAAGCACCAACGCAGGCACTCATTGCTGAATGTTCACTTTCGACAGTGACAAATTCAGTGTTAACAAGCCCTTGCGCAACAAACTTTGCATAACCTTCAACGATTGTTGTTTGAGGTGTGATTGGATAGGCTGCCATAACGTCTGGGTCAACTTGACGAAACGCCTCGGCGATCATCTGGTTGCCAGTGGCTGAAAATGGTTTTGAAGTTGCCATTATTTTCCCTCCTTCGCCAGCGCCTCAGACTCTTTTATTATTGAAAGTGCGTCAAATTTGCACTCGTGCACGCAAACGCCACAGCCCTTGCAGTGGTCATAGTCGATGCCGACCATCTTCGCGTCCTTCGTGACTATTGAAGAATCGGGGCAAACGACCCAGCACATCATGCAATTTGAACATGCATCTGCGTCCCACACAGGGCGCTTCGAGCGCCAGCCACCTGTCACATATTCATGAGCAGTGCCTGCCTTGCAGACGTAGCCCTGAGGAATTTCTTCTGGGCGCCACTCGTCGAAAGTTTCTAAACTTGGCATCTGCATTATTCTTGCACCTCCTCATATGCACGATCTACGCTTGTCAAATTCGCTTCAATTATCTCTTGGGAGAATTTCTTGCCGAAAGTGGTTTTCAAGTGTTCCTTGATTCCTTCAACAGAAACAACTCCAGTCACCTTTGCAAGAGCTCCACAGATCGGCGTGTTTGGAATGTCGCGCTTTATTGTTGAAAGAGCGATGTCAGAAGCATTAACAACTGCGACCTTCACAGGTTCTGGAGCGTTCAATTTCTTCCTCGCATCCTCTGCACTCATTTGAGTGTTCAAGATGACAGTGCCATTCTCCTTGATTCCTTCAAGGACGTCGACAATATCGAGTAGCGTCTCGTCCAAAACAACGACAATGTCTGGTGTTTTGATTGAGTTGTGAACCTCGATTGGATTTTCGGACACACGAGTGTAGGCCTTCAATGGCGCACCTGTTCTCTCTGGCCCATATTCTGGCATTGCTTGAATGAAAGCACCAGCAGAAAGTGCAGTGTCTGCAATGAGCTTAGCAGCAGTAACAGCACCTTGCCCTGCGCGAGCATGCCAGCGAATTTCTGTCATTTTAGACATAAATCCCCTTTCCTTGATCTTTGGTGTAACAATATGAAATTATATAGGTTAAATGCGGAAGTCAAAAGTTACAATTCGATTAATCCGCTAAGCGGTCTATCTCAACATCTGAAGAATGACTGCAGCGGTGTAGTCGACCGCTTCGTCCTTAGTCTCTTCAAATGAATCAATAGCGTCATCATCTGCCAGATCAGAAATTGAAGACAAAATGACAAAGGGCACTTGGTTGACAGTTGCAGCATGAGCAACGGCTGCTCCTTCCATCTCTGCACTAAGAGCCCCAAATGTTCTCTTTAGCCAGTCTTTCTTTTCTGACGAACGAATGAACTGATCCCCCGAAACATGAGTGCCAATGTGATAGTTACCTTCCCCCATCACAATCTCACAAGCTTTCTGTGCAGCTTGAATTAATTCTTTGTCGGCAACAAACGTTGAGCTTTCCATGTTTGGAATTTCTCCAGCCTGACCAAACGCATCCATGTCGTGCTCAAGAAGCTCTTTTGAAATGACGATATCATTTTTCTTGACATCTGCCGCAACAGCGCCTGCAACTCCGACCTTCATCACAGCGTCGCAACCATATTTATCGATCAGGTGTTGAGCAACAATTGCAGAATTAACTTTCCCAACGCCACATCTGACAACAACGACCTCTTGATTTCCGATTTGCCCATCATGAAAACAAGTGTTCATTTCATAGGTCTGAGCTGGTATCATCGTGAGGGGATTCGGAATTAAATTTTTGACGAGCGTGTCAATTTCCTCATCGAGAGCCCCGATGATTCCAAGTTTATGATAACGCAGTGCCATAACTAGCCTCCTTGTAATGCATGCAAACGTTTAGTTCACATTATATAATTTGATATTTTACACCCAAAGTCCTAATTCAGAGTGACAATTTTTAACATATTCGGTAGGTTTTCAAAAAATTAGTTTTAACGAAATGTCGATTGTTTAATGAACATATTTATCAATCTGTTAATTAATAAAAGTTCGACCTTAAATAACCTTATCGTTACTTGAAAACTTTAAAAATTTTGCGATTTCTTAAAGGTAGTTAAACGTGACTTGCGAAAAAGGAATTTATTTATAAAAGATGAAAAAGTGAGAAGCTTCTGCGTTTTACTCCAAATGGTGGTCGAGGAGGGATTTGAACCCCCGACCGTTTGCTTGTAAGGCAACTGCGCTCCCGCTGCGCCACTCGACCATTCGCGAGAAAACATTATACCAAAAAATTCTTACATAGAAGCAGTTTAGCTAAAAACGTTGCTTTGACAAAAGTTTCTTGTTGAACGCAAATTTCAATATCACAACAATAGCTAGTTTTTATGAAGCAATTGTTGCTCTTTTTCATTCGAAATTATCTTATCTAAAGAGTCGAACGTCTTGTTCCTAAAATCAATAATGTGTCTTAGATATTCATCGAAATCATCTATTGTTTTATATGCAGGTTGTCCGATTTCTTTTGTCGCAAGTCGCATCACAATGTGATTTGGAAAGAAAGCGTTTTCTTGAAACATTTCAGTTTCAACAGCAATGTCCGAGCTGGTTGAAACGCACATTTTCGATTTATAGGGTTCAAAAATGTTTAAAAAATCCTCCATCGCTCTTGTGTTATCGAATTGCATGTTTATCCATGCTGGGAGCTTATTAATTCGTTTATTAGCTCAGAATTGCTTTAATTTGGACGTCTTTTAAGTGGTTGACAGCTTCAAGTTTCCATTTTGGATAGCCAAAGCCCGGATCAGCATATTCAAAATCTTTTAACTCGATCAATTTTGCCTTTATGCTGGGAGTGATGAGTGCCTTAGCAATGTCGACAAAATCCGTGCCAATTTTCGGACCAATTTGCCTCACATAATCATCAAAATCATCTTGCTCCATCATGTAAGGTAAGCACGCCATGTTATGATCGAAAAGAGGTGCAAGCTCCAAAATTTCACCAGTGTCATTGTCAACAAGAAAGCCGTAATTACCAGAATGACGGTCTACATTCCCCATGATGCCATCGAAAATAATCATCTCTCTGAATCGCTCTTCAGAATTATATTTTTCACAGAAATCAAGCATCTCCTTAACTCCGAAATTACCTTCAAAGAATCTGTGAGCGGAAACAAAACCCGCTTTTTCGGAAGTGAAGAGAGGGCATTTGCAGGCAAGTTGTTTGTGAAACCTAAGCAATGAATAGGGAACATGTTTAATTTCTCCTCCCTTCAATAAATCCGAAGCAAGTTTTTCAGAATAGGGCTCAAAACCAGTGTTTGCAAAACCCGACGAGCCACGTTTCAAAAGTGAGATTTGCCTATCTTCTCGAACCCAGCATTTTTCAAATGAGCCTGATGTTGCAAATTCTGGAGAAGTTGGCGAATTCTGTCTTCCGAACATTCCTGTCCCATCAAAAGCGATTCGTGCAATGACATCATCAAACGGGTTTCTGTAAAGCGACACACTGTCCCATTTTAGACCCTCGTCTTCGCGCTTCATCCAAAAAGTGTCAGTCAAAGACAAACAGCGTGCCATTCCTATGAAATCATGACGTGTTGTCATTCCGATGTCACGCATCAATTTCTGAATAGCTACGCGATGTTTAGCGATTTGGCGTCCATCGATCCAGTCGTTAATGCTCAAAAAGCCTATCGGAAGATAGGAATCCTTCTGTTCAACGAGCTCATAGTAATACTCGTCCAACTCCTTGGATTCCTTGTAGGTTGCAACAACCTTGTCTTTGTTCATTAACTGATAAAGCATCATCTCCCTTTGTTTCACACCATCCAGTGCGATACTATTATTTTAACGCAGTTAAGTGGCACCTACCTCGTCATGTGCCACTTCTGTCACGCTTTGGTTTATCAGCTTTAATTTTTAGTGCAAAATTTTATAAATTCACACAATGAACTTTTTCACCAGTTTCAAGGAACTTCATGACTTCTTCAGCTGCCATCTTTGCACAGTTGTCTTCTGCTTCCTGAGTTGAAGCACCGAGATGTGGAAGAACGATCGTATTGGGCATTTTAACAACTTTTGGATTAGCGAAATCAGTGACATATTTTCCAACTTTGCCATTCTCAAGCGCTTTTGCCATGTCGTCGTCATTGACAAGAGTGTCTCTCGAGAAGTTCAAGAAAACAACGCCATTTCTCATCATTGAGAGAACGGAAGCATCGATCATTCCGATTGTGTCTTTTGTCGCAGGAACGTGGATGGTGATGAAATCACTCATCTGGTAGAGAATTGAAGCGTTGGGCTCAAAACGCAAATTCCTCGAAATTCCACCAGCAGTTTCTTGCGTTAGAAAAGGATCAGTTCCAATGCACTCCATGCCGAGAGCTTCTGCTGCTCGAGCGACTTTGCGCCCAATTGCTCCAAGACCAACAATTCCAAGTGTTTTTCCAGCAATTTCAGAACCTGCAAACGCTTTCTTTGCTTTTTCTGCACTTTTTCCAACGTTTTCGTCGTTTGCGTTTTCTCTGACCCACTCGTTTCCGCCGATTAAGTCTCTGCAAGCCAAAAGCATGCCAGCAACAACGAGCTCCTTGACAGCATTTGCGTTTGCTCCTGGAGTGTTAAAAACAGGAATCCCACGCCGAGCGAGCTTTTCTAGCGGAATGTTGTTGACTCCAGCGCCTGCACGAGCGACACATTTAACAGAATCTGGAATCTCCATCTCATGCATGTTTGCACTTCTGACAAGAACAACGTCGGCCCCTTCAATTGAATCGACAATTTCATAATCGCTCGAAAAGGTTGCAAGACCTTTTTGTGAAATGTTGTTTAAGCAATGAACTTTATACATATCATCCTCCTGTTTTTTGATTTATATTTGAATTTTCCTACCACGAAGAATAACACTTTCAAGTGTCAAATCGCTGTTCAAAATTAAAATGTCGGCAAACGCACCAGCCTTCAACACGCCGATGTTGTCACTTTGCCCCAACGCGCGAGCAGGGTTTTCTGTTGCACACTTAATTGCAGTTTTTAAAGGTATTCCAGCCTTTAGCACTGCATATCTCACGCAGTCAGGCAAACAAGTCACACTTCCTGCAATCGAGCCGTCTGCAATGGTCGCCAAGTTGCCCTTCACCGTCACATCTTGACCTCCAAGATCATAAGTTCCATCCTCCAAACCACAAGCGCGCATCGTGTCTGAAATCAAAATTATACGGTTATCACCAAAAAGTTTGAATGCCATTCTTATTATTGCGGGATGAGAATGCACGCCGTCGCATATAAGCTCAGCCATCACCTCATCGTTTTCAGAAGCAGCAACGACTGGTCCAGGATTTCTGTGGTGAATTGGATTCATGGCGTTAAACAAATGTGTCATTTGACGCGCTCCTGCCTTGAACGCCTCAACCGTTTCATCATAATCAGCACAAGTGTGAGCAACTGAAACTCTCATGCCACACTTAGTCGCTTGCTTGATAAAATCGATGTTTCCCTCAACCTCGGGTGCGACATCGACAAGTTTGATCATGTTGCCACTCGCTTCGTTTAAACGATTAAATTCCTCAATCGAACCTGCGTGGACGTAGGCTGGATTTTGCGCTCCCACCTTGTTAGGCGAAATGTAGGGACCTTCCATATTCACCCCAGCAAAATGGGCACAATCCTCAAGCACTTCTCCTTTTTTTTGTTTATCAACAAAGTCTTTGACACTTTTCATAATGGGCGTCAAAATCTCTTCAGAAAACGTCATTGTTGCTGGGCAAATCGTTGTAGTCCCTTTTGATGCTTGAAATTGAGCAATTTTTTGAATACCCGAAACTTCCCCATCGCACAAATCAGCTCCAACACAGCCGTGAAAATGGAGGTCAACAAAGCCCGGAACGACATAGCGTCCATCTGCATCGAGCGTCTCTCCTGCTCCACTTGGCTCACCAATCGACGCAATTTTTTCTTCTTCAATGTTGACAGCAACACCTTCGATAAATTCGCCATCAACGTATGTTTTCCCATTAACAATTTGCATCTTCTAAAACCCTCCTCATATGGAAGTCGCACATCAATCTGATTCTTTTTATAAAAGTTCCGCTGCCTCTTTGTCTAGAACAATCGTGACATCTGCGTGACTTTGCAGAATTGAAGCAGGAACTTGTGGTGTGACATCGCCTTTGAAAGCTTTCGCAACAATTTCTGCTTTTCCTTTTCCTGTTGCAACGAGCAGAACTTTTTTTGCTTTCATAATTGTGCCGATTCCCATTGTGTAGGCACTTTTTGGAACTTCATCAATCGAATCGAAAAGGCGAGAATTTGCTTGAATTGTTGACTCAGTCAAAGCAACATGATGCGTTTTGACAGGGAATTCATCGGATGGCTCATTAAAGCCGATGTGTCCGTTGTGTCCAAGACCTAAAAGCTGCAAGTCGATGCCACCAGATGCCTCAATAGAAGCTTCATAATCATCACACATCTGTTGAGGATCATCACTTGTGCCTGACGGAACATGTGTTTTTGATTTATCAATGTCGACGAGGTCAAAGAGGTGTTTGTTCATGAAATAGCGATAGGACTGGTCATGCTCACCATCAAGGCCTGCATATTCATCCAAGTTGAAAGTCGTAATTTCAGAAAAACTGATCTCTCCTCGTTCAACCTTTTTAACAAGCTCAGCATAGGCACCAATCGGAGTTGATCCAGTTGCAAGCCCCAAAACACAATCAGGTTTTTCTTCAATTTGAGAAGCTATTATGTCAGCTGCGGCAAGCGAAGCCTCTTCATAGGTGTCCTTTATCAAAAAATTCATAAAACCCCTCTATCTTTTTTTAAACACGTTTAATAAACTTAGGTCCAGAACAACACTGCATGCTTAAACGACTCATAACACCACGCATAAACGTCAGAATACCACCCAGTCTCTGGGACAAAACAGAGAAGGATGCTGTAGAGCACGCTCACTGTGACCGTCATTATTATAACCTTATAGAGCAAATTTCCGCTCAAGTGAAGAGGGACGATTCCGAGCGAGCGTCCGTCGATGGCGTGCTCAAGTTCTGCCTCGTCCAAAGATGATTTCACAAGTGCATTTTCGTTTAAGATGAAAGCGATCAGGACAGCTGATGCTATGAACATAAACGAAAAGTCGGCATAGTATCTCTGCAAAATTCCCGCTCCTTCAGCATCGAGAATTGCGACGAGGAAGCCACAAATCAAAAGCGACCAAACAACACCCGTGACCGTTTTTGTTTGACGTTGCGCATTACGAATTTTCAGGACTGGAAAAGCCAAAATTATCAACCACAAAACTGGCAGACATGCAAAAATTCCACCGAATGTTGATTCGCGAATCGTTTGACCGAAATAGGTTGATTCAAAAACTGTTTCCTGCAGGAAAGGGAAAACGCCACTCGTTGCAGGAGTTTGCAAGAAATACATGAAAATTGCAGGAGGAATTCTTCCGAAGTTGAAGCCACGTCGCGTCATGTCATTGACAGTTAAGTTGTAATTCGCTCCGAAATCAAAAATTGAGCCGAAACGAGCATAATTGTAGGCAAAAAGGCACAAAAGAACGAACACATATGGCAAAATCAAGCATAAAAATTCCTTAAAGCCTTCTCTTGTTTTGATCCTTCCTTCAAAAACATAGGGGCGCAAAAACAAAGGAAACGCTAAAACGGACAGGATTGCAAGTTGTGGTCTGCACCCAATGACGAGTGCCATGCAAAGAGAGCCAAGAAAAAATCCTAGTTTCCTCTTCTCGGCGTTTCGAAAACGCATCCAAAAATAGAGCCCCCATGCAGTGAATGCGATCCCTAGAGCGATCGGTAGTGAATAGAATGTCGGGAACTTCAAAAGATAAAGCGCTCCAGAACATCCAACGACAGCAACTTGGAGCAGAAGAAAAATGCCGAGGTTAACACGCTGAAAGTGGTATTTTGCAAAACGGTGCAAAAGCGCAGTTATCCCTATGAAAAAAAGGATCGTCGCAATCAAAACGCCGATTGCAGTTGGAAAGTTTGCGCCTGTCAAAAGGTAAAAAGGCAGATAAAACAGGATGACAGGAACAACGCCAAAATAGACATAATAAGACCCTTGGAAATAGGCAACATCGAAGAGGTAGTCCTGCCCACTTTCCTTCGCAGCCTCATCTCGGGACGCTTTGTCGTAGGGGTTATCCATGTTTTTAAGCCAGTCGGGTGGGTCTTGCTCAAGACTCAAACTACCGTGAGCAAACGCCTTGGCAAGGAGGGCATATTGCTGGGAATTCTCACCTCCAACGTCGAAGGAGTTGACAACCGAGTGACCATCCCAGTCACCATAATTATAATCGGGAGTGGCGACACCGACGAGATTTGCGCCATAAAACAAAAAAGTGGTCGCCAGACAAATCTCAATGGCTGTGACTCCGACAATTCCAATTTTTGAGGCGAGGTCATTTTCTCGAATTTTAATGCGATAGATCGCTGATTTCGGACGAAAACAATAGATCGTCAGCATGAGCAACAGAACAAATCCAAAGCGCGTTTCGTTAAAATCAAAAGGTCTGTTCGGATTTAATTGAACCTGTTGAACATAAATTGGATAGGTCAGATCGTGAGTCCCATCGCTAACAATTTCAAGCTTCAAACTGTGCAGATTGCCCGATGAATTTATTTTTATGTATTGCGTTTCGTCGAAAGCAGTCGACATCGAACTTAACGGCACGCCTTGAGTATATTCCGTGGAATCGAAATAGGACATGTGCGCGTCGTCAGTAAACTGAATTTTTATGCGGAGTGCTTGCGCAGTTTGGTCAGCATCAAAATCAAGAAAGAGCGAATTGACTTCCAAGTCAAGGTTGGTGAACTCAAGGGTGTGATTGTCGCTCGTCAAAACGAAAGATTGCAGACCGTTCTCGTTTACCCGATTCGTTTTTGGAGCAGAAATTGAAGAGGAAATGTCAATCGGTTCATTTTTTAGTGTCATAAAAAAATTAATGTTGAAAACGAAAATCTCCAACATCAATGCAACAATCAAAAGAATGATGAGATTACGACACATTTTTTTTAATTGAGGTCGTCTTCCATCGACCAATTTACTAATCAAAAAACGCGTGTTTTCACCGATTGTGTGCATGTAAAAAATTATATCATGCGATATAATTAAACTGTTTTATTAAAATTTAGGAAATTAGAAAGTGGGGTGCATTGCCATGAATTTTTCAGTTTCAGGGCGCAAAATGCCAGTCACAGAAGCGTTGCAAGCATACGCTGAGGAAAAAATCAAAGACTCAATTGAGCAACTTGGTCTCGAGATCATCAGTTGCGATTGCTTGCTTTATTGTGAGAAAAACCCAGCAAACCCAACACCTGCAACTTGTGAAGTCACCGTGACTTTGAAAGGTCAAATTGCTCGTGTCGAAATTCGCGACATCGACATGTATGCTGCAATCGACATTGCTGCTGCAAAAATTGTTCGTCAGCTTCGCAAATATAAAACACGCATGATCGACAAAAGAAAGCGCGACACAGGCGAAGCTGCTGCATTTGTTGCGACTTCAGGAGAGCTCGACATCGAAGCTTTAATGGAGGAGTTGACGCAAGATGACATCGTGAAGCGCAAGGAGATCACATACACAGTTTGCACTGAAGAAGAAGCGCTCTCGCGTATGGATTTGCTCGGACACGATTTCTACATCTACACTGACCGCGACAGCAACGAAGTGCACTTGCTCTATCGCAGGCACGACGGATGCTATGGGAAACTGACACCTAAAAACGCTTAAGAGTTCTGCAACCTTAAAAGGTGACGTCGAATGTCACCAAGCGAATAGAGGCTGCCAAAACAAACGATCAAGTTTTGGTGGCCTTTTTCTTTTGATTCTTTCAAGGCAAAGTCTAGTGCGTTAACTGGTGACTTCCCAATCTTTGTTGTTGCATACTTTGCAGTTAGCGAGGCTAACTCTTCTGACTCCATTGCCCTCGGGCTGTCAACCTTATAAACAATCCATTCATCAAAAAAGCTCCCCAACTCATCCACAATGCCTGAAACATCCTTGTCTTTTAACGCCCCAAAAACTGCAATACGCTCACGTCCTGCCTCAACTTCCGCACCATCACGAGACGTGCGACTTTCCTCCACGTCATCCTGAGACGAGCAAAGCAAGGTTGAAGGATCCACTTCTATGTTGTTTAACGCCTCCCCAAGCACCCTCGCCCCATCAACATTATGGGCGCCGTCAACAATCACCTTGCAAGGCAGACCGTTGCCTTCAAAAATTTCAAATCGCCCTGGCCAAGTGGCATTTCTGAGCCCTGCTTCGATGTCAGCCCCATCAACTTTCAACAACCTTGCGACTTCAGCAGCAACAGTAGCATTTTCAAGTTGATAACTCCCTTTCATTCGTAAACAGAAGGGACTAACGATTAGGGAATAGGGTTTAGCGGAAGACCCATTTTGTGAAACATCATCAATCCCTGTTCCATAGCCCCCGTTTCTTGAATTTTTCTGAACTTTAAAAATTGGAGCATTGTGTCTTCCTGCCACTTCTTCAATAATTGGATAGACGCAATCTTTTTGTGGGGCAAGCACGACAGGCACTTTAGGCTTGATGATCCCTGCTTTCTCAATAGCAATTCTCTCAATCGTGTCACCAAGGATAGCTTGATGATCAAGACCGATGTGGGTTATGACAGAAATCTCTGGCGTGATGACGTTTGTTGAGTCAAGGCGACCCCCCAGCCCGACCTCGCATATGACAATATCACACTTCTCAATTGCAAAATGGAGAAAAGCGACAGCTGTCATTAACTCAAACTCTGTCGGATGCTCCCCCATCTCACTCTCAACTTTTTCTGCTGCTTGCTTAACTTGGAGCGTGACTTCAGTTAGTTGCTGCTTACTAATGTTAGCGTTGCTAACTCGAATCCTGTCTTCAAATGTCATTAAATAGGGCGAGGTGAACAGGCCGGTTCTTTTTCCTGAAGTGCGAAAGATGCTCTCCAAGAATGCACAAGTTGAACCTTTTCCGTTTGTTCCTGCAACATGAATGAATTTCAAATTTTTATGTGGGTTACCAAGATGTCCCAACAACAGCTCTGTTCGCTTAAGGCCGAGCGAGACTTTCTGCCAGCGTGGAGTGTTGATGTAATCAACTGCGTTAAACATAGACGCGATTTAAGCGCATCGCTCCAAAATCGCAAGCAAGCTCATAATTGATTGTTTCGCAAGCAAGAGCCATGTCGTCGAGCGTGACAGCTCCGTCTCCTTCTTCTCCAATGAGCGTCACAACTTCACCAGGCTTTGGTTCAAAGGAAAAAGCAGAAGACGTCAGATTTCTTTGAGGAACTTCAAACATGCACTGATCCATGCAAATCGAGCCGATCTGGCGAACCTTTTCTCCATGAAACAAGAAGTTGATTTTTCCTGAACATGCACGATGGAGCCCGTCAGCATAACCAACAGAAATGGTGCAGACTTTTGCATAGCCTCGCGATCGATAGCGAAGACCATAACTGACACCTTCGCCAATTGGAACACTTCTGACATCAGTAACAACGGCTCTCACACTCATCGCTGGCTTCAAATCGATTTGAGGGATTGTGACAGGCGAAGGCTTCAAGCCATACAAAATGATGCCAGGGCGCACCATGTCGAGGTGAACTCCAGGATATTTCAACGTAGCAGCTGAATTTGAACAGTGGACAATCCCAGGATTTACGCCGATCGCCTTCATTTCGTTAATCGCAGTTTCAAAGCGGATTGCTTGTTTTTCAAAGTCAAGCGTGTCGATTTCATCTGCCGTTGCGAAGTGAGTGAACGTGCCCGCGAGCTCAAGTGCAGAGTGGAAAGAAATCATCTTCGCGAACTCTGCCGCCTCGTTCCATGAAACTCCGATTCTGTTCATTCCTGTGTTGATGGCTAGGTGAAACGGCGCTTTCACATCGCGAGTTGCCGCGACCTCACCATATTGAACAACAAATTCAGAATCAAAAACACTAGGGAAAATTTCATAATCAAGAAGAGTTGGAATTGCAGCAGCTGGAGGTTGTGACAGCATCAAAATTGGCTTCTTAATTTCTGCCTCACGAAGTTCAATTCCCTCTTTAACTGTTGCAACTCCGAAATAGTCAGCTCCAGCGTTTTCAAAAGTTCTTGCGCAAGTGATCGCCCCGTGACCATAGGCATCAGATTTAACAACAGCACAAATTTTTGTGCCTGGTCTGAGAGAATTCCTTATCGCATAGAAATTATTGCGAAGTCGCAACAGATCAACTTCAACCCAAGAACCACGAAGCTCGTCCCCAATTTCTATCGGGGACGCAATACTATTTCTGCATTCGCTAAACACGTTTAAATAAATGTTTGATTATTGCATGTCGCCATAGAGAGGGTGACTTTTCAAAATCGACGAGACTTCCTCTTTCACTTCTCTCTCAACTTTTTCATCTCCCAAATTAAATGCAACTTTTGAAATGAGGTTGCCAATTTTGTGGAAGTCCTCAGCACCCAAACCCCTTGTTGTGCCAGCAGCAGAACCAACTCGAATTCCGCTTGTCACAAATGGAGAACGTGTTTCGTTCGGAATTGTGTTTTTGTTAACGGTGAGACCTGCAGCACAGAGTGCACTTTCTGCGTCTTTTCCAGTAGCATCAGCAGGCGTCAAATCGACAAGCGACAAATGGTTGTCAGTTCCACCACTAACAAGACGAAGCCCGCCTTCTTCAATTCCCTTTGCCATTTCAGTTGAATTTTCAATGACGTGGTCAATGTAGACTTTAAAATCGTCGGAGAGTGCTTCTTTGAAAGCAACAGCTTTTCCTGCGATGACGTGCATCAGAGGACCGCCTTGGCATCCAGGAAAAACAGCACTGTTAAGTTTTTTATAGATCTCCTCATCGTTGCAAAGGCAAAATCCACCACGAGGCCCGCGAAGTGTTTTATGAGTCGTAGATGTGACGATGTCGGCATAGGGCACAGGACTCATGTGGCTCTTCGTCGCAACGAGTCCAGCGATGTGTGCCATGTCAACCATCAATTTTGCTCCGACTTCTTTTGCAATTTCCGAAATTTTAGCAAAGTCGATTGCTCGTGGATAGGCAGAAGCTCCCGCAACAATTAGCGCAGGGCGAACCTCTTTGGCTTGCGCTAGCATTGCGTCATAGTCGATCCTTTCAGTTTCTGGGTCGACACCATAGGAGAAAACCTCATAGAGTTTTCCAGAAAAGTTGACAGGACTTCCGTGAGTCAAGTGACCGCCATGGTCGAGGCTCATTCCCAAAATTTTATCGCCTGGCTTGATTAACGCGAAATAGGCAGCCAAATTGGCATTCGCGCCAGAATGAGGTTGCACATTTGCGAAGTTCGCCTCAAACAACTCGCAAGCACGCTGCCTTGCAATTTCCTCGATCTTGTCAACATTGACGCAACCGCCATAATACCTCTTGTTCGGGTAACCTTCCGCATATTTGTTCGTGCAAACACTCCCGACAGCCTCCATCACCGCTTGGCTCGTGAAGTTTTCTGACGCGATCAATTCGATTGACTCACGCTGGCGACCCAACTCAGAATCGATCGCTTCAAAAATTTCTTTGTCCTGCTCTTTGATGTGTTCTAAAGACATATGACTTTTCTCCTGACGAATTTTGAATAAAAATTAAATTATAGTGCATAAGTCAATGAATGCATTTCTGTTTCAGAGTTTACACATCGTTAACCGCGAACCAATGAGTTCCAATTGTGCTCATGTTGAAAACTTTACCCTACCCCATAAAAGCGTTCAAAGAATGCTTGGAAGCGGTCGATTCAATGTAGAACTCTGCCCCCAGCGCAGCTTCGGACTGGTAGGCATCGCTCTTCTTGGGCGAAGGTTTATACTCACCGACAACGGTGTCCAAGTTAGTCTGCGCAATGGGCACAACGCTCTTAGTAAAATTCTCCAGCCCATAATTAAACCCGTGTGTAATTTCCGTTATGATTCTTTCGATTGTTAAAACTCAGCAACTTCTCCCTGTATCTTGTCTGCAAGATCACATCAAACGGCCGTAATCTTGCAAAGAATGAAAAATGTGGAGAATAATAACTTTGTCACCGTCAAAAGTGTAAACCATAACATAGTTATTCACAGGCGCAACGCGTCCGTCTGCTAGTCGAATTTCTGGAATTTGAGAAATTGCATAAATTTCTGGAAGCGTGGCAATTATTGCTTTTTGGCGCTCTAACTCGTCAAGGAAGTTGCTGTTTGCTTGCTCCGAACACAGCACATTCTTAAGATAATCCGAGATGCGCTTCATTTCCAACTGCGCCTCATAGGTAACAAAAACAGGATATTCGTTCATCTGAGTGACTGAATGACGTCTTCGAATGGTGAATATTTTTTCAGTTCAACCTCACTTTTTGCAAGCTCCATTCTCTTCTTTAATTTTTCTGAAGCACTTGCCGAAGGCGTCCCCAACTGCGAATCTCGAATGCACCAAAAAGCACTGCGACCGTTGTTGGTCACACAAACCTGACCCTCAGAATTAACAAGGTTGAGAAAATCACCTGTGTGTTGCAACTCATTTAATGGCACGCAAACTGACATGTTCGCCCCCTTTCTTTCTTCTAAATTATACCTCTTTATTATATGTCGCAGACGTGCAAATTCTTAAAAACTCAACAGCTTCTCCCTGTAATACTCATATTGCTTTTTCCTGCCTTCAATTTCTGCCAATCCACCCCATTCGGGCACAACTCTTCAATTAACTCTGACAGGTGGGACATGAACACCTCAGGTTTACAAGCAAGCTGCGACGGCTTTTCTGATGAAAGCGGAGCGATTTTCACTGCGTTTGTCGATGCTGTCAACCATTGAAGACGGCAACGTCACTGTGATTGCACGCAAAGGCTCATCGGCAAGTTTTGGACGTCCAACAACAATTTTTCGAGCCTCGCCGTGAAAGACACCATTTGTCGCATCCTTTTCCCAAGCATCAAGCTGCTCTTCCGTCACACCAAATTTTTCTAGAATTTCCGCATCCGTCATTTTAATCACCTCTTTAAAAGCCCAAGCTCCTTCAATGCATTTTGTGTCGGCGGCGTCATCGCATGGTAAATTAGCACGCCAAAGCTTTTCTCAACCGCAACCAATTGCATCATAACACCGTTTTTATCATAGCCAACACACACAATTTCGCCTTCATTAGGTGCTCCGCGATACAATTTCTTTATGAAATTATCCCATGCATAAAGAATTTGTTCTTCTGTTAGTCCATGCTTAAATGCATGTTCATCAACGTAAATTTGCATTTTACATCCTTTTTATCACATAAAATTATATGATAAAACCTTCCTCTTGTCAAGCAATCTTGCGAATCACCTCATCAATTGCATCGCGAAGTGCCTGTTCACGGGCAACAATTTCTTGCAAATTGGAGTTCAGCTCTTCAATGTCAATTTTCTCGCGAAGGTCGGGCTTTATAGAAAATTTGCAAAATTGAACCCTTGCCACAGGCAGGCTTCAAGAATAATTAAAAAGTATAGGAATGGTTAAAAGGTATAACTAGGTCTCATAATAATCCAGCGTGCTCTCATCGAGAGCCTTTTTTGCCTCCCTCCAGCCAGGGCAAAATTGTTCAACTAACGCATAGAATTGCTTGCTGTGATTCTTTTCAATTAAGTGGCACAACTCATGCACCAAAATGTAGTCAAGGCACTCGATGGGTTTCTTTGCAAGTTGGAGGTTTATCCAGATTCGCGCCTTTTCAACATTGCAAGTGCCCCAGCGAGTCTTCATATTTTTAATGCGAAACTCACTGGCTTGTACTCCAATTTTCTGTTGCAGTGCACCTACTTTGCCATTTATGGCTTGTTGCAATTCTTGCCTGTACCACCATTCAATTTTACGCTTACGAAAATCAACAGAAGAGCCCTCTGGCACGGTTAGAATTAATTTGCCTGTAACTCTCTTAATGCTTGAACGGCTATTTTCAGAGTTTTGCACTTGAAGCATGTATGGCTTACCCCACAAATAAAAAGACTCGCCCGACACATATTCTCGTTTGCTTTGACGAACCTGTGAGGCAAGCTTGGTTTTGTATTTTTTAATCTCTGGCAGTTTCTCAGTGACAAACATTTCAATTTGCGAGTCTGAAATGCTTGCAGGCGAGCTGACTTTAACTTCACCATCTGGTGGACACACCTTGATGTACAAATTCTTCAAGGTGGCTTTGCGCTCAACGTTAACTGTTAAACCGGCAATTTGTAAAGACGAGCTACGCACTAGAGGTATTCTTTCTGACGCCGTGCGATGTCATACACGTTTTCTGTTTCCTTTGCCTTAAGCTCATCATTATCTTCTGTAGCAAATTTTTCAATTTCATGGTAAATTGCATTTTGGATTTTTTTCTGTTTTTGCAGGTTTTCATGCCACCCATCTTCACGGGAGCTTTGGATGCGTTTGTCCACTGAACACGTTAATTCGACTTCTGAATAGTCGGGAAGTGTGAGTTGGCTTTTTTGAGTGAAGTAGTCATAAAACTCGCGTCGTGCATTGCTGTCTTTAATCTCGTCGGGATACAAATCGAGCTCTTCCTCATCTTGGATGCATCTTGCGATATTTACAATTTGACGCAAATATTCCTCATAGGCAATGGCCCCTTGCTTTCTTTTCAAAATTACATCCTCAAGCATCGAGGAGAGCTTGATAAAAATTCTTGACGTACTAGCAAATTTTTTTATAATCACGTGTTTGATGTTATTTTCAACAACTTCCGACCTTGCCTCTTTCGAATTGGCTGGGATGCTGTCAAAAAGCTCTAAAGGCGTGGTTAATTTATTATCAACCAAAAGATCTACCAGTGGTCTATCATCGAATGTACATACTACTCTTGCTTCCTTTGCAGAAATGTAGTTATCAAGAATAAAACGCATATCTTGATCGTATTGCTTATAATTAAATGTATCATTGCTTGCAAGCTTAATCATTTCTTTAATTTTATTAAACTCTGAGATCTCTTTGCGCAGTCGTTCAACCTCTTCACTGCCATATTCAAACAAAGGAACCAAACTGTCACAACAGTTTGCAAAGCCCCTCATGTAAGCAGAAACTAGGCTATACATCGTCTCACGTCTCTGAGCTAGCTCATCCTCAGATAGAAGATGGTCATTACAGAAAAATTCAAAATAGTCATTATCAGCTTTTGGGTCGTTAACATCTTCAAACATCTCTAGAAGAGTATTTCTTGCTTTCTTCATTTTAGCGTAGGCTTCTTTAGCTCTGTCTTTCAAAAGACCCTCTACATCATCCTTATCAAAACCATCGAAAGGTTCACCAGTGTAGTCATGAACTGCAGCCTGCAAATTGCGAAATAAATCTTTGTAATCGACTATATGACCGAAGTCCTTTTCCTCATCGTCTGGCCTGTTTACTCTGCAAACTGCTTGAAAGAGGTCGTGATCACGCATAGATTTATCAATGTACAAATATGTCGCTGTTGGTGCATCAAAGCCAGTGAGAAGTTTATCAACCACAATTAAAAGTTTGCATTTTCCAGGTTCATTTTTGAACCACTCTTTATTTTCCTTTTCGTAATCTGATACGCTTTTACCGCACAACATCTGCTTGTAAATTTTCTTTTTATATTCTTCTTCATCAGGAACGTCCAAATCCGTAATAAAAGGTCTGCTCTTAGGCACATAAGAAGTAACAAC
>CAVAWT010000013.1:0-5365 GCA_963592435.1 Oribacterium sp. | reverse complement strand
CATAAATGCTGCCAGCAACAAGCATCGCCGTTCCTCTAGCATCATCTCTCAATCTTGGTATCTTATACATATCTAAGATAATGTCATTCGTAATTTTTTCTAGTCGTTGTTTTGAGCTGTACAAATTGCTTAGAGTGGCCCACCTCTTTTTCAATAACTGCTTCTTATTTTCTGTCAGTCCTTCAGTTTTTAGGTTAAACCATTCATCTACCTTTTCCTTACTAGTTAAGTCTTGATCTACATCGCGAGCTTCGTAAAGCAAGTCAAGAATGACTCCATCTCTTACACCATCATCGTATTTATAAGTGTGAATATATGGTCCAAAAGTCTCAATACTCGTCTTTCTGTCTTTTTTTAAGAGAGGTGTGCCAGTGAAACCGATGAGTGTCGCCTTTGGCATCAATTGCTTCATTGCCTCGTGAAGCTTGCCTGAATTTGATCTATGACATTCATCAATAAACGCAACTATGTTACCTTTTGCTTCATAATCGCTGGGCAAATTGGCAAGTAACTCTCGGGTGTATTTTTCAATATCAGAATCCTTTCCAGCATTGTGTCCATATTTATGAATAAGGGAGCAAATCAACCTCTGTTCATTACCGTTTAGCAATTCGCGCAAATCTTCACAACTCTTAGCTCTAGTAACTTGTTTATCTTCGACATTAAAAAACACGCTTTCAATTTGATCGTCGAGCGCTTCTCTGTCGGTAACAATTACCACCCTTGAGTCTGGAATGTTTTCTCTGATCCATTGAGCAAGCCACACCATAATCAGGGATTTTCCAGACCCTTGGGTGTTCCAAACAATGCCTCCTTCTTGTGCTTTCACGTTTTCTTTGCAGCATTCAACAGCGAAGAATTGATTGTGTCTTGCAACTTTTTTAATTCCAGCGTCAAAAATAATGTAATCATGGATTAGTGAGAGCAATCTTTCCTTTTTGCACATTGAAACAATGCCAGCAAAAAGGTCGTTTGAGTTTCCATCAAGCAAGTCTTTGATTTCTTGCGAGGTTTTGTCTTTAGCTTTTTCGTATTCACGCCATTGAAGGTAGCACTTCATGGGAGTTCCGGTTGTTCCATAATAAAGCCCTTGAGATTCATTTCCTGCAAAGAGCAACTGTGAAGCACTAAAGAATGTTGCAATGTTTTCTTGCTTTTGCTTGTTGAGCAAGTCTGAAATTCCTTCAAAGCAATCAACGCATGACCTTTTTAACTCAAAAATTGCCAAGGCAATGCCATTAACATAAAGAACAATATCCGGGCGCTTCCTGCGTTTTTCGTTTGTACAAAGCGCCGTGACTTCTTCAGCCACATAAAAATCGTTATTTCCGATGTTGTCCCAGTCGATATATTTAACTGTTTTGAATGTACCATCTTTTTGTTTTATGCCTTGGCAACCATAGCGGAGGAGTGAATACACTTCCTTATTTGCATCATAAAGGTTCACAGAGGCGGCTGAACATGCCTTTTGAAGGTCGGCTATTGCCTTTTTTATGACTCCTGTTTCATAACCCCTCTCTTTAAGGTTTTTAGTCAACAGGTCAGCCTTCACGGATTCATTATCTTCATTTTCAAGATTGCCAAGGTAAGTGTAGCCAAGGTTGTTCTTCAACCAACCAATAACGCACTCTTGCAGTTCTTTTTCTTTTTTTGTCATTTGCTTACTCTCACTTTTCCACTCAACAGGTCGTCCATCGCCCCGTCTCTAATCTGCTCCCATTTTTCTTTCTCGGCTTCTAAGCAGTCAATCTCATCATCCATTGATGTTAGGATTTCTGCGATAGCTTGTTGTTCCTCTCTTTCCTCGGGAACATACACTTTTAAACTTTCAAAATCCTGCTTTGTTATTTGATTTATAGTTGCATTACTGCGATTATTAATTTGATTTTGTATTGGTTCTGATTCAAAAAGTTTAGCAAAAAACCCCGTTTCATCGCCACGCAAAACAGTCATAAAAGCACCAAAAGTTGTGTTATCCAGCTTAGGCAAAATGCAACTTTTACCAATTAGAGACGAACTGCCGTTTCTTACACAAACCAAGATATCCCCAGGTTGAGCCTTTATACGTTCATTTATTTCACAATTTACATATACGTTATCTTCAAGAGAAAGCACTCCATTTTGAATATTAGATGAGCGAAGCACCAAAGTTCCAGAAGTTCGAACATCTTCAGGTTTGTAAGTCAAACCTTGAACTAATTCAACAAAGTCAAGTAAATTCCCTGGCTTCCACTCCCCACTAAACCCATCAACCCTCACACGACCACTCATCAAGTCCTGCAAAGCGCCATCTCGAATGTCACGCTTCTTGGCAATGAGAGCTTCTAGATTCTTAATGTGTTTATCAAAACTCTCCAGCACTTCAACGATTGCTTGTTGTTCTTTCAAGGGCGGCAGAGGGATTTCCATTTCGGCAATCATTGGCTTGCGAACAGAATCAACAGTTGATTTAGCGGTAAACTTTTGAACTTGATTTATGAAGTTTTGAGAGAAAACATAGTAAAAGTATTTTCCACGAATCCCTTTAAAATTGTTTAACACATACACTCTTTGATGTGCAGAAAATTTACCATTATAGTAATGAAAAACTTTGCCTGTTCCGCCATCACCTGCGGTTAATACTGCTTCGCAATCGTAGTCGAAACTGTCAATACTCTCTACCTGTTTTGAACGCACAAAAAGAGGATACTTGCCAGTTTTCACGCTGTCTTTAACATCCCTGCACCCAGTAGAGATGTTTGCCAGTTGATCTACGGTCTTTACTTTCCAGTCTGAGGGATAGCCGACCATTAGTAACCCATCCTTGCAAGTGCCTCTTGAACTTCCTGTCTTGAAGCCTCTGTTCTCTGTTCAAGCGTTTTTAATGATGTATCATAACGCTTAGAGATTAAGTTCACTTTCGTTGAAAGCTTGTCAAGCTCTGTATCAAACAATTCTTCTAACTCATTGTGGATTACTTGCATCCATTTGTCGTTGACGACCATTTCTTTAATCTCATCAATTTCAAGACACTCATACTTCTCAATCACCTTGGCATCAAGCTCAGCACGCTTTTCACTTACCTTCTTAGAGGCCTTTTCAAAATCCGTGAGTTTATTTTGGTAACCAATTAAACATTCATACTCATCAACATAAATGCTTGGGAGTTTGGCAGTGGCTTGTGCAAACTTTAAAGCGGCATTCAGTTTGGCTTTTCCAAACCCACCACCTTTGTTTCTGATTTGATAGTCTTCAACCAGTGGTGTCTTTTTGAGGACTCTTTCCATTTTTGAAGTGTTGCCAGTTGGTAGCAAATCAATTAGAGACTGCAGGATATCCACTTCCTCTGAGGTTCTTTTTGCATCCAATTCGTTAATTCTGTTCTTAAGATTAGTTTTGCTTACCGCATCACCTTTTGCATTAAGCACCTCAGCAAAAAGGGAGTCTTCACCAGCTTGTTCATCAATCATTTCTTGAAGCTCTGACTCAATGCTTGAAGCATCGGTCTCTAGTTTTTCGATTTCATTAAGCTCATCGACAAAAAACTTACTCTCAACTATAGCCTTTGGAACAAGCACTCCTTCAAATGACTTAATACTCTTTTTGTCTTTTTTATACTCGATTTCAATGCGATGCCCAATTTCCCAACCGTTAGTAGAAATAATGAAAACATCGTCTTGCATTGTTACGTTCCAATAATTCATAACAATATCAAACACGTCAAACTTATCTGTTATCTTTGCTTCATTAAAGCACTGCAGAAGTTCATCAGTTACATTTCTTATAAGAGTGAGAGGTTTAGTATTTTCATCGATTCCAAGCAGTCCCTCTTGAACTAGACCCATCCATTCTTCAAAACAATCTTCTGTTTCACGTTTGCGTTGTGCAGCAATGTTTTTGTTTGCTGAAATAATTTTTAGCACATCGCCAGTTTTAACTTTGAGCGCTGCCGCTTCACGCCGCTTATCAACATCGAACAATTCCTTTTTTAGAGAGGGTGAAGTGTTCCAAAGCACGCTTAGGCTGTCAATATCTGCAAGAGGCACCGTGCCATTCAAATGGGAGGCGACGTTTTGTGGAAGAGAATCGTCGATTTTTTGAATGTAGCGAGGAACGTTTAGGTTCCCGCTATTCTCTTCTAAAATGCACTCATAAGTGACAAATTTTGAATACCCGCGAATTTCTAGTCGTTCATTGTATGTGCGCACAATCTTTTCAATGTCTTGTTCGCGAAGCCTGTTTTTGTTGCCTTCTTTCTTGAAGCCATCGCTTGCGTCAATAAAGAAAATACCGTCGCGTTCTGCTGCATCCTCTTTGTCTATGAAAATTAGGCACGCTGGAATTCCTGTGCCATAAAACAAATTCGCAGGAAGGCTAACAATTCCTTTTATTAGCCTGCGCTCCAGAACATGTTTTCTAATTTTCTCTTCTGAGTTGCCTCGAAACAAAACACCATGAGGCATAACAATGCCAGCTTTACCATTAGATTTAAGGCTTTTTATAACGTGCAAAAACCAAGCCCAGTCACCATTTTTCTGTGGAGGAATTCCAAAACCAGCAAAACGATCAAACCTATCTTCTTCGGGTTTAATTCCATCGGACCAGTCTTTGTCTGAAAATGGCGGGTTCATAACGATGAAGTCGTACTTTTTGAGATTGTTCGAATCTGAAGTTTTTGGATTCGCGAGCGTATTACCCTTTTTAATCTCTCCAGTCACTTTGTTGTGCAGAATCAAATTCATTTTAGCAAGACCCGCTGTGGATGGATCATATTCCTGACCAAAGATTGTAATCAGTGATTCCCCATACTCATCAGTTGGTGCTTCGTCTGCGGCGCGAATTAGGAGCGATCCGCTTCCTGCGGCTGGATCATATAACGTAAAATTCTCGCCCTTTTGCTGGATATCTGACACTCCAACCAGTCTTGCAATAACTCTTGACACTTCACTTGGAGTGTAGAATTGACCTTTACTCTTGCCTGATTCTTGAGCGAATTTCATCATGAAATACTCATAGGCATCTCCAATGATGTCATCTCCGCTTGCGCGATTATTCTTAAAATCGAGCGCGGGGTTTTGAAAGATCGCGATGAGGTCAGACACTTTGTCAACAAGTTCTTTTCCCGAACCAAGTTCATCGGTATTATTGAAACTTACATCAGGCAGATTTCCCTGAAGTTGGTTCGTCTCGATGAATTTCTGAATTATTTTATCCGTTTGCTCTCCAACATCAGATTTGCCTTTTTGTAAAACTAAATCATCAAAAGATGCACCCTCTGGAATTGTGTATATAGAAAACGGCTGCCCTTTCCCTTTATATTTATCAGAAACGTACTTGAAAAAGAGAAGAAGTAAGACGTAGTTTTTGTATTTTGCAGGTTCCACTC
>CAVAWT010000012.1:0-45731 GCA_963592435.1 Oribacterium sp. | reverse complement strand
GCTTTTTTAACAAAAGCGTCGATATCACCACATTCATCGTATGTTGCATTTTCATCAGTCATCGTCCTTAGCAATCAAACCCAGCTCAACAAGATCTTCAAGCTTAGTTGTCAAAGCTCGATAAATCTTTGATGGCTTACCATCAACCTCTTTAGGAATAATGTTCTCAAATTGTAAAACTTTATTATTTGCAAGCAAAATCCCTTCACCAATTCCAGCAGTCCTAACAGCTTTCTTCTGCTCGTTACTTAACTTCAAAACATCACCTAAAGCATCCGTATCAGTCTTAGATTGACCCAAAATAACCAAAAAGTCCGAATTAGCAATCATAAATCTAAATTGATTAATCTGTAAAACTCTCTCAACGTTTTGCGTAATACCAGTAGGAATAGCACCCCACTTTCTCGCACGACTAAACAACTTATCAAGATAATCGACAGCATATTCGTTATCTTTCAAAAGTTGCATCTCGTCAACGAAAAACCAAGTATGAGTTCCTTTGCTTCGACCACTTGTAATAAAATTCCAAACCTGATCCAATAGAATCAAAAGTGCAACAGGACTCATATTCTTTTGCAATTCTTTCGTGTCGAACACAACAAGTCTTGCATCCAGCTCAACATTAGTATGAGCATTAAACACATTCATTGAACCCTCAACAAACCTCTCAATATTAACAGCTAACGCATGAGCTTCTACTTCAGGCTGTGCTTTTAATTCATCATATAGAGTCTGTAATGTTGGAATTGCATTTTTCGACTTTGAATTAAAATACTCTTGATATATATACTGCGTGCATCTATCCAAGATATTAATCTGCATAGATGTCATGCCACCTGTCATCATATCTACCAAAGACACAATAAAGTCCGTTTTAAAACTCAAAGGATTTTCATCATCAGAATAGGTATCTGTAATATCTAATGGATTAATATGCGTTGTTCCTCCAGACGTAATTTTCACTCTCTGTGCGTTAGGCAAAAGCTCGCACAAACCAGAATACTCACCTTCTGGATCAATAACTAAACACCTCGCATCAGGATCTTTACACAAAAGCTGAATAATCTGATATTTTGCATGAACTGACTTACCACGACCAGGCTTACCCAATATAAACCCATTCGGCGCAATAGACTTCGTCCTATCATACGCAATAATGTTTTTACTCAACATATTAATGCCACCAAAAAGTCCCTGTGGTTGCATCAATTCATCAGATGTAAACGGCTCAAAATTACTCAAAGCATCCGTTAATACTGCCCTTGATACTGGCACATTGTTATTTCCAACAGGCAATGCAGATTTCAAACCCAAAATCTGCATATCATTCATTGGTGATACTCGATACTGGAAACCCTTTGTAATACGCTTAACTTCAGAATAAGCATCTTCTAGCTCATTTAAGTCTTTAGAAAACAATACAATCGTAATAGTTTGTTCAAACATAGACTGCTCACGTTGTAACAAGTCAGTTCTTGTTTCTCTAGCAGTTTCAAGACGTTCACCCAAATTATTAGGCAACAATTCTTCATCTTGATAAGCAGCACTAGGATTCTTGCGAATATACTGTTTCTTCTGCATATTCAAGTCAGTTTTCTTAGAATCTACTAACTCAACAGCATCTGCATGATCGTAAGGCTTTGCATGCATCGAAATTATCGAATTATAAGGCATCTCAGCAAGTTGTGAGAAAAAATCATCTCTAACAGTTGTTGAGTATTTACTCACATACAAAACTCGATAAAAATAATCCCCCATCGACAAACCCTTAAAACCATAAGTAGTTATATTCGGAGGTGCAATCAAATCAAGTGTTCTTGACCCTTCCATCGAAAACAAATCATCGTAAGACAAAATTCCTTCTTCATCATCAGGATTAGTAACATGATTAATTAGAGTAAGCCACTCCACACCGTTTAAAACCTTATGATCGCTCTCGATATCTCTAAGTTTTCTCTCAATGCCCGAACATGCTCGATCCAAGACTCGTCTTGCCCTCTGCATATTCAACTCTTCACAAGTAATAATAAAACAATGAGTTCTCTTTACATTTTGCGAAGTTGTTGTCATTTTCAAATCAATAATCTTATTTTGCTCACTCCTTAAATCGTTATAACCATCATCACTAGGCACTAACGGAATATGCAAAGATTCACTTAACTCATTCTCATGCATCCTTCTTGTCAACATAAACAACTGAATTGAACAATTCTCAGGTAACGAATTATAGAGTTCGTTCATCTGAGAATGAATTTCAAGCTGAGTATCATACAAAGCACCTTGATAGTTAACATCTTCAAATTGAATACATCTTGCATAAAGACCTTCTTCAACTCTCATAATGCCATCCTCACGCAAAAGTTCATAACCTAAATCATTTTGTGCAAGATTTTCTGGTTCAACCCAAGAAACATTTTCAATTTGTTTTGTATCCTTCCCAGCGAAAAGATCATTTATTTTATCAAAAATACCTTTTTTCTTCGGAGGTTCTAAATCAATCTCAGGTGTTTTTTCATCCAGAAAATCACTGTCATCTAATTCTTCATCATATTTTTTATCTTCTGATTTCTTTTCATCGTTTTTTTTAGATTTTTGATTTTTTTGTTGTTCTTGTTCTTTCTGCTCATTTTCCCAAGCATACATAGCTTCAACTACCGTTTGCTTATCAACTTGAAAATAACGACAAACATCTTCAACTTTTGCTTTATTGTTAATAATAAAATCGCAGATCTCTCTTTGAAATTCAGTCATTTTTAAAATTCACTCCTTTAATTTTTTTAGTAGGATGGAAGCCTAATTTTTAAAAAACATTCTTTATTATTTTTCTTTCTTCTTAAACATTTTTTTCTTTGTCTTTGCTTTACTTTGTTTTTTCTTATTCTTCAACTGTTGTGGCATATAACATTCTCCAGAAGAATCAACAAACTCAGTTTCCTTCTTTGCTTCTGCCTGCGCTTTCAATTCTTGCTTATTAATACCTTTTTTCTCTTTTTTGCTAGTATTTACTTTATTTATCTCTCTTGAAGATCTAAAAATTCGATTCTGTGCCCATGCAGTTACAGGTCTTTTTCTATAAGTTAACAAAATTGGCAATCTTTTATTTGCATACATCCCCTGAATCTTAACAAGAAATGCCAAGGCAACAATTGCACCCTCCAATACTATAAACAATCCCATTAATTCATTCGGCAACCCTGCATCAATTCCAACTCTAAAAATTCCAAAAGCTATAATTGCAGCAATTACAACTGCCGCAACTTGCCTATACGTAAAGCCAAAAAAAGGTTTAGTTTCATAATTGCTAACATCTTCTCTTAATATAATCTCAATCATTTCAACTTATTCCTTTATGCTAACCCAACCAAATTATTAGATATCTGCCTTGACTTCTTAACCATCAAAAACAGCGACAAGCTTGTAACAATCGGAACAACAGCCTTCAAAATTGTATTAACTCCAGTGTCCCCATTAAACACATTATTAAGTGAACTCGTTATTCCTGTCATCAGAGGACCGAAAATTGCTACTATCAATAAAATTACTGTCAATTGCAACACTGCCGAGATAAACGTCTTAATATAAGTTTTGGTAACATCTGACGTAAATGTAGATGCAGCTGCACCCAGTGTTATTGGGGAAATCGCCATCAAAATAAAAATTTCAAAAATTCTCATAACACTTAATACTTGAATATAAATAGCAGTCAACGCACATACAATTAAACAAACTATTGCAGTTATAAATACAACAAAACAAACTCCTGTTCCATCTCCTATTGTTATGTTGTTAATAAACTCCTTCACAGAATCAAAAACAACTGAGCCGTTATCAAATTGAGAAACTTTAATTGCTGAAGATACTACATTTTGAACCGCCATAACTATCGAATATATTGCTAACATCAATTCTTTCGCATTTGCAACAAGTGAATACAAAACATAAAACTTTAATGCATATACAAACCATGCTTCCATCAATCCCAAACCCAACCATTGAGTAGATAATCCTTTCGAGTCTTTGCAAATTCTCAAACCTTCAATACCAGCACATATTCCGACAATTAAATAACCAATTGGTTGAAGTGAGTAAGTTCCGTTTCCTGCTAATCCCCCAACAAAAGAATATACTTTAGAAAAATTACTACTATCGATCCCTTCAGTAAATAGATTATTTCCTGTAATTGTGCTAAAAAACTCTGAAGCCAAATCAAACAAAGTGAGAGAAGGCTGCAAAAAAAGGAACTTAGGAAGTCCAACGTTAAACACAGCAGTGAACAAATTAGTAGCATCAAAACCAGCTTCCATTATCTTCTCACTATCCTCATAAGCCCAAGCAAATGTCGGACTTATGAGAAAAAACGAGAAAACAATTAAATTAACCAAAACAAGAAAAATCAAAAAATTTTTCTTGTTTAAATAATTATAAAATTCCATAATAAACTTATAAAATTCTAATAATATTTAATTAGCCAGTGATAGAAGAAGGTAGGCTAACACTAGTAGACATATATGTGCCAACCGCAGCTGCAGTAACTCCTGCTAACACTATCCAAATAGAATTTGTCGAAAGATCATCGTTATTATTTTTTTTTGCAAAAACAAAAATTAATGCACCAACTCCAGCTAAAGCTGCACCTCCAAATATCATAACTTGAAAAAGAAATTTTACCATTGCCGTTGCATTAGATGTTTGTGCTGTTAAAACCATCATAAAAATCATCACTCCTTTAATTTTTTTAGTAGGATGGAAGCCTACGTTAATTTAATAAAACAAAATTAATTATAAAACCACCCAAAAACTCTACTAAGTAAAACTTTAAACCTTTTAGCAGTTTTTTTTACAATTTATAAATAAATCACACTTTTTAAAATCAAGTATCGTATAATATAAACGTGATTTTTTTATTCATCATAAAAAAGTCACTCCTTTAACGAAACCCTCATTAAAGGTGATGGAAGCACCGAGGGTTTCTGTTTCTTTTTTATCCACTTATTCTCTCCTCACCTAACCGAAACAATACACATTCTTATCCACAACTAAACCATTCAATATAGATGCCACCTCACTACATAATTCTTCTTGCTCCTCCAAATACTTAAGCATTTCTACCTCTTGTTGTTTTTGATCTTCTCTATACCGATTAGCTCTATCAATTTCTCTTTGTTCTCGACACTTTAGCACATGCTCCTCAACACAGAAATCTCCAACTTTACTAAATTCATCATATCTAGGATGATCAAACAACATAAACTTCTTATCTTTAAACGGATGTGCCAACTTAATCATAACAAGACATTCATCATCATCAAACTTCTCAGGATTAGCATATAATTCATCAGCGCTAAGCAAATCTCTCGCAATACTTTGCGTAGATATTGACATCCCATTTTTTTGTTTTGACTTACTCGTAACTTTAATGGTTTCTTTACCCAACATCTTTGATATTTCTTCGCAAGTTTGATAATCTCCACGCCCCAGATAAACAAAAGTATCACAGTTAGACTTAATAGTTGCACTTTTTTCTTTGCCATATACACTATCCATCTGTGACAACGACTGCAAAATTGGCACAAGATTAATCCAACGCGATCTAAGCGTAGCAATTTTCACATCCAAATCAGGAATCCTACCAATGTTTGCCATCTCGTCTAAGATACACATAATAGGAATTTTGCAATGTGATCCCTCATTAGCATCTGCCACCTTAACGTTAATATCAAACAATTGGTAAAAAATCATAGCCATAATAAAATTAAAAGTCCTATTTGTATCACTCATAACTAAGAATAAAGCTGTTTTTTCTTCACCAATTTTCTCTAACTCCAATTCATCATCAGAAAACATATCTCTAACAGACCCAATAGCAAACGGAGCAAGACGCACAAAACAAGAAATAATGATCGACTTAGCCGTCTCTCCAGCTGCCTTTTTAAACCCTTGATACTCAGTTAGAACAAACCACTCAGGCTTTGTTTTTGCTTCTTCTTCAGACCCATATTTCTCAATCAAGTGATCTATAAAGTCCTGCATTACAACATCTAACGGAGACACCGTTGATTCATCCTGCTCACTAGCAGATGCAAGTCCAATCAAATCTAACATCTGAGGAATTGTTTGATATTCTGGATAATCTTGATAATAATAATATAAATAGGCAATCAAACAAATGTATAACAATCGTTCAGACTTAATCCAAAAATCCTCTTTAGCTTTTGAATCATCGCTACCCTCAGTATTCTCAATAATGATCGCAACCAAATTCATAATAGAAGCCTGATCCGTTATATATTTAAAAGGATTATACCTAAACGAATACTCAAAACTCTCAGTATCCTTAATGTTAACAGCCTTAACGTTATAACCATTCTTTTGCAACCACTTACCATATTTTTTAACTGTATCCCCTTTAGGGTCAGTCGAAATAAAAGAACACTTTGACTGTAATAAATTCGGTCCAACTTCATTAAAAGTTTTACCTGAACCAGAACCACCAACAATTAATATATGCTTATTTCTGTCACTCACTCCTGCACCATTTAAAAATTTAGCAACACCAGTTCGTTTTTTTAAGGCAGGAATTGAAATAGCAGAATTAGCGCTCAATAAAAAATTATCTTCAAAATTCGGAGCTTTAAAATTCTTCATTTCATGAATTCTTGCCCAACGAGCAGATCCATATTCCTCACCACGAATTTTCTTCTTACGTTCTCTTTCATCCTTATTCGTATCATAATAAGCACACAAAAGCAAAACACAAAAAAACGTTGTGAATGAATGAATTTTAAAGTTATCATCCAAAACAAATGGATAATTAAACATCGAAATTAACAAATTACCAAAATAATCAGTATCATTCTCACCGCCAATGGTTGGCGAATAACCTACAAATGTTGAACAAAGCTTATTAACGAGCCATGCACAAATTAAAGCACATATAACCGAACCACCCCAAAATAAAACTCTATTTAAAACTTTTTTTGATATCTTCATTTTTATCTCCGCTTAGATGAAGATTTCTGCTGTTGATTATTCTTTCTATTTTGCTCATGACTTTGTGCGTTTTTCAAATTATTATTAATTGCAGAACTTAACTTAGCGGCTCTCCTATTCTCCTCTTGTGGAGTTCTTACTTTTGCAATCTTCTTCTCTGCTTTTGTTTGAATTTTTTGAACTTTAGCTTCAGCTCTCGCATCAGCTTTCATTACTTTTTTTTCTGCCCTATCTTCTTTAGCTTGTTCTATAACTTCTTTTACTTGTTTAGGATCGCTCCACTTGACATCTTTTATATTAATTTTTGCTTTCTCAGGTTTATTTGCAACATCAGATGCAATTCTTGCATCCAACATCGCACCATTCAAACCTGCAACACTTTTACCATAATCGACATCTTGACCCATACTTGTAACTCGCCAATTCCCATCAGATTTAGCGATTAAATCGTATTTTCCATATTCTGTTTTATAAAGCAAATTATCCTTATCAGGATCATCATGGACTAAACTCCATTTATTACCTTCAAGTTCAATAACAGATCTTGCTTCTGTTAGCATCTTTGGATTTTCTTTTAAAACATCTTCATCAATAAATTCTTGATTAACACATTCATTAATTTCTTGTTCGCTCAAAAGTCCTGATTGCCTAATGACATTTTCAATAACATGATTTGCAACTTGCGATTGCCCAGCCTTAATCATAATGTCATACGCATCAGTTCCTTTTAATTTAATAGCAGCAAATTCAATTCCATGTTTTTTAAACTGCTGTTTTAATAATTTCAATTCCTTGTCTTGAAACTGACCCACACAAACATTATCACCATCTAATTTTCCTAAAGTTGACATTCTAATTTGCCCATCACTACCGATGTTAGGAATATATTTTTTTAACAAATTAGTAGCAGCAATTAACGGTCGTTTCAAAAGTCCAGGCTTTTTTTCTCCATCTGCACCAACTGAACCCCCAGACCTACCATTAACAAAATTACTAGCAAGAGAAGTTACTGCCATCAACAATTCTTTTGCAATATCAACTGCTGTGCCAACACCATTAACAATTATAGTTACCGACTCGTCTACTTCATCCATCTCTAATCACTCCTTTAATTTCTATTTAAAGTAAAAATTCTTAAATAATTACTTAAAGTTATTTTTTTGACTTTTTTAAACGCTTAAATTTATCATTAAGTTTATTTTTAAAACATTCACGTTTTGCTTTCTTAGCTTTCAAATTTTCTTCTGCCATATAAGCAAACGCATTGACCGTAGCTTCCGATATTTCAACTTTAGAAATTTTTGAAAGCTTTTCAGCATACTTCTTCTGTTTATCATTAAACTGCATCATTTCCATAATAATTTTTACTCTCCTAGACCAAAGAAAAAGACTTTGCTTTATCTAAAAAAAACTTACAAAGACCTTTTTCAACTCCATCCTCATCTTCAACATCGCTATTTTCTTTTTTTACTTCGACTTTCTCTTTATTTTGATTAAGTTGCTCTCGAAACTCTTGTTTCTCTTGTTCATCATTAGTCATATCGAAACCTAGAGTCACAATTCCCAAATCATCAAAACACTCCTGTTGCTTAATTGTGTAAGTTTTAATCTCATTATTAGCTTTAGGATTATTTTGTTTACTTAATATAAATCCTTCATTTTCTAATTTGAACAAAGCTCTCGAAACAGCACTTTGATTTATTCCACAAACCTCAGCAATACAATGCTGTGAAATTTCAACCTTTCCATCTTCAGAAGCAACACTAAACAAAAAAGCATATACAAGCAAACTTGAACCTTTAAGTTTGAGTCTTGAAATCATCCAGTATTGACACACAAAAGTTGTGCCATCATTTATCACCATAATTAATTCACTCCTTTAATTAATTTATCTCATAAGTCCAACTGATGATGACGACATTCTTGACATTAATGAATTAACTTCATTATCATCAATTCCATCATCATTACTATATCTATTTTGAACTTGCTCTAAAATTGCACCTCGATCAGAAAAAGATCCTAAATTATTCTCATTGTGCCCTCGATTATTGCTACCATTAACTGACCTCATAGAAGTTGTATCACCTAAATTTGGAGCATCATCAATATCGTTATACTGATCCATCTTTCTAACATCATCTTCAGCTTTTATGCGCATATCTCTCTCATATCGAGCATTATTTTCAGCTTTTTGCCGCTGTTCTCTTTCACGATCTGCTTCTTCTCTTTCGCGTTTTGCATCATCTTCAGCTTTCTGACGTTGTTCTCTTTCACGATTTGCTTGTTCACGCGCTTCAGCTTCTTTTCTTTTCAATTCTTCAATTTGAGCCTGCAAAGCCTCTTTTTCTTCATCAACTTCATTTTGTTTTACTTTATCAGCTTGATTCACTGACTCTGTTTCTGGCACTTTAACTTCATCGCTTTGTTGACCTTGTTTATTAATAGTAGATTCTTCAACATTTTTAGCACTAACTATTTCTTTTGTTTCTTTCTCTACTTCGCCAACTTCACCAATCAATCGCAAAGCTTTTCCATCTAATCCATTAATCTCAGGATCAAACACAGATGCAACAAATCCATTAACAACATCTTCCAAGCTCTTTTTAGCTTCAGCCAAAACCTTTTGCACTGCATTTTCAATTCCGACTTTAACTTCGTCATTAGTTTTAAAATCGCACAAAACCCTAATGACATCGCAACTATCTTCCAAATTCAAAAGATTAGTTGACAACTTTTCTGAATAAGATAAGAGAATTTGAGTTGTTAAATCCTGCTTTTGCTCAGTTTCATAATAAAGTTTAAAAGTATTCATGTTTAATCATCACTCCTTTAATTTATACAATTTCTATACAATTTCATTTATATTGGTTTGCTCAGGCATTTCTTTTGTATTACTTTTTGTATTTTTTTTATTATTTTGATTTTCTTTTGTTGCTATTGCATTTCTCCTAATTTCAAATTTCTTCAATATATTCTTATTTTCTTGTTCAAGTATTCTGCAAATTCTACTTTTCATCTCTTGATTGACTCTCGTAACTGATAAATTCGTAGCTACACTTAAAATTTCCACAACATCCTCAGCTCTTATAGCGTCAAACTTATCATCTTTAAAAGCTCTAGCAAACATCTGTAAAGTTAAATCAACATCATCACTCAGTGCTTTTTTTTGTTTTCCACTCATAAAAATCACTCCTTAAAAAGGAATATCCTCGTCAGACAAACTTGCATCATAATTCATTTGTTCAAATAGAGATACTTGGGAATTTATCTGTGAAGCTTTCTCAGTTGCATAATCTGCCATTTCAACTGGCGTTTTGGTTTTACCAAATTTCTCAGTTTCCTCAACACCACGCGAAATAACTTTTACACCTTCATCTTGTTCGTCTGTAACCACATTTGCCTTCTCTAAAGTTTCATTGTCACTTTTTTTAACAAAGTCAATATGATTAACAACGATATTATAAAAATATCTTTTTTCACCTTTTTTCTCTGAAACATTTTGAGTTATTTTTCCATCGACAACAACTTTTAAACCTTTAACGAGATAAGGCTCTAATGATTCGGCACGTTTATCATAAATAACACAATTCAAAAAATATGGTTTCTCAATCCAATTTCCACTAGTTCTCTCTTTGTAGCCATCATTAACAGCCACACAGAACTGATTAACTGCATAGCCTTTCTGCGTCCATCTCAGTTCACAATCCTTTACCAAATATCCGCTTATCGTAACCCTATTAATACTCATAATTTCTAATTTCGCTTTCTCCTCTTAAAAAAATAAATTACATTTTCAAACTTATAAAATTTCACTCACAAATTTAATTTCTATGGATCTCGATATCGTTTTAGCTTCATCCCTTTTCTCCTTTTAATTTTTAGATCCTCTAATTCTTCTATCATTTCCTTGAAACTCAATAACCTCACAATTCCCAAATATCCTTGACATAATTGCATTTACAATTTCTCCTGCATTAGTCAATTCATTAAAACGATGCCAAAGTCTTTTCTTGTCGAAGTTTGAAATATAAATTGTTGGCAACATCAAATCTTCTCTCTCATTAGCAATTTCAAACAAAATCTTCAGCATTGCATCCGTTGCTTTTTCCAAACCCAAATCATCCAAAACCAAAACATCACAAGTTTTCGCACATACAAGAGGATCTTCATCTCGATACCTATCAGACCACGACTTTTTCACTTCCATTTCCAAATCATAAATGTGATAAATCTTCACATTCTTGCCCTCATACACAAGATCTCTTAAAACCTCTGAAACACTCCACGTCTTACCAACACCAGGTGTGCCAAACAAATACACATTACATCCAGAATTACCAGAAATACAAGCTTCAACTTGTGATTTCACAGGACTTACAAAGTCTGATTCGTTCCACCACACCCTCTTTGATATTTTTGCTTTCTTAAACTTTCCTTCTAACTTTTCTTTATCTTGAAGAAAGTTAAGTTGCTTTTCAATCGCACATTTTTTATCTACAATCTGCGCACGTTTTTGTTGCTTCTTTTCATCCAAAACCCAATCTTTTTGCGATGTTATTTTCGTTAAATCACAATCCAGACTTTCCAATTCCTCACTTAAATTTTTAATTTTTGCGTCTAAAATTTTCATTTTCTTTTTTCTCCTTTAACGAAACCCAAATTATTAATTTCCTTTAACAAAACCAACTCAAACTCATTTTTTGACTTCTTCTATAACTTCACCTCTCAAAAGTGCAACCTCACGTCTCAATTCTTCTTCATCTTCTGGAGTGTCACACAAAAGATAAGCCATTTGTTCAAGCTCTCGAGCCTTCTTTAAATCTCTTTCTCGAGCCTGAGCAGCACTCCGAACACTCTGCTTTTCCTTATCTGCCAACTTTTCTTTCTCACGTTGATTCCATTCCATCAACGTAATTTCCCAGTTTGTTACTGGGACTCCAGCCTTAGTGAACCAACCAAGCGCATCATAATAATCGAAAAAATAATGAGGGTCAATACAATAATTTTTCTCCATAACCCTAGCTTTAACCTGCTCAAATGTGGGAATTTTAGGTATTGAAGAATTGGACTTATTTGCACCTAAATTTTGTTTATCTTGCAAACAAGCTGAATTTTGATTTTGATGAATTAAATCTTTTTGTTCTTGATTTCTTAGATCATCCGATTCATCATCCGATTTTTCTTTTATGGAATATATATTATTTTCTTTTTTATTATTATTTATTTTATTATATTTATTATATTGTCTTAGGTTTTCCGTCGACGGATTATCCAATCTTGGATTTTCTACAATTGGCTCTGAACTGGTAACTTTTTGACTTTTCCCAGTATTCACCATTCTTAGATTTTCCTTTTCTGGATTATCTTGCACTGGATTTTCCGAATTTTCTTCACTACCTTCACTTTCATTATTTTCTTCAAAATATCTATAATCATAAAAATCATAAATACACTTCACATAATGACCTTCTTCATTCCTAATCTGCGTTCGTTTTAAATATCCAGCTCTTTCAAGACGTTTGATACTGCTACTAATAGCACTAATGCCATCAGCACAAATCTCGCTCAATCCTTCAACAGAAAATTGCCAATCATCAGGTAACGAAAACAGACGAATCAACAATCCAACATCAGAATTTTTTAAATCCTTATCAAAAAAGATTTCATTCCCAATCGTTGTAAACCCATGTTTATAATTCTTCCTAATGCAACTAACTTCTTTTGTCGGCATTTTAAAACTCACACCCTTTCTTTTAAACTCTTAAATCTCATTTTTATGATTCCTATTAATTCTCACAAGCATTTTCTATATCTTGCGAAAACGTGCATTTAAGTCCCAGCCACTTACAAGCTTCCTTCAAAGAAATCATCCATCCATCACACCATGTAACTACATTCGGAATATCTTTCGCTCGATAAAGCTTCTCTATTGTCTGAGGACTAACATTAGCAAGTTTTGCTAACTCAGTTTTCTTAATCATCCGATCTTTCTCAACACAACTAAAATCTCCAGACAACTTTAAATATGAATAGAGCGCACTTTGTGGAACAACCCATTTACTCTTTTGAGTTCGACCCATCTTCTTTGCTTTTAACTTCTCGTTTTTCCTAAATTCACGAAGCACATAAGGTCTCGAATACCCTGTCAAAGCCATCACATCTTGCACATCCATCATCTTATCTACCATGACTAAAGCTCTTTCGCATTAGTAGCAATTTTAAAAACATATTCATCAGTCCTATTCAACATACTCACAATTTGATGAAGCTGTTTTAAATCCTCCGTATGTCTATTAGCAATCTTTGTCAAATCACTAATCAATTCTTGATTACTAGAATTAAGCTCTATAATTTTTGGCAAAAATTCATTCATCATGTCAAAAAGCTCGTCAATTCTCTCCTCATGACACAAGACATCACGTTGGATATCTTCGAGAGCATCTTGAACCTCTATAAATTTCTCATGCTCAACATCATTAATCCAATATTCAAGTCCTCGAACCCTATTCTCTAACTTTTTAATTTCCTTCTTTTTACTCATAACAATCCTCCTATCTGGTTATTTTATTTTTTGTGATTCTTTTGTTTCTTTTTAATTACTTCAATACCGTCCATTGAATTAATTAATCTTTGCATTGCATCAATTTCAAGATCTATTAAAGACATTAATATCTCCATATCATTCATTAATTCTTTTGCTGTTTGTTCCAATGCATCAACATCGACTTCCTCTAAACCTTTATCGCTTTTCTTCTTTCCGATCATCTTTCTTCCTTTCCTCCTTTTCCTTTTCAGTATTTTCTTGTTCAATCAGCTTTTCAAAACCATTTTTCAATAAAGCTAATTGATTTTTTTTTGATAATTTATTAAAAATATCATTTAATTTTTTACTGTCAGTCATCCTTGCTCCTCTAAGAAATCTATTAATTAGTTAGTTTACTACAAAATTTAGATATTTAGATAAAAAATTTCTAATTATTAGATTTAGTTATATAATCTGTTATCATTTAATAAAGTAATTTATTAATTTAGAAAGAATTAAAAATTTAATATGATTGAACGATTAAAAGAAATAAGAAAAGTATTAGGACTTAATCAAAAACAATTTTGTGAAAAACTAGGTATTACTCCTGTTACATATTCAACTTATGAAACAGGCAAAATTAAACCTCGAGATAGTGTAATAAAAGCTATCTGTTCAATTTATTCAATAAATGAAACATGGCTCAAAACTGGCAAAGGAGAAATGTTTATTAATAACAAAGATCTTGCCTTATTTAATTCAATCGTTGATAAACTCTCTCCTCAAAATCAAAAATACCTCCTCTCTCTTGCAGAAACCATGCTCTCCAATCAATCCTCAGAAGAAGATGATCCATAATATCTCTTATATCTTACATCATATATATTATCTAATATCTATGATATATTACTTCGCTCATTCACTTTTATCTATATTTTCATCTATGTCATCTTTTAAAAATTCATCAATTCATCTCTACGTCTACACCATTACCACTTAAAGCAAACAACATTGCTTCAATCTCATTAATAATTTCTGCCTGACACTTGCTAGATAAACTTAAAAATAAACCGTCTATTTCGCTTAAATCATCCATATTTCATAACTCTCCTTACAAATATAAAAATTTTTATATTAAATATAGATATTCTATAATTTATAAACTCTATCACATAATCTATATATTTTTGATAAAATAAAATAAATCAACCAAAGGATGAAAATGAACGAAAGAATGAAAATAGCAAGAAAAAAACTTGGCTACACGCAAACCGAAGTAGCAGACATGCTTGGCTACACTCAACCCACATATTGCGCCCTTGAATCTGGCAAACACAAATTAAACGACCGCCACATCAAAAACTTCTGCCGAACACTAGGCATTGACACACAATGGTTGATTTCTGGTGAAGGTGAAATGATGTGCGGACAAGCGACCATAAACAAATTTAACGAACTTTTCCAAGCTCTACCAGATTATTGCAAAACTTATGTCATTGCAAACATGAAAAAAATGTTAGAGGAATTTCCCACAGATGACAAGAAAACCCAGACAGATAAATAATATATATGACATCATATATAATACATATTAATTATTATTTATGACTTATTTTTTTTTAAAAACTACCAGCTACACTCACATATAATATATATGATTTATGACATAATATATAGCATATAATAGAAAGGATACACGATGCTTTGCCCATCAACAAACTACTGCCAACACATAGAAAACCTAATTTCAATGAATATTGATGATTTATTGTCTTACATTACAAATTTACCAAACAATTTAGCTTCTAAAGAAGAACAAATTTTATATGCAGCAACAATTGAATATCTCTGCAATAACAAAGGCATCTCAAAACCAAATTGGCTTAATGACGAAAAACTCACATCGCCAACTCCTCTCTTTGCGTGCGACACACAAAACAAGGAATTTCAACAATTCTTAATTGAAACAACACCAAAAGAATTTGCCAGCAGAAACATTTTCTATGGAAACGACCTTTTAAGGAGAATTTAAAATGAGCTTAACTAAAGAAAAGATTTCAAAACTTTACTTAGAACTAAATGAAAAAATGAAACAACGTGGTGTATCTGGAACAATTTTAGTAACTGGCGGTGCAGTTATGGCAACAGTTTATGACAGCAGAACATCAACTCACGACATTGATGCAATTTTTGAACCTAAGCAAATTTTTAGAAACATCATATCTGAGATAGCAACTGAACAAAACTTGCCTTCTGACTGGTTAAACGATGGAGTTAAAGGTTTTCTTGACACTACAAAAATGAATCAAGAGCCGTATCTCAACCTTTCAAACTTAACAGTTAATGTGCTTGATGCTGAAAGCATGTTGGCACTAAAACTAACTTCAGCACGACTTGACAGTCAAGATATGGCAGATTCTTTAGTTTTGCTCAACCAAGTGAAGCCAAAATCTATTGATGATGTATACAGTCTTGTAGAATCAAAATGCTCTACAAATCAACTCACACCAATAGCTAATTTCTTTATTCAAGAAGCCTTTAAGAAATATGAAGAGCAACAATGCAATAAACCAAAACATTTACCACCAACAGAAAACATTGCTCAAGCAAAAGCCAAGGCAAATGCGCATAATGCTTCATTATCTAATACATCACACATAAAACATCATAGATAATACATGCTATATCATATATATGAGATATTATTCATCAAACCCCCAGTTACATTAATACATAATATGTATGATTTAATATATAAAATATAGGAGCTAATATATAATGCGTATACCTAATTGCAAAGGTTCATGTCACAAAAGAAAAGACTGCAACAAGTGGATAATCAAGTATCCCTTAGGATGGAATACTGAAAAGCAAGTCTATGACTATTATCAAGAAAGCTTGCCATCTCAGCCTGATGCAATTGTTGCTTTAAAAGATATCAATGAGTTTATATATTTTGGTGGCACAAAAACCAAAAAAGCAATCACCATTATGCGCAAGCAAAAACAAATTGACGAATTTAAAGAAACAGAAGAAAGTTTAATATCTTTTAATGAGTTTGCCATTGACTTTATTAATTCTCGATATGAACAAAAACAAATAACTGCAAGAACATATAATGACTACCATGCAATCATTAAAAGAATGAAACCATATATCGGTCATCTGCCACTCAACAGCATTAACACCAAAGACATCGACGACATGTATCGTCAAATGATGAATCCAAACAATAACAAAAATCTATCTAAAAAAGCTTATACTGGAGCAACAATTATTAGAAATCACTCCCTCTTATGTTTAGTTTTCAATCATGCCATAGATTATGAACTCCTAACAAAAAATCCTATGGAAAAAGTCAAAAAACCAAAAAATGATACCAAAGAAAAAGAATTTTTATCACTTTCACAAGCTCAATCATTATATTCAATAATAATGTCTAAAAATCTTAATTCTTATAATATAGGAATTTTAATCGGACTTTTCACAGGAGTTCGACTCTCTGAAATGTTAGCATTAACATGGAACGACTATTCCAACCAAACACTACACATTCATGCATCACTTGAAAATGAACAAAAAATTTTAAAAGATACAAAAACTGGTGAAGAACGCTACATTACTTGCCCACAAGCTCTAACAGAAATTTTAGACAATTGGAAAACGCAACAAAAACAACATTTTAAAAATAAGCTCCATCTATCATGGTCTCAATCAACACCCATTGTCAATTCACGTCAAGGTGACTTCATTCTTCAAAGCTCTTATCGCGGATGGCTCAGATACCACAAAAAAGACTATGGCTTACCTAACAATTTTCATTTTCATGAACTGCGTCATACATACATTACATTATTATGCAAAGATTGCAGAATTGACGAAAAAACAACTCGCGTTCTGTCAGGTCATAAATCAACAGCTTTTAAAATTTATACCCATACAGATGAAGAATACTGTCGCAAAGCAACAGATGCCCTAAACAATATAATAACTTCACCTACATCATCAAATAAAATTTCTAAATGTTGTCAATTTTGTAAACACTGGGCTTCCGCTCCAAATAAAGAAAAAGGCACTTGCTGGCTAACAAACTCAGGTAACATAACATCAGCAACTCACACATGCAACAATTTTAAATAAAATTACACAATTATTTAAAGCGTTTTTACGCCAATTCCTTATTAAAAAATTCTACAAACTCACCAAGATTCATAACTTTAACTTCTCTATCATCTTCAATTAACCATTCATCTTCAACTTGCTTGTATAACCATTCTTTAGCTCCAACTTTAAATCCACTTCCTTCAACCAAAATTATGACCTCCTTTTCAGGATAAGCATATACACAATTAAGCCAAAGATAAGGGAACTTTTCATCCACAGAACCGCTTACCTGCTGGTATTTTACTTCAACTCTAATTCTGCGATTTTGAAAATTATTGATTATCAAATACTCGGTTCTACCTTGATGATTATAAATAGACATATATGGAGCATTAGTTAAAACTAAACGCTCCAAATCTTTATAATAATGAGCTTGCTTTCTAAGTCTTTTATTGAGAACATGGTCTTTTATAAGTTGACAATCATCTTCATATTCCTTATGCGAAATTACAATATAACCGTTATTCTTAAACAAAGGTAATAAAATTTGTTCACAAATTTTCCCTGTTGTGTTCGCTTTTGTGCCTTGGCTCAATTCTTTACTCATAATTTCTGATCACAACCTCATCAATTTCTCCACGCTTATTACCTTTAGAATTGATTGCACGTTTAGCTTTAACCACCTTAATGCTATACTCTGCATAAAGTTCCATAATAAATTCTGTTGCAGAATTTGAAAGCATGAAATTTATTCCTCTATTATTCAGTTCGTCTAATGATTTCTTTAACTGAATTTGTGAATCTCGATTAAAACCACTAGCAGTATAACCAGTAAAATTAGCAGAATTACTAACTGGGTCATACGGCGGATCTAAATAGACAAAGCTGTTTAATGATGTCATTTTACTAAGAACATCTTTATAATCGCAGTTCATAATCTGAACATCATTATTACCAAAATATACAGACAAAGCGCGTAAACATTCTTCATTAACAATGTTAGGTTTTTTATATCTTCCAAACGGAGAATTGAGTTGACCTGCGCGATTAACCCTATAAAGACCATTAAAACATGTCTTGTTTAAATATATAAATCTACTTGCTTTTTGAACTGCTGTTAATCTTTTATATTTTTCACAATCTCTATCAAGACCCCTAAGCTCATAAAAATACTCAGCTTCATTTTTATGCTTATTCAAATCTTCAATTAATTCCTCAACTGAATTTTTAATACATTTATAAACGTTAATCAATTCAGCATTAGCATCATTGATAATTGCTTTCTTTGGTTGCATTGCAAAACACACAGCACCCCCACCAAAAAAAGGCTCACAATAAGTGTCAAATTCAGGCATAAGTGGCAACAACTCAGGCAACAGCTGTCTTTTTCCACCCACCCACTTCAGACAAGGCTTTATATCAGAATTTATTTTCATAGATCTTATTTTATCATCAACGAAAAACATTCTTTCATAATTAAAACACTTTAAAAAGTTCGTCGCATCTATCTTGCTCCTCACTTTTTATTTTTATTTACGCTTTATCAAGCGAAAACCCCCTTAAACCCCATTTAAAACCCCTTTTACTCGTCGCACTTACCAAGCGACTCGTAAAAATTACAATTAATGCTTCGCCTATTCGGCTTTGCAATCTTGCACGTTCACTCTTAAAAGTAAAGGGTGAAGTCTCCAATAAACTTTTTAGAAAATTTGCTCTTAAAAGCACACATAGGGCAAACATCTTTTTTCCACATTCAATGCCCTAGAGTGCCTTTTCTCGCAATTTTTCACGTTCAAAGCACGATTAATTCTATTAATTTACACATCTCTTTTCACTTAAAAACTTTATTTCCGACCGCTTCGCGCCCTTGACTTCATCGCTCACGCACATTTCAGCACGGAACAAGAAATTAAGCGATAGCTCAATTTCTTACACATAAGAAATTTAAGTGTCGTTTAAAAACAAGTTAAGTCTAGTAGAAAGGTTTAAAAAAATGAAAAAGAAAAGCATCATAAGCGCAGAGTGGTATCTGCTTAAACACGAGTGGACTATTCGTGACTCTGAATGGAGTTGCGGAAATGGTTCATTCGATATCGTAGCAGACGATGAAGATGGCAACCTAGTTTTTGTAAATGTTGTTGCAATTGACGAAGGCAAGGATTTTCAAAAAGAAAAAGTAACAGAAAAACATCGTGCCCAAGCTGAGAGAATTGCAATTCAATATCTTCTAACACATGACGACATTTCAGACGTTCCAATGCGTTTTGATGTTGTTCAAGTCAAAAAACTTGATGACACTCGCTGTCTTATTAAACACCACGTCAACGCCTTTGGAGTTGTTGACTAGAAAAAACAATCAACGTGGGACGGGGCAACTCGTCCCACAGAAAGGACAAGATATACTAATGGGAACACGAAATATAACAGAAGTAAAACTTAACAATAAAACTGTTATCCGACAATATGGACAATGGGACGGCTATCCAGCAACTGCTGGAAGCACTCTTGTAGATTTTCTGAAAGAGGATGATAATCTCGATTGGTTAAAAGAAATTCTAACTAAGCAGGTCATCACTTACATTTCTGACAAAGACATTGAGGATTGGAGCGAAGGTCCAGGGTTAGAATATCTTGTCAGTTATTATCCTGGAATCTTTGGACAAATTCATAAATGGCATTACGATAATTATGATAAATTCCAAGGGAAGCCTATTGAGATAGAATGGCAAGCAATTGTCAATCAATTTGGGTATCACGATGCTTCGATGTATATAGCAACCGTGAGAAACACAGGGTATTACATTTTTAATGCCTTAAAGTTTATGTATTCTCAAAAAGAAAGTGTAAATTTTCTTCCAGTTTACATTAACTACTACCAAGGTTGGGATATTGAAGCGAAATATCTAATTGATTTAGACAACCCAGAAAAGTTGCTAACCATCAATTGGCACAGCGTTTCGCCAGTATCTTTCGCTAAGGGCAAACTTCCTAGCCTTGAAGTGCTAACAGAAATCGAAAATACACACTAATAACTAAAAACTAAAGAAAGGAATACTTTATATCATGCAAATCAAAAACTTATCTCAGCTAAAACGCGTCTTAAACGACCGCCACATGTTTCAAATCATTGAACACAAAAACTGCCCTCAATACATAGGGGACGTTCGGGAAGTAAACATCATGCAAACCAACGGAATGTATAGTAGAAGTGTTTTAAACCTATTCAGTGATACTATTCCTGCCAACAACGGTAAAGGCACATGGTTACCCTTTGGTAAAGCATCCGATTGGACTTTCACAGGCGACCTCTGCACACTTAAAGATACATGGACGATTAAAGTTCTCGACAAAAGGAGCTAAATCATGCTAACTTCAACACAAACAAAATATAGAAAAAAACCTCATCCTCGACCACGAGTCAAAAATACTTCCAAAGACAAAGAAGAAATGAAAGCTTGTTTATTTGTTTTACTGGCGGTGATAGGGATGGAGATATTCAACTATACTATATATGCACTAAGATTTGTTTATCACGTTATTTCTTAACTTGTTTAGGAGAGCCTGCCATCTTAAACCTTGTGGCAGGTTCTCACATTATAAAATTAATTTTTAGTTCTCATACATAATATGTAATATATATGATATAATATATAATATATAAAAAGAATTAAAGGAAAGGAGTTTAAAATGTTTTCATTAATAGCTATGTTTGTTGCTTTATTTTTGCGATTAGCAATTTGGCTGATTTGTGGAGCTGTTAAACTCTCATGGTGGCTGATAAAAAACGGTTGCCAACTGATAGCTTTAATTGTTGTTGGCACTGTTGCACTAATCGTTAAAGCAAAAGTTGCGATCACAGATGCCCTTACGCAGCGAAAAATTGACAAAGCATTAGAACAAAAACTTGTCAAAGAAGCAAAACAGGCAACTCCAGTTGCATAAAAAAATTCTATATTAATTATAAGAATTAACTTTACATCTAAAGATATCTATGATATACTTGATTACATCAAGAACACAAAAGATTCTTGAAACCTTAATTAGAAAAGGAGACAGTTAAAAATGATGATTAACGGAGACAATGTTAAAGAAGTTCTAGACAACTGGGACAACGACTTAGAGTTCAATGAATGGCTGTGTTTGCAGCAGCACAATACTTGGACTGGTAAAACTCAAATTCTCTGCATTGGAGACACTATGCAAGAGATGCAAGCAGAACTCGAAAGAAGAGTTTGCCACTTTGAGCTTGATTATGCACCAACTCACACATTCTATAACATTACTTATACTGATGCAGTTTCAACACACGACGAGATTAAAGCGATTCTTACAAACTACTACAATATGACTAAGGAGATGAATGATGACACTCAAGTATAGAGAAAACAAAGCGACACTCAAGTATTATGTATATAGAGAACACGAAGCGAAACTTCACCGAGATTGCGCTACAAGACACGTTCATTTTGTTCGAGTTGCTTTTGAATTCATTGGTCTTGATGAGCCAGAAGCTAAGTTTGACCGCCTGTATGAGGCAAAACGCTATTACAGGAAACTTTACCAAGAGATAAAAGCGGAGCGTAATGAAGACGTGTCAATATTATTACAAGTTAAAATATGGGATGAAGACCCTGATGACCCAACCTCTGAAGACCCTAATATTGTTGATGAATACATCATTTGCGCTTACACTAATTACAAAGGTGCCGAGTTTTACGATGACGAAGAAATGAAAGCCGACGACTTCGACGAAAAAGTAGGCAACGAAATTTATTAAAGAAACGGAGAAAACAATGACTTTGACAAAACAAGAAAATAATTCGCAAGAAAGAAAAAAGTTAAAAAAATATATTCATGAAGTAGAAAAGTTTAATTCTGTATCTGAGATATTAAAAAAAGAACTAGAAGAAATGGATTGTATAGGAGACCATATAGATATATACTACAACTGTCAAGGTTCCTATCAATTATCTCATTTTCCTTGTAAACAAACGGATCTTGAATATTTAGGTTCTTATGAAAATATTAGTGATTTTTTGAACGATGAATTGTTTGAAGATCTTGAAAAACTATATGTTAGCGAAAGTGATATAAATATTGATTATTACGATGAATATGATGGTGAATATTGCTGTTTGCTAGGGGATTGGGCAGAACCTGAATGTTTTGAAGACGATAAAGAAGGTGAAATTGGAGTAACTATAGTCATAATTAATGAAATAAATACATTACCAGAAGATGATTTTATAATGCTACAAAACTCAAAATATTCATATTCTGTAATACAAGATATATTGAGATCCTATTACGATTTTAAATATTGGGAACTTGAAGGACTTAAAGGCGATGATCTTGCGGATTGGCTTTACAGAATAGAAACCGACGAGGAAGAAGGTAATATTTAAGGATGAAAGGAATAAATTAAAATGTCAACTAAAGCAACATTTAGAGCACTTCGAGAAGAGGTTGGGTTATCTATACCCGACCTCGCTCACATCCTTGGCGTTCACGTTCAATCAATCAAGCGTTGGGAAAACCCAGATTACACCCAAGTGCCACCTCAGATGGCGTGGGATGCACTAGGTGAGATTATGCAGAAGCGTGACTGGATTATTGAGTCAACCTTAACCGACGAATTCATCAAAGCCTGCAAAAATCACAAAGTAACTCTGACTTATTTTCGCGACCAAGTCGAATACGATAAATATGGACGCGACGAGGGTAACTTCAAACTTGCAAATGCAAACTCAGTTGCCATTGCCAGAGAACTAAAACTTGCAGGCTGCACCGATATCGAATTTTGTTATCCACAAGAAGAAGGCAATGTTTATCAATCTTCAATGAAAAACGGCAAAATTAACGCCAATGATGACAACATTCGTGAGACCTCAGTCGATGAACTCGAAGCAGAATCCGACTATAAGTATAAACTTGAGGACATTTTGCAAGAGGTTGTGCGTCATGATTACCGAAACAATCTTCTCGACTTCGACAAAAACATCGACGAATTCATGAAAGTAAATTACATCACCTCATGGGACTACGACCGCGTAAAAGACGCATATTACAAAATCGCCGACAACTTCAACACTGGTGAATGGACTCTTGATGAACAAGAAAAAAACGGCGACATATCTCTTGAAGAAGCACTGGAGTCATGGATTCCATCTTGCTATTGCCAAGACTATACCAACGACGAACACAACATCTTCGACTTCCTCGAAGAGTCAAACCTCAAACTCTCCGAACACCCCAAAGTCGCCGAAGCCTACTACAAAATCCTCAACGGCTTTGAAAATGAGAATTAATTATAAAAATTAAAAAATTAAAATTCTCAAATATATTATATCTCATATATGATATAATATATAATGTTGATAAGAAAACACACCCTAAAATATAAAAATCTTATCAACGCTTCCTGGTTTCAATGCTCTCTGTTTCCGACATTTCAGAGAGCATTAATTTTATTTTTTTATCATTAAAAAATGTGAAGAAATCGAGACGAATTTTGCACAAAAATGAAAAAATTTTCATGATAAAACGAAATAGACAACAAAAAACAATAACTCTGAACTTGTAAAATTCAAAATAGTTAATAAATTTAATTTTTATTTTTTGTCTATGCTTGACACATGCGTTTGCATCGAAATCATGCGTGGAAACTTGGAAGTCGCAAAGATGAGAATGACAGAAGATGGTTTTTCAAATTATGCCATTCCATCCGTCGTCGTTGGAGAACTGTGGACAGGTGTTCACAAAAGCAAACGAGTTCACGAGAACTCAAACTTGCTAAACAGGTTTCTTGCACCTTTTGAAATTGTCCCTTTTGACACACTTTGCGCTGAGAAATATGGAGAGGTGCGAGCCTGTTTGGAGCAGGCAGGTTCCAAAATTGGCAACAACGACACAATGATTGCAGCAGTCGCTCTGAGCCACAACGCGACAGTCGTCACCAACAACTTGAAAGACTTTTCGCGAGTCGCAGGACTCAAAGTCGAAACGTGGGAAAGGTCCTAAGCTCCTTACTAAAATCTTCGCCGTAGCGTACTCACGCTACGTAAAGAGCATTCACAACCCGATAGCGCAACTAGGGCTCTGACCCCTTGCGTTTCCCCAGCGTACAAAGGGTCTGACCCCCCGTTAGGTTTTAGATTTCTAGTAATTAAGCTCGGGTTTTACTAATTCCTATTACCTATTCCCTAAAACCTGTTGCGCGATAGCGCAACTAGGGGTCTGACCTCATGCGTTTCCCCAGCGCACAAAGGGTCTGACCCCCCGTTAGGTTTTAGATTTCTAGTAATTAAGCTCGGGTTTTACTAATTCCTATTACCTATTCCCTAAAACCTGTTGCGCGATAGCGCAACTAGGGGTCTGACCTCATGCGTTTCCCCAGCGCACAAAGGGTCTGACCCCCTGTTAAGGTTTTAGGTGTTAGGTTTTAGGTTTCTAGTGATTAAGCTCGGGTTTTACTTAAAGTGGCTGAGGTCGAGCAGATTCGAGTGAGAATGCGACGTAGCGTACTCACGCTACGTGAGGCTCATTTGCAGGGCAAAGATGACCGCTCTCAATTCGCCTTTACGCCGTACCAGGAGATGCCTTCGGCCCTCCACCCAGCCTTAACAAGCTTGTCGTTTTCCGACTTGCTCGCCGTGTAATTATGCGTGCCAACAGTTGCATTGGGGTTATATTGGCGATAGAGTGGCACTCCTTCGTCCTCGTCAGAATACCAGCCAACTCCTTCGTCAGACCAACCAGCTTTGATGAGGCTGTCGCGCTCTGACTTATCCATAGTGTAGTGATGATCGCCACCTTCGACATATTTGTTATAGAGCCGATAGACTGGTTTATTGGAAGTTTCAGGCGCAATCCAGCCAGTTCCCTCGTTGTTCCAGCCAAGTTTGACAAGTTTGTCGCGCTCTGACGTGTCGGAAGTGTAGAAATGTTCGCCTGTCCATCTGTTATAGAGCCTGTGCATCGTGTTTGTCTTAACACTCTCAGCAGTCCACTTCGCATAGAGCACGACGTTGCCGATCGATCCTTTTTCGATCTTCGTTATCTTTTTGCCCCAGTCACCAGTGGTTTGACCCTGTTTTGAATACCACCCATCAAATGTGTAGCCTTCCAGAGTGGGGCTTGCCAGCGTTATCGTTGTCGTCTCTGCTGTGTAGGAGCTAAATTTGTTAGGGTTGGTTGCTCCGTTCAAATTTTGATAGGTAATCGAATAGGTTATCGGATTCCAGTTTGCAATGAATGTCAAGTCGCCAGTTGTCCCAGAATAAACAAAATTTACAGTTGCACCTGATTTGTCACTCCAATGATCAAAAACATAACCCGCTTTAGTCGCTCCAAGCAACATGAAGGAATCGCTTAAAATTGTGTAGGTTGTCGGGTTAGGGTTTTGCGCGCCAGAACACTTTTCATACTTTATCGAATAGGAATGCACCTTCCAATGCGCCGTCAGAGTTAGAGTGCCAGTTGTCCCCTGCTCGATCTCTGTCACTTTTGCTCCGTCGTCGTCGAACCAGCCTTGGAAGTCGTAGCCAGCTTTGACAGCGTCTTTTAACTGGTAAGTCTCATCTTCGGCTGAAAATGCGTCGGGGTTGGGATTTGTTGCGTCTTCAACACCTTCATAAGTTACTCTCAAGGTTTCAGCTGCCCACTTTGCGTAAAGGTGAAAATCAGAAGTTGAACCTTTCGGAATCTCGGTGACTTGCTCGCCCCAGTCTCCATCCTCTGTGCCATCTTTTGTCCACCAACCTTTGAAGATGTAGGATTCCTTCACTGCATTTGCAAGCTTGATCGCATATTTTTCTTCGCAAGTAAACGAAGTTGGGTTCGCGTTGATTGCTCCCTCAACGTTTGAATAGGTGATCGAATAAACATGTGTGCTCCACGTCGCAGAAAACTTCAAATCTCCATAAGACCCTTTCGGGATCGTTGTTGTCACCTTCTTTGTTGCGCTCGAAACCCAGCCTTCAAAATCATAACCCGCTTTCACTGCAGGTTGCAACGTGATGTCTTCAGACTCAATTGTGTAGGACGTAACATTCGGGTTTTCGCCTTGCTTGTTGTCAGTATAGGTTATTGAATAAACTGTCGGTGTCCACCTTGCATAAAGAGTTTTGTCGCCTGAGTCGCTCGCGGTGATTGACGTGATTTGCGATCCCCAATCTCCACTCTCCGATCCATCTTCGCTCCACCAGCCTTTGAAGTCATAAGCAGTGCGAGTTGCGTCACCGAAAGAGGTCACACCGATTCCTGAGACGTATTCATCAGGATTGCCTTTTGCGTTGTTGCCACCGTTTAGTTCATAAGTGACTTTGGCAGTCCACTTTGCATAAAGTGTCATGTCGTGCGTAACCGTTTCATCGAAGTCATAAGACGTGACAAAGTTTTTGTCGCGGTACCACCCAGCAAACGTGAACCCCTCCTTTGTTGGCGTGGGCGGTTCACTCAAAACTGAGCCATCAGTCAAAGTTTGAGCTGGAACGGTTGACCCTCCGTTTGAGTTAAAGGTGATTTTTGACGTGCTTCCCTGAACAGTAGCGTAGCCCTTGACACAAAAGTTGTCATATTTAACAGAAGACCCTCCATTGTCTGTGTAGGATTTCCACGATTCGCTTGTCGCCACATCCTCATTAGAATAAAAACTTTCATTCGCATTTATGACAGCATTCGCCGTCAAGCCGTCTCTTATCGAAACTTTGGGGACTGGCGCATTCCCCGAAAACCAGATTGCATATTTTTCTCCCTTTTTTAACCCGATGGAAGTGTCGAGTTTTATTCGGACATATCCTTCATAATCACTTTTGTAGGTCCCTTCAGCATCTGGCGAGTCGAGAGAATAAGCAACATCTGCTGGTGTCGTTGCGTTGTCTTTCAAGCGATAAACTTTGTAAGTCACAGTCGTTCCAGGGTAGTAATAATATGTTGCAATGTGATGCAGGTTTTGTTTTTGATAGGTCGTGAACATGTTTGCATACCATTTGCAAGAATAACCACTCATGACCGATGCTGAGATGTAGTCATATTGATCGATGATCTCGTTGTTGTTGTTAAAATAAGTTGAGCCGTCATAGCCTTCAGTGTCAAACTCATAGGTGGCTGCACTCTGAATCGACTTGTCGTAATAGGAAAGGTAGAAATAACCGCCATTCCCCCAGCTTGAACCCCACGAGTTTTTGACGATGAAAGCACCATTTGACGGAGGTCTGTGGTCGGAGTTGAAGTTTGACACGGAATAGTTGTCGTCATAACCAACGACGCAAACAGCATGATCGTTGTCGGTGCTAACATCGATGTATTGTGCCCACGTGCTTGTGTTCATGTAACCTGAGTAACTCCCAGTGTTAGCTTTATATGTGATGTCAACAGCTTGCCCTTCGCTCAAAGCCTTCTTCATGTTGTTGATGATGGTCATGTTCGTTTCATTGCCACTTGTTGGATCACCAAGATAGTTCCATTTTTTCATGCGAGAAAGGGCATAGCTCCTGTTGCTGTAACTAAGTCCACCTTTCTTTAAATTTTTCCTCGAGGAAGGGAAAGTGAAATCTGATTCTTTTGCGACGCCACAACCCTGCATGAAAGTGCTCACTGCAGTTGCCACACTGCCACCAAGATCAAGTTTTGCGTTGTTGGGGTCAGAGGTGTCAGTCTGCACAATGCCTTCACCTGCTTGAGTCAACTGCGTCCCTTTCAAATCGGACGTGATTGTTGAGAGTGGCGTGTAGGCAAACCAAGCTGTGTGATAGGGTGCAAAGTTAACAATGGAGCCCGTTTGTTTTGCAAGGCTGATTTCTGCTGCTGCATTTGCCGAATGTGCCCAGCAAGTGCCCCACGGATCTTGATTTTTCACAGATCCAACGATGTTTTGGTTTCGCAAATCAACAGAAGTTGGAAGTGTTGTCGCCTTGTCGGCGTCAGAGGTCGATTCCATCTTCGACATCTCATAATCATATTCAGAGCGATCCACTTCCAAAAACGAGCCACCTTGGCTTGCTTGCTCCTCGATTTCTTCTTGGGACTTAAGTCGACCTTTGACAAAATGCCCTGATTCGGGAACTTGAGAAGGTGAAGTTAAGGATTGGATTCCAACATCGCCTAAGTCCCTCTCAGTCGCTGAGACTACAGCTTGGGTTAAAGAAAAGGGCACGAAAGATGCAACAAGAGCGATGCTTAAGAAAAAAGAAAATGCTTTCTTCATTGTGCCTAAATTGTTTTTTTTGTGTTTCATCTTGCCTGCCTTTCTCAAAACCTCTCCATTCTCACTTTTCATAGGGGTCAGACCCTTTGCGCTCTCACTTTTCATAGGGGTCAGACCCTTTGCGCTCTCACTTTCATAGGGGTCAGACCCCTTGCGCTCTCACTTTCATAGGGGTCAGACCCTTTGTTTCCCCAGCGTCCGCAGGGTCTGACCCCATGGAAAATAACAAAAAAGAAGAGGAAGTTCCCGTTAAGTGGTGAGGTTGAAAAGATTGGGAGCTTCCTCTTTTATGACAAGTTGATTCCTTTTAGAGACCAACTGTGATCATCTTGATTGGGTGAGCAAAAGCGCTGTCAAAGTTTTTTAAGAATCAAGCGCCTTTGCTCTTCTTTTTAAAATAACTTCACATTTTCATGCTCGTCGTCATTTCACCTCTTTAGAAGCAGAAGCAAGGAACAATTCCTGCGTAGGCTGTTGAAGTGAAGCTGTTGTTCACACAACCATTTGCATCAGTTGCCAAGAACTTTGCACCTGCCTCGACGTTTGGAGTGCGCATCCACCAAACACCTGCCTCTGGAGTTCCAACGTCAGATGTTGGGTTTGCTCCTGCCCTTGTCGCTTTCACGATGTTAGCATTCTTTGCTGTTGCATCGTCGCCAACAGTTATTTTCGCGAAGTAGTCATACTGCACGCCTTCAACCTTATAATCGGTTGCCTTCGCAGCTCCTGACATTTCAACTCGAGATGCGATCCAGAACTTGTTGTTCGAAGTTGCAGTCGTATAAACTGGCTCCTCAGAAGTTCCGCCACCTTTAGTTGTCTTCTTCTCCACCGAGATGATCTTGTCAGTCAGTGAAGTTTCAAACTTCTTGAAAATTCCACCATCAGCTTGAAGTGCAGTGTAAAGTGAGGATTCGCCCCAAGTTAGCTTCGTTGAAGCTGTTTCATTTAATTGATAGGCAACTGGCAAAACATGGACTGCTTGGAATGTCAAGCCCGATCCATCGCCATCGTGATCTCCAACTCCAATGATCCTGAATTCTGCAAGTAGGTTCTTGCCTGTGGTGTCGCCACCTTTTCCGCCGTTCCATTTTGTGTAAAGGTGGAACGTGTCGTTGTTCATATATTCTGTGTACTCAGCGATTGTCGCTTTATCCCCAGCTTTGATCTTCGCAACATCTGCCTCGATTTCAGCAGAAGACTTTTTGACGTTCCATGAATCTTGGACATAATTCGCATTTGCTGCTGCAGCTGCAGTCGAAGTTGTTGTTGTCACAGAAGGTGCCAACCAATACTTCGTTGAGTCTCCGCCATCTTCAGTTGAAGGAACCCAGTTTGCATAAAGCGTCGTCTGCGTTGTTATCGCAGTGTTGAAATCAAACGGTTTCGAGCACTTTGCGTCAGTGTACCAACCTTCAAAGGTGAGTCCTGCTTCTGTTCCGACTTGATCTTCAGTTGGTTGTGTTGCTTTGTTGCCAGACAAAATTGCTTGAGAAGCAACGTCGTTTCCGTGTCCTTGGTTATCAAACTTCACAAGGTTACCACCGAAACTGAAGCAAGGGACAACACCATATTTATCGAGCCAGTGGTAGTCGCTATGAGCACCCATACATCCATCCCAGAACACTGCCGCAGTCTCATTTTTATAATAATCGTCGTAAGACAGAGAGGTTTTCCAAATTTTGTAAGCAGTATCGTACAAAGGATCAGCTGCTGATCTCACATACCATAAACCTGCTTGCCCAGATGTATATGTGCTATTGTCATACCCCTTTGGGCTATTCCCTGCCCTCGAGGCCCTTTTAAGTGCTGGGTTAGGAGCTGAGCTTTTGTCGATTGCAAGGTCACTGATGCCCATGTTCTTAAACCACTCATATTGATTGTTGCCATCTGCCCTATATTGGTTGTCCTTGTTATATATGCAGAAATTGGCTCCTGATATTTCATAACGTGAAGCAATCCACATCTTGTTTTGGCTATTCTGTCTTTCTGAGAGAACACCCATATTGCTAGACTTTGTAACTGTCTGCAAATCACCCCTAAATCCTTCATTAAAATTGCTGATTATAGAACCAGAATCGCTGTTAAATGCAGTGTAGAGCTTCGTTTTCTCCCATGGAAGGCTCATTTTGTAATCTTGCGTGTCATTTAACTTCATTGCTTCGGGCAACTCATGTGTCGCTTGGAACGTCAACGCTTCATTGTTGCCATTTGCGCCAACTTGAATGATGCGGAACTCGACATATTTGTTTGCGGTCGATTCACCTGAAGCGTCAGCACTTGAGCCATTCCATGCAGTGTAGAGATGGAATTTGTCACTGTTCATGTATGACTTATATTCTGCGATTGTTGCTGCATCTCCTTCTTGGATCTTTGCAACGTCAGCCTGAATCTCAGCTGATGACTTTTTGACGTTCCACTCTTCTTTGACATAGGAGTCGCGAACGTTGTTCTTGTCAGCAGCGTTGTTTGTTTGGTTTGCAGTTGTGCTGGTGTTTCCAGTTGTGACAATTGATGACGGTGCCAACCAATACTTCGTTGAGTCTCCACCATCTTCAGTTGAAGGAACCCAGTTTGCATAAAGCGTCATCGGAGCAGTGATTTCTGTTGCGAAATCAAACTTGTCTCCAGAGCAAGCCGCATTTGTGTACCAACCTTCAAACGTGAGCCCTGCTTCCGTTCCGCGTTCGTCTTCAGTCGGCTCTTTTGCTGTCTTGTCATCGTCGCCAAGCATCTGTGATGAAATAGCATTTCCGTGACCGTTGGTGTCGAACTTGACAAGTCTTCCACCGAGACAAAACGCTGGTGCAACACCGTTCTCTGAAGTTGCGTCTGGCGAACCAGCGTTAAAGTTGCCTTCGTCATTTAACATCCTAAAGTATTTATCCGAGCCTGAAACTGCGTTAGGCGAGCGCAACCACCAATTTCCAGATCTGCCAGCACCTGTTGTTGTTTTTGCATAGTTCCCTGCTCTCGTTGTCATTTGTAGGGCCTTGTTGATTTTGTCGACTTCTGTTTCGCTGGTTGAATTATCGTTAATTACAAGGTTTTTATAATATGTGTATTGCTCACCCTCATCTCTGTAGCCGTCGAGACCAGTTCCTGAAACTTCAACACGAGATGGGATCCAGAATTTATTTGCACTCAAATCTGCATCAGACCAAACGTCGGTGCTCCCTTCTCCCTTTGTGGAAGTCTTCTTCACTTGCGCAATGCATGTCTCGAGGAGACCTTGGCTAAACTTGGTGTAAATATCACCACTATTCAAGCTTGCCTCAAGTCCTGAGCCCTTCCACCCATCTTTGTTGGTGCTCGAAGAGTTCATCTTCGTTGCTTGAGGAAGGAGATGTGTTGCTTGGAATGTCAGCGCACTTGCGCCTTCTGCATCCCCGTTGTGAGAACCGACTTCCAAAATCCTGAATTCGACATAACCGTTTGCGGCCTGTTTGCTTCCAGACGCGTCTGTCGTGTCTCCATTCCAAATTGTGTAGAGGTGATAGTCATCGTTCGTCATGAACTCAGTATATTGTTTCAAAACGTCAGCGTATGTTGGGTTGTCAGCTGACTCTCCTGCCAAGAGGACTTCGACGTCACTCTCAATTTCCTCAGATGACTTTTTGACGTTCCATGCGTCTTTATAATAGTTGTCATTTGCCGCATTGATTTTTGCGTCTTCAGTGTTGCTTGTTGTGCACTTGCTTGCTGGAGCAATCCAATAGGATGTCATGTCGCCTTCCTCAGAAGGAACCCAGTTTGCATAAAGAGTCATCGGCTTATCAACTGTGTCGTTGTCGAAATCCCATTTCTTTAAGTCCTTGCTCTCGTCAACTTTGCAAGCAGAGTTGTTGTACCAGCCTTCGATCTCAAGACCGCTTTGCGTTCCAGCTTCTGAAGTTGGGTCGTTCACCTTGCCTTGCTCGTCTGCAACTTTTTCATTAACGGAATAGCCATGATCTTGTGTGTCGATCGTGACTTTTGGTGACCACTTTGCATAAAGTGTTGTGTTTGCCTTGATTGCAGTCTTCACAAAGTCGAACGCTTTTGTGCAAGCAGCGTCGGAATACCAACCTTCGAGTTTGTAACCATCCCTAGTTGGCTCTGCTGGCTGGGATGCTTTTTCGCCCTCAACCACTTGTTGTGCCTCAACCTTAGAGCCCTCGCCAGTGTTAAATGTCACTGTGTAGAGCCCCTTGACATAAACAGAAACATCCTTTGTGACAGTGTTATAGTTCTTAGTGTCTTTCGGTGTGAAAGTCGCAGGGAATTTTTGTTGTCCCTGTTTTGCCATCGTTGTTGCTGGTGCTTTCCACGCAAAAGTTCCGCTTGACACAGAAGGAAGTGCAACTGTGCTCAAGGCGTCGCTTTGAATTCCTGTCAAGCCTTGTGGCAAAGTTGGATTTGGATCAGCCTTTTGGATGTCAAACTTCACTGTCAAAGTGCCAGTGTAGGCGCCCTTTCCTTTAACGGTTGCAGTTCCAGCATTTTTGCCAGCATTAATGTTTGTGCCATAAGAAACTGTGAAGTCAGTGCCTGCAGTCAACCCAGAAATTGTGACAGCTGGTGTCAGTTGCTTTCCAGTGTAGGTCGCGCCAACCGTCGACACTGTTGCTTTCATGTTTGCAATCGAGACATAGAGCGAATCATAGCCATACCAGCCAATTCCCTCAGCTCTCCAGCCTGCTTTGATGAGGTTGTCTTGCTCTTTTTGATTCTTGGTGTAGTTGTGAGTGCCGGTCTCTGAATAGGGGTTGTATTGCCTGAGCAACTTAACTGCGCCCGACTCGTTTTCGTCAGCACTGTACCAAGCAACACCCTCTTGCTTCCAGCCATCTGCAGGAAGTGAGTTGTATTCACTTTCGTTTGTTGTGTAGTGATGATCGCCACCTGAGACGAATGGGTTGTAAAGGCGATAGACTGGTTTATAGCTCGTTGATTTTGTTTGCTTCGGGGCAATCCACTCAATGCCCTCATCTCGCCAACCGAGTGCGACGTTACTGTCCCTCTCGTCGACATTTGATGTGTAGAGATGCTCGCCGGTCCAAGGGTTATAGATACGATACATCTCCTCGCGCAAAGTTGTGCCGTCTAACACCTCGGCATCTTGCGCAGCTTCTTGCGCCTTTTCATCATCTGCGTTTGCAACAGCATTTGTTGCAAAAACTGCAAATGATGCGAGGAGTGCGAGCGCAAGCGCAATAAAAATTAATTTAAAGCGTGACGCCCCCCCCCCCGGCGCGGTTTTCAGGTTTTTTTGGTCCATGTCAACCTCCTTATTAAATTGACCTAACAAATTTCTCTTAAGAAAACCCAGCAAGAAGGAAAGATTAAAAAAAAAAGCAAACCTGCTTGCCACTTTTCTACAGCAAACAGTATACCACAAATGCTTTAACCCACCCCAATTTTTTCGAGGAAATGCGAAAAAAATTTTGAACAAAATTCTGCTTGTTCAACGAAAAAGATGTCTGACACCATGTGTTAGTTTTAGGTGTTAGGTTTTAGGTTGATGTCTGACACCATGTGTTTTAGGTATTAGGTTTTAGGTTTTAGGTTGATGTCTGACACCATGTGTTTTAGGTGTTAGGTTTTAGGTTTTAGGTTTTAGGTAGATGTCTGACACCATGTTTTAGGTTTTAGGTTGATGTCTGACACCATGTGTTTCGCTTGTTCAACGAAAAAGATGTCTGACACCATGTGTTTCGCTTGTTCAACGAAAAGATGTCTGACACCATGTTTTAGGTTTTAGGTTTTAGGTGTTAGGTGTTAGGTTTTAGGTTGATGTCTGACACCATGAGTTAGGTTTTAGGTGTTAGGTGTTAGGTTTTAGGTTTTAGGTTGATGTCTGACACCATGTGTTTTAAAAAGATGTCTGACACCAGGTGTTTCGCTTGTTCAACGAAAAAGATGTCTGACACCATGTGTTTTAAAAAGATGTCTGACACCATGTTTTAGGTTTTAGGTTTTAGGTGTTAGATTTTAGGTTGATGTCTGACACCATCAGCGAAAGGTAGGAAAAATGTGAAGGTTAAAAGAAAGTGAGTGAGAAGCATTTTTGGGTTAGCTGATTCGCTCAGATTGATCTGGCTTTTTGTAGTGCTTTAGGTGAGCGCGTTTCGCGAGCGTGGCGTACTTGCGCTACGCGAGTGAGCGAAAAAGCGTTCAGATGAAGTGCTACAAAAAGCCAGATGGTGCCCCCGACAGGATTCGAACCTGCGCCACAACCCTGCTCCGGAGGCAGGTGCTCTATCCAGCTGAGCTACGGGGGCAAATTTGAGAGTTTAGTACTTAAAAAAACATTAAACGTTGGTGTCCACAACTCGAACACCAACGTCAACAATTCAGTCAGTCAAAAATATAGAAGAAAATTATTACAAACTCTTGATGTGGTTAACAACGTCCCCAACAGTTTTGATGTCTTGAGGATTTCCAAAGTCGATCTCGAGCTCGTCTTCAAGATTGCATATCAACTCAGCAACATCGATCGAGTCAAGATTTAGAGACTCCAGCGTTGCATCCTCAGTGACTATCGCTGGATCAACGTCAGCATTTTCTTCTAACAATTTTTTTATTACATCAATAGTTTCCATCAATGACCTCTTAATTGTTTAAGCCTAGGTTATAAATTCAACACGTAATTTTTTAAATCGCGACTAATCAACTGCCGTTGCGCGAACGTCTCCTTCACCAAGAGGAACGCAGAACTGAGAATCCCATCCGCAAAGGTCACAGTGCATGCACCTTCCACACTCTCTCATTCCAGTGTGAGGATCGACGTCAAGTTCAATGTAGTCAAAGTCATGCTTGCGCTCATCCGCTGGACGCTCATGAACTTCTTCGCGAGGCGCAGCTTCCATATAGCGATGATAGGACTCTTTCGCTTCAACACCTGGGTCAATCTCGTGATTAAACCCAAGAGAGAAATCGATGTTTTGAGCAGCGACTTTGCCAGCACCGATTGCCATTATTGCAGAAGCTGGGCTTGTTTGGCAGTCACCGCCAACCCAAACACCTTCCATGTCTTCTGCCTCCAAGAATTCGTTTGCCTTAAACGCCTTCCACTCTGTCCTCATTCCAGCATTTTCAAATGGCTGACAAACGATGTCTTGACCGACCGCCAAAAGAAGAATGTCAATCGGCGTCTCAACTTCACCTTTGTCTGGGTCTGGTTCTGGCTTCGGACGACCGCCTGGAACGGGCACAACTCTTTGAGGTTGAGTTCTCATTGCTGTCAGGTGCCCTTCATCGTCAACTTTCAATCCAACAGGTGATTGCAACGACAAAACCTTGACACCTTCTTCGATCGCTCCCTCAATTTCGACTGCATTTGCAGGCATGTCTTCTTGACGTCTGCGATAGAAAACATAGACTTCATCTGCGTTGCATCTGACACTGGAACGGCAACAGTCCATCGCCACATTTCCGCCACCAACAACACCAACTTTTTTACCAGTGAAGTCAGGATAGTCATCATCACCAATCGCGCGCAGAATCTCAACAGCACTCATGACGCCTTTGGCATCCGCGTTTTCGATCCTCAAACCCTTTCCAGTGTGCGCTCCGATCGCAACAAAAGTTGCATCGTGGGAATTTTTGATCTCTTTAAACTTGATGTCATCGACATAGCAATTCATCTCAACATTGATGCCACCAACTCCCAAAATTGCGTTGATGTCTTCATCAAGTCGTTCACGTGGGAAACGATATTTTGGAATTCCATAACGAAGCATTCCGCCCATCTTTGAGCGAGATTCATAAACATCGACATCATGCCCCATTATAGCGAGGTAATATGCACAAGTGAGACCACAAGGACCTGCACCAATGACAGCGATCTTTTTGCCTGTTTCTGGACCTCTTTTTGGAGTTGAAACAACATCTGCATGACAATTGTCAACGGAGAGCTTTTTAACGAGGCGAATGTTGACAGCGTCATCAATTCCCTTTCTTCTGCAATGATTCTCACAAGGATGTTCACACACGAGCGCACATGCTGTCACAAAAGGATTGTCTTTTCTCACCATCTTGACAGCTCCGTCATAATTCCCTTCAGAAGCAAGTCCGATGTAGGCTGAAGCATTAACGTGAGCTGGGCATTCTGCCTTGCAAGGGGACTTCATGTCCTTGTCACAAGCGCAACTGTGTGCAGCAGAATGTGCATAATAATCAAGATCAAAAAGTTCAAGACTCTCCAAAACTTCCTTTGTTGCAACCCTCACAATGTCGCTTGACGACGAGTGCTTATTAAGGTTAGTCGCGATGTCTTTAATTTTATCGACATTTTTTTGTGAGCTTTGAAAAAGATGAACACCCTTCATGAGCCCAAGAAGGGTTGTCAGATCCTTGAAATTGTCTGACTCAAGATCTGCATTCTTTCTTTCTTCGTGATAGGCTTTTTCAAACCTTGCTAGTGCAATTGAAACTTGGCAAGTGCCAGGTTTAGCAACACTAACAGCTTCTGATAGATTTTCGGCTTCAAGACTTTTTGCTACGTCGGCTTTGACAATCATGGCTACTCCTTTAATCCCCTAGTTCTTTTGCCAATCATCTAAATTCTAACTCTATTATTTTAAAAAATCATCGTGTTTTAGGTGAAAGGAAAAATTTAAGCCCATCCCCATTTAACAGTATAGGTCGTGCTGTAAGTTGCGATCCATGAATCGAGCGATGACGTTGAAATCACGCCGATGTTGTCCATGACTTGCCCGTTTCCGATGTAGATTCCAACATGACCATAGATGACACCCCATGAATCTGCGGCAGTGTGAGATGGGACTGCAATGATCATGCCAGCTTGAAGTTCTGATTTGTCGGAAGAGTGACAATAGGCCCAATACATGTCATTTGCGTTTCCTTGAGGATAACCACATCCTGCGTTTGAATAGACATGGCTAACCCACATCGCGCAATAACCAGCTCCAGGAGAAGGAGTTGAGAAACATGCGTTGACAATTGCTTGGCCTTGAGCTGTGTCTGCATGAGGAATTTGGGCTGAACCTTGATAGGTTGAGGCACTATAACCCGATTGGCTGGCAGCTTGCTGTGCAGCAGCTGCAGTTGCGGCGGCAGCAACAATTTCAGCTTCACGCTGTGCCATTAAATCTTTAACTTCCTGATCGAGGCTGTTGACAAGATCAGTCGTTTCTTGTTGTTTTGCTTGAACGTTTTGGATTTCTTGAGTTTGTTGCGACTGCAACTCTTCGAGTTCGCTTCGTTTGTCGGAAAGCTTCTGTTTTTCCTCTTTGACACCGTCGATCAAGTCATTATCTGACTGCATCACTCTGTTTGCCAAAAACCAATTGTTTGCAAAATCAGAAAAACTCGTTGAATTCAAAACAAGATCGAGCAAATTTGAATCACCACTTCTATATTTGTTTGAGACCCTGTTTCCAAGCTCACCTTGCTTTTCTTTAAGCTTTTCTTGCTGTTCGTCAATTTGGCCGTTTACAACTTCAATTTCTTTCGTTGTGTTTGCCAATTTTTCATTGACGGCTTCAAAATCTTTCTGCAACGATTCAAGTTGCTTGTTGACTTCATCAAGCTTGGTCTGCGCATTATCAAGTTTTTCTTGAGTGGACTCCTCTGCTCTGACTTCATTTTTTGGGTTTGCAACGCTGAGAGAAAACGTGCACGAAATGGCAAGAGTGATTGCTAGAAAAAGTTTAAAACTCTTAAAACTCAAATTCTTCATGTTTAATTGTTGCTCCTTTTTTTGTGCATTTGAAGTTTGTTTTTAGGAACGTAACCTCATATGTTATCACTAAAAAAGCATTTTAGCAAGAACCCACTTGCACACCACCACTGAAATGCTCGTGGCACACACATTTAATTCTTAACTAACTTGTTCGCTTTTCTCTTTTTTAGAAGCAATGAGAGCTGAGATGATGATGGAGAGAAAGAGAATTCCGCCGATGACAAAAATCGAGGCGAATGTTGGAACGTGAAAACCAAAAGCAGAACTCAACATTTTTGCTCCTGTGAAGATCAAAATGAAAGCAACGCCGAACTTTACATATTCAAACTTTGATTCGAGGTGTTCGATGACGAAAAACAGCTGCCTCAAACACAAAATTGCAAAAATGTTTGAAGTGTAGACAACGAACAAATCAGTTGAGATTGAAAGAACTGCAGGAACGCTGTCGACAGCAAAAATGATGTCGGAGCCCTCGATCAAAATGAGAACTGCAAGAAGTGGTGTTATCATTTTCTTGCCGTTTTCGCTGACAACAAACCTGTCGCCATGAAAATCCTTTGTCATAGGAAAAATTTTCGCTACAGTCTTTATTATCACTGAATCGTGTGGGTCTTTCTCCTTTTCTGGCAACCACATCCGCACTCCTTGAACAATCAAGAATGCGCCAAACACCCAAACGATCCACTCGAAAGTTGTTATGAGAGCAATTCCGAAGAACACAAAAAGAAAACGCAGAATCACAGCCCCGATGATTCCCCATGCCAAAACTCTGTGTTGAGCATGTTCAGAAATTCCAAAACTTCTGAAAATCATCAAGAAAACAAAGACGTTGTCAATTGAGAGAGAAAGTTCAGTTAAATAACCTGCTAAAAACTCTTGAGCGCGAATTTCACCCTCGACAAACCACACACCGATGTTGAAAACAATTGCCGCCCCTATCCAAATTAAGAGCCACTTAATTTGCCCAAGCAAATGCTTTCTCTTATCGTGATTCATCAACTGCTAACTCGCCACACAAAAACTGCTATTTCTTTTTATTTTCTTCTTTTTCTTTGTCAAGGCGAGCGCCATATTTATCAAAATAGGGATCGTGCAAGAAACGATGCTTTTTTGAATTGTTATCATCGTCTTCCAAGAGCTCAGGGTGTTCTTCTTCGTCCTTTTTGCGAGCAGCTTCTTCTTCTGCCTCGCGCTTTGCGATTATGTCTTTTTCGCGAACGAGGTAGCCATCCCAATCGTTTTCAAGAAGTGCTTGGCATGCCTCACCCTCAACAGTTTCCCTGTCGAGAAGGACACTTGCCATCAAGTTCATCTGTGTTTTGTTGGCGCTCAAAATTTCGTAGGCACAATCGTGAGCTTGCTGCATCAATTTTGAAACTTCATCGTCGATCCTTCGTGCAGTTTCATCAGAATAATCCTGCGTGTTTCCATAATCTCTGCCTAAGAACACCTCGTGATTTGGCTGACCGAAAACCTGATTGCCCAAAGGACTCATTCCATATTGAGTGACAATGGCTCTCGCGATTTTTGAAGCGCGTTCAAGGTCGTTTGAAGCTCCTGTCGTCACATCTCCAATGAAGATCTCTTCAGCGACGCGTCCGCCCATGAGAACTGCAAGCTCGGCCTTCATTTCTGAGAACGAATTCAAAACTTTGTCTTCATCAGGAATGCTCAAGGTGTAGCCAAGGGCACGACCACGCGAAATTATCGAAATTTTATGCACAGGATCGGCATCTTCCAGAGAAAAGCCAACAAGTGCGTGACCGCTTTCATGGAAGGCAATCGTCTTCTTCGTTTTGTCAGTCATGACTCTGCCCTTGCGCTCAGGTCCTGCAATGACTCGCTCAAGAGATTCGCTCACCTCACGCTGAGTGATGATTTTTTTATTTCTACGAGCCGTCAAAAGAGCTGACTCATTTAAGAGATTCATAAGGTCTGCACCAGTAAATCCAGGCGTGATCTTTGCAACTGAGTCTAAATCAACGTCACTCCCCAAAGGCTTGTCTTTCGCATGCACATCAAGGATTGCCCTTCTTCCCTTGACATCTGGAGTGTCAACAACGATTTGACGATCAAAACGACCTGGGCGAAGAAGTGCAGGGTCCAAAACGTCTGAGCGGTTTGTTGCCGCAACCAAAACGACTGAATCCTTCTCATCGAAACCGTCCATCTCGACAAGAATTTGGTTTAGGGTTTGCTCGCGCTCATCATGACCTCCACCAAGACCAGTACCACGTTGACGACCAACCGCGTCAATTTCGTCTATGAAAATAATCGAAGGCGAAGCCTCGCGAGCCTGCTTGAACAAGTCACGAACACGCGATGCACCAACACCAACAAACATTTCAACAAAATCTGAACCTGAAATGCTGAAAAATGGAACTTCTGCCTCCCCTGCAACTGCTTTCGCAAGCAAAGTTTTACCAGTTCCTGGAGGTCCGACAAGCAGACAACCTCTCGGAATTTTCGCACCTATTTTTTGATATTTCTTCGGGTCGCTCAAGAAGTCCTTGATCTCTTTCATTTCCTCAACGGCTTCATCAACACCTGCGACATCTTTAAATGTCACTTTAGGGCGCTCTTCGGTGTATTTCTTGGCACGCGAATTACCAAATCCCATCTGTGACTGTTGCTGCTTCATAATTTGATTCAAGAAAATGAACATTATGATTCCAATCAAAATGATTGGCGCCAAAGATGTGAGAAGGCTCTTCCAGCCACTTGGCAAAGTTATTGAATAGGTGATCTCGGGATGTTCTTTCATGAGTTCGCCCAAAGAATCGCTTCCAACATAGATGCTTGTGTATTTCTTTGGCTCGCTCGATTTGCCTGAGTCGATTGTTTTCGTTGACAACCCTTGTGAAGACTCAATTTTTCCTTCCTGAGCCTTTGTTTGAATGACCGAGTTAAGCGCCTCAGCCAACTTGTTTGATGATGATAAAACTTCACTTCCTGGGTTTGTCGTCGGGTAATACTCACCTGAGACTGTATAGTCTGACGCAGCGTAAGAAACGCTTTTTACTCTGCCGTCCTCAACAGCTTTAACAAACTGCGAGGTCTGCAGAGAATCAACATCGCTTTGTTGGAATGGATTTAGAAATGAACCAAAGATGAACAACGTGACCAGCACACAAAGTGCCGTCGTTATCCATGTTTTTCTCGACTTTAGCTGCGGAGGAATGTTGTTCTTGTTAGGAGAAGGAGTCCCTTGGAAATCCTTCTTTTCTTCCTCTTCAGAATTATTCGCGTCGTTTTTCTCTTCTTTTACTTCCTCTTTATCCTCGACACCACCCTGGGTGCTTTCTTCGCTTTTATCTTCTTCAGTTAAGCATATGTGCATGTGATTAACTCTTCTCGTCTTTAAAAAAAATTACAATAACCTTACAAATTTTAACACAGAGAAATTTATCCTAAATTATTGACTAATAACGGTTTTTGTCAATTGCTACATCTGAGGTAGAAACAACATGCTCACGCGCACTTTATCAAAAATCACAAATAATTGTCATTCGTCAAATTGTGAATTGTAAAGCTCAGCATAGGCTCCACCTTGTGCGAGAAGTTCTTCGTGGTTGCCCTGTTCAACAATTTCTCCGTGATTAAGCACTAAGATGAGGTCGGCATTTTTAATCGTCGAGAGCCTGTGAGCAATAACAAACGAGGTTCTGCCTGCCATCAGTTTATCCATCGATTTTTGAATCAACTCTTCTGTTCTTGTGTCAACACTCGATGTTGCTTCGTCCAAAATGAGCATCGGAGCGTCTTTAATCATCGCGCGCGCAATTGTCACAAGTTGTCGCTGTCCTTGAGAAAGCGACGTGGTGTCGCCCAACATCGTGTCATAGCCATTCGGCAGTGTTTTAATAAAGTGATGCAGACCAACCGCCTTGCATGCTTTCACGACTTCTTCATCACTGACACCTTCTTTTGAATAGACGATGTTTTCCTTGATCGTCCCTTCAAAAAGCCAAGTGTCTTGCAAAACCATGCAGAACTGGTCGTGAACAGTCTCGCGCGTTAAATCTTTTGTGTTAACACCTTCAATTGAAATTGTGCCACCCTGAATTTCATAGAAGCGCATGAGTAAGTTAACAAGTGTTGTTTTTCCTGCCCCTGTTGGTCCAACAATCGCAATTTTCTGCCCAGGCTTCGCCTTTGCGCAGAAGTCCTCGATGATAGTTTTTTCTGGATCATAGCCGAAATGAACATGCTCAAAAGAAACGTTTCCCTGAACGTTATCAAGCGTTTTGCAGTTTTCTGGGTCTGCTGCCATCTCTGGTTCTTCCAAAATTTCAAAAACACGCTCAGATGCAGCGGCAGCACTTTGCAGAGAGTTAGCAACTTGTGCAAACTGACTCAAAGGTTGTGTGAACTGGCGAACATAGATCATGAACGCAATGATAACGCCAAACGAAATGATGCCGCTCATCGTCAGAACTGCGCCAACAATGCAAACAACAACGTATCCCAAGTTGCCGACAAAACCCATTAGAGGTTGCATGAGACCACTTAAAAACTGACTTTTCCAAGCACATTCATAAAGCTTATTGTTAGTTTTTTGGAACTCCTGTTTCACGGCACCTTCAGCGTTATAGGCCTTAACAACAGTATGCCCAGAATACGTTTCTTCAATTTGACCGTTGAGCTTGCCCAACACTTGCTGTTGCGCAATGAAATATTTCTGCGACATTTTGACGATGACCATCATGATTGCAAAACCAAGAACTGAAGCTCCAACGCCTGAGAGCGCCATTATCCAGTTTGTCGTGAACATGCAGAAAAGAGAGCCAAAAAACAGTGCGATTGCCGTTATCAGCGCCCCTATGCTCTGGTTCAGTGTTTGACCAATCATGTCAACATCGTTTGAAATGCGACTCATCACATTTCCCGTTGACGTTGTGTCGAAATAACGCAGAGGAAGGCGGTCAATTTTGTTAGAGATGTCGCGTCTCAATTTTCGCGTGATGATCTGCGTAACAGTTGCCATGATGAAACCTTGACCGAAATTGCACACCCATGCAATGACGTAGAGAATTGCCAAGAACATAGCCACCTGAACAACGGCGTTAACGTCGATTGATGATGTTATGCCTTGCCCAATTAAGTCGGTAATTTCTGAAAGTTTACCTGGGCCAATCAAGCTCAAAATTGCGCCAGTGACAGCCAAAAGCATCGCAACGACAATTCCTGGTGCATACGTTTTTCCATAGGAAAACAGCTTCTTTATTGCAACGCCAAAGTTATCTGCCTTCTCTCCGCCAGCCATTCTGGCGCCTGGCCCAAACCCTTTTCTATTTGCTGGAGGCATTGTTCAACTCCTCCTCTGACAATTGTGATTCTGCAATTTCTTTGTAAACATCGCACGACTTCAACAGTTCTAAATGTGTGCCACGACCAACAATTCTGCCTGAGTCCAAAACGATGATCTGATCTGCATCCATGATTGTTCCGATGCGCTGCGCCACAATCAGTTTCGTTGCTCCACCAGTAGTTTTTGCAAGCTCGCGTCTCAATTCTTTGTCAGTTTTGTAATCGAGTGCCGAAAAAGAGTCGTCGAAAATCATTATTTCTGGATCTTTGTAAATCGCGCGTGCAATTGCTAAGCGTTGTTTTTGGCCGCCTGAAAAGTTGGTTCCTCCTTGTGCAACGCCAGCGTCAACTCCTTTTTCAAGCCCTTCGACAAATTCACTTGCCTTCGACACCCGCAATACTTCTTCCATTTTAGAAGCATCATCAGAAGTTGAGCCATACTCAACGTTGCTCTTAATGCTTCCCATGAATAACACTGGTTTTTGGGTAACATAGCCAATTTTATCTCTCAGAGCCGTTTGTTTTAAAGTTTTAACGTCTTTACCATCAACCAAAACTTCGCCTACAGTGCAGTCATAAAAACGAGGTATGAGCTGAATGAGTGTGCTTTTTCCACTCCCTGTTGAGCCGATGAAAGCAACGGTTTCTCCTCTGTTTGCCTTGAAAGAGATATCATGCAAAATTGGCTCTTCTGCATCGGGATATTTAAATGTAACATTTTTGAACTCAACGGTGCCTGCTTGTGATGAGTCCTCAAAATCGCCAGTTCCATCTTTAATCGAGACGGGCTTTGTTATCACTTCATTTATTCTGTTTGCCGCAACAATCGCGCGTGGCAGAATAACAAAAACCATAACGATCAGCATGAATGACATAACAATTTGGATGGCGTATGACGAAAAGACGACCATGTCACTGAACAGATTCAATCGATCTGGCACAGTTGCGTCATTTATGATAAAAACTCCAACCCAATAAATCGCCAGCGTGAGACCGCTCATGACGAGCGAAATTGTTGGGAACATAAGCGACATTCTGCGAGAAGTGAACAGCTGCGTGTCTGTCAAATCTGTGTTTGCTTTTTCAAACTTCCTCTGCTGGAAGCCTTCTGCATTGTTGGCGCGAACAACTCGAATGCCAGTCAAATTCTCACGCGAAACCCTGTTTAGGTTGTCTGTAAGTGTTTGCATCATACGGAATTTAGGCATAACGAGCGCCGTTATTGTGCCCATCACAACGACGATGATGACGACTGCTCCCGCCGTCACTGCCGCCCACTGCCAGCTTTTACCAGCAATTTTAAGTGCCGCCCAAACTGCCATAATCGGCGCACGAGCCAACGCTTGGGCGCCTATCGCAATGCATAACTGCACCTGTTGCACGTCATTCGTTGTTCTTGTGATTAAACTTGCAGTTGAGAATTCAGAGATTTCAGCTTTTGAAAACTCGACAGTCTTGAAGAACACCATCTCGCGTAATGTGCGTGCAAGTCCTGCTGCAACTTTAGCAACAAAATATCCAACAACGAAGGTTGTTATCAAACTTGCGAATGCACAGCCCAACATTTTTGCGCCAGCGACCAAAACGTCATCCATTTGGCTACCTTGACTTTGAACAAGCGTAGTTATTTCACGCATGTAGTCAGGCAACTTCAAGTCGAGCGCCACACCTGCAACAATAAAAATGAGCGCTGTGAAAAGTCGCGCCCAATCAGCCTTCGTTAGATATTTGAATAATTTTAAAATGTTAACTCCTTAAATTACAGTATGAGTTATTATCCAATCATTTGCGCAAATGTCAAGAAATAGTTTTTAAAAATGAAACAATCAGAGCAAAACAGGAGGTTAAGTTACAGAGTGTAACTTAAAAAGATGTCTGACACCATTAAAAAGATGTCTGACACCATT
>CAVAWT010000011.1:0-50488 GCA_963592435.1 Oribacterium sp. | reverse complement strand
CGCAATTTTTAGTGGTGCGCCCGGCAGGATTCGAACCTGCAACCGCCGGATTAGAAGTCCGATGCTCTATCCGTTGAGCCACGGGCGCGCTCATGAATTATTATACAGCAAATTAGGGTTTAGGGATTAGGTTTTAGTTTTTAGGTTTAAAGGCTTAGAGGAAATTGGTCAACACGGCTGAGACCATCATGATGATGAATGCAATCAAAACGAGCAAGGCCAACTTTTTCCAAGTCAGACAACGCAGCTTCGAAAACCTTTCTTTTAGGCGCGCTTTGTCAAGAAGGATGAAACAGAAAATAGTAAACGGCACCACCACAACGCCAACGTAGGAGACAATCCTGTTTGCCAAAGTGTAGGTCGCTGCTTCCTCGGTTGGGTTGACGATGGCTGACATGGCCACGAAAAATGTCACTAACCAGAAAAAAATGACGATCGAATTCCAAATTTTACCAGCAATACGCCTAACCTTTTGCTTATCTAAATGTATCGAAAAGTTCTTTATTTTAGCGTTGTTTAACGATGATTTAAAAGCGTTTACAGTGTGGAAGCGTTGCTTCGGATCAAACGAAGTCGCTTTCAAGAGACATTCATGAAACTCAGAAGGGATCTCCTCTTTGATGGCAGGATTGTCACATAATGGAGTGCTGGACAACTTCTTTGTCAACATGAAATAAAGCACCATCCCCAGAGCGTAAATGTCACTCTCAACTGATGTCTCTCCGAACCCATATTGTTCTGGTGGCGCAAATGCTGGCGTGCCGAACTGGGTTGTGTCTGGAGTTATTCCGCCTCGTTGAAACCGCGCAATGCCAAGGTCAATTATTGCAACCTCCCCATCTTTAACAATTATGTTTGTTGGCTTCAAGTCGCGATGAATGAGGGGCTGTTCAAAGGTTGTGTGGAGCTCACTCACAGCATCACAAACATCAGAAAAAACTTGTTTTATTTGCCCATTTGTTAGCTCATTGTTTCTGACATATTGCTCAAGCGTCTCACCCTCTACATATTCCAAAATGACAACTCGGCGACACCCATATTCATAATAATCAACGATTCTTGGGCAATGTTTAAGGAATCTTCCCTTTTGTTGTTCCTGCCAAACTTTCGCATACGCTGTCCCCTGCCTTGATTTTTCAGAAAATTCTTTTCTGATGAACTGCGTTGGATGTGCCTCGTCTGATGTTATCTTGATAACTTTCTGCGTCGTCTCTTCGTTTGTCTGCTTAAAAGTTTCAATTACCTCCCACTGGCTGTCATCGTCATACGCAGCGATTTCATCGTCTAGCGACATCTCACTCATTTCTCTTCACCAAGCAAGCTCTGACCAAAACGGTGCAATTCTCCATTCGTGTTAACAATTGAATATCCATGCAAAATTGCGTAAATTAAAATCACGTCGCGTTTGCTTTTTGAATAAAGCTCTGAGTTATTTGAGATTTTAAGCAGCCTGTTTGTTTCGTCCAAATTGCAATTCATAACAAGTGCAAGCATGATAACAATGTCTCGCGATGGTGAAGTTTTTCTGCCTGTGAAAATTTCATAACCATAGGTGTAGTTAACGCCAGCTTTGCGAATGACGTCAGCTTGCTTCAAATCCTTGCTCTCAATGAGAATTGCAAGGTAGTCTTCTAGGGTGTATTTACTAACGTGATTTGTAGCGAAAAAATTATCGAGCGATGAGGTGTTGACAATTTCATTTAAAAGTTCATTGGTAAGTGGCACGCAACTCCCCTTCTCGAATCTTGCTTTTTGCTTGTGCGTAATCATTTTACCAAAAGCAAAAACTAATCAGCCTAAAAAGTGGGGTTAGCGTGCCTAACTATTGATTAGTACTGGCTCGCTTTAACAATTTTAAAAGTGGCTCCATCAAATTTAGATATGCTTTCATCGGTGAACCCTTGGAAAACATTTTCGGTTTTTGACTGTCCAGCGGCAAGATTGTTTACATACACATATCCATCTTCGATCCTGTTACCTGATGCGTCCACGGCCTCCATTTGAATCGAATAGGATTTTGACTCAGAAGTCAAGTTTTTAACAGTAACCGCCAAGTATCCCTCTTTCGAAGTGACTCCAGAACCGTAGTCTTTAGTGTTAACGGTATACGTGCCAAAATCGACTGTGACATCCTTGTTCAAAATTTCCTCAGTCGCACTTCCAGTTGCTTTGTCGAGCGATTCTGAAGCGCTATCTAAGGCTTTGCCATACATGCTTTGCGTTGCCAAAACAACAACAATTGCAACAACAGAAACAATTGTGCCTGCAATGGCAATCCCTTTTCCGCCTTTAGTGCCTTTTGACTTCGAGATGACGATGATAGCGATAATGCCAAAAATCGCTCCTAGCGCTGCAACAAAAGCAGAAATGTTGTTGAGGATTGGGATCCAAGACCCGACGATTCCAACGATGCCGAGGACTAACGCGGTCACTCCAAGGCCTGATGTTTTCTTAACTTGCGGTGTTTCTTGACTTAGATTTTCTTCTGCCATCTTTTTCCTCCCTTTTAAAATTAGTAACTTACGATGACAAAAAGAATTTTAGAACTAACAAACTCTCAGAATCTTAGCCAACAGCTAAGGGAAGAACACCCAGAACCTATTCGTTGGGTTCACGCGCTGAAATTGCATGGAGAAAAGTGCAACTTCCTTGTCCTTTTCAATCACCTTCCATGGGGTCAGACCCCTTGTGCGCTGGGGAAACCATGGGGTCAGACCCCTTGTTATTGGATGAGTTTACTTTGTGATATATTTGTTGCGAATGCGGATGAGCTTCTTTTTCCACGGCTTGAACAAAACGAGGAGAAAGACGACAGTTGCGACACTGTGAATCAAGTCGAGAATGAGTCCTGCTCCATATGTGAGGATTGCAGACTCAAGCGTCAGTGGGTGGACGAATCCGATGATGTACCAGCTGTTTAAGATGAAGCCATAGAAAATCCCTGACAGAAATCCGAAAACATATATGATCCAGTTTTTGGAAAATAGACCCACGTCGTTAAAAACGCCTGCGAGATAGCCAATCGTCCCCCATGCATACATCTGCCAAGGAGTCCATGGACCTTGACCGAAGAAAAAGTTTGACACAAGCGCAGCAAGACAGCCAACGAGAAAGCCAGATCGACGCCCAAAAATGACACCAGAGATGATGCATATGGCGCTGACAGGTTTAAAATCAGGTATCGGCGCAAAAAGAATCCTGCCAGCAGCTGCGAGCGCACCTAGCGTCGCCGTCGGAACAATTTGCCTGAGAGATGGTCTCCCCTTTTCAAAACCGAGCATGAACAAAACAAGGGCGACACATGAGACAACGAGCGTCAAAATTGCTGAGTTTTCAATGTTTAAGACAGCACAAACAACAAGCACTGCAGGAACAGAAATCAAGCACAAAACATCAATTATGTTGTTGGCAATTCTTTTTGACATCAAATTAAAAAGTGGACTCACAGATGTCAAAGAAAGCACTCTTTTGAGGCTTTAAGAAAAGATTGTTTTTAAAGAAGTCAGAAGCACTTTCGCTTGCTGCGATGCTTCCATCAAAAACGAGAGAGATCGTGTCTGACACCAAAGCTGCAAACTCAAAATCATGAGTGACAAAAATTACCGTCGCTCCTTTTTGCTGTTGAGACTTGATCATCTTTGCGACTTGTAGTCGATAATGAGCATCTAGACCTTTCGTTGGCTCGTCAAGCAAAATCAACTTTGGATTCGTCAGCATAATTTTTGACAATGCCAAAAGTTGCTTCTGCCCTCCCGACAAGTCGTTTGGATGAACATCTCTCCGCTCACTCAATCCAGCCGTCTTTAAAGCTTTCTTAACTTCCTCATCAGTATAGCCACAAGAGCCTTGCCATTCTTTTAACTCTTCAAAGACAGTGTCAGTGACGAAAAGCGCTGATGGATGCTGAGGCAAGTAGACTTGATTGCAGTGAAAAATGTTTTTAACTTTACCGCGCCTGGGTTTAAGAATTTCAGCAACCGCCAAAAGAAGTGTTGATTTTCCTGAGCCATTGCCGCCGACGATTGCGTTTATTGTTCCCTCTTTAAAATTGCAGTCAAGACCTCTCAAAACATAATCAGCGTCTGCTGACCATCTCACATAGGCATCTCTCACCTCCACGCATGTGTTTCTTTTGATGGAGGGCGTGCATTCTGAATGTGTTTCAAAGAAACGTGCAGACAGGTTCTGGCTTTCAATTGGGATTTCTTCGACATGACAATTTTCAATGTTAAATAATCGGTTAGCATATTCTGTCATCACTTGTGGAGAATGAGTTGAAACAACAATCGTCATCCCGAGTTCTCTGTTGAGGCGAAAGAGCGCATGCAGGAAGTTTTTTTCTGCAACAGAATCGAGTTCCGACGTTGGCTCATCCAACAAAAGCAAATCCGGTCCAACAGCGAGGGCACGGCAGAGATTAACGAGCTGTTTTTGTCCACCTGAAAGCTCAGAGATCTCTCGCCGAAACCAAGAATCGATGTTAAAAAAAGAAGACACTTCGGCGACTCGCCTTCTCATCAAAGATTGCTCAACTCCTCTGTTCTCTAGCCCGAATGCAATTTCGTGCCACACGGTGTCGCAAACAAGCTGGCTTTCGATCTCTTGAGCAACATATCCAATTTTGTCTGTTCCAACTTCAATTTTTCCTTTTGCGGTGCCTGTTATGTAGTCACTTCCCAAAATAGAGCGCAAAAGTGTCGTTTTTCCTGTTCCAGTCCCTCCCGAGAGCAAAACGAAATCACCACGATTGACAGTAAAATTAACTTTTTTTAACTGCTTTTTAAAATTTGGATAGGCAAACGAAAAGCCCTTTAACTCTATCATCGTGTCACTCATTTCTTGTTAATCTCCCATAAAAACTGCGTCATAAACTTCTAAAACGTATGGCAAGAACAGCAGAACAACAAATGGCACACTCGTCAAGTCGACCATAAAAGGAGTGATTGTTGGATAAAAACTAAACGTGTTTAATTTATTAACAACAAAAAACGCACTCACGCAAAATGTGACAAGAATCAAAATGAGGAAAAAAGCATCTCTAGCCCGAAATCGGATTAGTTGATAAGTTGTCCTCTTGGGCGCACTCCCCCAACCTGAAATTTTCATCGAGTCTGCAGCCAAAAGCGAATCTTCCATGCTCCAAGCCATGAGCACTGTGATGTTTCTAAAGGCACCAGAAGTCTTTTTTTGCTTTTTACCCTCATTAATGTTTGCCGATGTGCAAGCAGCCTGAACGTTTGAAATAGTTTTGCCACGTCTCAAAAACTCTGGAACGAGTCTCATCGCCATCGAAGTCATCAGCGTCACCGACGGCAGAAATTTGGAGAAAAGAGTTGTTATTTTGTCAATGTCAACGATTGCGAAAGTGCATTTAAACCATATGAGGGCACTAATTAGCATTATCCCCATGCAGAGGCCATAAATCAAAGATTCGAGGTAGATCGCGCGAAGACCGACATTGAAGAGAAGCGTTGAGCCAGAAGCCGAAAAGAATGGGTTTATGGCGCAGATGATTAACGCAAAGGGGAGCTGCCATGCAAGCGATTTGCAAGTCGATTTAACTCCAAAAAGATATGATGAATAGGTTATGCCAACAAAAAGGGATATCAGAAGGTAAAAAGGATGAAAAGCGCACATAACGCTTATTATTATGCAAGCAAAAAGTGTTGTTGGAATTGCGGGGTGAAAGATATCGAAGGCGGACTTATGCAACGTAGAACCACTTCACGACATCTCCGTCCGACAATTTGTAGTTTGAACACGCAGTGCCTGGCGTGACACCGTTGACAGAATAGAGCCAGCCAGAGGTCGGTCCGTGCTCTTTTTCTGCCAATCCTTCGATAGCGGAAACATAGATGCCATATTGCGTTGTGCTTGCGTTAATGCTCAGACCACATGCTTTCAACGCATCGTAGGCATTCGAGCCTTTGTCAAGCGTAAACGTCCCTCCGCCTGACACATCTGCATAACCAGACCCTGTCACCTCAACAGTTATCGTTATCTCATTTGAGTCCTCTTTTGTGTCTTCGCTCTTTTGTTCGTCAGTCGATGAACTTGCGTCCTTATTTGTGTCAGTTTTGCTTTCAGAAGTTTTTGAACTTTTTTCTTGAGTCTTTCCTGATTGTGTCTTCCCCGACTCCGCTTTGCTGTCACTCGAAGAAACACTTTGTTCTGTTGCAACTTCTTCAGATTTAGTGTCATCGCTGCTTTCTTGGGTTGAAGTTGACTCTATTTTTTTGTCTTCACCGCTGGACTGGCTTTCAACACTTTCTTCTTTTGCTTGCTCATTTTTTGTTTCATTTGATGAACTTTGAGTCGATTGCTGAACCGAGTCGCCTAGGGCAGATACTGCATTTTGTGGCACTTCAGAAATGAGCGCAAAAAAAGCAAAGCAACAAGAAACGAGGCAAAGTGCCACCGTTGAAGACAGAAGTGCTCTGCGTTTTTTTGACATTCTTTTTGAAGACATTAAAACCTACCACCTAGAACTCGGGAAACATCATGCAATCCGAATAGAGTCTATCATAATTCTCAAGGTTGGAAAGTTCGAGATAGCTGATTTCGTTTGCTAACTCTTCAATTTCTTTTTTCACTTTTTCGCTCAAAAGAGTCATGTAGGCACCAGTCTTCGACGAATTTCCAACATAAACAAGCTTATCTTGAACGCATGCTGGCAAAATTCCTGAACCGACAAGCGAGTCGACAGACAAATGCGCTCCAAACTGACCAGCGATAAACACCTTGTCAAGGTCTTCCATTTCTATTTCTGCCTCTTGCAAAAGCGCCATAAAGCCTGAAAGTATTGCTCCTTTTGCCATCTGAACTTGTCGAACGTCGCTTTGAGTGACGATTATCTCAGGATCTTCACAAATAACAAGTTCACGCTTTGTGCCGTTTAAACGAATGTGGTTTCGTCTCCAGTCGGTTTCTTCAAGGTCGTCGAGCTTGACAAAAACGCCTCTCTTGCCGACGATTCCTGTCACGATCAACTCACGGATGACAGCCAAAATGCCACTTCCGCAAATTCCTTCTGGCGCGGCGTCGCCGATCGTGTCAAACTCAACTTTGTCGCGCTTGATCCTCAACTCTTCAATTGCCCCAGTTGCAGCTCTCATTCCGCATGATATGTTCATGCCTTCCAAAGCAGGACCTGCTGCGCATGAACAGCTGAACAGCTTGCCTCCTTTCGCAAGAACAATTTCGCCGTTTGTTCCGATGTCGATGAAAAGCTCGTTGTCTGTCGATTTCTGCATTTCACAAACATAAGCTCCAGCAACGATGTCGGCTCCGATGTAGGACGAAACGTGAGGCAAGCAATAAAGAACACAGTCATCTGCACCTTTTAAGCCAATGTCTTTCGCTTTCAAGGTTTGCGCTTCTCTGAAAGCTGGCTTGTAGGGAGCTGTGCCGATTGATCGCGCGTCGACTCCCAAAAGCATGTGCATCATCGTGCAGTTTGCTGCAACGTTGATTTTTTGAACATGTTTAACATTAACCTTCGCCTGCTTGCAAGCCTCAATCATCATAGAGTTGAGAGAACCGACAATCGCCTCCTGCAACTCTTTTGCTCCAGTGTCGGGATGTTCAAATTCATAAGTTATTCGCGTCAAAACATCTAAACCAAAATGCTTTTGCGCATTTATGTCAGAAGAGTTGCTGAGCTCCTCTCCTGTTTCCAAATTCACCAAAGATGCAACGACCGTCGTCGTTCCAATGTCAATTGCAAAACCAAAACCGCTCAAATTTTCGTCGCGCTCAAATTCGGGCATTTTTCCTGTCGTCAACACTTTGTGCTCGAGTTTTTTCTGCAACAGTTGCACACTCAAATCACTTTTTGGATTTGTCATGCAAGAGAGTCGCACTCCATCTTCGATTTCTTCTGGCTTTAATCTGCCCTTTTCTTCTCTTGTCAAAGGAGTGCACTCGCCCTTTAAAATTTTGACTTTGCATTTGCCACAGGTTCCCATGCCGTTGCATGGGTTATCAACAAATTCTCCTGCCTGCAACAAAATTTCAAGGAGAGTCTGCGACTCTTCAGCCTCGATCACTTTTGATTCATCTATCTCAATTTTGACTGTCATTTCTAACAAACTCTCCTAATTTAACTTTGTCGGATTACCCTAAAGACCTAAATTATACCCATTTCTCAGGGTCTAGTGGACATTTTCCAAGCTCACGAACAGCTTCCATAAATGTGTAGTTGTTCTCCATTGGGCTGTTGATTGGAATGTCGCAACCAGTGCTGATGATGTAGCCCTTCGGTGAATCATAAGCATCCCTCAAGTTTTCCTTCATGTTCTGATAGATCTCGTCACGACCACCCAGCATCATAGTTTGGTTCGGGTCAACGTTTCCAATGAGAGGGACCTTGTCGCCAGCCACTTCTTTTGCATAAGCAAGAGGAACAGCTGTGTCAATCGAGAGCATGTCGCAGCCAGTTTCAATCATTGCTTTTGTGATCTTTGTTGTGTTACCGCAGATGTGATAGCCAACGCCAGCACCAGCAGCATGCACATGATCCATGATTTCTTTAGTATAGGGTTGCACAAACTCCCTGAACTCTTTTTCGCTCATGATGTTGCAAGATGCGATTGGGTCGCACAAGAAGCATCCACCATTAACAGCGCGGAATTCGTCTGAAACATACATAATTGCGTCTGTCACAAAACGAAGGAGTTGGTGCACCTTCTCTGGGTCTCTTCTCATTGCGCGCAGAAGTTTGTCAACTGGGAAAAGGCTTGAAGCTGCCGTCATTGGTCCTGGTGTTGAAATGTTGACACCGACCTCGTCTCCGACTTTCTCGTTGCAAATGACGCAAGCATCCAAATTCAGCTTCATCCAAGGGTCGTTTTCTTTGTGGTAATCATCAGGGTTCAACTTGTCAACGTCATCAATCGTTTTCATGACGTGGTCAACAATTGCAGGAACTCCGTCTTCTGGGTCGTTCCATTTGCTTCCGCAAGCATGACCCACACCGTGAAGTCCATATTCAACAGTCAAGCCGTCATGACCCATTTTTTCGTAAGTTACAATCTGTGCCTTAGCCTGGTTCTCTGCACAGCTTCTCTTTTCTCTGTGTGTCATTCCCGCAATTTTTCCTGCTACCGAAACGAAGAAAGGCATCGTTGGAAGCCTGTCCATGTCTCCGCCTGAGAAAAATGCTGCAAGACGCTCGTTCGGCGTCATCTGATCATCTTTATGCATAATCACTCCTTAAATATAAAACATACAAATTAAAATAATTTTGTTTATTCAATTCCAACAAGTTTCTTTGCAAGTTTCACTGCTTCTGGAGCATTGACTGAATAGCCATCAGCACCGATCTCGTCAGCGAACTTCTGAGAAATTGGGCTTCCGCCGATCATGACTTTGACGCGGTCGCGAATTCCTGCCTCTTCGAGCTTCTCAATGACAGTCTTCATGCCACCCATCGTTGTTGTCATCAAAGTTGCCATGCAAATGATGTCTGCGTCAACTTCTTTTGCTTTGCTGACAAAGTCATCGAGCGGAACGTCACGACCCAAGTCATACATCTCGAAACCAGCAGTTTCCATCATGATGCGAACCAAGTTTTTGCCGATGTCATGAGTGTCACCTTGAACAACGCCGATGACAACTTTCTTTTTGTTGTCTGCGCCATCCTCATCTTCTGGAAGATGTGGACGCAAAACGTCGAGCCCGTTATACATAGCATCTGAGCAAAGAAGCACGTCTGTGACGAAGTATTCTTCCTCATCATAAAGGTCGCTTGCCTTGTTCATGCCTTTAACAAGACCTTCCATAATTCCGTCATAGGCAGGATAGCCCTCGTCGAGATATTGCTTTGCAACCTCGACAACCTCTTCTTCTTCCATTTCTGTAACGCAATCTGCAAGTTTTTGTAAAAGTTCTTCTTTAGTAGCCATTATTATTTTCTCCATTCAATGTAATCAAAAATTGTTAATAAAATTAGTTAAAAAGTTAAATTGTTTTTAAGAAAAATTCTTTGGGTCAAGTGGCATTTTGCCATATTCCCTCGCTGCATCCATGAAAGCTTCAATGTTTTCAAGCTTCACTTCACCAGACAAGTCGCAACCCGATGCCAGCACATATCCACAAGGCGAATCCCACGCCTTTTGCAAACATGTCTTGACAGCCGCTTTCATTTCATCTGTTGTTCCCATTATGAAATAGTCAACTGGCGCAACGTTTCCAACGATAGGCTTAGTTTGCCCTGCGGTGGCCTTGACGTGCTCAAGGTCAACAATGTTGTCAATGCTGACCATGTCACTTCCAGCAGTTGCCATGAGGTCAATCGTTTTGGTTGTGTCACCACAGATGTGATAGCAAACCATTCCGCCAGCGTCATGGATTGCCTCATGCACTTGTTTTGCATAAGGCAACACGAACTTTTCATATTCGTCTCGTTTAAGCAAAGTGCCAGACCCGAGTGGTTCACAATGCAAAATCATGACACCGATCTTGATGAATTCTTTATAGATGTCAATTAGGCAATTTGTTGTGAACTGAATCAGCTTGTGAACTGCCTCTGGATTTTTTCTCATACCGATCAAAATTTTCTCAACTGGCAAGCAACTTGTTGCTGCAGTGAAAGGTCCAGTTATCAAAACGCCGACCGGAATTTCTTCGCCAACCTCTTCTTGGATGATCTGACATGCTTTCAAGCAATGCTGAAGATGGGCATCGTTTTCTGCCGTCAACTTGGAAGGGTCAAGCTTATCGATGTCATCAAAGCTCTCCATTGGATATCCAATGATGGCAGGCGTTTGGTCCTCAGGGTCATTCGTTTTGCCACCGAGACCAACTCCAACCATGTGAAGCCCATATTCGACAACTGCCAAATCGTTGCCAAAGCGCCTGTATGCCTCAATTTGGCATCTTGCTTCATTTTCAGGCGTGGATCTCTTTTCTCTATGGGTCATCCCAGTGACCTTCCCACTCATCGAAACAACGAGTGGCATCGCCAAGATGCGATCCATCTCTCCACCTGTCAAGAACCCATTAAGGCGCTGCATTGGCGTCATCTTATCTTTTGGGTGTGTCATTCAAACTCCTCTTCTCTTTCAAAGTCCTTTTTTATTTCAAAAGACTAGAAAGCTTTTCTTCTATCAATTTTTTTCCAATAACGATAAAGCGCTGTTCTTGCGAATCGATTTCCCTTTCCATGTTCGTCAATTCACAAAACGATGGCGTGAAATCAAAATAGGCAACTTCCCCTGAAGTCAATTCCACAAAACCCTTCGCACGGTAAACTTCGCCACAATCTCCGCTCAACAAAGCATCTCTTATTTCTGTTGAGGTGTCACTTTCCCACTTTTTAAGACCAGAAAAACAAATTTGCTCAAAGCCATTGTTTTTGTAGTCATGATCGTGATGATGGTGATGTGAGTGCTGTTCATTTTTTTGAACATGTTCAAAAATCGAAAGATCATCTTTTGCTTCCTCAACAAGCGCCTTTAGAGCGTTTTCTCCTAGTTGTCTCCAATCAGTTGACAAAACATGTGCTTCTGGGTTGGATTCCTTTATCGCCTTTACAACCTCATCGACCTCAGAATCGCTCATCTCATCTTGGTGAGTCAACAAAACGAGGTTTGCATTGTCAATTTGATCCATGTAAAAAGTGCCAAAGCCTTGCGAATAGTCATCAAACTCGAAGGCATCAACCATTGCAATTTTAACGCTCGGTGCATATCCGAAGTTCAAGCAATGCCGAACAATGTCGCTCATGTTTCCGACTCCAGAAGGCTCAATGACAACCTGATCTGGCGCAAATTCCTCAGTGATTTCACGAAGCTGTGCTTCAAGCTGAGGAGCAAGAGTGCAACAGATGCAACCTGCGGAAAGCTCACGGACAGGATAGCCTTCAGGCAAAAGCGCACCGTCAACCCCAACTGTGCCTGCTTCATTTTCAATAACAACCGTTTTGCCCTTTAAAAGTGGCAGATAGCGGTTTAGAAAAGTCGTCTTGCCAGCACCTAAGAAGCCAGCAACGATGTGCACTTCCAGAAATTTCACTTTTGCGTCAGACATTTCGTTTTTTATACCAAATCCCTATTTACTTAATGCTTTGATTGCTTTTGGACATTTTGCAACAACAGTCACGTCTTCCAACTCTTTCATGTCTTTCGTGGCAGAAAGAGGACAGAGATAGACTGGAACAGAACGCCCAAGCTTCTCTGAAAGTTCACGAATAAATCTCATCGTAAACCTCTCGCACATCTCTGTTGCAAACTTCGGTCCAACAATTGAAACAGCAGCTGGAGGATCAGCGTATTCGATCGCACATGCGCCAGCTTTGCTTGCGCTCAGTGCAAGATCGATCAAAATTGTCGCCAAATGATCGAGCACTTCATTAAACCCTTCAGGGTTGCGTCTCCATTCTTTAAAGACAGTTCTTGACTCAACAAGGCAAGTGAGCGTTCCAATCGGTCCTGTTATGCAAAACATGACATCTTCGCCCTTGTCTTTCAAAATCTGGATCGCTTTCAACATGTTGTCGTGACGCTCCAAGCAATCTGGATTGATCTCCAAGTTTGTGACTTCGCTTGTCGACTCACAGATTGGCTTGCCTGCGCGTGCTCCAGCTGTTGCGTCACCAAGATTTATGTTGCCACCAAGGATCTCGGCTTCGAGAGTGTGACAAAACGGCAACATGCAAAACTCTTGACCACGTTGCTCTTTAATGATCACTGCAAGCTCAGCAATTTTTTCTGGATCTTTATAAATGTCAACTGGCTCCATTCCCAAAATCTCTTGAGATTCTGCCACTTTGTCGGATTTATCGTTCTTACATTCATCTAAAACAAATTCAAGCATCAACTTCTCCTTAAATAATTAACCCGCTGCAACAACTTCCTTCATAGCATGAAGATTTTCAAGAGGTGTCACAGTCGCAATGCCACACGCTGGCGCAACGATGTTGACACCATGGTTGATTGCAGCGTTTGTTATGCGCTTCACTGTGTCTGCCGAATCCTCTTTGCCCAAAGCGAACGTCGAAACATTGCCCATCAGCGCCTTGTCGGGTGCAGCTGCATGAACTTTCTCCACTGGAGTCATTGCATCAAACGAGAACGCATCGCTGTGAATGTTTTTGATTGAGTCAAGAACAGTGGTCATGTTTCCACAGATGTGAACTATGCTCAAAGGTGCCTTCATCGTGTCGAGCACTTGATTTAGAAAAGCGACTGAGAACTCTTCAAAATACTTCGGTCCTAACAGTTCTCCTGTGCCTGTTGGCTCAGCTATGCAAACACAATCTGCACCAGCTTCGACCATCGCCTTGCCAAACGCAGCGACACTGTCTGTTATGAACTGCATATATTCAAGAGCCGCGTCGTGATCTTTCCTCATCTCGCGCAACAAAATTTCACAATCAAGCGTTGTGCCAGCAACTGACACTGGACCAGTCAGATTGCCAATGACTGGAACGTCAGTGTTTTGGTCCTTCAAAATTTTGATTGCTTCCAAAACTGCCTTTGGGCGACCTGTTGAGAGATCCATCGGCTTTAAATCGTGGTAGTCTCTGACGCTTTGAATCGCACCATGAACAACATGTGGCTCACAAAGCGAATCGCCAAAATCAACCTTTGCTCCCATGCTTTCAGCTTCAACAGTCATGCAAAATGGAACGCCATAATTCTCCAAACCACTCAAATCGTGAGCTTGACGTGCCATCTCAGCCATCAATTTTGGATCATGATGAACGTCTGGAAACGGAATTTCAGCTTTTTTTGCCATCTCGTCTGTGACGGCATTCATCATTCCACCAGGACAAATCAACGGTTGCCTGTCAACTTCTTGCAATTTGCAAGCATGTTGCAAGCGAGTCTTTTCTGATAAATTTTCCATACATTTTCTCCTGTAAATGCACTTAACTATCATTTTCCAGGGCATAAAAATTGATGAAGAGGCATTCCGACTTTGAGATTTTTAATTGCAGTATTTCTCTTACGGTTACTGGTATAGCTCAGGATTTTCACCTGCATTCCCCTCGCGTGGTCTCAAAAGCGCTCTTAAACAACACTTTTGAAAGTGAGAATCACAGAAATTGTTGCAGAATTAAATTTTTAAGATGAACACAATTTGTTTATGAGACAAATTCCACACACGCTCTCGCGCAATCATCTTTGCCAATGTAAAAATTCTATCATAAGTTCTTGCACACAGAGAAGTGATCATTGAGAAATAAAACTTTAGCACAATAGAGATGTAGTAGATTTATACTACCATAATTTACACTTTGTAACTTATTGTGCGTGATATAATAGCTCAGGAGTTTTTAAAGTTAGATTGAAGAAAGGTTGAGCAGGAAAAACCATGCCTATTAAAGTACAAAACGATTTGCCAGCAAAAGCGGAACTTGAAAACGAAAACATTTTTGTTATGGACGAAAATCGTGCAACGACGCAAGACATTCGCCCTCTAAAAATTGCGCTTTTGAACTTGATGCCACTTAAAGAGCAGACTGAACTTGACATTTTGCGCTCGCTTTCAAACACCCCCTTGCAGGTGGATGTCACCTTTCTTGTTCCAAGCACGCATGAAGCAAAGAACGCGAGCGTGAAGCACTTAAATCAGTTTTATCAAAACTTTTATGACATAAAAGAAGACCGCTTCGACGGACTCATCATAACTGGCGCACCCTTAGAGAATTTAGAGTTTGAAGAAGTGGACTTTTGGGATGAAATGTGTGAGATCATGGACTGGTCAAGGGACCACGTGACAAGCACAATCTATCTTTGCTGGGCAGCGCAGGCAGGGCTTTATCACCACTACAAAATTAACAAACACAAGTTGCCAAAGAAGCTATTCGGAGTGTTCAACCACAAAGTGACTGACAGAAAAGTTCCACTGCTTCGTGGTTTTGATGACGAGTTTTTGATGCCTCACTCGCGCCACACTGAAATCGACATAGAAAAAACTGAAAACGATCCGAGAATCAAGGTGCTTGCAAAAAGTGACGAGGCAGGAATTGGGCTTGCGATGGCAGACAACGGACGCGAGATTTATGTTCTTGGGCATCCAGAATATGAACGCCACACCTTGGATGCGGAATTTAAGCGTGATCTCGCAAAGGGCTTAGACATCGACACCCCGAAAAACTATTACCCTGAAGATGACCCTGAAAAGAGACCACTTTTAACGTGGAGGGCGCACTCAAACAACATATACACAAACTGGCTGAACTACTACGTTTACCAGATAACAAGGTATAATCTCTATGGCGCCCCAACCACGTTTCACACTTCAAATTAGCGCTTAAACAAATGAAAGCGCGTTTTGAACGTCAGCTACAAGGTCGTCTGCGTCTTCAAGGCCGCAAGAAAAACGAACTAAGTTAGGGTAAATTTCTGCTTCTTCGAGCTCAGCGTCTGTCAGCTGCCTGTGAGTTGTGCTTGCTGGGTGAATGCAGCATGTGCGAGCTTCTGCAACGTGAGTTTCAATCGTTCCCAGCTCCAAATGCTTCATGAACTCAAGTGCAGCCTCTCTGCCTCCCTTCACCCTGAAAGACAGAACGCCACAAGTGTTTCCATTCATATATTTCTGCGCGAGAGCGTGGTATTTATTGCCCTCAAGACCTGGGTAGTTAACACTTTCAACCTTATCTGACGCTTCGAGCGCTTTTGCGACTGCTAATGCGTTTTCGCAGTGTTTTGCCATTCTGACGTGAAGCGATTCCAGACCCACATTAACAAGAAATGCGTTTTGAGGAGCTTGGATGGCTCCTAGGTCTCTCATAAGCTGAACTGTGCATTTTGTTATGTAGGCACCAGCTTTTCCGAATGCTTCGGCATAAACCACGCCGTGGTATGACTCATCAGGCTCGTTAAATGATGGGAACTTGTCAGCATGGACAGACCAATCAAATTCACCTTTGTCAACGATTGCGCCACCAACACCAGATGCGTGACCGTCCATATATTTAGTCGTGGAATGAACAACGATGTCAACACCAAAATCAAATGGCTTGCAGTTGATCGGGGTAGCAAAAGTGTTGTCTACGATCATTGGCACGCCGTGAGCGTGTGCCGCATTTGCAAACTTTTCTATGTCAAGAACGTTTAGCGTTGGGTTTGAAAGTGTTTCGCCATAAACAACCTTTGTGTTTGGCTTAAAGGCGCGCTCAAGCTCTTCTTCTGTGCAATCTGGGTCAACGAATGTGAAGTCGACGCCCATTTTTCTCATCGTGACGTTGAACAGGTTGTATGTTCCGCCATAAACTGCACTTGAACAAACAACATGGTCGCCACTTCCTGCCAAGTTGAAGACTGAAAAGAAGCAAGCAGCTTGACCAGAAGATGTCAACATTGCAGCACTTCCACCCTCCAACTCGCAGATTTTTGCTGCGACGTTGTCATTCGTTGGGTTTTGCAAGCGACTATAAAAATAGCCAGAAGCCTTGAGATCAAACAAGTCACCGATGGCCTCGCAAGTGTCATACTTAAAAGTCGTGCTTTGGATGATCGGAACGCTCCTTGGCTCACCATTGGCAGGTTTGTAGCCACCTTGAACGCAAATCGTTCCTTGACCATAATTTTGCATAATAAATCCTCCTAATCATTGCTTAAGAAATTTCATCATATAATAACATTGCAGAGGGGTGCAGGCGCTAAATGAACTTTAATCTACGTTTAACAAATTACTTGAATAACCCCCACGCCAGACTAACGTTTTATCTCGACATTGTAGAAATTGAAGAAAAAAAGTCCGCTTCCGAAATGTCAAAGAACTTTAAAGAAACGGACTTTCTCCTACGTGTTATTCAAGCTTGTTTTAAACAGCTTCACCACCTGACTCGCCGGTGCGAATGCGAATCACTTCATCAACTGGGGTGACAAAAATTTTACCATCACCAACGTTGCCAGTTCTGGCAGTTTCACAAATGAGATTGACAATTTCATCAACTCTGTCTTCAGTTGTTATGATCTCAAAACGAATTTTTGGAACAGTGTTTAGCATAACTTCAGTTCCTCGGTAGTATTCCTTCCAGCCATGCTGGGAGCCACAACCCATGACTTGAGAAATTGTCATTCCGTTAACATTTGCCTGGGATAGCGTTTCTTTTAGCGCTTCGAGCTTCTCAGGTCTAACTATTGCTGAAATTCTTTTCATATATATCAACTCCTCAAATTTCTGTTAGTCAAGTCCAACATAGGCTGGATAAGCAGATTCGCCGTGTTCTGTGACATCAAGTCCAAGAGCCTCTTCGTCTTCTGAAACACGAAGCTCACCTTTAAAGACCGCTTTAACAATTAAACCAATGATAACATCTGCCACACCAACGAATACTATTGTCACAACAATGCCAAGAATTTGGCTAATTAACAAAGAAGCATCTCCAGTGTAGATCAATCCTCCGAAGTCTGTCCAAGAAAGCTCTGGCACACAGAAGATGCCTGTCAGGATGCCGCCCATAATTCCGCCGACAGTGTGGCAACCGAATGCGTCGAGGGCATCGTCATAGCCAATTTTTGCTTTTAAGCTTGAGATTGCAAAGTAGCAGATTGGAGCTGTCACAAATCCCATGACGATCGCTGCCCATGGCTTAACAAAACCAGCCGCTGGAGTTATGGCAACGAGCCCTGCAACAAGTCCTGTTGCAGCACCAACGAGTGTTGCCTTTCCAACTCTGATTTTTTCAACGATGAGCCATGCGATCAAACCTGCACCAGATGCAACGACAGTGTTTAGAACTGCAAGCGCTGCCACTCCGTCTGCTACAAATTCCGATCCGCCATTAAATCCGAACCATCCAAACCAAAGAAGCGCTGCACCAAGCGCCACGAATGGAACGTTGTGGGGGCGATAGCTCATAACACCAAATCCCTTGCGCTTGCCAAGCATCAAAGCGAGAATGAGACCTGTCAAGCCAGATGAAATGTGAACAACGTCGCCTCCTGCGAAGTCAAGAGCGCCGATTGTTTCTCCGATGAAGCTTCCTTCTCCGCCCCAAACCATGTGAGCCAGTGGAGGATAGACAACGATCGTCCAAATCGTGACAAACATGCAAACTGCTCCGAATTTCATCCTTCCAGCCAAAGCGCCTGTCAAAATTGCAGTTGTTATCATGCAGAATGCCATCTGGAAGAAAACATCCACGATCACTGGATAGGAGTCGTGAGAAAGCGCGAGCTCTGTCTCCTCTGTCATGTTTGTGACCAGTCCCCAAAGACCCATTTGATCAAAACCACCGAAGAATGGGATTGAGCCATCGCCACCATAGGCAAAAGACCATCCAAAGAACGTCCAAGTCAGCGCGACGATTCCCAGAACTCCAAAAACCATAATCATTGTGTTGACGACATTTTTGCGTCTTGATAGACCTCCATAAAAAAATGCGAGACCTGGCGTCATCAACAAAACAAGCATCGCACACACAATCATGAAGGCTGTGTTTCCTGAATCGAACATAAAAAATGCTCCTTTCTTAACTAATCAGTTTACAAATTAAACATGATTATAAAAAGGAGCATTTTATTGAACACGCATTTTTCTAATTTAATTTAGAGTTAAACGCCTCGCAACTTGACTGAAACACATCTTAAACATAGATGAAACAAAACCGTCTAAATTTTTATGAAAGCCCCAGCCATAAACTAACTTTGGGTGCATATCCCATCACAAAGATGATTATTATTAAAACTGGAATGCAATATGTTACCCAAACGCGACTCCATGACGGGAACTTTGTTCCCTCCCCAGCGTCTGCCTCTTTCTTGAAATTCTTCCATCCCCAACCAATTTTTGAGGTGCAGAAAATGACAAAAATGAGAGAGCCGAGGGGCAACATGTTGTTTGAAACGATGAAATCCTCTATTGACTGAATGTCACCAATGCCTGGAATTGTTACGCCACTCCAAACATTGAAACCAAGTGCACATGGCAAACTTAAAACTGTGACGAGAATTCCATTGATTAAAACTGCCTTTTTGCGTGGCATGTCAAATTTGTCCATTGTAAAGCTGATTAAGTTTTCAAAAACTGCGATGACTGTCGAGAGAGCCGCAAAGCACATAAAGACAAAAAACAGCGCTCCCCAAACGTTGCCCAGAGGCATCTTTGCAAAAACGAGAGGAAGTGTCACAAAAACGAGAGACGGACCTGAATCAGGGGTTACGCCATAAGCAAAACAAGCTGGAAAAATGATGAGACCTGCAAGAATTGCAACGACAGTGTTTAGAGCTGTAACAGAAATCGCTTCTCCAGTTAAGCTGCGTTCTTTGCCGATGTAGGACCCAAAAATCTCCATTGCTGAAATTCCGAGGGACAATGAGAAGAACGCTTGACCCATCGCAGCATAGACCGCTTCTCCGAAAGTCGACCAGCCATTTTCAAACATTCTCGAAAAATCAGGGACGAGGTAAAAAGCGATGCCTTCCGTCCCACCGGGAAGAGTCATCGTGCGAATGCAAAGTGCAATCATGACGACGAACAAAAACGCCATCATCCACTTGGTTATGCGCTCGACACCTTTTTGAAGACCGAGTGAGCAAATGAGAAAACCGATCAAAACTGCAGCAAGCATCCACGCGATCAGCTCGCTGGGGTTAGCAAGAAGCGAATTAAAAACAGTTCCTGCCGCCTCTCCTGTTGCACCATCGAACGTCCCCGTCGCCATTTTTGGAACATAGGCAAGCATCCAGCCAGCCACTGTTGTGTAGAACATCATAAGCAACATGCATCCAACATAGCCCCACCATGAAAACCAGTGGAAGGATTTCTTTGGTTTCAAAACGTCAAAAGCATGAGCTGCACTCTTTTGGCTTGCGCGCCCAACAGAAAATTCCATCACCATGACAGGAAGCCCCAGAATAACAAGGAATATGAGATAGAGCAGAACAAATGCTCCTCCGCCATATTCGCCAGTTATGTAGGGAAAACGCCAGACGTTTCCGATCCCGATTGCGCAACCTGCGGCAATCAAGATGAAACCGATGCGCGATGCAAAATGTTCTCTTTCAGTTGCTTTTCCGTTTGCCATTGTTAAAAATCTCCCAAATCCAAAAATATGTTACAAAGCACATGTGAAGTTGACTCACAATTTAAATGATTATAAAACAATAAGCGTGAGGATATTAGATGACCTTTAAAAACCGGTGGACTTCGCTTAAAAATAAGTTTAGTTCCAATAAGTTGATTTTTAACTCTTTGAATAAAGAATGCTTAAGTTTCGCGAATGCGGATTGGGCAGATTAAATTCAAAGTTTGGAATAAATTTATAAGGAAACTAAATTTTCTTAAGAGCTTTTAGAATTGGAACACCTAGCACAAAAAGTGTCAAGGTTTCACTTATGAAAATTGACACAACCCCGAAAAGATACATCCAGATCCAATAGGCATCCAATGAAATGTCTGTGAAAGGAATTGTGTAGAAACCTGTCCATTGGCAAAGAATTGGCAGGTATGCTGGCACGATCAAACAATTTGTCACAACGAACATAAAAATTGCAAGCATTGGTTTTTCTCGCAGCTTCCAACAAAGAATTGCGCCGATTAATGTTGCCAGACTTCCGAAAACAACGTCTAAAAATCCCAGAGCGCCTGTGCCAGCTATTACTATGTTAAATAGGTTTGCAATTGCACAACCCAGCGGAAGACCTAGGCGTGCTGAAGGGTATAACACTGCAACAACGCAAATTGCCTCGCTTAAGCGGATTTGCACTGGTCCCCATGAAATTGCTGGAAAGACAAGGTTGCACACCAGTGTTGCCGCGGCATAGATTGCAGCGATTAAGCCTGCTTGCGTTATGTTTGAAGTCTTATCCATAAATATAGCTAAGAAATTATATTACATTTTGTGGCTAACCGAATTTAAAAATATGAATAACAAATAGCGATTAGGTGACTGCGCAATCTTGCCTTATAACAGCCTTTTTGGGATTGGTGCATATGCCCCAACGAGGCAAGCAAGACCCATGTAGATGAGGCTGTCAACAGGAAAGCAAAGCAACAACAATGCGAGTGCCATCAAAGGCTTTCGCTGAATGCCAGCGACAAGTGTTGCTGTTGTGACGCACACACAAAACATCGGATCAGCTGTTCCGCTCATTGCTGCCATGCCGTAGCCACAAGCTATTCCTGCAAAGATGCATGGGAAAAAATTGCCACCCTTCCAGCCAAAATTTAAGCACATCGGAGTTGCAACGCACTTAAGAAGTCCAGTTGCAACGAGGACGATTCCAGCAATGCTTTGCCACCCTTCTATCAGCTCAAAAGCTTGCTCTTCGCCTGGAAATAAGACGAAAGGAAAAGCAATGCCAAGCGCGCCCAAAACAATGCCAGCCAGAATCGGCTTTAAAACAACGAAATCTTTTAATTTTTTTGAGAACTTTGAGAACGAAAAATTTGAAACGTGGTAGAACAACGAACCTGCATATCCAACAGCTAGGCATGGCAAAGCCCAAGCAAACTCGTTAACTCCAGCAACTGCTCCAGAAAAGCGTGGAATGCCACCATTGCCTCCAAAAATGGCAGAGAAAGCGACGATTCCGCCGAAAGCTCCAATGGCGGCAGCAGTGTAGACAATCAACTTTCCTCTTCGCCTGAATTCATATTCCTTAGGGTCTTCACCGACAGGTATTCCATCTTGTGCACATGCAACAATGCCAGCGATCGGAGTTGCGAAAACAGCAGAAAGGGCAGCAGATATGGTCAAGTCTGCGACACTTTTAACTCGAAGCCCAGCTCCTTTTAACATTAGTCCAACTCGAGTGCAGGCTGCAGCAATTATTCCAGTGAGACCCGCTTCAGGACCAACTGACCCACCAAAAACGAGAGGTAACAAGAAAGACACGACCGCAGCTCCAGGCTTCTTTAATTCATAGCCTCCCGACTGTTTTACGTCCGCCATGACAACCTCTAGCGACTCAGGCACTGCTCCTGTGAACTTTGTCCAAAGCCCTATGCACGTGCCTCCAACAACGCAAAACGCCAAGGGCAGCCACCAAGAAGAAACACCAAAGGATTGTAATGTGTTGCTGAGTGCATTTTTTGCGTCGATCCACAACAAGTTAGTCAAAAAAGTTGAAGCCCAAAGAACAGCCCAAACGAGCAAGCCGACGACAAATCCGACAAGAAGAGCAAAGCAAACCATGCTGACGCTCGCGCCTGCAACCTGCCTCGGTCCTTTCAGAGGTTGCCCATAATCTCCAACATATTTAGCCATGTTCTACACCCATGACAAAATTTTAGCAGAAGTGAACTGGCAACAGAGTGAATCCATGGCTACCAAGACCTAGGCAGGCAAATTCACTTTCGTCGACAAAGGGGTCAGACCCCATGGTTTCCCCAGCGTACGCAGGGTCTGACCCCATGTTTTGTTAGCCATTTTACGTTTGTGAACAAGTCAACAACTTCGCCAAGGCGACGTTTGTCGAGTTCTTGGCGTGCATAATTCTTGGGCAGTATGTTTTTGAGCTTCGGATTCTCGCTTTCAATTGAGCGCATTGCCTCATCAATCACTTTTCCGACTTCTGGCGTGTGGGCGGAAGCCTGCACAACATCCCACCTTGCATTCTTCGGCACCCAGAAGATGTTTTGGTAGGTGTATTCGTCGCGGTCTTCCTCAAAACCGTCACCTTCCTCCACAAGTTCAGCATGCCTCATCTCAAACTTGTCGGAGATGTACTTCAAGAAAATGAGCCCCAGCACCACGTTTTTATATTCCGAAGCATCCATGTTCCCACGCAGTTTGTCAGCCGCGCTCCAAATTTGCGCCTCAAACCCAATTTCTGCTGTGTTGTCGTTTTTAACTTTTGGCATTAGTAACTCCGTCTCACCATTAACTCTTCCCTTAATTATAAGGGTGTTGGTCTAAAACTCATCTAACATCAACTTTTCTTTCATTTCTTCCCTTGAAGAAAATGGAAACTCGGGGTCTTCAACGTGTTCAACTCCACACTCATCTAAGAATTCCATCGTTTTCCATGTGTCATAGATATCGAAATTTTCTGAAAATTCTTGACCCACTGGAACTTCTTTTAGTTGCAGATAATTTAACCCTGAAATTTTTGCGAATGCCTTGTATTTTGCAGCATCCATTCTTTCGGGTTTAGAGATTTTAATATTGTATCGAGAAGGATAATCATCCAATGGGCTCCATGAGTGCACAACAGCCCAACTGCACTTTGAGCATTGCATTCCGATTGAAGTTCTGCTCTTTAGCTCAACGAGTTCTGCACCACATTCAGGACAAACCGACTTTTCATGGCTTCCACAAGTTTCTTCTAATTCCTCATTCATTTTTTTCTTCCTCCTGGGTAATACGTAATATATTTGCCTTTTCTGCTCCAATCTGGATTACTTGGATCATGTTTCAATCGCTTAGCCACTCCATGAACACCACTCGGAAAAGACCAAGCAATCTCTGTTGGAGCCTTTACGGGAACTCCCAACTTATTTGCCAAATGTTGAGCAAACCCATCCGCATTCTGCCCTGTTTCACAAGAAAACAACCTAATTGATTGATGTTTGTATTTCGGGTCATGCTTTAAAACAGTTGCGAGATGCCTGTGGTTTGCTTTAGTTAACTCTCCTTTATTATAAAGAAAGACATTATTCGGATTTCCGTGAACAATAACGTCGTAATATCCATTTACATCAACATCCTTTCTTCGGGCAATGTACCGACTAAAATAGTCTGTGTCGTCCATTAAATCTAACGAAGCTGCCGCAACTCTTGCACCTCGCGTGTTTTTATACAACCCACTTATTCCGCTACCCAACGTTACCACCTCGCTGGTGAATGTATGTTGTCCAATCCTTAAAGTGGATCAACTTGGTGCCGTATTTATTGGCAAGTTTCATTAGCTCTTTGTCGTTTGCACCATATAACACAACAATGCTTGGGGTCAGAAATTCAAGCATAGCCTCAAAGCCTTCTCGGAAGAAATACTTGTCAGATCTGCTTTTGTAGCAACCATAATTACTAACACAAACTGGACTACTTTTCTCAATTCCCAAGAAAGCTGGCGGTTCTGGCAGGTACTCAGTTGTGTATGTTGGACGAGATCCCCAACGCACAAGAGGCAAAACTTCTGCTCCTCGCATTTGCCAATAATAGGAAATCTTCCTGCTCCTGTTCAAATTCGTAAGTTGCGCAATTAACGGCGCATCACGATACATTGAACAGTCTGGAGAAACAACAAACGCGAATTGTTTTATTTCTTGGACAAACTTCTCTGGGGTTTCGACAACCTTCTTAAATACAGGATCCTTCTCGAAGAATGTAAGTGCAAAGTTGCTTGTTGCGAACCTTTTTCTCGCGGAAAAGGGAACTAGCATTTCAACATTAAGATTCCCCTTGAAAGCTTTAAGCTTTGGAATCTCTAAAATTCCATCGTAATGAGCATCTCTTATTAAGTGAGATTGTAGTAGGTCATCGACCCGACTCTTATTTGAAGGTGACATTACATCACATCCTTTCAAAATATTAATAATTAATAAATTCAAAAGTTTGTGCGATAATGTCATTGGAGCATGTGCACTATCGCACTTGTTATCTTGCGTGTCAGATGGCCGTCTGGCGCGCACTTTTTTAATCTTAACTACTCATCTGAACCTCCTCTGTTTCTCGTTGGTAAGGCAGTTGCTTTATTTAAATCAAAAATTAAGGCATCAGCAGACTTAACGTATTCTCCCTTAATTTTTTTTCCGCTAATAGATAAATCCCAACTCATCATTTGAGAGATCTCAGATTTTAGATCAAAATTGTTCCATCTAACACCAATTCTAGAGTTTCTACCATTTTTTAAGAAGTTTCTAGCACCTTCATCGTCCTCATTGCATTTCTGAATTGCAACTTTTTTAGCGTCTCTGTTAATCATGAATTGGACAAATTGAGGCTTCCCAAGTTTGTCAACAGCAGTCTTGTTAAAGGCAAGTCCTGAATCATTAATACTTAAAGCAGGAGCTCCAGTCACTGGTGAAATTATTTCAAATCCTTCTAGCATATTCTTTTCCTTTCAATAGTTTTAGAATTACTTTTAGATGATTATAACATAATATTAACTTAAATTTATGTTTGTTTATATAGTTAATTTGGATTGTAAGTTCAATTTTGAAAGTCATTTATCTTATTTTAGTTCAAGATCTCCCATTCAGTAGTAAACGCATAACTATTTATTTCGCGCAAATTATCATATAAATATTATATATCGAATATCATGTTATATCGTAAATAACATTCAATTCAGAAATAATTTATATAACATACAGAATTTGAATCACAAATATATCTGATTTGATCCTTGAAAATTTCAAAGGTAACTAACACATTGCTTTTTTGGCAAACTGTGAAGTCATAGATTAAAATGTCTCCATGTTGAGTTTAAGACAAGGCCGGCATCAAAAAATACCAAACCCGCATCCTGCACAATTGGGAACCTAAGCCAACACTTCATCTGCCAATGAAATTGAGGCACGTCTTAGGAATTCAGAACGTGATGTGCCTACCAGTTCATAGGCATTCTTAATGCGATTTGCGTCTGATTTTGGAATCTTGAACGTCATTGTCACCAATGGCTCATTTGAAAGACGTGGCCTGCCAACAACAATTTCTCCCCTCTTCCCCAAAGCTGTAAAGTCTCCAGCGTCTATCGCTTCGTTTAAGCATGCGATGTCTTCATCAGTCAGCTTTTTGCCGCTCTTTAACGTGTATTCCATGTTTAATCTCCTAACGAGACTCCTTTAGTATTCATAAATTGTATCACAAAACTTAACGTTTATTTACACTTATGGCATCAATAAATACGAAAGCTTTCTACCTTAGTTATTTTAGCCGTGCTTAGTTCCTTTAGGCGAGAATTACACCATTAATCATAATAGCCATGAAATCTTGAGATAATAGTAAGTTAAATAGTATAATATTATTCAAATAATAAAAGCCTATTAAGGACGTTTGACGTGAACATTAGAGTTTTAGACAGCGCATTGAAACACGGCTTGGACGAAAGCGAAATTAAACACGCAATGGAAAACAGCGTTTGCTCAAAGTCGAGAAAGAATGCAAAAGGCAACAATGTTTATTCATGCGTGGGAATTTTGCCAACAGGACAAACCTGTGAACTGATGTTTTACATAAATAAATTTTTCCAGCACGTTGTGTTCCACGCAATGTCACCAGCACGTAATGCGTTTGTGAAAGATGTGCAATCAAAGAAGAAGGGAGCAAAGAAATGATTATTGATTACGACAAAAATGGCACTCCAGTAACCGACGAAGACATCAACAGGTGGTCAGAAGCGGCCGACAATTTAGACTTCACGGAATTTGAAGATGATTCGGATTGTGTTTATGGAAAACTGACTCCAATCAGCGAAGAGAAAACCACGATCAGTTTCACGCTTCCTGTGTCTGCTGAAAACGACTTAGTGGCACTTGCTCGCAAACAAAATTGCTCAAAAAGCGATCTTTTGCGTTCGTTTGTTTACGATGGACTCCTTCGCGCAGCGGTGTAACTTGTAAATCGCGGCTAGCATAAATCACACTGAGGTTTTTCCGCTTTCTCAAATCATGGCAGCCATAAAATATGGCAGTTCTAAACTCTTGGCATTGTTAACCCTAACGTCTTATTACATCATCTTAAATGCATTCTGAAATTATTATGTGCATACGCACAAAACTCTCTTAGATATTATGGCAAATTATTTGATATTCCATTGTGAATTCACCATCCAGAACCTCATCATCACCATTTTGCCAGTCCTCTTCATCTCTCCTAATTCCTTCTTCGGGCACAGAACAAAAGGTCACTGTAATTGCTTCATCAAACCAAACTTTTCTATCTAAAACAAGCCACACATCTTCAAACTCGAATGCTATTGCTTTTGTTATATTCATTTGAAAATACTGCAAAGAGTTCTCGAAATATTTAATCTCGCTCTCATAAACTCTAATGTTTTTGATCTGCTTGCCAACAAGCTTAGTCTTAACTTCTAGTGGCACAGTTTCGACAACCAAAGGAGCAGGCTCACTTTTTACAACCGTAAAGACTCCAGTCTCATCATATGAACCTTCCTCATCAGAACTTGGAAGTTCTTCTTGGAAAAGATTAACATCAATGCATAGATTTTCAGCATTAACTCGCAACGTTTTCCACACATCTGCGTCATCAAAGCGAAACGCACCTTGGATGTTTTCAATCGTTCTGCCCTTCAATTCGGCCAACATACGAATTTCATTTTCGTTTAATCTCTTATCTACTTTAATCATTGTCTACCCCTTCACAAAATGAATTTTTTGGCTCTTTACCCTTGATAAATTAAAAACGGTCATCTCTATAACGGGACTTCTGTCCTTGGATGAAGAAACCCAGCGATAAACTATTTCTGTTCCATCCTTCATGATACAACGATATCCTTTTCCTTTAATCGGAATGAAAGCTAAATAATTCTTCGTAGCCTTATTTGCAAACTCAAGAGCGGTTCTTGCAGGATTCGATGACTTTACAATCCTTACATTACTCTTTCCTTTATGGCTACTCGCCTCCCCAAAATACCCAGACCTTTTCAAATTAGCAACTGTCATAACTTCTATCAAATTTTCCCTAAAAGTGTTGCCTGTCGCAAGCGCCATTGCTCCCTGATTTATCTTCTCAGAATCTCTCAGATATTCAAGACGATTACCGCCACTAGTCAATCCCATTTTCTCTCTCCTTCATCGCCAGTGCAGTTTGGGAGTCGAATTGAACTATGTCTATATCATTTTCCAACGCGACTTCAAACATAGATTCTTTGAAGCTACCGTATACAATTATTGTCTTCGGTTGAACACGTCTAAGTAGCTCTGGAACACCTTCTGTAAAAATCAATCTTGTTTCTGTGCTCCTGACAGCACCATGTGTCCCAACCGCGACAGTTCCTCCTAGCTGTAAACCATCAAAAGCGAAGTCATATGTCTCTTTCTTTCCCCAACGCACACAAGGAACAACGTTTAGCCCTGCACGCTAAAGCCAAGAGCCCATCATTCTGCTGTTTCCAATACTTTCAATTTGCTTATAGTAAGGCGCATTCCAAAGAATGCTATTATCTGGGGCTATGACACCATCAAATTTCTTCAATATAGGCAAATATCGATATGGTCTTCTGAAAAGTTTTTGAAACTTCCAATCATCGATAAAAAAATGAACCCAGCTATCGAAATTCTTCTCTGTATTAACTCTTTCAAACGAAACTAGATTATTAGGAACCAGATTCACTTTCTCGATTACAGGAAATTCATATCTACCTGCAAATTTTGCTCCCTCGAGTAAATCAATGTTAAATAATTTTTCATACTTTGAAGTTTGCATAATGCACCTCCTAGTTTAAATTTTTAATATTTTAAAAAGGATGTGCGATAATGAAACTGCTCTGGTGCCATTATCGCACTAGTAACTTGCGTGTCAGATGCCCGTCTGGCACGCACTTTGTATTAAAATCATTTACTCATCTTCGCCTCCCTTATCTCTTGTTGGTAAATTTGTTGCTTTGTTTAAATCGAAAATCAGGGCACTGTCTTCTTTATGGTAGTCGCCCTTAATTTTTTTTCCATTTTCTGACAAATTCCAATCCATTAATTGCGAAATTTCAGATTTCAAATCATAGTTATTCCATCTAACGCCTTGTCGTGGATCTCTGCCTTCTTTGAGGAAACCCCTTGCTCCATCGTCATCCTCTCCACACTTTACGACTGCTATTTGTTGCGTTGCTCTATTAACCATAATCTTTGCGTACCGTGCTTTTCCCATCTTCTCTACTGCACTCTTATTAAACGCCAAGCCAATCTCAGTTACGCTCATCGTGGGTGCACCCACAACTGGCGTCAATGTTTCCAGCGTACAAGGGGTCTGACCCCATGTAATTTAAACAAAGCGGAGGGTCTGACCCCTTGAAATTTGTTTTCGCGTGGTATAATTTTTCAACATGGCTAGGATAATTGTTCTCATATTTCGCATGATGCCACTTGAAATTGTTATTGGCATCATCGCCGTTGTTGCCTATCTCGCGCTTTCCAACAAAAAAGGAACTTCTGTTGCAAAGGAAGTGCTTATAAAAATTGTCCTCTTTATAAACGTCGTTTTATTTATTGCTTTTGCGCTCGTGACACTCTATTCAATTCTTGATCACCAAGCGGCGATGATCGAACTTTCGGGATGTTGTGCAGGCATTTGTGGCTTAACTGCTCTCATTGCGCTAATATGCAAAAAAGTTTTCCTGAGAAACAGACCAAATTATCCATGGAAACGCATCGATTTCAAAGAAGTGTTTAACAGAGACAACTCAAAAATCAGTTGATTGTCTCTGATAAAAACACTTCATCAAATTTTTGTTAATCAATAAGCACCAAAAAATTTCTTTTAGAAGCAGAAACAAGGCACAACGCCGAGGTATTGGCTTGCCCCATAAACGTCTTTTGGCGTTCCATTGTCTTTCACATAAAGGAAGCTGTCACGATCCATCGTGCGAGGCGAACGCTCCCACCACCCACTCAGCTTGGTTGTGGACGAGCTCGGAGTTGCTCCCGCGCGCGTCTTTCTCGCCAAACATGGATTGACAGAAACGTCATTTATGTCTTTCGAAGCGTAATAGGCATATTGCTTGCCTTCGTCTTTAAATCCTGCATAAGTCACGCTTGACATTTCAACCCGCGAAGCGACCCACAGCGAATTTGTCGAGACTGAAGTGGTCTTCGACTTCGAGCCTGTCGTCGATTTTTTAGTCACTGACTTAATTGCAGAAATAAAACCAGAATTAAAGCTCGATGCAATGCTACCGCTCGAAGAATTTAGGCTTGAATATAGATTGGTAGATTTCCAGCCACCCGAATTGGAATTTGAACTGGCAAGCTTAGCTGCAACAGGCAACATGTGTGTTGCTTGGAAAGTCAAAACATCGCCATTGCCATTTCCATCATCATGATTTCCGACTTCCAAAATCCTGAACTCAACATATTGATTTTCCGCGTGTGTTGTGTCAGATGCTTCACCATATTCTGCCTGCGACCCATTCCACTTTGTGAACAGGTGGTAATTGTCATTTTCTAGGAATGCTTCATACTCAGCGATCGTTGTCGCGTCCCCATCCTGAATTGCCTTGACGTCGTTTGCTATGTCTGTGGAAGATTTTCTGACGTTCCATCCGTCTTTCACATAGCCATCGTTGTTCTTGTCAACTGTCGAATCGGTGTTTCCAGTTGTCACTTTGTAAGAAGGCTGAATCCAGTATTTCTGCGCATCGCCACCATCGGCGGCGCTTATGACCCAGTTTGCATAAAGTGTGACTTCGTTTCCTGCAACAACATTGACGTCGAAGTCCCACTTCTTGTTTTCAGTTGCAGCTCCGTACACACTTGAACCATCGGTGCAAGCTTCATTTGAATACCAACCCTCAAGCGTAACGCCAGCGTCGTCGCGTTTCGTCGTCAGATCAGCAGAAGGATCTTTGTCAGCTCCAAGAGCAGAGTTGACAGCGCAACCAACAACATCGAGCTCAAGCTTGCAATTCGTGTTGAAATGAACAGCTGTCAAAATTGATGCTTGAACAGTTTTGGTAAACGTTGCTTTCAAGGTGTAATTTTTAGAAGCGTCTCCAGAAATGCCAGTCACTTGCATGTCGGCGTTGATTTTACTTGCACTCGCATCGGTGCTTGCAAACGTGCCCGAGACAACAACTTGCACCTTTCCAGCGTCTTTTTCGACAACACCAGAAAAAGTGGCAGTTCCTGTTGCGTCTGCCGTCCCATCATAAGTCTTGTCGTCAGCTGCAACATCGCTCACTTCAATCTCTTTTTTCTCAATTTTGAACTCTGTTGTTTTGTAGCCTGTGTAATTCGTTTTGCCTTGCACTTTTAAGTAATATGTGCCTGCGTCAGTTTCTTTGTTTCCCGAAAGCTCATAATCATAGTCAGAAAGGTAGAGAGAATCAACTTGCACACTTGCTATTTCTTGAGTCTGTTCCTCTCCGTTATAAGTCAAAGTCTGATCTTTTAGAGTTATTGTTGCATTAGAGATGTCTTTTTGTGCGATCGAAAAAGTCGCTGTCGCCTCACCCTTAAAATTTCCTGTTCCAAAAATTTTGAGCGTGTGTTCTCCAGCGTTTGTCGCAGTGTTATCTCTCAAAAGATAGTCAGTGTCTTCTGTCAATGTGAATTTTCCAACGACGACGCTTGTCACTCCTTGCACTTTTGTGACTCCGTCGTAAACAAAGTCGTTCTGCTCCAACGTGACAACTGCACTCTCTGATATGTCGCAAGGCGAAATTGTGAACTCTTTAGTTTTTTCTGCGTCGCCTGCATAACAATAGTTAGGATAGGCTAACTCGCCCAGCGTTGCGATGTAAGGATCATCAGAAGCGTTTGTCTGCGCTCCTTCGATGCTTACCACCACCTTTTCTCCATCAACAACCCCAACTAATGTAACTTCTGGAAGGTGCTCCTCACCGTCATAGGTGAACTCGGTTCCTCCCCACTTAACAGTCAATTCCTTTTGCGAGATGGTGCAGTCAGCGTGAAGGCTGTCGTCGATTTCATAATTGGCATTGTCAATCGATTCGACTGTTGCAACAAAAGTGCCAGCATCTTTTCGTGACCCACTCACTTCAACTTTTGCAACGTCTCCTGCGCAAATCCCAATTGCTGTTGCAGTTGGCGATTGTTCTTTGCCATTGTAAACAAACTCAGTTTGACTCCACGTAACAGAAGTTACTGGCTTCTTATTAATTGTGAAAGTATAGGTTTTAGAGCCTAAATAGTTTCCGTTTCCTGTTATCGTTATTGTGCCTTGACCAGCGTTTTTGTTTTCGCCATATGAGACGACGTAGTCTTCATTGACCTTCAGGTTAGCAATCGTTGCGTTCGGTGTGAACTTTTGCGCGTTATATGTCTTGTTTTCGGTGTCAACAACTGCTTTTGTGAAATCTATCGCTTGAGCAACGATCTCGAAAGTGTAAGTCTTCTCACCAGAATACTTCCCAGTTCCTGATATGGTTATCGTGCCCTCTCCAACATTGACATTCTCTCCGTATGTCACAACATAGTCTGTTCCTGCGACAAGACCTGCAATCGTTGCATTTGGCTTAATTTGCGATCCCGTGTATGTTTTGTCAGCAGTGTCAACAGTTGCTTTTGTGAAATCTATCGCTTGAGCAACGATCTTGAAAATGTAAGTCTTCTCACCAGAATACTTCCCAGTTCCTGATATGGTTATCGTGCCCTCTCCAACATTGACATTCTCTCCGTATGTCACAACATAGTCTGTTCCTGCGACAAGACCTGCAATCGTTGCATTTGGCTTAATTTGCGATCCCGTGTATGTTTTGTCAGCAGTGTCAACAGTTGCTTTTGTGAAATCTATCGCAGTCTTTGAAGGCTCGAGTGTTGAATAGCCACCCCAGCCTCCGTCAGCTTCAGCTTTCCAGCCAAGGCTCACAAGATATTTCTGTTCATCCTCATCTGTCGTGTAGTTGTGAGTTCCAGTTGTGCCATAAGGATTATATTGCCTTAACACTTTGACGTAGTCAGTGGCACCTTTCTCAACTGTACGCCACCCTTCTCCTTCATAAGTCCAACCAGCTTTGACACATTCGTCTTTTTCTTCAGCACTTGTTGTGTAATGATGATCCCCACCTTCGACATATTTGTTGTAAAGACGATATACAGGTTTAAAGTCCTCAGATGTTGGTGCGTACCACTCTATCTGCTCATAGACCCATCCAACTTTTGCAATGTTGTCGCGCTCAGATTTGCTTGAAGTATAAAAATGCTCACCAGTCCATTTGTTATAAAGCCTAAACATCGCGACACGAGAACCGTCAGTTGAAATTTCCTGATCAGCATCCTCACTTAAAGAGGAATTAGGATTGCTCTCAAAATCGGTTGAAGACCACACCCCACACGTCATCCTGAGCTCGGGAGAGAGTCCGACGCGAAGGATCTGCTCGACAGCTGGCACAGACTTGCTGGTTTTACTATCTGCTGTCTCCTGAGCACTTGCCAAATTAACACTAGTGCATAATAAAAGCGAAGCCAAAAAGGCAAGTAAAAAAACGGCTACAACACTTATGATTCTTGGGTTATTCGACAAAAAACCATCTTTAGACGAGAAAGACATGTTTACCTCTTCTTATCGTGCGAAACATTACGCTTATTCTACCACAAATAACGTGTTCTTAGTCCTATCATAATTAACTAAAGCACAACGCAAACACAACGTGATATTCTTTTGAATATGAGTCTGTTGCACACAACATCTGAGATTGCAAAAGAGTTACTTTGGCCAACGCGCTGCGCGGTTTGTGACGCTCCTGGCGAAGTCCTTTGTCAAAAGTGCAAGCGTGGTCTTAGATATGTTGACTCAAATAAATCATGTAAGCAATGTGGGGCATTTGGAGGTTCAACTCAATGTAGCGAATGCAATGACATCATGTTGGAGCTAAACAATTGTGAAAGTTTTCCTCTCAATGAGCTTCGCCATTGTGTCGTCTTAAACGAAGACGCAAGAAGGGTTGTTACCGCATTTAAAGATGGAAGCGAGCTTCGCCTTGCAAGTGAAATCGCGTGCGTGATGGCGAGATATGTCGAACCTGCATGGATCAAGGAGAATGCTGTTGTCACATTCATTCCACCCACAAAAGAAGCTGTTCGCAGGCGTGGCTTTAATCACATGGAACTGATTGCAAGAGAACTTTGTAAAAAGACTAACCTAAATTATGCCAGTCTGTTTGAAACCCCAGGATCAACAGATCAACGGACACTAACAAGAAAAGAGCGCATTGCCAACATGAAGCGTGTCTTGGTGCCAAAACGCATTCCGAATAACTCTTTTAAAAGACCCGTTTTGATAATCGATGATGTTTGCACAACTGGAGCAACAATTTATAGCGCAAGCTCCGCATTGAGAAAAGCAGGCTTCTCAACAATTTGGGGTCTCACTTTTGCGAGAGTTATGAATTAAGAAGACAGAATCTCCAAGGCTTTGCGATAGCCACCAGAGCCTTGAGACAAACATTTTGAAACTCTGGCTATCGTTGTTGCTGAAACATTTGTCTTTTTCTCAATCTCGGAATAGGACATCCCACTATCAAGCATTTTTGCAACCTGCAACCTTGAAGCCAAATCACGAATCTCTCTTGTTGTGAACAAATCTTGCAGAAGATCAGAAACAAACTCCTCATCATCTGCCATGACGAGGAGTTTGACTAGTTCTTTCGTTTGTGAATCTAACTCGTTCAAAATTACCTTATAGTGACTTATATGTCAAAATTATATATCAAAGTTCCAATCTGCATGAGCTTTGACGTGTCCCCACAAAACTTCAAAGAATTGCTTCTGAAGCTTTTCTGTAACTGGTCCACGAGCGCCATCGCCAATTTTGATCCCATCAATTTCTGCAACAGGAGTGAGTTCTGCCGCACTGCCACTCAAAAACACCTCGTCTGCTGTGTAGAGATCGCTTCGCACAAGTGAAGAAAACTCAAACGGAATGTCAAGGTCCTTCGCGACTTGGATGATGCTGTCGCGAGTTATACCCTCCAAAAGTCCGTCTGAAGTGGGCGGCGTTTTCAGCACGCCATTTTTCACGATGAAAAGGTTCTCGCCTGTGCCTTCGCAAACCTTTCCAGCCTCGTTAAGCATGACAGCTTCTTCATAACCATGCTCCTTGGCTTCCAGCTTCGCAAGCAGGCTGTTAAAGTAGCTCGCCGTTGCCTTCACTGCTGGCGGAATGGCGTTTGTTGAACGCTGTCGCCAAGAAGACGTTCCCATCTTGATGCCCTTAGCCAAGGCTTCGTCACCGAGGTATGCTTCCCAAGGCCACGCCGCGATGATAACATCGGTCGGCGAGCCTGTTGGATCAACGCCCATCGTGCCATAACCACGATAGACAAGCGGGCGAACGTATGCACTTTTAAGTCCGTTCACTCGGCACGTTTCAATCGTCGCATCGACGAGCTCATCTACCGAAAAAGACAAGTCCATCTTTGCAATTTTTGCGCTGTTGTGAAGACGCACCATGTGATCACGCAAGCGAAACACCATTGAGCGGTCAGAATCTGGGTCTTTATAGAGGCGCAAACCCTCAAAAACACCACTGCCATAATGAAGCGAATGCGAAAGCACATGCGTTGTGGCATCCGCCCATTTAATCATCTCTCCGTTTTTCCAAATGTATTCTTGCTCTGGCAAAGCTGCCATCTTAAATCCTTTCCACGCTTAACAATAAAACAGTATTTCATTATAAGCCGGGCACGGCCAATGTTTGCGCTCGGTGATGGTTTCAATGAAATCGACCCAGTGGCGAAGCTCGGCCATCACAGGAATCACGTTTTCTGCATAGGCGTTTGCTGTCGCTTGTGGATCGCCTAAATCGCGAGCCTCATAGTGCAAAGCATGCAACTTGTCGCAAAGCTCATGGATTTTATGCGCACCCTCGCAAATTTGTTCAAGACGCTTTCTCTGTCCGCTGGCCTTGCCTTCGCCAATAACACTTTCAACTGAGCAGATGTTGTCGGCCAACTCTGCGGCATAGCCTTCAATCGCTGGCAAATAGTCACGACGCACAAGTCGTTTCATCGTGCGACACTCGATGTTGAGCGTTTTGTTGTATTTCTCAAGCTTGACGTTGTAACGGCAATCCACCTCATCTTTGCTCAACACGTTGAATTTATCGAAGAGAGCATAGGACTTCTCACTAACAAATGCAGGGAGAGCTTCTGCTGTGTTTTTCAAGTTGGAAAGACCGCGACGTTTGGCTTCTGCCACCCATTCATCGGAATAGCCATCGCCATTAAAGATGATGCGCGCATGTTTCTTCAGCGTGTCGCGCACCCATTTTTTGCTGGCTTCCGAGAACTCCTCTCCAGTTTTGCCTTCCAAGTCATCTGCAAATTTGCAGAGTGAGCTTGCCATTGCCACGTTGAGCACCATGTTTGTGTCGCTTAAGTTTTGTGAGGAACCAGGCATCCTGAACTCGAACTTGTTGCCTGTGAACGCAAATGGGCTGGTGCGATTTCTGTCGGTGTTGTCTTGCTCGAAGTTCGGCAGGGTTTCCACGCCCAGGTCCATCTTGTTGTTGACATCGGAATGGTAGTCGACCCCTTCAATAATTGCTTGCACAACACGGTTAATTTCGTCGCCCAAGAACATGGAGATGATGCTAGGTGGCGCTTCGTCACCACCAAGGCGGTGGTCATTGCCCGCGTTCGCTGTCGTCATGCGAAGCAAGTCTTGATATTCGTCAACCGCGCGAATAATGCAAGTTAAAATCACGATGAAGCGAGCGTTTTCTATTGGGTCATCGCCAGGATCAAGCAAGTTTTTCCCATCAACAGAAATGGACCAATTGTTGTGCTTACCTGAACCGTTAATGTGGTCAAATGGCTTTTCGTTCTCCAAACACACAAGCCCGTGACGGCTCGCCAACAAGCGCATTTTTTCCATCGTGAGCAAATTCTGGTCAACCGCTCTGTTAACGTTGGTAAACATTGGCGCCAACTCATGTTGGCATGGCGCAACTTCGTTGTGCTTAGTTAGCGCAGGAATACCGAGTTTCCACAACTCGTCGTCGAGCTCCTTCATGAACTCGTTCACAGTTGGGCGAATTGCACCGAAGTAGTGTTCCTCCAATTCCTGACCCTTGCAAGGAGAATAGCCGAAAAGTGTTCGACCACACAGGATCAAATCCTGTCTTTTCTCGTAATCCTTTTCGGAGATTAGGAAATATTCTTGCTCGGCACCGAGCGTCGGAACAACGTGCTTTACCTCTTCACCGAAAAGTTTCATAACGCGTTTGACCTGCGTTGAAAGCGCTTTATTGCTACGGAGAAGTGGCGTTTTCTTATCAAGCGCCTCTCCGTTGTAGGAGCAAAACGCCGTTGGAATGCAAAGAACCTCATCTTTGATGAAAGCGTATGATGTTGGGTCCCATGCAGTGTAGCCCCTCGCCTCAAAAGTGGCACGAAGCCCGCCGTTTGGGAAACTCGACGCGTCAGGCTCGCCTTGTATGAGTGCTTTGCCTGAGAAACTCATGATAACGTGGCTGTCATCCACTGGGTCGATGAAGCTGTCGTGCTTCTCACTCGTTATTCCACTTAGTGGCTGAAACCAATGTGTGTAGTGTGTGGCACCTTTTTCAATCGCCCACTCCTTCATGGAATGCGCCACCACATTCGCCAAGTCCTCGTTCAAAGGCTCGCCATCATCGATGGTCTTTATCAGCGATTTGTAGGTGGAAGATGGCAGATATTCCTGCATTGTGTGTCTGTTAAACACCATGCTTCCGAACATTTCTTCGACTTTGCTCATGGATTACCTCCTTGAAGTTGAAAGGTTTAAATCAACTTAATTTTATCATCCTCAAAAGTTTTGAAATGTTAAATTTAAATGACGAGGATAATGTTAAATTTAAATGTCAAAACCATTGCGTTTAGATTTCATCATTGTTGATTTTTTAAAGCTTAACATCAAAAATAACAGATTTTCTCCCATTTGATCGACTACGCTTCGAACTCTTGACAAGAACTCGTCAACTTCAAATAAAAAAAGCCCCAGAAAAATTCTGAGGCTTTTGGTAATCGCAAATTCTTTGTGATTAGCGCTTTGAGAACTGCGAGCGTTTGCGTGCTTTTTTGAGACCGTATTTCTTTCTCTCAACAACACGAGCGTCACGAGTCAAAAATCCTGCTTTTTTCAAATCTGCACGGTAATCCCCAGCTTCGAGGAGCGCGCGAGCAATTCCAAGCCTGAGTGCACCGCTTTGCCCTGAAACACCACCACCTGTCATCCTTGCAACGACGTCGAAATGACCTTCAGTGTTTGTTGTCTTAAAAGGTGCAATTGCAGCATTTAAAAGCGCTTGGCTTCCGAAATATTCTGCACCCTCGCGACCGTTCAATGTCACTTTTCCGCTTCCTGGAACGATTGTGACGCGAGCGATGGCATTTTTTCTTCTGCCAGTTCCATAATACTTTGCTTCTGCATTATCATTTTTTGTTGCCATATTACTCTTAGCCCTCCAGTTCGATCTTTACAGGGTTCTGAGCTTTGTGTGGATGCTCAGGACCAGCATAAACCTTCAACTTCAATCCTTGTTTGCGACCAAGTGTCGTTTTTGGCAACATGCCCTTGACTGCTTTCTCAATAACTCTCTCTGGATGCTTTTCGAGGGCAGTCTTGAGTGTTTCCTGCTTCAATCCACCAGGATGACCTGTGTGATGACCATAAACCTTGTCTGTCATCTTCTTGCCAGAGACCTGGACCTTCTCCGCATTGATGACAACAACAAAGTCGCCTGTGTCAACGTGAGGTGTGAACTGTGGCTTGTTTTTGCCACGGAGGATGTTTGCAACTGCACTTGCCAAACGACCAAGTGTTTGACCTTCAGCGTCAACCAACACCCACTTACGCTCAACCTCTCCTGGTTTTGCACTATAAGTTTTCATCTTTTACCTTTCGTTAATTGCTTGCTAAAAACAGATTACGGGGCTCTTTTTAGCAGTCATAAATTTTACCACTAAAAATGGAAATCTAATAAACTTTTATCAATTTTTTTATAAAGTTAGTTCAAAATGCAACTTTTAAAGCTTACGCAGACACCTTATAAAGATCTAACGATCTCCATAACAAGCTTTGCTGCCGATGTCATCGTCTCATCTTCCACTGCGTCACTTGAATCATGTGGGTCAGAGAGCAGTGCTGGCTTTTTGCCTTCAAATCCAGCAACGTGAACATATTTATGCCCCTTTTGCGAAAGGAGCGAAGACGTTGTTTCCTTCCAACAAATTGTTTCAGAAGAAACTGAGACACCACATGATTTCGACGCTCCGCGTGCGTGCCGCTTCATTCTAGTTGGTACACTTTGCGGACGGACGACGCCTTCCTTTTCAACAATTGCAAGGTCCCCTGCCCCAAGAGCATCAAGGGTTATGAATTTTGCGCCTTTCAATTCGTCTTTTTGATCTTCGAGGAATTTGTTCAAACCTGAGTGATTCGAGCACTCCGCACCAAGAGCAACGCACCAAACTTCTGCACCGATGTCGTTTGTTGCGAAGTTATAAATTTCGTCTCTCATCTCTTCTGACCTCGGAAGCTGCCCAGTTTCTCCTCCCGAAATAACAGCTCCGCCATTCCAATCGTCATCGTCAAAGCTTGACCAGTCTCCGCGCTCTTTGCCAACTCGCCTTGCTTCCCAATTTTCATCGACACCAATCGTCTCAGAAAATGTTGACTCTTCGTCTTTCTTCTTTTTGTGGAAAAGCTTGCCGAAGATAGATTCAGTGTGAGTGTCGGGAATGTCTACATAGCCAGGACCAGCAACAGCGCCACTTTCAGTTGTGCCAGCTTGCAATTCAGCATCGTCTGCGTCATAGACATAGAGGTCTTCTTCGCCCTTATTAGCTCTCGCCAAGTCTTCGTCGGTGATTGGCGCAAAGGTGCCTGTCGCCTCTCCAACCCCGAACGCGCTGACGTTTGATACTGTTTTGTTCTCATTTGCCGACGAATTGTCAACAACAGAATCAGTCGTGAGCGATGGCAGGCTCACTCCCAAACGCCGTTGAGCATTATGCGTGCGTTCTTCCTCTTCTTGTTTTTTTGATTTTAGCTGCTCATTTATTTTGTTAGCTTCCAAAGCGCCTGTCAGTGACGGGAGAGTAATGTTTCTTTGAGGCGCTGGTTCTGCTGGCGCAGAAACTCTCCTTTTTAGTTGGGGAGCTGGCGTTGTTGCCACTTGTGGTGCCTGCTTTTGAACTTGCTCCTCGTCTTTAGGTGTTAAGTCAACAGAACTTTGCACTGGCTGTCTCTTTTCTGTCGCAACCTCTTTTGATGGCTGAGCAGGCTCGTCAACTTGCTCGACTTCTTTTTTAACTTTCCCAAGAGGCTCTGTTTTGCTGCGATCCAAAAATTCATTTTGATCAACTTCCAAACCATATTCCGGCTCAAGCGGCTTCAGAGCTGGCACTTCTTCTCGAAGAGTTTTGCTGTCTGTCGTTTTTGGCTGGTCTGACACTTCCTTTTTTGGAGCCTCGGGCGTCGCTTGCTGCGTCTCCAAGACCTGCACCCGTTGGACTGAGGATTGCTTTGGAGACTCAACTGGCTTCTCCTGTGGTTGCACATTGTTGACATCTGCAATCTCGTTGTCAAGGACTTTTTCCGCAACTTTTGCTTCTGTTTGAGCTTGTTTTGTTGCATTGTTAGAAGAAGACTCAATCTGATCGTGGATAGCTTGCAACTTCTTCTGCAAATCGTTAGATGCTTTTTCTTCTGCACCATTTCTTGCAGCTTCATTTCTTGACTCAGCTGCTGTCATTGCATCACCAAACGATGAACGTCTGACATTTGCCGCATTTTGATTTCCTTTGTCTGCAGCTTTTTCTTTCCCTCGCGTGAACCAATCTGGTGCTGAATTTGCTCTTTGAACCACTGGCTCAGGTGTTGAAGGTGCAACTTGTGCCTCTTCATAATAATTAGTTGTCTGCGCACTTTGTTCTTGAGCCACATAAGGTTGCGCTCCTTGCATGTCTAATGCATATTGTTGCGCTTCTGGATTCTCTGCCTGAGGTTGGAGAGAAACTTGCTCTTGGCTTGGGGCTGTTTCTTGAACTGGCGCTGGAACAGGCGAACTCACTCTGCTCTTGTCGAAAAGCATGTCAGCAACGACTGAATTTGCTGGGATTTCAGACGCTCCTTCAGATTCCCATGAAACATTTACGTTTGCGGGAATTGCTCCAGCTTCCACCGCTGCTCGTTGACCGTGTATGACCGGCACTTCTCCGGCTGGTGCATAAACTCCAGTGGAAATGCGCTTTGCGACCTCCAGCATGACAGCGACTGAGGCTGCGTTGTTGTTGGCGCCATCGTTATATTGCGCAGTTGTGTGCAAAACGAACACAGCAATTGGAAGAGCCGATGCCACTATTCCAACAACGAAAAAGATCGTGCATAAAACATTTGCTCCAGCAAAAAGTGAAATCAGCGCCCCAAGAAGAGACAGTGCACATCCGCCAAGTTCAAAGAGCTTGACTTTTCCTAAATGCACGAACAGATTAGAAGTTTCCTCTTTTCTAACTTTTTCGCTGTCATAATTTGTCAGCAAAACTATTTTCTTATTGCGACCAGAACCCTGCGACGCACCTGCAGGCTTGTGCTTAGCGATGACATTTTGGCTTGGTGCAGATTTCAAAAACTTTGCAAGAGAGAAAATGTTTAGTTCATTTAATGCAAAAAAAACAGCACCTAGAGCAATGAGCAAAAACCAAACAATTGCAAGTGAGGGGATGAGAATTGCGAGAAGAGAGGCAAGCAACACAAAGCCTGCTGGGATAACTCTCGCCAATTCTGGCTTTTCTGTCGCATTAAATTCTTGAAGTTCAACTTCGAAGTTCGTTTCTCTTCTGAATGAATCTTCGATGAAGAAAGCTGCGTTTTGTTCTTCGTCTGTTCCAACTGGTCGAGCACCAATTTCAGAACTCAACTTTTCAACACATTGACGCATTGTTGTCATGGAAACACCCTTTCCAATTCCTTACATAAACATTACTATTATACAGCACTATGAAAAGGCTTCAAACTTGCATGTTATTTTTTCGTGTTTATGGTAAAAATGCGAAACTTGCCGAAACGCTTAATCTATCTTCCTATCTTTGATTTCAACTTGCTCAATCCCTTTAATATGAGGTCTGCTTCTGGGATGTGAAAAAGAATTGTCGCGCCATAAGTGACAATGAGCGCTAACAACCCTCCAAAAATGAGCGACACCAATGCCTGAAATGCGGAATAGAAAGTCGAGCCCCCATTCATAGTTTGTGCAACCAGCAATGCTATAAATCCTCCTGCAACTGCACCGAGGGCACCGAGAACAAAGACAATTGCCGAGTGTTTTATCATCTTACCAATTCCGATGTGACCAAGCACATGGTGCAGACGAATCAGAATTGCAACTATCATCGTCAAATTAAAAACAGTTATCGACAAAACGACACCCGAGACTCCGAATTCTTGCCCTGCAAAAACACAAAAAATGCAGGCAACGATTGTGAAAGCAAGATAGCTTAGTGAGAAAAAACGCAAATTGTGAAGTGCGGCACACACATTTTGAAAATAGGTAACAAGCGCATAAAAAGGAAGGGCGGTCGCAATGAGAACAAGAGCAATCCAAGAAGTTTCATAAGTCGCTTCTGTAAAATTCCCTGAGGCAAAAAATGCCATCAAAAGAGGCGCAAATGCCATCAAATAGAGCCCAAACGGGATCATCAGAAACAAAATTTGCCTTGCTCCCTTGATCGTCCGTTCTTTAAACTCATCCATTTTATCGTGAGAAAAAAGGTCCGAGAGCTCGGTGAACGTTGCAGTTGCAATTGGGACAGCAAAAAGAGATGCTGGCAAAACAAACCAGACCCTGACATAATAAAGAATTGCAGCTCCTGCATCATCAACAATCAGCGAACATGATGACTGAACAGACGCCAAAACTGCAGCACAAATTGTGTTTAGAAAAGAAGGCAGACCAATTTTCAGAGTTTCTTTCAATGCGGGATCAGAGAAATCAACTTTAAGTTTTATCTCAATCCCTGCCTTCTTCATTGGTGCAACTTGACACAAAACTTGAACGAGAACTCCGAGCGGATTGCCAATTGCATAGATCAAAAAGCCAGCCCATTCGTTAGTTTGTGCAACCTGAAAACCAATTAAGAAAGAAGCAATGACAACAAAGTTGTTGAAAATTGGAGAGGCTTGACTCCAGAAATACTTCCGCTCAGCGTTTAAAATCGAGCCAAGGAGGGCACTAAGTGGATAAAGCAAAACTTCTATGCAAAAAAAACGGAAGAAAAGCGTTGCGGTGTCGAACGAAAATGACTCGTCAGCTCCTGCTGATTGTGTGAAAACAAGCGGGGATGCAAATATGAAAGCAAGAACTGTCAAAATTGACATTAGAAGCAAGATGATTCCGCACATGTTTGACGCATAGGCAGAAGCACCCCTTCTTCCTGCTTCTTTTTTAACAGAGACATAGACTGGCAAAAACGCGGTCCAAAGCATTCCTCCAACAGTGATTTCAAACAGAAGATTCGGAAGATTGTTTGCGACTGTGTAGCAACTGGCAAGCATCGAAGCACCAAGCGTGAAAGCTTGCGCCCATGTGCGGACAAACCCAGTCAATCGCGACACAAAAACAAGCGCCGTCATCATCAGCGAATCTCGCGCTAGATTGTTGTCTGTGCTTGTCTTTTCTTCTTCCAATTTCGTCCTAATGGGTCTCGTCTGATTTAATCCACATTCTCAATTTTCTTATTTCATTAAAAACAAGAATTGATGTCACACAAACACTGAAGAAATCTGAACATGGCACGCTAAACAAAATCATGTCAACAGGTCCTGTGTTAAAAAATCTAGCAAAATGTGGCAACGTGAGGTAGAAAGGTGTTAACAAGATCACTTGGCGCAAAAGCTCAATGATGGCTGCCTTTAGCGGTTGACCACTCGATTGAAAATAACTTCCTCCGATAATCTGAAAAGCTACGAGCGGGCAAAAAAGCATGTTGCAGAAAAGTGACCATTTTGCGAATTCTTCCAAATCACCCGAAATGCCGAAAAGGAAAAGAATTTGATCTGGAAAAATGTGAATGAGGAGCAGAACAATGGCTCCAAGAATGACACCAGAAACACATCCTTTCTTAAGCGTTTCTAAAACACGCTTCCACTTCTGTGCACCGATGTTATATCCGATTATCGGTTGCATTCCCATCGTTATGCCAATGAAGACCGAACATATTATTAAAACGACTCTGTTTGAGACACCGATGCCTGCCAAACAACCTTCCACGCCAACGATTGATGTGTCGCCCCACATTGCAACGACGTGGTTAAAAACGATGTTTACGATCGTTGCACCTGCTTGCATCGCAAAAGATGCAAAACCAAGCTTTAAAATGCTTGCACAATCTTTGGGGTCTAGCCTAAAGCATTTTCTGCGAAGTTTAAAAGCTGCACTTTTGCACCGCGTGAAATACCATATGACAGGAATCGCCGTCGTTGCCTCGCCACACACGGTGGCAAGCGAACTGCCCGCAACACCCATCTGCATTGCTCCCACGAACAATAAATTGAAGATGATGCACATGACAACACTAAACGCTGAAGAAGCAAGTGCTAGGTTAGGCTTTCCTGCAGTTCTCAAAAAATTATAGAGTCCAAACCCGACTGTGACACATATGCTGAAAGTCAGCAAAATCAAGACAAACTGTTTTGTTGGCTCCCACAAATCTGACGTTGTCCCAATCAGAGTGAGGAGCGGATCGATGAAGATCCAGCCACATATTGCAATCAGAATTGACGCGACAATCATGAGAGCAAAAGAATTTCCAAGCGTCAACTCAACTTTGTCAATCTGCCCTTTTCCAAGCTGAATTGCCGCAAGCGCATTTCCACCCATGCCGATCAGCAATCCAAGTGCCAAAATCATGTTCTGAACTGGAATTGACAAAGTGATCACTGCCAATCCATAATCCCCAACAAACCATCCTAAAATTGCTGAGTCGATGACAGAATAAAGCGAATAAACAAGCTCAGCCACGATGCATGGTAAAGCGTATTCAAAAAGCAACCGCCCGATTGGGGCGGTTCCTAGTGCATCAGTTGAGTTTTTGTTAATCGCGTTCAAGCAATCACCTTTTATGAGGTGCTATCTCGCCTCACCTTGAAGAAGGGTCTGAAATTTTTGCTCCTCTTTCCATTCTTGGCAATAGCGTGTCACATAGTGTGCAGACGCGCGGAACTTAATTAAGAGAAAGAGCACTGTCCCAATGTTTGAAAGGTAGGATCCAATTAGCAAATAAGGGATAATTGTCACTAGATTTACCATAATGAGCTTGTTGATTTGCAGTTGCAGACGGGTGTCTTGTAGCAGATAGTTCCAGAAATCATTAACTGATCCATAACTCCTGATAAGGTCCGAAACTTCGTCATATTGCGCATATAAAACAGGCCCATTGGCACACAAGTAGGTTATTATCAACAAGGACACGACGACAAACATTATGAGTCCGATGAAAAAGCCAGGGAAAAATTCGACACAAAATGCCTTTTTTGCCTGCTTTTTCATTCCGTTAAAGCCTTTATTTATTGCAAAGCCATCTCCAAGTTGGTCAAAAATTGCCATCCTTGCATAACAAACGTTCATGATCATGCCAACAAAAATTGAAACAGCCAAAGCCAGCAATGCTCCTACAATAGGGATCAACCCCAACATGATCGTCAAAGACATCGTGACAATTCCGACAACTAGTGTTACCAAGAAATACATCGCACCATTAACAAAGGCTCTGTCAGCAAAAACTCTCTTTGGCATCTCCTCAACTTTACCTAAGAAAAGCTGTCTTGACCACCTCAACGCAAAACCTGTCACAACCCAGTTTAGGATTGGGACATATTCAATCAGCGCTAGGAAAAGCACTTTTCCAAACCAACCTCTTGTCGCTCGAATGTCACTCCAAGCAGATCTGCAACAGCCATCTTCATATTCAGTTAGCTCGTTGTCCGGCACTGGACTCACTCCAACTGCAGGTTCGCTTTTTTTATCTTGCTCTTCAGGTTTCTTTGCATCCTGCTTGTAGCCAGCTTCTTCACCTGGCTCCCATCCAGCTTTATTCGTTTCATCTTGACTCATAAAAAACTCCTTGTTTAAAAAATTTAAAACAACTGTTAAATTTTATCACGAAAAGACGAGTATATTGTCGGAGTCCAATTGGCAAAAACAACACACACTAAAGATAGTATCAGAAATGAAGCGCTTGATATAAATTTATTCAACCAAAAAATGCAAATGAAGGATGTTATAAGGAAAAAGACTGCTAAGAGCAGGTATTTTTTCTGGAAACGAAGAGCGGTTGTATCAAATTCGAGCTGGTCCTCGACACTCACGTCCCCTCCAAGCATTTTATCATACCTTTTTGTAAGACGAAAATATCCAATCATAGCAAGGATCAACAGAAACACTGAAATCAAACAGAGGATCGCGGAGACAAGCGCATTGTTCCCCTCTGTAATTTTGCTTTCATCACTCCATGTTTCTTCTTCTGAAATGGCATTGTTTTTCCGTGCTCCCCCAACATCCATCTCAGATCCCTTCGCAAAATTAACAAGACACGAGCGCGGGAAAATTAGGTGTGCCCTCGAATTTCTGTCAAGAACTTTTGTTTTGCTTTCAAATTTAAAAGCTCCAACATCCTGAAATTCAACGGTGCCATCAAAGCCATGACCCCATCCCCACACAGTATTTTTGTTCCAAATTTCTGTTTCAGAAACGGAAGGAATCAAAACTACGCAAGAAATTTGTGTTGTCGAATTTTGCGAAAACAGCTTTTCAAACTGCGAAATCTTGGCCTGCGGGAGGTAATCCCAATAAACTTCAGCAACGTCATCGTAAACGTAAAACGCATTCTTTATTGTGTAGGAAATCTCTAACAAGACTTCCTGCCCACTTTGTTCATTCGGAAGATAGGCATAAAACCAGCTGTCCTTTTCGTTGAAAAAACAAAGCTCTTTATCGTTCTTAAAAGTTGACTCGTCGAGGCTTTTCTTTACTTCCTCAGTCAACTCTCCAAGCTCAACGTTTTCCACTGCGACCTTTTCGTTTTGTGCAGAAATGAGGCGCACCCCACTGACTTCAATTACAGATTTATCAGTTGTTTTGGCGATCTCCCAATTGACAACAGCGTTTGTGCCGTTTAAATGAAGCGATCGCTGGTCAACGACGCTCATCTGCCCATCAGTTTCGATTTGCGCTTGAATGCTCACAGACGTTGTTTGCCACGAACTTTCTTCTGCAAAGGCCACGACTCTCGCCGTCGCCACAAGAACAAATGTTATAAATGCAAACAGAAAAAGAAACAGATGGCTATGTTTTTGCAAAAATTTCACTTTTACCATTTTATTCTAATTCGCACTGTTAAAATAAAAAAATGATGATTAATGACGGACTTAACACAATTCAAATTAAAGATTATGCCCTTCCCTTCATAAAATACGGAAGTGGAGAAGAACCCATCATCATGATCCCTGGGCTTTCCTACATAATGTTGCCAGCGCAACTTGAAAGGAGAAAAGCAAACAGCGTGCCTTATGCAAACGACTTCACTTGTTATTACGTCGAGCGCAGACCCAATTTAAAAGAAGGCTACACAACTCGGCAGATGGCAGAAGATGTTTATGATTTCATTTGCGCTCTCGGGTTAAAGCAAGTCTGTGTTGAAGGAGTGTCTCAAGGAGGAATGATTGCGCAATGGCTTGCGATTGACCATCCTGAAGTCGTCAAGGCACTCGTCTTGACTGTGACGTTATCGAAACCGAACGAAACAATCAACGAAACAACCAAGTGGCTTGAGATTTTAAAAACAGCTGGCGCAGAACAAGCGCTATCCTACATGCAAAAAGGAGCATTTTCAAAAGAATGGCTCGAGTCTCACAAAGACGACCCAATTGAGGTGCCACCGCAAGAGTCTGCGCGACCACTCGATCAATATGAAATTTTGCAAAAAGCATGCTTGACGCACGATGCCTACCTCGGTCTTTCAAACATAAAATGCCCAACGCTTGTTAATGGAGGCTGGGAAGACGGGGTTGTTTCTGGTCACGCTTCTGTTGAAATTGCTGAGAAGTTAAAATGTGATCTTCACATGGATGCTGGTCTTGGGCATGGCTTAAATGAAGAAGACACGAATTATCACAAACGTGTTTGTCAGTGGCTCTTGGATAATAAATAGACATAAAAAAACGAGGGTTTCACAGAATTACCCTCGCAGAATTAAGCAGAATTTAAAAATCGTCTCTATTCGACAACTTTCACATTGACGGCTTGCAATTTTCCATCATTGCCGTCTGCAACGTCGAACTCGACGTTTTGGTCTTCTTTCAAAGTCCTGTAGCCATCCATCTGGATTTCGGAAAAATGAACAAACAAGTCATCGCTTCCTTCCATCGAAATGAAGCCATAGCCTTTTTCGCCATTAAACCACTTCACTTTTCCTTGCGCCATGCGACAAACACCTCCCTTCAAAACCAACATGGACTTCATTGCGTCATTGAAGCCCTAAAAAAACACATAAGTCATGCTTTGACACACAGCATTTAAACAATTTAATTATATGTCAAAAAACTCTTCTTAATGTGAAAGTTTTTCATGTGCTAATACACTTGAAGTTGTATATTTAGCACTCTCATTGACAGAGTGCTAAATATGCCTATAATTAGAATTGTTTTATAGGAAACGCGCAAGAAATCTTAGTGTGTTGCGCATAAGTTTTATAAAAAGGAGATGTACACATGAACTTAAAACCACTTGGTGATCGCGTCATCTTGAAGCAGGACGAAGCTGAAGAAACGACTGCGTCTGGTCTCTACATCGCGAGTTCAAACAAAGAAAAGCCATGCTGCGGCAAAATTGTTGCTGTCGGTGAAGGCAAACATGACAACAACGGCAACCTCATTCCAATTAACGTTAAAGAGGGCGACCGTGTTGTTTATTCAAAATATGCTGGAAACGAGATTGAAGTTGATGGAGAAGAATTCATCATCGTCAAATCTGATGACATCTATGCAGTTTACGCTTAAAAATTAAAAGGAGGAAATTAGAAAATGGCAAAAGCAATTCATTTTGATGCAGACGCTAGGAGCGGTCTTGCTCGTGGTGTCAGAAAATTGTCCGATGCGGTCAAAGTCACTCTCGGACCAAAGGGAAGATATGTCGCACTTGAGAAATCATACGGCGCGCCAACGATAACAAACGACGGCGTCACAGTCGCAAAAGACATTGAGCTCGAAGATCCAATCGAGAACATGGGAGCACAGCTCGTTCGCGAAGTCGCTGTCAAAACTAACGACGTTGCTGGTGACGGAACAACAACTGCAACACTTCTTGCTGACGTCATCGTCACAGAAGGCATCAAAAACGTCACAGCTGGAAGCGACGCTCTCGCAATTCGTCGTGGCATCGAAAAAGCAACAGATGCAGTCGTTGAGGAAATCAAAAAGAACTCAACTCCAGTTTCAACTAAAGAACAAATCGCAGCAGTTGGCACTATTTCTGCAGGAGATCCTGAGATTGGTGAGAAAATTTCAGAAGCTATGGGAGCAGTTGGAAACGACGGCGCAATTTCGGTTGAGGACAGCCAAACATTCGGACTCGAAATGGACGTTGTCGAGGGCATGCAATATGACCGTGGCTACATCTCACCTTACATGGTGACAGACACTTCAAAGATGGAAGCTGTCCTAAAAGACCCATACATCATGCTCACTGACCAAAAGATCTCGAGCGTTCAAGACATGATTCCTCTTCTCGAAGAAGTTATGAGAAGCCAGCGCCCACTCTTCATCATCGCAGAAGACGTTGATGGCGAAGCTCTCTCAACAATGCTTTTGAACAAACTTCGTGGCACACTCAACGTTGTCGCTGTTAAAGCTCCAGGCTTTGGTGACAGAAGAAAGAGAATCTTGGAAGACATTGCAGCTGTCACAGGCGCACAAGTCATCGACAAGGACTTTGGCATGACATTGGCTGACGCTAACGTTCAAGCAATGGGCAATGCAAAGACTGTTAAGGTAACAAAAGACGATTTCCTCATCGTTGATGGTGCTGGAGACAAATCGAAGATCCAAGGTCGCATCGATCAAATTGATGTTGAACTGGAAAATTGCGACAGCGACTTTGATCGCGAGAAACTCCAAGAGAGAAAAGCAAAACTTTCAGGTGGCGTTGCTGTTTTGAAGGTTGGTGCTGCAACAGAAAGCGAGCTCAAAGAGAAGAAGAGCAGAATCGAAGACGCTTTGCAGTCAACTCGAGCAGCTGTTGAGGAAGGCATTGTTGCTGGTGGTGGCGTTGCTCTTGTCAACGCAATCAAAGTTCTTGACGGCATCAAGGCAGAAGGCGACGAGCAGATCGGCGTCGAAATCATGCGTCACGCAATGGAAGCTCCACTTCGCGCAATTGCAACAAATGCAGGCTATGAAGGAAGCGTTGAAGTTGCAGAAGCAAGAAAAGCAAAAGCTGGCGTTGGCAGAAACTATAAAACTGACGAAGTTGGCGACATGATTGCTATGGGAGTTAACGACCCTGTCAAGGTTACACGCACCGCCCTTCAAAGCGCTGCTTCAGTCGCTTCTCTCATCCTCATCACTGAGGCAACAGTAAACGACATCCCAAAAGATCCTGACCCATCAGAGATGGCAGCAGCTGCTGCAGCCGCTCAAGGCGGAATGATGTAGAAGGGTCTTTGCCTCTAAGAAAAGCTTTTCAACAAGAAAAAAATTAAAGGTGCTCATTCCGGAGCACCTTTTTTGTTGCCTTGACGTGCCAAAACTCATGGGGTCTGACCCCATGGTTCCGCAAGTGTACAAAAGGTCAGATCCCATGAATTGGGAGAGAAATATGATGTCTGACAGCTTTAAATTTTTTAGAAGCAGAACGCAACTGCCACGCCACGCTTAATGTCGGCGTAGTTGTGATCAATGCGCCCGTCAGAAT
>CAVAWT010000010.1:0-56154 GCA_963592435.1 Oribacterium sp. | reverse complement strand
TGCCCTCGTTGGACAAAACATGCACATGAACACAACTGCAATTGACGCAAGCAAGCCGAGTGCAAGAGCCTTTGTTTTGAAAGTCTGAGTCTTCATAACTCCCCCTCTGAACTGTCTGCCTTTAACAAACAGATTATACCACAAAAACCCAGAAATGCAAACATGGTCATCTGTCGAAATTTCAAAAACCTCCAGCGCACATAGGGTCTGACCCCCTGTTTAGGAATTAAAAAACCAGCGCTAACTTAAAAAGTACACGCTGGTAAAATGCGTTATTTTTTAGAAACTTTATGACGCTGACGCTACGTTAGACCGTTGGGCTGGGGGCTGGTCTGGGAGCAGGTTTGTCTGGAGGCAAAATTTTAAGAGAATGCCACAGATTAACGTCGTTTTGAGGCATCGTAAATGTCAATGTTGAATTCGCTTTGTCTTCCACATAATCAACGAATGGGAAAAGCCCAGATGATTCATCTTCTAACCATTGACTAAAAACTAAATAATCATTCCCTGTTGATGCGTCAATTGTCACTGTCTCGCCAGGGTAGTAATCCCCTATGGATTTTCCTTGCAACATAACTGCGAACTTGTGATCTCCATGACGCTGCCACAAATCTCCGCCATGATCAGTGCCCTTCGTTATGTAATAACCGCCCAAATCCATAAAGTAGGTCCCTGGGGTGTAGGTCGTAATGTTTTCGCCAACCATTTGATCATCGCTCATGCCAGTCCTGATGCCGACATACGAACCCGCACTAACTCCACCTGTTATGTAGGCATGAAGCCATAATGTGCCATCCCCTAAAAAGAGGTCGTCTGCAGAGCCATCTTTTCCGCGTGTGTTCCCTGCAATGACCACTTTGCCTTTGAGCTCAATGTTGTCGGTAGGATTTACGTACACCCCACCGCCCTCATAATTCTTACCTGCTGTGTTGCACCAATTTCCAGTTATCGTGCAATCTTCAATCTTGTTGTCCGTTGCATAGATGTTGATTCCGCCACCATTCTCTGCCGAAGAATTGCCAGAAATTATGCATCTGATAAAGCTATTATACTTAGCATTGCTAGTGACACCGCCACCTTGATTACTTTTACATGTGTTACCAGTAATCACGCAGTCAGCAACAGTTGTGGATCTTTCATCTAGGTATAGACCACCACCTCCATCTTCGGATACATTATCACAGATATTGATCCCAGTAATCTCCCCCTTTTGCTGTAACGAACTCCCTTCAGTGCGGTAGTAAGAACAAATTCCACCACCAAATTCTTTATCTATAGCATAACCGTCCAAACCTCTGGCATAGTTCCCCTTAACTTCAGCTGTTCTGTCGTTAGAAATCAGATAGAAATGGCCCTCATTAAAAGCAATGCCTCCGCCATAGGACCCAGCATTCTCATTAATTTTTGAACCATTCTCCATAAAGATTTTTATTTCTTCCATCCATGAAGTGATGCCTCCACCTCCACAGCGTTCGTCGCCTTCATCAGGACCCTCTCCACCACGTCCAGACCAATCAGATTCCTTTATAACATAATTGTTATTAATAGAAGAATTGTTCATCGAAATCTCCGTGTTTTCGCCATTAATAGAGATTCCCCCTGTGTGACCCATATTATTCCGAACACTGGCTCCATTTATCATGGAAATTTTGCAATTATCACCCATTCTTACGCCACCAGCTCCATATTTAGAACCATTCGAACATGTTCCATTACCCGCTACGGCGACGTTATCAAGGGTGAGCGTGCTACCTGATTCCATGTAAATACCACCAGTGCCCCTTTCTTTGGAGGATGTTCCAGACCAACCCCCTGTAACGACGCCACCTGTGAATATCGCGCTGTGTACCTCGCCACCATCAACATTACTGAAACCCGTAACTATGTGTTCATAGGATACATCTGGCGAAGCAGTGAGAGTTAATGAAGAATTGTTAGCGAGATAGAAGACACATGACTTCTTGTTTGCGTTAATCGTGTAACCATTCATGTCAATGGTTATCTGCTGAGATTCTCCTATATTGATCTCAGCGTCAATGCTCCAGTTCTTAACCATGACGATTGTTTTTCCGTTATATCCTTCGTTGATCGCTGATTGAAAGTTATCATAAAAAACGTCATTGCCATCATCGCTGACCGAATAGGCAACCGCTTCTTCAGCCATCGCTTTGGCAGGGCACAACATGCACATAAGAACAACCGCAATTGATGCAATCAGTCCAAAACCCACAGCTTGTAATTTGAAGGTTTTCACTATCCCAATTCTCCTTTACTAATGTGATTTTAAATGAATATAACTATGATAGCACAAAAAATTAATTATTTAAAGAAAATTTAAATAATTTTATTAATTTATCAAACCACCAGCGTACATAGGGTCTGACCCCATGTTTAGGGATAGGGTCTGACCCCATGTTTAGGGATAGGGTCTGACCCCCTGTTTAGGGATAAGAAGAACAATAAGAAAACCGTCATTGCGATGGCAATAACGGTTTTTAAGGATTGGGTTAGCTTAGTGTAACTTCAATGTTTTTAAGAAGCTGTTGCTCCTCTTGGGTGTTCGTGACCAGGAATTGCGTGTTTGACGCGAGCTGCTTCTTCAGCGCGTTTTCCATCGTTGAAACGATCCAGAGTGCCCACGAGATAGCCTGTTATGCGACGAATGCGCTCGAAGTTTTCTTGACCGTCTCCTTCATGCCTTCCGCATTTCGGGCAAACGTCATTTATTATGCCATTATAGCCACAAACTGGATCGCGATCCACAGGGTGATTGACTGAGCCATAGCCAATGCCACTCTCCTTCATGTGACGAATGACAGCTTCAAATGCATCCAAGTTCTCTGTTGGATCACCGTCGAGCTCGATGTAGGAAATGTGACCAGCGTTTGTCAATGCGTGGTAGGGAGCTTCTCTTTCAATCTTTTCGAAAGCGTTTATGTCTTGATAGACTGGAACGTGAAAGCCGTTTGTGTAGAACTCGCGGTCGGTGACACCCTCGATGCTTCCGAAACGCTCGCGATCGATTTTAACAAAACGACCCGACAAGCCTTCAGCAGGAGTTGCTATGATGCCATAATTAAGCCCTGTTTTTTCAGACACTTTGTCAGTGTAGGCGCGCATGTGTCCGATGATCTCAAGTCCAAGGCGTTGCGCTTCTTCACTTTCTCCGTGGTGCTTCCCCGTCAAAGCTTTCAAACATTCTGCCAAGCCAATGAAGCCAATCGAAAGCGTTCCATGCTTTAGGACTTCACGAACCTCATCGTTGACATTCAAGTTTTCTGAGTCGATCCAAACACCTTGCCCCATCAAGAAAGGCATGTTGTAAACATGTTTCGCACATTGTATTTCAAAACGCTCATCGAGCTGGCGCTTGACTTGGTCAAGTTTCTGATCAAGGAGATCAAAGAAAAGGTCAGTGTCATGTTTTGCTCGAATTCCGAGACGTGGCAGATTGATTGATGTGAAACTCAAATTGCCTCGCCCAGGAGTGATTTCGCGTGTCTTGTCATAAACATTTCCCATGACGCGCGTTCTGCATCCCATATATGCAACTTCTGTCTCAGGAGTTCCTTTGTAATATTGCAGGTTAAAAGGCGCATCCAAGAAGCTGAAATTAGGAAAAAGTCGCTTTGCACTGCATCTCATTGCGAGTTTGAACAAGTCATAATTAGGATCTTCAGGGTTATAATTTACTCCCTCTTTAACGCGGAAAATTTGCACAGGGAAAATTGGAGTTTCGCCATGTCCCAAGCCTTGCTCTGTTGCAAGGAGCATGTTTTTTATCACCATGCGACCCTCTGGACTTGTGTCCATCCCATAATTAACAGACGAAAATGGCGTTTGTGCGCCTGCACGCGAATGCATTGTGTTCAGATTGTGAACAAGTGCTTCCATGCCCTGGAATGTTGTTCTGTCAGTGTCTCGTGTTGCGTTTTTGACAGCGTAGTCCATGACGCGCTCAGCGAGCTCTTCTGCCAAACCTGCGCCAACAAGCTCCGCGTGGACTGCGTCAACAAAATCAGGATCCATGTCAAGCGTCGCAATTTTTCCAGTGTTTGCCTCGCACCTGTCAAGCATTTCTTGAGTGAAAGTTCTCTCATCTTCTATGTCGCTCAAAAGGTCGAGTGCTTCTGCAACATGTTTTTTGTAAAGCCTGCGATAGGTCTTTTTGACTCCCTCTGCCAGACCATAGTCAAAATCACATATTGCTTGACCGCCGTGTTGGTCATTTTGGTTTGATTGAATCGCAATGCAGGCAAGAGCGCAATAACTTGCTATGTCGTTTGGCTCTCTCAAAACCCCGTGACCCGTGCAAAAGCCACCCTTAAAAAGTTTTCTTAACTCAATTTGGCAACACGTTGTTGTCAGGGTATAGAAATCCATGTCGTGAATGTGAATGTCACCTTCGCGGTGCGCTTTTGCAAACTCAGGCTCAATGACACACATTTCATAGAACTGCTTTGAAGCTTCAGAACCATATTTCAACATCGTCCCCATGGCAGTGTCTGCGTCGATGTTTGCGTTTTCACGCTTCATGTCACTGTCGGTTGCCTTTGTGAAAGTGATGTCTTTCAGTGTTTGCATGAGGCGGGAGTTGACGTGGCGAACTCTGCTTCTTTGAGCACGATAGAGAATGTAGGCCTTTGCAGTTTGAGAAAACCCACTTTCAATGAGTGCTTCTTCAACAAGATCTTGAACACCTTCAACAGTCGGTGTTCCCTCAACAGCACCACCGATGATTTTTGCCATGACAAGGTTTGCAACATCTCGCGAAATTTGACGATTCTGCATTGCACCAGAAGCCAAAAATGCTTTCTCAACTGCATCAACGATTTTCTCTAGGTCAAAATCGACGATGCGACCGTCCCTTTTCTTGATCGTCGTTGGAACATTTATTTGTGGAATTTGTTGTTGTGTTTCAGCTACGTTCAATTCAGCGTTTTGTGGTGACATCATTTCTCCTTTTCCTCCACAAGTTGGTTTTTTTAACTTCTTTTATTCTTAGTGCAAAGTTATCACTTATTAACAGATTACTAACAGCGAAATGTTGCTAAAATGTCAATATGTTGTATATAGTGTAATTTGCAACTTAAGATATTGTATCCCACTTAAGTGAAAAAAGAGTGAAGAAGTTGAGAAAAATTTATGAAAATATGCCCAGATTTTTCATCTATTTATTCAATTAAAGAAAGTCAAGGAAGAGAGCTATTGAAAAAACTCTTATATCAATTTAGATTTTTCAACGCGCTCAACGAAAGTTTCATTTAACTTCACAAAAGGCCTTCTCAAAATGAGACCAAGCAAGATCATCGGCAACAAGAATGTGAGAAGCTGTGCAAGATAGATCCAATAATCTGAATTATAGAGCCCCATCATAGATGCACGCATTGCATTTATGACATAAGTAGCTGGCAAAAATGGATTTAGAATTGTTGCATATTCAGGTAAAAGCTGGAGCGGGAATGAGCCACCTGACCCAGTCACTTGAATGATCAGGAGCAAAACGCCGATCGCTTTGCCAACGTTTCCAAACGATGCAACAAGAGTATACATTATGAATTGAAAGACGAGTCCTGAAACCCAGAAACACAACAGGTAGAGAATTGGGTCTGTTGCTTGAACGCCCAAAAAGACAAGGTTTCCAAACGCCATGACGCTTGATTGAAGAAGTGATATGACTGCAAAAACACCAAAACGCCCGAGGAAAATTTCGTGGAGATGAGGTTTTCTTTCGCATTTTTGCAACGTTTTCTCACTTGGGTTGACTTTTATCAAAACAACAGAGAGCAAACATCCCACCCAAAGCCCCAACGTTGCGTAAAGTGGCGACATTGCTGAGCCAAAGTTTGCAACTGGAAACTCTGCGATTCTTTCAATTCCGATTGGTGCCGAGAGACTCTCAGCCAAAAGTGATGGATCGTCACCTAGGATCTCCTTCACTTTTTGCAAATCTCCTGAATCAAGAGCATTGCGCAAGCGATCCGCAATTTCGCTCAGCTTATCACCCGACTCATTCAGCTTTTCGATTGCTTCATTTATTGACGATTTTGCAACCTCAAGACGAGAATCTGCGTTTGTCATCGATGAAGATAAGTCGTTTCCAACTGCACTCAACTTGTTATAGTTGTCACTCAATTTCTCAGTGACTTCTGCGACATTTGAAGTCATTTCTTCAAGATGAGCTTCCAGCTCGTCAGAATAGGACTTTTCGACTTCTCGAAGCGAAAGAACCGCTTCATCTGTCAACTTTTTCACCTCGGCTTGAGCATCGTCTAAGTTAACTGAGCCATTCTCGATCTGCTCTGCCACTTGCTTTAGCGCCTCAGCGTTGATCTTTTCTAAATTGATGCTTGTCTCAATGACACCAATGAACTGATCAAGCGAACCTTGGCTCTCTTCTGGCAACTGATCTTTTAGGTCTTCCAAAGTCTTCTTGATGCCTTCATAGGACTCTGCCTGATCCAAAATCCGATTCGCGTGCTCTTTTAAAGCCTCTGATGCCTCTCCAGAAGAGCTCTTGGCAGTTTCAAACGCTTGATCGATGACAGACGCGCCGTTTTCGTAATTTACAACACTTGACTTGATTGACCTTGTGAGAGAATTTGTCACTTCTTCAAGCGAAGAGGTCAACGAGGATATCGACTCGTCTGCTCCTTGAACAGTGTCTTTCACCTCATCAATCGCATCTTTTGTGTCAGCTGAAAGTTTCTGCGAACTTTTAATCAATTCTTGAGAAGCGTTGATTATATCGAGATAACTTGAAAGTGCAGTTGTGTGTTGCTTCGTTTGAATTGCAGTCTTGTCAATTTTGTCGATGATTGAATTTATGTTTGAAGTCGTCTGATCGTCATCAACAAGCCCAATTGCAGTGTTGACCAAATTGAGAGAAACTTCAGAGATTGTTTGTGCAAAAACCTTGTTTACAGTGTAGGAAATTTGGTCTGCACCCTGATCTGTGACTTTAGGTGCAATTGCGCTTTTCTTCTCGTTTGAATAATAAATTATTGGCGCGCGCTCTGCATCGTTTGAATAAAAAGTCAACATCTCTTGACTAAAAGTTTCTGGAATGACAAGAGCAGCATAATATCTCCCGCTCGCAGCTCCATCAATCGCATCTTCTTCTGTTGTGAAAACCCAGTTCATCTGGTCGTTTTCTCGAAGGGCACTCGTCACTTGATTTCCGACGTTGACATCCATCGGCAAAAGCTCACTTTTATAACCAACATCAGTGTTTGCGACTGCCACTTTCAAATTGCCTGTGTTTCCAAAAACATCCCAGCAAGCAAGGACGTTATACCAAACAAACATCGAAGGCATGATGATGAGTCCAACCGTCAAAATGACGCTGACGACATTTTGCTTGCAAGCACTCAAGTCTGAAATGAATATCTTAAAAATGTTCTTCAAAATTATTTATAACTTTTCACGTCTTTATTTAAGTTTGTTTTGATCCTCTTTAATCAAGTCAGCTGATTCACTTTGATCCTTGCTGCTTTTTCTTCCAGCACGTCTTAACACTTTGTGCCCTCTGCCCTGCTTCTGACGCTTAAACAGCTCTGAAGTTGTTCTTCCTACCTTATTCCTTTGTGCAAAGAGACCTTTAAGTTCCTCTTCAGAGAGATTGTCGAGATTGATCTGTCGCTCGATTGAGTCATAAGCATGCTCAACGCCAACAACGACGATGAGTAAAACAACAAGACTCACCAACCAGATTGTCAACAAAGTCGGTTTTTCTGAAACAGGAAACTGCGAGAAAAGAATGCCAATCAAAACTGAAATGATGACTCCAGCTGCGATTGCATTTTTCTTGAAAGCTCCATAGTATTTCACGAAACGCGCCGCTCGCCTCTCAAGGCCAACGCGATATTCGTCTTTGTCAGCAAGATAGCCAATCAGCTGAGAAAGCCTGAAACGCTGAGTCGGAATTTCAATTTCCTCGCCGACAAACAGTCCACCCTCACGAATTTCTTTTGCAAACAACTTGTTGAAATTTGTTAGGTAGGGGCGAAGATAGATCCCGATCAAACCGCTAACGAGAGAAATTCCAATCAAGACAGCGCAACAAACACCAAACGTTGAACCATAAAACCCGCAAATCGTTTCACGAAGCCCATTTATGCCATATGTGAATGGGAAGAAAGGATAGATCTCTTGGAAAAATGGTGCTGTCATCTCGATCGGATAAAGCCCTGTGGCACCAGGAATTTGAAGGAACGCGAGCAAAACACAAAGTCCCTTTCCAATGTGCTGAAGTGTCGTAGAGAGCATGAACATTAGCGAGAGATAGGCAACAGAAGCCAAACAACTCATCAGAACAAGTGCAAAAACATTGACAGTTTGAACGCCAAGAATCAAAATGCCGACGTCGCACAATAACGCCTGAAGAATGGCGAAAATTGTTAATAGTGCCCACCTTGAAACATATCTCTGACCAATCGTCAGTTTTTCAATGCCTTCGCTGTCAACTTCTTGACGCAGGATGACAAGGAGCATAAATGCCCCGATCCAAAACGTCAAATTCATGAAAAGTGGCGCCATCGCCGAACCATAAGCATTGAGCTCATAGATGCTTTTTTGCTCAACAATTGTTGGAGAAGACACAAAGTCGCCAATTGCTGTGCTGTCAAGCCCTCCTTCTTCAGAAATTGTTTTTAGCGTATTACCGATTGAAAACGCAGAAACATCAGTTTGAAGACTTGAAAGTTGGTCATCAAAAATTGAAAGTGATGTTTTTGTCGCAGAAACACTTTTTTGTGATGCATCGAAGGTTGATTGAACTTGGTTTAAAATTGCGTCGATCTCATTTAGTAAAACGTGTTGATTGTCGAGTGCAAGCTGGAGCTTTGCAGAAGTTGTCGTCACTTTGTTTAATGTTTTGTTCAATTTTGGAAAAGTTGTTTGAAAAATCGTGTTTGAAAAACTCAACATCGAATTTGTTGAGTTTTGAACAGCCAAGTTAATATGTGAGATAACTTGCGAAACCTCAGTCGTGTTGCTCGTTATTTCCTTTGAAATTTTCTCAAGTTCTTGAATTGTTTTCTCAGAGTTTTCAATCTGAACTTTAAGGCTATCAATGCTCGCTTGAAGATTTTGTTTCGTCTCTTCATCAACAACACCATCGAGTGACTCTTCGAGCTGTTCAATCAAAACTTTTGCCTGTTCGACTTGAATTTTTTGTTCCTCCAAAGCAGTTTTTAGATCAACTTGAGAACTCTCGACATCACTAGAGAGTTCTTTTATTGCTTGAGTTGCCTTCGAAGATGCTTCATTTAGCTTTGTCATCGATGTGCTCATGGCTGGGAAAGCTTGATCGACAAAATCGTCAACAGAAGTCGAAACTTTTTCAGTCGACTCAGAAACCTTATCAAGTCCCTCCTGCACCGAGTTAATCCCTGCGTGCACTTCATCAAGACTCTTTTTGGAATCTTGAACCTTTGACTTTGACTCATCAAGCGAGGAGCCGAGCTCTGTTAGTGAAGATTCAGTGTTCTTTATCGCGTTTCGCGCCCCTTGAATTTTTTGGACGACTTGCGCATCCTTTTCATCGAGCGCATCACCTGCTTTAATGACCGCATCGTTCAATTTATCAACGACAGTCTCCGACACAGTTTTAACAAAAGTCGAGTTGATTGTTTCCTCTAGCGTGGTTGAGCCAGCGTCGCTCACCTTCGGAGAAACAGGTCCAAGCTTTTCATTGACGTAGTATTGAACACGAGGTTCTGTGAAGTCTGAAGAAAAAAGGGTCAGCAAGTTTTTGGTGAAGTCCTTCGGCACAATGAATGCAGCATAGGCTTTCCCACTTTGCACCTCTTCCATCGCCTCTTCTCTTGACATAAAAGCCCACCCGAGCTGGGTGTTTTCGTGAAGCGTTTCATCAATCATGTCGCCCAAATTGAGCTCGCCTGTCAAATCATGACTTCCACCTTCGTCCTCAGTGACGAAACAAACACGCATGTTGCCCGTGTTGTCGTAGGGGTTCCAGAAGCCAAAGACATTGACCCAAGTGTAAAGTGAAGGGATGATGATCAGCGCCGCAACGACAATCAACGCCGCAGGGGCTTTCAAAAGACGGAGCATGTCTCGTTTTAGTATTAAAAAAACGTTACGCATGACTAAAACTTATGTTTTTTTATTGCTCCTTTAAAACGGTCGCCTCTTAATTAAAAATAAACTCTTATGATACGCTTTTAAAAAGAAAAATTCAAACATTTTTTTAATGATTTCATTAATTTAATTACTGTAATTTTCTTTAACTATTTCTTCCAAGCGTCGAGCCCTGTGATTGATCGCTGATTTTGACAAAGGAGGGTCACACATCTCACCCAATTCTTTAAGCGAAGCATCGGGGTGTTCTGCTCTCAATTGAACAAAGTCTCGGATTGCAGGCGAAAGCGAGTTAAAGCCATTGTTTTCAAGGATGATCCTTATGTTTTTCAACTGGTCATAAGAAGCACTCGTCGTTCTGTGTTGATTTGCTATTTCAGCATTAATTGAGCGATTGACATCGTTTCGAAGCGACTTGAACTTTCTCACCTTTTCAAGCTCATAAGCTGAATCTTTAGCTCTAACTTGCATGAGAAACTGATGGATTTCAGCTCCACTTTTCATGTAGATCAAAAAGTTGTTTCTCCTTGTCACAATGCGAGCAGTGACTCCCAAATCTTTCATAAACTTCACAATGTCATCAGCGAGCTCTCTCGTTGAAACGCTCGATTCAAAGTGAAACGACGATTTCGGGTCTGCTATGAAACCACTCCCGAGAAAAACACCTCGAAGATAGGCTCTCTTGCAACACTTTCTTTTCTTATATTGTTTTGAAACCCCACGCACAAGCGAATTGTTGTCTGCCAGAATGCCTAAGTCTTTCAAGGCAAATTCGATGTTGTCTTGATAGGGCACATCAATTCCATAATTTTGAGTGTGATGAAGAACACTTCGACGATAGGAGATTTCTGTCTTTAGGTCATAAAGAGAATGGAGCATGTTGACGACGAAACGACCGACGCTTGCGAAATCTGTTGCAATTTCAATGCGATATCTCCCAGCTCCAGAAAGATAAATCGTGCCATCGACGCGAACAAGTGCACTGAGGACTGCCTTGTTGCACATCTCGCAATCGCCTTCAATTCTGACCATTTCCTCCCTTGTGTCGGACGCAAAAGACATTTCTGATCTAACCTTCGCTTTTTCCTTGAGCTGAAAGCGACAAAACAGAAGAAAATGCATCCCTCAATGCGAAAAGATCGTGACGGCCTGGCACTTCACTGTTTTCTAGATCCCTTAAAATTGGAACTATCCCCAGATCTTTTATCCTTCTAACATCTTCATCTGTTGCCGAAATTGTCCTTCTGTCTTCTGCATCACTCTCTGCTCGTTCTTTGTTTTGCACATCTGCTGAATTCATAATGCAGAAATTGATTCTTCCTGCCAGTCCGTGCGCCTCAAGTGCCGAGACGTGTTCATAAGGGGCAAGCCCCCACGTTTCTCCTTGTATGTCTGCAATTCCGCAAACGAAAACGACTTTCGCCTTCGATTTGTTAATCGCATCTGCGATTTCTCCAATCAAAATGTTAGGAATGATTGAAGTGAAAAGCGAACCTGGACCCAAAACGATCAAGTCAGCATCTTCAAGCGCAGAAACGGCTCTTTCAAAAGCCTTCGGAGTTTTTCCTTGCTCATTAACAACGTTAACTTTTTTAAGAGCAGTCTTCGATTTTGTTGCAACAGCTTGACCAGAAATTTCGAGACCATCGAATGTTTCAGCACTTAAAAATATGTTTTCGAGAGTTGAAGGATAGACATGTCCAGTGCACTTCAAAATTTCTTCGCACTTCAAAATTGCATCATAGAACGACCCTGTTGCTTGTTCGAGGGCGCACAACACGAGATTGCCAATCGCATGATTTGATGCCTGAACAAAGCGGTAGGCGAAAGCTTTTGTTAGCGCATCATTTTCATCTTCTGCAAGTGCACACAAGCATTTTCTGACGTCTCCTGGTGGCGTGACTCCAGCGCTCTTTCTCAAGATTCCAGTTGAACCACCATCATCAGCCATCGCAACAACAACATCAGTTTTTATTCCAAGGGAGCGCAAAGCTTTAACAGACGCTGGGCTTCCTGTTCCACCCCCAACGACAACTGCCTTAAAATTTCTAAGGAAATCCAACTCCTGTTTTCCCTTCTCTAAATCTTTTAGAGAGACAGAAGAAACAGCTGATTTGTCAATTGTGAAAATTGAGTTCACTTTTGCTTCACAGCCTATCTTTTGTTTAAGTCACGATGCGCGATGCTAACGCGATAGCCTTTATTCTTAAGATAGGCTCCCGTCGACTCAGCGATGGCAACACTTCTGTGCTGACCGCCAGTGCACCCAATTCCAATTGCCAGCTGTTGCTTGCCTTCTTTTACATATCCTGGCATGATGACATCGAGCAGGTCGTGCCATTTCTTTTCGAAATCGATTGTCTCATCACGAAACATGACATAATCTCGAACAGGCTCATCAAGGCCGCAAAGTGGCTTTAGCTCAGGCTCCCAAAAAGGGTTTGGCAAGAAACGAACATCCATGACAACATCTGCATCAACTGGTGAGCCATGTTTAAAGCCAAAAGAATAGACAGCAACTGAAAGCCCTCTGCTGTCCGCCGAAGACTCAAACATGTTTCTCAATTGCTTTCTCAAATCTTGTGGCAACATTTCACTTGTGTCGATGACGATGTCAGAAAGTTCCTTTATTGGAAGCATGACAGCTCGTTCTTTTTGAATCCCTTCAGCAATTGTCGTTCCTTCGTCGCAAAGCGGATGACGACGGCGCGATGATTTATACCTTGCAACAAGCTTGTCATCGCCAGAATCGAGAAAAACGACACGAATGCTTGTGCCTGACTGCCTAATTGCACGAATCTCATCTGCCAGTGTTGCAAAGAACTGACCGTTTCGCGCATCGCACACAATTGCGATTTTGTTCGCTTCATCAATGCCTTCTGCCTTATCCTTCGTCTGCAAATCTACCAAAGACGAAATGAGACGTGTCGGCAAATTGTCAACACAGAAATAGCCTAAGTCCTCAAAGACGTGCATCGCCTCAGTGCGTCCTGCCCCACTCATCCCAGTGATAAAAACAAGTTCAGGCAATATGTTGTTTTCGTTTTTGTCCTCAGTCATCCTGTCTTCTCATCTCCTTTATTGTGTTTTTTCCTTGTGATTATTATACTGGTCTAAGACGAGCCAGACCTCTTTTGCCGTCACTTCGCTCAAAACTCCGCTTGCGACAATGTCATTTTCACTTGCTGCACAAAGCTTTTTAAAGCCTCCAAAATGCTTCAACAGTGCACTTTTTCGCTTCGGACCAATTCCTTCAATCTCATCAAGAATTGACTTCGTTTGTCCTTTCCTGCGAAGTTCCCTGTGAAACGTTATCGCGAAGCGGTGCGCCTCATCTCTCACATTTTTGATGAGGTATAAAGAAGCTGAGCCGCTCGGCAAAACAACTGGACCATCATCGTTCCAAGTTGTAAAAAGTTCTTCGTCGCGCTTAGCAAGACCGACCAGCGAAACATCTTCAATTCCAAACTCTTCAAAGATCTCTCTTGCTGCAGTTAGCTGTGGCTTACCACCATCGACAACAACAAGGTCAGGCTTCGAGCCAAAGCGCTCGTCTTCCATTCTTGTCTTGCAATATCTTCTTCTCATCACTTCTTGCATCGACACAAAATCGTTGGCTTCATCAAGCTCTGTCCTGATCTTGAATCGCCTATACTGCGACTTGTCTGCCTTACCATTGGTGAAAACGACCATTGAAGCAACAGTGTAGGATCCATGATTTGTTGAAATGTCGAAACACTCAATTCGCATTGGAGGAGCAGGCAGTGCAAGAGCGCTTTCAAGTTGCAACAGCGCCTCATTTGTTCGCTTGTCGTCATAGCCACTTTTCACTTTGTGACGCACAAGTGTGTGTTTTGCATTGATTTCAGCCATTTTGAGGAGGTCAAGTTTTTCTCCTTTTTTCGGCTCAAGGAAACGAACTTTCGCACCATGCTTGCTTTTTAGCTTTTCAGTCAACCAAAAAGAAAAGTCTTCCTCAAACAAGTCACTTTGTCTGATGATCACCTCATGAGCAACGGTGTCAGACATTGTGTAGTACCTCAAAATGAAATTGTGCGCCAAATCCTCAAAAGGAACGTCCATTCCTTTGTTTAAAACAAATTCGTTGCTGTTGACAATTTTCCCTTCGCGCACAATGAGAACATGCACTCCAGCAATCGTCTCCTCGCGATGAAAACCGATGACATCCATGCTTGTCGTTTGAGAAAGATTGATGTGTTGCTTTTCACTCAACGCTTCAATTGACTCAATTCTCTGCTTTATCCTCTGCGCTCTCTCAAAGTCTAGCGAATCAGCACTTTTTGCCATGTCATCTTTTAAAATGTTCAAAACATCATCTCGTGAGCCTTGCAAAAAGCGTGATGCGAGCTCAACATTTTTCATGTAATCATCCCTGTTGACCTTAGCGCAACAAATTCCTGGCGCCAAACCGACAGTCGAATCAAAGCAGGGTCGCTTCTCGTTTTTTGTCACAACCTCATAAAAAAACATTTCATCGTTTTGAGAACCTTTTTTTGAAAGTTGTCGATTTATCCTTTTCCATTCCGAACAATTCGTGCTGCAAAGTGGCACAATCCGTCGTATGACTTCGACCATGTTTCTCGCTGCTCTTGAATTTGTATAAGGTCCAAAATACCTCACCCCTTTCTTCTTCTTTTCACGCGTGAATTTGATTGCAGGAAAAACACAATCGGTTGTCAGCGCAATGTAGGGATAGGACTTATCGTCTTTAAAGTCAGCGTTAAAAAAAGGTTTGTGCTGGTCGATCAAATTCTTTTCTAAAATGAGCGACTCATTTTCGTTTTCGACAACGACATATTCAAACGAATCAATCTGTGAGACGAGAAAAGGAATTTTTGCACGTTCGTCAGACAAATTGACATATTGCTTCATCCTTGCGCGAAGCGCTTTTGCCTTTCCGACGTAAATCACTTCTCCTGCATCATTTTTCCACAAATAGACTCCAGGCAACATCGGAACTTCGCTCAGCTGGGACTTGATGTCATCTAGCTTTTTGTTAATCATGTTCAAAAATTGTTATAGCTTTGCTTGTTTTATCATTTCGCCGATTGATTGCTCGATTAGCTCTAAGTCACTTTGTTTAAACTCAAATGCTTGAACAAATGCACCATCACCCTCTGGTGCTGGGATTTCAGCATGGATAAAGGTAAGTCTGACACTCTTTTTCCCCGACTTTAAAAGGGCATAGGAATAAACTTGCGCCTGCAAAGTGTGATCGATCGGTCGCTTTCCAGTTTTATAATCGATGACGTGTGCGAGATCTCCATCAAGAGAGACAAGATCCATCTCTCCACGCAAAAATTTAGTGCGATCTCCAACACCAAAAGGAACACAGAACTCCATTTCAGGGATGATGTTTTCTGAGTCCATCACTTCAACAAATTCTTTCGTTGAAAAAACTCTCATGACAGCCGACTCCAACCGCTTTGAGTCAAGGAGCGCTGGGTCAAATTTGCCTTTTATGACACCTCTTTCAAAGAAAGTGTGAAGATGTGTGCCAAAATCTGTTGCCTTGTCGACATCACTCGCAAACCACTTCTCTCTTCCCAAGAGTTCCTCTTCGCCTGAAAGAAGCAACGAGCTAGGCACCTTCAAATATCTAACATCATCTGTTGCTTTTTCAAGATTTGAATAGGCAACAAAGTCACTTTCACGCTTTTTCTCAACGAACCTCTTTAGCTTCTTCGGAGCTCTTCTGATGACATATTCACAAGTGGCGCTCTCTTGTGACTCGTCGATCTCCTCAACTTGCTCCTCTTTTTCTTCCTCAAATTCAAGAACCTGAGGAAGCGCTTCAAAAGTGAGCTTTCCTTTGCTACCATTTTCAAGATTGAAAAACTGCGTTGACTTTGAACAAGAATAGTCCCACTGAAAAACTTCATAGAAATTCTTCCAGATCCCAGTGCCTTCGTAGTCATCCTTAGCTTTTTTGTTGATTCTCACCTGTAACAAAACAGACTTCACTGCACGCGTGATGCCGACGTAAAGAAGCCTCTTTGCCTCATCGAGCTCCTCTTGCTCCTCTTTCATCACCATTTTGACATAGAGCTCTCCTGCAGTCATCGTCCTGTGAGAAACAACTTCTTTTTTAAAACTCAAATTTTTGTCGAAAGCAAATTTCTTTAAGTCGGGAAAATCTATGTTTTTAATGCCCGAAAGACACAAAAAGCGATTTCCAACATTTTCAAGAGAAGTTTCTTTTATTATCGTGTTTTGTCGGCGCGACTTGCCATCGCGAAGCTCTGCAAGAACAACATGATCAAACTCCAATCCTTTTGAAGCATGGACTGTCATGATCTGCACATAATCTGACTTCACTGTCGACAAAATCCCAGGTGCCTCCTTCGCGTTTTCAAGAAATTGTGCATATTGTTCATGGACTTCGACGAGCTCTTTCGTTGTGTCCAGAATTTCATTTAAAATTGAAAAAGCTTTTTCATAATTTCCAGCACAAACCAAGCCTTCCGACGACATTTGTTGCAAATGATCAAAAACTCCACATTCTGACAAAAACAGCCGAATTGCGTCGACGACATTTCCTCTGCGGACATTTTCAATGAAAGTAACAATTCTTGCTTGCGCAAAAAGACACGACGCTTTGTCTTCTTCAGTCAGCAGACTTAACTGCTTTTCATCTATCGCCAAGAAACCGCGCGCTACATCGCGCTTTCTTATCACGGTTTGCTCATTTGAACTGGCAAATGAAGTCGCAAGAACGAGCAAGGCATCGTCACTCAAATTGAAGAAATCTGACTTTAAGAGAAACGCCAAGCTCTCAGAGTCAAAAGCGTTTCTTGCAATTGCAAGAAGGCGCAAGACTGTTTGGGCTTCAAATGATCGCGCAAAAGTTGTCCCACCAGATATTATCGACTCAATGCCAACCTTCCCAAGTTCATCAGAATAAATTTTGCCAATCTCGAGTGGCGAAGCAGTGTCAGCGCCACTTGTCAGCTTTGAAAGAAGAACTGCCATCGAACCAGGATTTTCTCCAGCGTCTTTTAGCTGTTTAAAGTGTAAAGCAGCCTTTCTTGCTTCTCTCTGAACAGCCTCTCGCGTCAAAAATCTCGTCTTTCCTTGCGTTTGGTGATTCATAACTTCAATTTGAATGCGAGGAATCTCTTTGAAAGTTGAATCCTTTTCGTCATTAATTTTGCCTTTGGGATAAAGGTGCAGAAAGTCTTCACCAAACATGTCGTCGCTTGCAAAAATTTTGTCTGTCAGTGCCAAAACATCAGCATGAGAGCGATAGTTGTTAGGCAGATTCACAACTCTAACATTGCTTCCGTTTATCAACATTTTGTCTTTGTAGGCCTTAAAAACCCCAACGTCTGCGCCTCGAAAGCGATAGATGCTTTGCTGAACGTCACCAACTGTGCAAACATTTTTGAATTTGTCTTTTGACACAAGATCGATGAGCTCCATTTGCAAATTGTCAGTGTCCTGAAACTCATCAATCATAATTAAGTCAAACTTATCGCGATAACTTTTGGCTAGCGAAGGATTTTCCTCCAACTTTTGGCAGCATACTCGAAGTAGGTCATTGTTTGACAGGGAGCTCCCCGATTTTAGTCCATTCATCTCGAGCAACATTTGATGAGCAAGGGTATAGGAATATTCAATCATCTCTTTGTTAGCTCTTGCAAAAAACTCAATTGCCAAGCGAGCAAGAGTTTCTCTGTAGGCAACAACTGCATCATAGTCGTTTGAGTTGCCATGAAACTTCGGACTCAACTTCGGTGCCTCATCCAACAACTCAGCGATCTCAATCTCGGCAATGTCGTCACTTGTGTGCTCAAGATCGTCTGACAAAAGGTCATCGAATTCGTGTTGAGTGTTCTTAAGTTGCTCCACGAGCGCAATTTCTGAATCATCTTCAAAATCAAAATTGATCAAACTGAGTGCTTCAGCAATGCAACGTGAAGCCTTCTGGGCAATTTCAACATAAGTCAAATGTGTTCCAACAAAAACGTGGTAATTTTTCTCGCTTGCAACAAGGGAAAGAGCGTTCACCATCCTTTTTATCGTGTCCATCGACTCTTCGGTGGAGGTCGCTGCGTTACCAAAAATTTTATTTATGAAAATTTCTCCATAAGCCTCCATCGACTGCGCCTTAATGACCTCTTTGATCATGTCGGCAATCTGCTCTTTTACATCATCGCTCAAAAGAAGAGAAGGATCGAATGAACCAATGTCGTTGCTGATCTCCTGAAAATCATTTGCATCAAAATTCGACGTGTCGATGACGTCCTCATCATCCAAGTCCTTAAGGTCTCCAAAGTCGTCAAAATCTTCTAAATCATCAAGATCATCGAAGTCGTCAAACTCCTCAAAATCATCAAGATCATCGAGGTCCTCTAGGTCCTCCAAATCTTCAAAATCATCGATTTCTTCTAAATTAAAAAGCCCTCTTTCAGCTGCATCTTCAATGTCTTTTATTAGTTGCTTTCCAGTGCAAAGCGACTTAAGCGCTTCAGGAATCACCATTTTGAAAATTTCTTCTTCTTTTGCTTCGTCAATGAGTTCGAAGTCTGGATCGATCCCGAATGGTAGAGCATTTTCTCTCAAAATCCGCGATGCAAATCCATGAATCGTTGTTATGAAAGCATCATCGACGAGCAAGGCTTGGTCGTGCATTCCAGCTTTTTCAAGCTTTGTGCGAAGGCGAGCTTTGAGCTCCTCTGCAGCCTTGTGCGTGAATGTTATCGCGACAACATTTTCAATGCTTCGTGCAAACGACTTGCCAGTTTCATCTTTTGAAAGCGAGGCGATGATGCGCTCAGTCAAAGTGTGAGTTTTGCCCGAGCCCGCTCCAGCCTGAACAATCACGGGGCGATCCAAAGTCTCGATGACGTCAAGTTGTGGATTTCTCTCTTCTGCTGTCATGGGCTATGCACACTCCCTTGCAGGGCAATTCGCGACTGTGCAAAACTCACAGGCTTTTTTGCAACTCGGCTCAGGCGAAATGTCACCATTTAGCACTCTCTCAATTCTTCTTCTTGCCCTTTGTTCCGTTCCATCGAGATAATCATTCATGTCCATGTCAACACAATAGTTCTTGGCATCACCACAAACAAACATAAAAGAAGGTGCCAATTCAGAATCGACCGCTCCCGTGGCAGACGGTTGCCTTTTTTTTGGCATGTTATAGGAAACATAAAGCGCAGCATCACATTTTTTGTTTGTCAGCTTTCTTATGCACGAAGAATAGATCAGCGTTTGAATTTTTGGTGGCAGTGGCACATCAAGAAGATCTGCCACCTCGAGCGCCTTTCTCGAAATTCCACAACTGTGATCTTTTATGCTCCCTTTGTAGTCGATGACAACAAACGAATCTTTTTTCTGCGACACATCAAGCCGATCGATCGTCCCATCAACAACAACACCTGCATATTTAACTTTTTTTTCTGGGTCAATTCTCATCTCAGACTCCGCGACAACATAACTCGCAGGCATATTTGACTGCAATGTCAACGAAGCCAAACAATTCCCACTTGCTCGCGACAAGTCAAAAACATCCAAGAAATTTGTTATCTTTGCATTATCATCGAGCTCTCCACCCTCGTCGCAGAAAGACTCCTGAATAGCTTTATGGAAGCACTCCAAAAACAAGTCTCTGTGCTCTGCAACTTCTGGAAGACCATTCAATCTGTAGATTCCCTTTGAATAAAGCGCGTCATAAAACAACTTAAAAGCCCGATGGATCGCATTACCCTTCTCAACTTGGTTATATTCAAAATCAAGTCCTCGCGGAGAAATTCTCCTTTCAAAGAACCACTTGTAGGGACATTGGCACAGCGCTTCAATCTCACTCGGCGACATGATTATGTCAGCCCCATCGTCGGTGTGCCTTAAAAATTTCGTCACGTCCTTGCAAGTCTGAAGCTCAAAGGTAAGTGGCATGACGCCTCGTTTGACTTCTTCATCACATGCATTTGTTTCGCAATTGCCAATCAATGGCAAGTTTTCTTCACCGACAACTCGATGTTTTATGTTTGCCTCGTTGCACTGCTCTTCAACTTTTGCAGTGTCAAGCTCAAGTCCTGCTTTTTGCATAAAAAATTCTTGCAAAACAAAAGAAGGTGTCAAGGTTTCTCCACTTCTCAAATCCCTTTCGGGCAAGCAAAACACAACTTGTTTTTTTGAAGCCAAGATCCCAGAAGTGAAATTGATGCGACTTATCATCGAAGAGCTGTGAGTTTTCTTTATCCCGATTTTTTCAAGTAGAGAGTGAAGCGCATCAAATTTTGTGCTCGCGTTGAAGCTGACACACGAAGTGTCACAAAAAACAACAGTGTCAAAGCTTCCCTTTGCAAGTTTGTTAAGAGAAGAAGGTGGCATAACAGAAATCTGGCAGTCGGCATCCACACTCCCCAGCAAGTGGTCCACACCAAGCTCTAATGATGAGAGGTGTGTCGCGTCAAGCACCCCATCAAAAGAGATGCCACGCAACTTTTCAACAAGAAGCCTAATTAGGTAAAGATGGCTACTAGCTTCTTCTTTTTCTGTTTTTGATAAAGTTTTTTCGTTTGAGATGAATTCGTCGACATCATCAAACAAGCGATCATCACACGAAACTGCATCCAACGACAAGGACTTGAAAAGCGAATAAGTTGGCGAAGCGTCTTCGACAGCTTTCTCGACCGCTTTTCTCGAGACCCCTGGATTCTTGCGCAATTCTTTATCCTTCTCAAAGCAATCAAAAACAGAAATGCCAGAGATGCTGTTGTGAATGAAGTCACTCAAAGCGATCTCAAAATCATTCGCAACATCTCCTGTTGCTTCACACGAAAAAAAGGCTCTGCCAACAAGACTGTCTGACACAGCTTGTTTTTCCATGTGTTCAATTCGTACTTCCTTATTCAAATTTGCCGCTAGGTGCGCGATTGCTGTTGCATCTTGATCAACTTCGTTAGTCACAATTGCAATTTTTTCATGACCTTCAGAATTTTTCAAAATTTGCTCGAAAACAGCGACTTTTGCCTTCTTTTCCGAAAGAGTCAAAAGTGAATAATCCAACTCTGTTGTTTTAACATCTGAAAAGTTGTCCGAATCGAATGCGAAAACTGGCTCCGTTTTTGCCAATTTCTCAATGCATTCAAAAATTGATTGATCGCAAAAACAGTCATCCTCAAACGTTATGTCAAACTTACCTTCAAACTCTTCAGCAACCGCATCTGCGACTTGTGCCATCTCTGTCAACTTAAAAGCAGAAATTGTTTGAGAATATTCCTCAGCCAGTCTGATCGCCTCAGCCTCGAGAAACGAAAAGTCTGTTTCCTTAAGACCGCTTGTCTCTTCTGCCATCTTAAAAACATCCAAACCTGCAACTTTCTTTATGAAAGAAATGAGGAAAGCGAGGCTTGTCGGCTTTGAAAAATAGATAAAAGAATTGATGTTTTCAATTGAAGAAACGAGAGAAATGACGAATGCAAGCCTTTCGATCTCATCAATCAGACCAAGATCTGCCGAAATCGTTTTGTGAAGATCCAGGATGAAATTGAGGGGGGTCGTGCATTTGTGCCCCAAACACTCTCCTCGCTGAGCTTGCTTTTTTGCAAAATCTTCTGCTCGCTCGAGACTTCTGAAAAGGTGTATTTTATTTGCGTTGGATATCATGCTTAGATTATACTTTATTAAAGAACGATGACAAAGTCTGACACTTTCATCCATGCCTGCTCAAAGCTCAAACATTCTGACCTCCTCCCTCGCACGCTTCGGTGAGCAAAAACAGATCGAACTCTTTAGTGATCGGCAACATCACTCAGCAAAAAATTTTGAATTCCACAGAATCGATCGAAGACACCATCAATAAAATGTAAGCCTCTTATTTTGGTAAAATTTAGACATTATGGTTGCCATAAATGAGGAAAACGCTGAAAGCAATTGAATCTCTCAATTTGTAAAATTTTGATAATCGAAGGAGAGTAGAAGATGGCAGACGAAATGATTCGTAACTCAACTGCAGATTTCCTTATGTTTGCAAAAGACGGCGACGCGCAAGGAATCGAGGTTTACGTTCAAGATGAAACGGTCTGGCTCACCCAAAAAGCTATGGCAACACTGTTCGACACAAGCGTTCAAAACGTTGGTCAGCACATCAAGACGGTCATTGAAGAAGGAGAAATAAACGAAAATTCAGTTATAAAGAATTTCTTTATAACTGCCTCTGACGGTAAGAAATATAGCACAAAGCACTACAATTTGGACGCCGTCATTTCTGTTGGATACAGAATTAACTCTTTGCGCGCTACTCAATTTAGGCAGTGGGCAACAAAAGTGCTGAGCGCTTTTACAAGGCAAGGCTACGTTTTAGACCATAAGCGTCTTAAAAATGGTCAGGTTTTTAGCACTGACTATTTCGACCGCCTCACTCAAGAATATCAAGAAATTCGCGCAAGTGAACGCCTATTCTATCAAAAAGTGACAGACATCTATGCCACTGCATACGACTACAGCGCGGATGCCAAGCAAACAAGGGAATTTTTCGCAAAGGTGCAGAACAAAATGCATTTCGCGGTGCATGGGCAAACAGCAGCTGAAGTGATTGTTAGCCGTGCCGACCACACTAAGCAGCACATGGGGCTCACAACTTGGGCCTCGGCTCCAAAAGGTCGCATCGTAAAGCAAGATGTGTCAATTGCAAAAAATTACCTTAGTGAAGAAGAACTTCGCAACTTAAACGAAATTGTTAGTATGTATCTTGATTACGCAACGCGTCAAGCGAAAAAGCACATTCCAATGAGCATGGAGGATTGGGCAAAGCGCCTTGATGTGTTTTTGGAGTTTAACGACGAAGACGTTTTGCAGGGCAAAGGTAAAGTAACACATGCCATTGCAAAAGCGTTTGCAGAAAGCGAGTTTGAGAAGTATCGTGTGATTCAGGAGCGAGAATATCAATCTGACTTCGACATCATGATTCAGCAACTTCTTGCAGAAGAGGATTGTTGAGAAGGTGCGAGAGGTGATGGGGGTTATTAGTTAAACCCCCCCCCACTTATTCCTCGTCCTCATCTTCAATGGATGCGTCAATAAACTCATTCATGGAGACTTAAACATCCAAAAAAGACTTAAACAATCTGCAGGCATGAAAAATCAACAGAAAAGCCAGACCTTTGCTCATAACTGTGAATGCAAGTCTTCTGTCCTTTATTAAACCTAAATTATCAATTACTTTAAGGTTTTAAACTTAGAAATCTGGTCAGCAATTCTCTCGTCTTTAAGGGGATTGTAATATGGATTTTGTATTATGTCGACTATATCATGATTTGAGAATATCTTAATCGCCAAACCATCAAAAAGATCCCCAGCCTCATCCCAGTAAACATCCATGTCCACTTTGTAATAAAGGTAACTAACAAAATCTAGTGGATCGGGAATTTTCTCTTCGTCGAAGTTGTAATACACATATAGATTGACAAAGTTAATAACGTCTTCTGTGGATTTGCAACTTGTGTGAAGATGATTTAACAAATGTTGATAAATTTTGTCCCATTGAAATTTTTCAAGTAGTTCCCATGACTTTTCGAGATGAGATGAGTCCTCCTTTGCATCGAAATTGTCATCAGCAAAGTTGCAGTTAAATAAATAATCAATATATTCTTCAATTGTTTCCATTGTTATCTCCTTTTCTTTTTAAAGAGTGAAGATGGCAGTTTGCCAAAAGCCTTGTCAGCTGCTTCCATTGATTTTGCACTCGGTTTATAATGCCCGCTCCTGTCGTCGTAATAATCGATTTTCCCTCCGCTAATATGCAAAATTCCCGCCATTTGCACTTGAGGATCCTTTCCTCCTATTAATGTTGGGTGAGGTGTTGGTGCACCCTCCCTGCCATTTCCATTCCTTTTGCCAACAATAATATTACCTTGCTGGTCAATGACATATGACAAGTAAGCGTTTGTCTTCTTACTCACTATATAATTTCCATTTATCATATCACTTAAGTTCTTCGCAGTTGGGTTTTTTTCGTAGCGTCCATCATGAATTATTTGATTTTCAATATCCAGTTCACGCATGCGTTTTGCGACGTGATAGGTTGGTGCATAGGGCTGAGAACCGCTGCTCGCTCCTCCGTAGTTGCCATTCGATCCGCTACCCATTATTGCTCACCTCCTCTAATTTTTGAAATCCAATCTGGATATCTAACAAACTTTGCATAATTTAGATAATCTTCAAAAATTGTTCTATTCATAGAGCCATAGACGAGGACAATCTGGGGTTCTAAAGTTTCGAGCATAGCTTCCAATCCTGCTTTGAAATGATATTTATCATCGCGTGTTTGAGAGCACCCGTATGTGCCGATTGCAACAATGCTTTGTTTCTCAACTCCCAGAAAAGCAACTTTCTCGGGGAGAATCTTTGTTGTGTATGTAAGTTCATTGCCCCAACGAACCTGCGGGATAACGTATGCTCCCCTTTGTTGATAGTAAAATCCAATTGCTCTGTTTTTGTAAACATTTGTAAGGAAGCAATCAACACATACGCGACGGTATACAAAACTGAAGTATCTGACAATGAAGTAATTCTGGACAGATATTCATTTGCAACCAGAAGACTCATAGAAAACCTCTATGAATTTGAAACTAAAAGGGATACATACTCAAATCCACAGGAATACCTTGAATCGGTAAAAGATTCAATTGCAAACGAGATTAATGCGTATTTCTAAGCTGGACTTGTTCCCAACTCTTCCCTAACAATCGCGGATTGTTGAGAAAGTGCAGCAGGTGATGGGCTTATTGTGATATAATTCTGATAAAGTTTTATCAAAGGAGTCACGATGAACATTAGACCAGTATCAGACCTTCGTAATCATTATTCTGACGTTGAGGAACAGGTTAATTCTGAAGGACCCGTTTTCTTAACAAAGAACGGCTATGGGTCAATGGTAGTGATGAACATGGGGCAGTTTGAGCACCTAAACGGTGGAATTGAGCAGGCACTGGACGCTGCAGATGCGCAGGCGACAGTCACAGATGTTCGAATGTCTCACGAGGAAGTTTTCGGCTCAATTCGCAGAGCATTTAACTTTGAGTAAGTATGAACTAAGATACTTACCGCTTTTCTGGGAAGACATGTTTGATGCTGTTTCATACATCACAAACGTCTTACACAACGAGCAAGCAGCAAAAAAATTAGTTGATGATGCTGAAACCAAAATCAATGAACACCTCAAGAACCCAACCTGTGCCTTAATTTACAATTCACTTAAGGAACGTGACAACACCTATTACTGGTTTGAAGTCAGAAACTACATGGTTTTCTACGTAGTAATTGACAACATAATGGAAGTTCGTCGCTTCATTTATGGCGCCAGGGATTTAACGAAAATCAACCTTTAGATAACCCCTTGCCTTACAAAAGCACATTGTTGAGAAGGTGCGAGAGGTGATGGGGGTGATTAGTTAAACCCCCACTTACGCCTCGCCTTCATCTTCAATGGATGCGTCGATAAACTCATTCATGGCATCCCTGAACCATTCCCAGAAATTTGAAAATTCTGCACGTTGCTCCCAGCCAGGATCTGCAAAATCATGAATGACTTCAACGCATTTTGGCTTATTAATCTCAAAACAAGCAACATCGTCACAATCCGTGCGCTTTGCAAAAGGAACCAGCTTGCGGTCAGGGTACCTTTTTTGCATATCAAAACAATATTGACGCGCAAATGGGGCCTCAAGAATAAACCAAAAATCAAGATCTGTGAGGCCCAAATCGACAATTTTTTCCAAGCCCTCCGGATACTCAAAATTCGGATAAACTTCAGTCGCATCAAATAATTTCATAATTCTCTCCTTATCTAATCTTTTTAAAATTATACGCTCCATTAGGGTTGTCTTTTCTAAAACGTGAAGACTGCTTCCCAATTCTGTTTTTAACTGCCTTACCCCAAGTTTTGGGCTCTCCGCCTTTGGGAGTTGTGAACCTGCGTCTTGTCTCTGCGTCAGGAATTTTCTCATCAAATTGATGAACATTCGCCTTAGCGTCAATTCCAGCCTTTCTGGCAGCAATAACTCTTGTATTATCAAGCGTTGTCATTTTTCGGTCTCTCATAACAACGACATCTATCGCTGGACCTGTCCACCCATCCCTTCTCATACTTTCTGCAATTTTATCAACGCCATTAACTGAATTTTGGCTTAGACGAATGGTGACTGGATTAATGATTTGTGGCTTCACCCTCCGTTTCTTATAATTCACAGAAACGCTTGCAATCATAACTTTTGCACCAAACGTCTTTTTAAATAATCCACTATCTGTTTTGCTCATTTCTCACCTCCTTCGCATATGCAACAGATCTCTCGCTGTCGAATTGAATGATTTCAACGCCTCTCTTTCTAACGTCTTGAAAAACTTGATAATTAGCGGAACCGTAAACTATGATTGCCATTGGTTGCAATTCCTCTATCATTCTCAACAGACCATCCTCGAAAAGAGGGATATTTATTTTTTTCTTCAATTCACTTGCAGATGATCCGATTGCCACTAAAGAATGTTTAGGAATCCCTTTAAAAGAATATTTCCAAGTTTCCGCTGTTCCCCAACGAACGTTATTTATAACCTGCATCCCCATAGAACCGAGCCATAATCCAAGTGCACGCATTTGATATGTCGCAAATATTTTAATTGGTTCAGGGAAATCCTGATATGTCGAAAAGTCAGGGGTGATTACGCCTTCGAAATGCTGGATAATCTTCAATGCTTCCCACGGAAATAGCCAAATGCTACTTTTAGCTCCATCAAATTTAACGTCATCGACGTAGAAGTGTATAAAAGCCTCAACGTGGTAATTCTTGTTGTTGTGTTGCATTTCCTTGTTATGCAAAGTTTTAGCCTCCCTCCAAGAAATTAACTGCCTAGGCGGTGATTTAGCAGTTGTATGACATATTGGAATGTCATAATCACCAAAGATTGCTCCTTTAACCATGAACGCATTCCACACATCAACAATGCCTTTTCTCTTTCCTGTCATTATTTTCTGTTCAACCATAATCAATCTCCTTAATTTGGAAACTTTATTTAACAAGATTGATTATCTGACCTTGTGAAATTACGAACAATTGCGAGTTTGTAGTTAATTTAGCGACAAATTCTGTTCATCAATTTTTGAATTTTAAGTTCGCCTAATTTATATAAATTTCACATCTAAGATAATTCTCAAACATCAGATGACGAATTAATTCTCGGTAGATATTCATTTGCAACCAGAAGACTCATAGAAAACCTCTATGAATTTGAAACTAAAAGGGATACATACTCAAATCCACAGGAATACCTTGAATCGGTAAAAGATTCAATTGCAAATGAGATTAACGCGTATTCCTAAACTGGACTTGCTCCCAACCCTTCCCGAACAAAAGCGCATTGTGGAGAAGGTGAGCGAGGTGATGGGTTATATCAACCTGCCGTAATCTTGAAGGCTATGGAAGACGTGCTCAATAGTGAGATTTAGAATTAATTTTCATCAAACAGAGCACTTAATTCTTCATACGGAATTGTTAGACCAGCTTTTGTTTCTTCTGCTGCCAAAATGAGCCGTGAGCGAAGTTTCTCTTTTGCCTCTTGGAGTTCAAGCGCCTCCATGCGACTTTCACTAATGCACCTAAACGCGTTGTAGCCATTTTTTGTAACAATCACTTCATGCTCGCGATTAACAAGTTCACTGAATTTTGATGTATCTTTCATATCCCTAATTGGCACACAAACAGTCATTTCAACTCCTTGATCGATGTGACATAATTATACCACATCGAATTTATCAACGTATACTTCACGTTGTGAAAGCGGTGTCACGTCTAATAAAACGACTTTAGGCAAGTTAAAACTTTTTGCAGTGTTTCGCTGTCAATTTCGCCCAGCTTTGAAGCCTCACGGGCGTCGAGATCCATCGCGCGCACTTGTTCGGTGACGATGCTTCCAGAAACAACATTGCTACTGGGAATTTCAAAATGCAAGATGAAGGGTTTTAGGCGATTAGTAATGGGGCAAACAATTGTCATTGAGTTAGTGATGTTGAAGTCGTAATTACTAACAACGAGCGCTGGTCTTTTATTGGCAGGTTCATTCCCAACAGTAGGGTTAAAGTTAACTTCGATTATGTCGCCTTGCTCAAAAATCACTCACCATACCTCATTTCCTTGAGGTGCTCCCCAATCGATTTCATCTGCGAAATAGCGCTTACCATCCCATGTTTTCATCAAATTTTGCAGAGTGAATTTGTCAGCAGTTTTTTGAATGACAATTTTGTCTTTCTTCGCTTCAACAGAAACAACATCGTCGGCAGAAAGACCAACTTGTTCGCACACTGCCTTTGGGAGGCGAATCGCATTTGCATTCCCCCATCTTCCAATTGTTGCAGTTGTCATAATTCTGCCTCCTTGAACTTATGATAAACAAAGTATATCATATTAAAGATTTAAATCTCCGTAGAATAAATGTAAAATTCCTCTGTTTCGTACTTCTTTATTTCATCTTCAGTCGAGTGATATGACGCAATGCGTTTCATGCCACGGTTTTCGTAATACTGCCACGTGCACATTGTGTCTGTGAAAAGGAAGTATGACTTCGCCCCTGCGTCCTTTAAAATCTGCATCGCCTGCTTTAACAAAGTGCTACCAACCCCGTGGCCACGCGCTTCGCTTGACACTGCAAAAAGCGTGAGTTCATAGTCTGTGCACTCTTGGCATTCACTTAACATTTTCGTGTGTACACATTTCTCAAATGAAGCATAATCTGACATTTCTTGGGCAGCATCTGCATCAATGTCACGCAACTTTGAATATGCATTGTCAGAAAATTCTTGCCAAAAACTAACAACCTCGTCGCTTGGACTTTTAACGCCAACACAAGCTATTCCAACAACACGCCCATTAAGTTCTGCCACAAGCATGTGCGTTGATTTAATTGCAAAATGAGCAAAATCTATTTCCCCTGCAAAAAGGGACGCTTCCCCTCTTAAATGAGGACTCCAAATTCCGCCTAACATTTCAGAAACTTCATGCGCGTCATCTTCGCAAAAATCGCGATAGATTACATTATTTTCAGACACTTGACACCTTTCATCTTAATTTAGTCTTTTGATCGGATGGTTATTATACATCTAACTGATCTAAATGTAATTGCTCGATGTGGGCGCTTTCGCTCACACAAAGAAACTGGCGAGAAGTTCTCTGCATTTTGAAATATCCATAGCTGGATTTTACGCCACCCACAAGTGATGTCTGACACCCTTACATCTGGGTGAGTTGAAACGTTCAATTGGAACAGTTTCTCAGAAGGTTCTAACGTCGCAACTTCGCGACCTTGAGCGCGATGGAATTGTTCACAGGGAAGTTTACGCAGAAGTTCCTCCGCGTGTTGAATATTCCCTGACAGACACAGGAAAAAGCCTAAAGCCCGTCATCGACTCGATGCGCATTTGGGGCGAAGCGTATAAAAGGAGTTTTCAGTAGGTGAGATTGTCTGACACATTTGCTTTTGCCGTTAGCTGTTAAATAACCTCTATTGCAGTTAATTTAGGCAGAAATGACTGCGAAAATGCACTTTCATCATAAGAAATGATTGCGTCAACTTGTAACCTTTCAGCAGCGCAACGGATGAGGGCATCTTCAAAGTCTGGTTCGTCGGACTGGAAAGCATCATCAATTATTACTGAATTTAAATCGACCATGTCAAGTGTTTCACGAAACAGTTTAATGCTTTGCCTTGCGTCAGATTCCGAGAGATAATGCCTGCACAAAATGTAATATGCATCTTTTAGAGATGAAGACAAAAAGTAGCACGTGTGATTTTCTGAGAAGCAATGCGTTAAAAAATCGTTAACCTCTTTGTGCTTTGGCGCGTCTTGATGAAGAGAATAGACGAGTGTGTTTGTGTCAAGAAAATACCTCACAGTTCAAACCTTTCATCTCGCGCATCATTTAGGACTTCCTTAAAACTCTTGCCATTAGGCCAAGCGGATTCTTTCAATTTATGCTCCGAGATGTAACTTGTAAGCTCATTCCAAGATTCCAGCTTGTTTTTTTTCGCGTCCATAACGCTATTAATCGTTATAACACCAGGTCTGGGGCATTCAAGAGTTACCTCGTCGCCAGAATTAAAACCTCCAAATTTACGAATGCTTGCAGGCACAATGATTCCAAGACTGTTTCCAATTTTCCTGAACTGCGTTTTTTCTTCCAAAATTGCCGACATAACTGCTCCTTAGATTAATGTTATAACATGTTAAACATTATACACATTCTTAGAGCAATTTAATGTCTGACACCTTTGCGCTTGGTGTCAGACATTGATGGGATGAATTTAAGCCACTTCGTAGAAACGAATGTCTGGGTCTGCTGACCAAGTTGGTGCAAGGCCAGTTGCAACGTCATTTTTGAACATATCGGTCTCGAGATATGCCTTTGCATGTGCGAGTGTGTCAAAACCATGAATGACCTGCACGTCTTCTTCGCGAATGAGCAGCCCTTTTGTGAGCGCTCCTTCAATTTGCTCAAGAAAAGGACCGCGGTAGTCGTTATATACCTTTGCCGCAGCTAGCCTTTTGTCGTCGTTGATTGTCATGGTGATCTCTAAATAAGCTCCTGGCTTCATTTTCTTCCTCCTAAAGGTTTCAAGGTAATTAATACATCGGCGCCATGTGAGTTTCATAATAGGAGTGTCGCTTGAGAAAGTAAAGATATAAAGAAATTTATTAGTTACTATTGTTTTTAATAGTGATTGTCTGACGCCTTAGTCTACAAATCAAAAATTGCAGGGAAGAAGTCGAGGATTGAATCGAGTGCGTCTTGGTCCAGAACACCAAGTTTTTTATGAGGCCGTGCATTTAGGTCGATGGAACGCATTTGCTCAAGGCAGGCAAAACCTTCAACACTTGCATCGTTTTGGTCAATAGCAACATGCAGAGGGTAACCATTGTTAACGGAAGTGATTGGTGCGATGTACGTCAAACTTGACTTCATATTAAAAGAATCTGCACTAACCACGAGCACTGGCCTTATTTTCTTTGGTTCATGACCGAGTGTTGGATCAAGACTGACCTGAATGATGTCTCCCTGAAAAACCATTTCACATCTCGTTCCCGACAGGGTTTCCCCAGTTAACTTCATTTCCATTCGTTCTCAAATCACTTGGCAGTTCATAATCGGAATCCCAATTTTCAAACAACTGTTCCAAGTTAACGCTTTTTCGAGAAGTGCGCATTTTTGCTTTCTTTTGGAGTTCGAGCTTACTACCCTTTGTCTTGAAATTAAGTTCGTCCCCCAACTTCCAACCCATGTCTCCAAGAACAGTTTTTGGAATCAAAATGCCTGTGCTATTACCCCATTTTTTTAGAGTTGTTGCTGTCATAATCTACCTCTCAATATTCATAAGTTAAACAATGTATAAACATTATAGCAGATTATATTCGCAAGATGTCTGACAGCTTCACATCTGGTGTCAGACATTTTTTAAGCGAACTATTTGCGATTAAAAACAGTGCAGTAATTGCCTTCAGGTGTTCTGCATTTTGAGCAGTGAATGCATTTTACTGATGTTAAATCACCTTCAATCCAGCGTTGAATTAGATTGGGCTCGCACAATAGAGGTCTCGAGAAACCGAACATGGCAATGTTTGACTGTTCAAGCTGCTTTTCCATAACTTCAGGGTCTCTGTTTCCGCCAGTCAAAATCACAGGGATTTGAATTAATTCTGCAATTTCTTTGGCGTATTCATAGAAATAACCATCCTTCTCTATTGTTAGACCGTCAAATTTCTCACCTTTCATTTTTTCTGCTTTTCCATGGATGTTTCCAGTAATCTCAACAGCGTCAATCCCGATGGCTTCCAAATGAGAACAAATTTGCTTTACTTCAGAAAATTCCAGACCACCCTCAAAGAACTCTGAACAGGTAATCTTAATTAGAATTGGAAAATCCTCACCCACGGCCTCACGCACAGCAGAGTAAACTTCATCTATGAAACGCATTCTGCCTGAAAGAGTTCCCCCATATTCATCTGCGCGTTTGTTGTAGTAGGGGCTTAAAAACTGATTTAGAAGATATGAATGACCACCATGCAATTCAATTGCATCGAACCCTGCCTTTTTAACGTGAACGGCAGCTTCCTTGTAGCGTTGAATCAGCTCTTTAATGTCGTTGCGTGACATTGGTTTACCCGTTAAACCAGTGGATCTTTCTGGCACATTGCTAGGGGACAAAATCGTTCTTTCATCGGTGCGATATGTGGTTTTTGTGCTCCCGTAGGCAATTTGCATCATTATTTTCGAGCCGTATGCATGCACCATGTCAGTTAATTTCTTATAATCCTCAATGAAACTGTCGTCATAGATGCCCATCATTCCTTTATTCGGCTCGCCGTCTTTCGTAATTCTTGCGTAACCTGTGCAAATGAGACCAACTTGTGCTTGCGCCAATTGTTTATACACATCATATTGCGCTGGGGTCATGTGCCCTTCTGGTGTTGCAATTCCTTCCCAAGTCGCACTTCTCATCATGCGATTTTTCAATGTGAGACCAGTGTTTTCAAGTGTATATTCTTCAAATATTTTCATATGCTTAATAGCTCCTTCTCTATCTGCTTGCCTTTGCCGTTAAACTTTCTGCTTCGAGGGCATAGACCGCAACACCTTTTGCCATCTTCTCATCGAACGCAAAATCCTTTCCTGTTTGGTGTTTCATAAGCATCGAGAGTGCATTCAGTTTTTCTTCTTCATCAAGAAACTTAACTGTGCCAGCGCCAATAATTGATGCGAATTTGTAAGAATAACCACAAGCTTTTTCTGCTTCAACAAGTTCATGCTCGCAGTCCATTTCGAATGCAACTTGTGCGTTAGCAGTAAACGCATCAATTTTTCTGCCTTGTTTTGCGCTATGAAAATAGAACGTAAACTTATCACCTTCGCATGTGTAACCAAAATTCAAGGGAACAATATAGAGCCCCTCTTCGTCTTTTATCGCAATTCTAATAACTTTACATTCTTCAACAATCTTCACAATTTCGTCGAAGTTTTTAACTTCTCTGTTTGCTCTGCGCATAGAAACTCCTCTGTTCAGGGGACATTTATCAAACGAATTACGCTTCAATAATTATACACTCACAAACAGCTAAGTTCATGTCTGACACCTTGTCCTACAAATCAAAAATTGCAGGGAAGAAGTCGAGGATTGAATCGAGTGCGTCTTGGTCCAGAACACCAAGTTTTTTATGAGGCCGTGCATTTAGGTCGATGGAACGCATTTGCTCAAGGCAAGCAAAACCTGAAACACCTGCGTCGTTTTGGTCGATAGCAACATGCAGAGGGTAACCGTTGTTGACGGAAGTGATGGGTGCAATATATGTCAAACTTGACCTCATGTTAAACGAATCTGCGCTAACAACGAGCACAGGTCTTGTTTTCTGTGGTTCATGACCGAGTGTTGGGTCAAGGCTAACCTGAATGATGTCTCCTTGAAAAACCATTTTACATCTCGTCCCCGACAGGGTTTCCCCAGTTAACTTCATTTCCATTCGTTCTCAAATCACTTGGCAGTTCATATTCGGAATTCCAATTTTCAAACAACTGTTCCAAGTTAACGCTTTTTCGAGATGTGCGATTTTTTGCCTTCTTCTGAAGTTCCAGTTTGCTACCCTTTGCCTTGAAATTAAGTTCGTCTCCCAACTTCCAGCCCATGTCTCCTAGCACAGTTTTCGGAATCAAAATGCCTGTGCTATTACCCCATTTTTTAAGAGTTGCTACTGTCATAATCTACCTCTCAATGTTAAAAAGTTAAACAATGTATAAACATTATAGCAGATTAGATTCCGCATGATGTCTGACACCTTAACATCGGTTCAGCATTTTGATTAAAACTTGAGGCGCAAGATACAAAATTTCTTGCATGTCATCGTTGGAGGCTTTGCAAACCTCACTTGTGTAATATGTTCTCAGGGCGTCTTCAGCCGATAACTTGTTCTCTCTTGCGAGTTCCTCCACAATTGAGCTTTCCGCACGTCTGCGAAATGTTTTATGCAAACCTTCTATTGTTTTTTGCGTTACTTCCATTTCATGCCGTCCAAACCTTGAACTTCTTTAAATTCTAAACAATTATTAACTAATCCTTGACTTTTTAAGCACGATTGATCATTTAGCTTGTAATATTTTAAAGCTTGAAGAGTGGTATTTTGATCCCACAACCCATCTATATACATTGTCACTGCTTCAAAAACTCTATCATCAGCAACAGGTCCAAATACTGCATCATATACATTTTCTAAAATAAGACCTTTCCTATTGCTCGCAACGTATTCGAGCCATTCTTCGCTTTCGGTTTGAAACTGTTTTATGCAAAATTCATCAAGGATTTCCAGCTCAAAATTGTAGACATTCACAACAGGCTCACCCTGCTCGAACCTCTTTTTTCTTATAGCCCAATTCTTTGCTTGCTCAAAATGAGTTGTTAAATAAAAGCCCTGTCCAAAATCAAGATTGGTGCGCGAAAAACTCACGTCAGGATTTTCGACAACCGTATTAGAACCGTGGTAAAGCAGCATCTGCATATCCTAAACTTTTTATTTTTTCGCACACATCTTCAACAATTGCTTCTTTACCAAGCGTGTGAACAACGTCATAGAGGTCAAGCACATACCCGTCAAGAATGCCAGACTCTTGAAGGATTCTATACGTCTCATTACTCGCCAACCCCCATTTTTCAGACATTGCATCAATCACGAAAACAGCAAAATGAATCTTTTCGATTGTTAATTCATCCATGTAATGATTATAAAACAATCACTTAGTGTTGAAACAACAATGTCTAACACCCTCGCTTATAATGAAATGTATGAAGGAAAAGGTTCTTGACACATGCAAATTGACTGGTGTGGCAATTGTGATTGGGGTGTTTGTTGGGGCAATTGTTGCGATTTTTGCACTGTGCATTGTGTGGTGCAATACAACTCGAGCGAGCAATGAATGGCTGGTGTTTTTGTTGCCAGTTGGAGGCGTTGCGATTGTTGGAATTCACAAACTTGCAAAAGTGGATGACCCAAGAGGGACAAACCGCGTCATCGCACGAATTCATGAGAGCACATACGTCAAAACAATTATGGCTCCGCTCATTTTTGCAAGCACGCTAATTTCTCAGATTTGTGGAGCAAGTGTAGGACGCGAAGCAGCCGCGTTGCAAATTGGTGGTGCACTGGGCTCCCTCACTGGAAAAGCGTTAAAAATCAAAGAGGAGCATGCGCCAACAATAATAATGAGCGGAATGAGCGCTGCGTTCAGCGCACTTTTTGGAACGCCAATTGCTTCTGCTTTGTTTGCGCTTGAAATTGCAGATGGCAGAATTAAGAACTGGAGCGCAACAATCCCTTGTTTTATATCATCGTTTATTGCATATGCGTTGGGGACGGTCCTTCAAGTGCCATACCTCAATGTTCAAATAAGTAACACCCTGTCAATTACACCTGAGAATCTGGGGATTATTTTATTGCTTTCCTTGCTCTGTGCGATGCTTTGCGTCATATTTGTTTTGACAAGTAAATGGATCAAGTTAGGTTTACGCAAACTGTTCAAAAACTCTTTCTTTAGAATCCTTGCAACTAGCGCGATTATTGTCGCGTTAACATTGGTTGTTGGCGAACAGACCTACAACGGTGTTGGTTCTGACACAATTCTAGCCTGCCTCACAGACAACACTTTTCAAATTGTTTGGTGGGCATGCCTCTTGAAAATCCTATTCACTAACGTTTCCCTTGGTGGTGGTTTTCAAGGTGGCGAAATTGTGCCAGTGCTATTCATCGGCGCAACGCTTGGTAACGCATTTTCTCAATTCACACCGATTGACCCAACACTCTGCGCGTCTCTCGGTATGGTTGGCCTTTTCAGCTCAGCAACAAAATGTCCACTTGCCTCCATTACAATCGCGTTTGAACTCTTTGGCTTCGCTAATCCAGTTTTCATCATCGAAACTGTGGTTGTTTCCATTCTGCTCTCTGGTCCTCACAGAATTTATGAAGAACAACAATTATTGCAGCCATCTCTTAAAATTATTCACCAGTAAAAAGAGCAACAAGTTTATCGAAAAAGTTCTTGTCATCGGTCGCCACTTCGTTTTGCGTAGCCACTTCATCTTCTGTCTCAATTGCATCTGTCATGTAAACAAACTGCACACGCTTGATGTGGTCGGTGCTTCCATTAACAAAATCGGTCATAGTGAAACTGGGGTTTAAGTATTCTGTCAACTTATCTTTAACGGTGCTTACCATTTTTGTGTCGATGTCTGAAGTTTCACTTGCAAGTTCAGACGCGCCAGAATTCAATGTTTCAATTCCATTGTTTAAGGTAGGATAACTTCCAGCAAGCTTATCAACACCTGAAGTATATTCAGAAATTCCTGATTCAAGCGAGCCATAAGCCGAATTCAATTCCTGCAATCCTGAAGACAGAGAAGACGTTCCTTGCGCTAACGTTCCGACTGATGAGTTCAATTCTGATACGCCATCGTTTATTTGAGAATAACCTTCTGCGCTCGACGACAACGCCTGCAGTGCGCCAAGATTGCCAGAAAGTTCACCCAAACTTTGAACTTTTTCATTTAGAGCGTTAAGCGACACTTGTACATTTTCGTTTTGCATAGCCTGTGCCCCTGCAGTTTGAGCAGCAATTGTTGCGTCTTGTCCTGCTTGAATGAGCGCAGTGTAGATTTGCGTATACACAGCAGTGTATGTTTGAGTGTACGAAGTTAGCGCTTGTGCATATTCTGACCTTAATGAATCAACGCTTTTGCCTGCAGTTTCTGCGCCTAACGCTTGAATTTGAGAGTTGAGAGCGTTTACATAGGTTTCAGAACCTGCGTTCAATTGTTGCACCCCGCTTGTCAGCTGACCGCTTACGGCGCTGTTCAAGCTTTCTGCGCCAGTTGTTGCACTGCTAAGTGCGCTACCAAAAGAACCTGTGCCGTTAGTCAAGGTGTCAGACATTGAAGAAAGTGCGTCTAGTCCTGCAGTAACATTACCAGAACCAACTTTAAGTTGCGTTGCACCTTCGCCTAACTCTGCGATTGCATCTTTTAGCTTCGTTAAATCTTGCGTTGCGTCGCTGAATTCGGAATCCTCAACGTCAAGAGCAATTGATAACGGAACACCAACAACGGTCCACCCATCAAACTCGAAGTCTTTAACATCGGCAGTTATTGTGAACGCACCAGTTTTACCAGGGAAAACCATGTAGGATAGCTGAGTGTCACCAGAAGATTGAGCACTTGTTGCACCGTCTGCAACGATGTTTGAACAAAGAGAGTTATCTAGTTTTGCAGTTGCTTGAACGAGGAAATTGTCAGAAAAATTCTTCAGTTCATCATTGCTATCAGCTGGAACAATATTGATTTTCATAGTTAGATTGCCACTTTTGCCTGCAAGCGCATCAGCACTAACTTGTTTTCCGTCAAGTTCATAGGCAACGCCCACATTCCAAGGAAGCGCTGTTGTTGAAGGCAGGTCGCCTTGATACATGAACTCACCATTGTTGTCTGCAGTAAATGAACAAGTGTCTCCAAATGCATTTATTGCTGCCATGTTTGTTAAATTTGTTACCGACGAATATCCACCAGTGTCTCGGATGTTAGCATTAGCGTCGCCCGAAAAGCTGTTAACAACATAGATACCCGAAACGTTGCCAGCTGCACTCCCTTTTGCGTAAACCACCTGCGTCTTGTCGTAGTTGGCACTGCTAGGGGACGCTACTGATGCTACATTTTCAGTCATGGCAGCCATAGATGTTGAAGGCAGAACTGCAGCAATCCCAAACGTTGCGGAAAGCCCAATTGTTCCAGCTAGCGCGCACGCAGCCACCTTGCTCGTTGTTTTATTTTTCTCGTTCATGATTTTTCTCCTAACTTTCTTGCATAAACTTACATTTAAGTGATGTTTTTTGAATCAATTTGTCGCAAATAAAAAGGTATCCTGGCAAAATGATGATTACAACGAAGAGAGAAAGACCAACCCCAACTGCCAAAAAGTGACCGAGTTGCGCCAAAATTCCGTGCGATGACACAAGGGAGAGGATCGTCCCCGCAATGACACACACTGTTCCTGAAGTTAAAATTGGGATTGTTGTTGCTTTACAAGTGTCAACAATTGCATCCTTTTTACCGAGTTTCAAACGCGCTTCTTTATATCTGTCTGTCAACAGAATTGCGTAGTCGACGGTAACACCAAGCTGAATTGTGCTAACAATGAGGTATGCGATGTAAAACTCCCCTTGCCCTGTGAAATAGGGCACTGCAAAGTTAATCCAAATTGTTGTTTCAATAACAAGCACTAAAATCACAGGAATTGATAGCGATTTCATCGCAAACATTAATACGATAAACACTGCTGCGATTGCAATTATGTCAACGAGGTCCTTGTCTTCGACAACAGTGTCGCGCAAATCGTTTGTTGACACCCCTTGACCTGCAAGGTAATATGAGTCTCCATACGTTTGCTGACAAGTGTCTCTTATTTCGCTGACCAGATTCCATGTTGCTTCTCCTTCATAGGGAGCGTCCACGCTTAACACCAGTCTTGAATAATTTTCACCTTGTAACTTAGACAAAGTGCTTTTAGGTGCCATTTGTGTTGGAATTGAAATGTCTGCGCTGTCAACGTATGAAATGATGGAAGTCACGCAATTAATCTTCTGAAGGCTGTTTGAAAGTTCCTTTTGTCTTGGTAAATCTCCATTTGGAACCAGAACAACATAGGTGTCGGACTGACCAAACGTTTCTTCGATTTCAGCAGTGTCTGAGCCATATTGTGTAGATTCGTTGAAAATGTGGGATGAACCATAGTAATATTCAATTGAGTCAGACCGTGAAGCAAGGTAGGCTGGAGCAATTAAGAGAAGGAAAACGCATGCCAGAGGCACGCAGGTTTTAGTTACAAATGTCCCCAATTTCTGCATCGAAGGTAAAAAGGGCTTATGAACCGATTTTTCAACCAACTTGTTGCAAACAACAAGCACACAAGGCAGGAAGCAAAACACACAAACAAGCGAGATTACCATGCCTTTCGCAAGTGCAAACCCAAGGTCGGGGCCAATTCTGAACTGCATAACAGCCAGAGCCAAAAAGCCGATTGTCACTGTGCAAGCTGATGATATGATTGCTGTTGACGACTTGCAGAGCGACACAACAACGTCGCGCTCTATGCTTCCGTTTCTACCACGCTCTTCTTCGAGCCTATGGATTAGGAACACGCTGAAGTCGAGCGAAATTGCAAATTGAAGAATTGTGCCAGCGGCATTTGTCACAAAAGAAATTTCACCAAAAATGAGGTTTGTGCCTCCGTTAATTGCAACTGCAACGCCAAGGCCAATAAGAACAATGAACGGTTCAGCCCACGTGCAGGTTGTGAGAAGCAGAATTAACAGTGCAAGTAAAATGCAGGCTATTGTTATGGTGGAAATTTCGTTAACGGTGCTTGTTGTGGCAGTTGCGGTGGAAACTTCGCTACCAGTCATACAATTGTCGTCACCGATGATTGATCGTATTTCATTGCAAACCGATATACGTTCAGTTTGGTCTAAGGTTACAGAAAATAGCGTACATCTGTCTTTGTAATACGTCTCAACAGTGGACGCTTTCTGCAATTCGAGAGGCTCGCTTAGCGGCACAACGTCGTCAAGCCATGTTACCTCGGTAACTCCTGAAATGTCAGCAATTTTGCGCTTGTACTCAAGTGCTTCCTCAACACTAACGTCTTTCACCATAACACGAGCGCCAGGTATTCCTTGGCTGAACTCTTCATCCATAACATCAAGAGCAACGCTTGATGGAGCACTTTCGGGCAGATAGTCGTTCATGTCATAATTCACTGCAACCATTTGCTTGCAAACCAAACAAACTGCAGCGCAAACAACGAAGAAAGCAATCATAAAGATTCTATGCTTAACAATCCACTCAAAAAACTTTTCTTTCATGACAATCTCTCTCCTTCCGTTTGACAACATCTGTTAGATAACTTACAATTGTTCATGAATTTAGATTAAATGATTAACAAGCGAGTTTCAAGAGACAATGTTTTTAATTTGACACATAAAGAACAAAAATGAACATATGTCGCCAAAGTTTGAGTGAAAGGAAGAACAAAATGGACATGAGAGTGGCAAGGACATACAAGAATTTGCTTGAAGCTTTTGAGCAACTACTTAAAAAATATCGGTATGAAGAAATTACAATTTCTATGTTGTGCGAAAAGGCGATGATACGCCGAACAACATTTTATAAGCATTTCAACGACAAAGAACAATTCTTCGATTTTTACATGCTGGAAAAACGTAAAGAACTTGAAGAGATTTGCGGTGCCAGTGATAATTGTCTTAGTGTAGACGCATACCACGTTCACATGCTTGATTCTCTTATGTCATTTTTGATTGACAACAGTGCGCTTGTTGAAAATATCATGAAAAGTTCACAAAGCGGAGCTCTCCTTGACTCACTTGCAGATTTCATGACGTCAAACATCGTCGGAATCTTCAAAGAAAAAGATGCTGAGCTTAACTCAAACATTAAGGAAGACATTGACTACCTTGCCGTGGCTATTACTGGTGCAACAATTCAAACGATCAAGCAATGGTGGGTAGGCGGTCACAAACCCACCGATCGCTCAAGAGTTGTGCGCGTTACCTCTCTTCTTTTGCCACTGAAAAGTTAGGCTCATATGGTTGTGAAGAGACATTCAATTAATAAAGAATGTCTGACACCTTTTAATCAGCGCTTCGCATGCTTCGCGCTCAATCGATTCGCCATCACTTCGTTTTCGCACCTTCTCTTTGAATAGGCTGCAACAGCCGCTGCACCTGCCCCCAAAATAGCAACTGGTCCTGACAAATGTTGCGCCTTGTCTCCAGTTTCGGGGATCTTTCCGCTCGAAGCTTCCTTTGCAGCTTCGTTTTTTGGCTCATAGGTCGCAGCTTTCAGCTTTTCATCCTTCGCAAGAGTTGTTGTTAGACTCACCTCAAAGCTTTCAGAAGCTAAATCAGCGTCATAAAAAACACCAAGTGAGTCAGGCGTAACAGAACCTGCAACATCAAAGTCAGCTGCAAGAGATGATTGCGCTTGTGCTTCTCCCTCGAAACTTGGCGCTGATTGCTTTCTTATGTCTGCAACGCGAGTCTCGTCTGCCACAGGGTCAGAAACAAAAGCATAGACTTGCACTGTTCCTTTGTCTTCCCAAGAATCGGGAATTGTGAAGTCTACGGATGCAAACGTCCTCTCATCTCCTGGCCAAAAGAGCGAATAGAAATCTTCTGCAGTGAAATTGCCGTAAGCCACATCGCCATTAGCATTTTTCTGCGCGAGCCAAACCTCATCAGGAACATGAATGGCGTTTCCTTCCTCATCATCACCTTGATAGTCATAGACGTTTGCCATCATCTGTTCAGCGAAGTTGTCAAATTTCTTTGTAGCGAGTGGCTCGCCTGTTCCCTCTTCATTGTCATACAGTTTCACAGTGAAGCCAGAAAGTGGCAAATTGCCATTGTTTTGAGCACAAACATAAGCATGACAAGTGTCCCCGACTCCTGCAAAAACGTCCATGCAAGTTGCAGATTCAAGTTGCACGGAGGCAACGAGTGGCACATTCATCTGATGAATGTTTCCTTTTCCAGCCTCTGAATCAGTGATCTCAGTTGTTATAAAACTAACGTTTCCAGATCCGCAAACAACTGCTTCCACTTGGTCAAGTGGATGTGTTGTTTGGCAGAACGGATAGAAACTATGATAGGAGTCATTGGCAGAATCCCAGTCTGCTGCATAGATCTGATAGCAATCAGAAGTTGAATCTGACCCATCGGTGGTGTGGACAGCGAAGAGTCTGGCACCATCCGATGAAGGTGAAAACGCTGTCATGTTTGCGATTCCGACTTTTTGCTGGACGATCATAGAATTCTTTTTGTTCATCGAGTTAAAAGTGAGTTCTCGACGATCAGGCTTGTCTGTTTCACCTTCGTCCAAATCGACAACGATCCAGCCTTTCTCTGGAACAAGAATCGGTTCTGCCACATTTGTGTATGTGTAGTCGGTTCCAGGCAACATATCCTTTGAGTTTAGGCTATACGCTTGGAAAAACACCTGATAGCCCTCGCTGTTTAGAGATGGTCCCACCCATGTGATGCCCGTCATGTCCGCAGAAGTGTCTTCCCACATCGGACCTTTGGCAACCTTAAAGCTTTGATATAGCGTCGTGTTTTGACCACCAAAAGCTGGTCTTGCATTTGATGCAATTGCATAAGCCCAAGACAACGCACTCTCTTCATAAACATTAGTGTTAAGTGAATATGTCGCAACATCTCCATCAATGTTTGCCTGCACAAATGAGAAGAAAACACGCGAGTCTGCTTTTCTATAGTTCACAGCAGGACAATATCGCGAAATTCCTGTTTCAGGCATCAACACCTTGCCAACCACCAAACGTTCGTTCCCAGTCTTGTTTGAGTCATACTTAAACATTGTCACAAACTGGCTCTTCCAGCGGTCCTCGAAACTGTCTTCGCTGTTTTCAAGCACTTGGCTCGAAACAACGTTCAAGAAGAAAACGCCTGCTTCATCAGGTTTTTCACACACTGCGAAGTCATAATCGTTGCAATTTAAGCGAAATTGTTTCTGGCTTTCGTTTTTGATGTAGAAATCGACGAGCTCAGGATCACTCCACGTGCCTGCACTTGTCATCTTTGACATAACAATTCTGCTTCTTGGAACTGAAAAATCTTGAGACACCTCTTCTTTGCTTAAAGCTTTATCAGATTTCTCAAAAAGCCCAGTGTCAGAGTTAAATTTGAAATGATAACCATCGCTTCCAGCTGAAATCGAATTAACATTGACAATGGCTAAACGAAACATATAAGTTTCTCCATTGCTCGTTTTGACAACCTTTTGTCGAGCGTCGCAAGAAATGTTTTCATAGATGCACTCGTCAACAGCTGGAACAATTCCAAGCTTTGGCTTTGAGTTAGCAGTGGCTAACAAATTGCTTGAAGGCACGATTCCGAAACCTGAAATTTTAGGAGACGTTTTTCCCGATTGACTAAAACTGACCTCCATCTCGAGATCTCGAGCATCCTCTTCTCCAGTCGTTTCCTTTGCAGTAGCACTAAACTCAGCAATTGCAAGCAAATCTTTTTGGCTAATCAACGCAGGCACGAACTTGGATAAATCAAGAGTTTGTCCATCGGTCATAATGTAAGTCGCCCTAGAATTCTTGAAAGCATCTGGAATCTGAGCTTGCACTGCCTCATCCGCTGCCAAACTGCTTGACCAGTTATCATAAATCGTTAAATCATCTTTTTCATCTTTGAAATGCCAAACACTCACCGTGAAGGAAGAAAACAGCGCATTGATGACAAGAGTTAGAAGCATGTTGCCTTCCAGCACATAATGAGGAAATGCCTTCTCTGTTTTGATGAGACCGATTGTGAATTGAAGATAGCCATAGCCTCGAGCGCCAAAAGACATGAAGCCCTTGATGCCGATGCCACCCTGCACGCCCACTTCTGCGCGAAACACAATTGTTAGGCCCAAGGTGTCGGGATTCCAGCCAAAATTCTTGAATCCAGATTCAGTTTGAAAACCAGCATAGAAAGTTGTTGTGCAAGAAGCTGCAACGTCAAATCCATAATATATTGGGACAGGACCTACGAGCGCAACGTTTCCCAATTCATACGCTCCACCTATGATCAAACAAAGATTGCCGCCGCCCTTCCAAACATTTGAACCCCATGTCCAATCTGCTTTTGCAGCAAGACTTGCACTGAAAGTCAAGTTAACTTTGCCACCAAACTTAGTTTGAGTGCCCTCCTTGCTCCCGCCTTGTTTAATCCACTTCGCGTCGGTGTAGCGTTGCACCGCCTGGCATTCGCTTTCAATTTGACGGTCCCTCATCTGCGACCATGTCTCTGTTCGAATTTTATCCCAATTTGTGTTCCCTACCCAACTTTGTTCTTTCAGCTTCGGGATGAATGGCAACAAATTCGCAGTGACACCGAGCTGAACTGAACCAGTTGGGTCAAACTGGAAAACGATTGGCAACTCAGGCAGTGGTAAATCTACATATGTTCCACCCCAGATCGGGAAAGTTTCAGGAAGCTTGACTTTATATGCAGAAACACTCTTTTCGTCTTCTAAAAACGGGTTTGTGCTTTCTCCCACCTGCATTGAGCCCTCACGCTGGGAGTATTGATCAATTCCATCTGCTGCACCAAAAAAACTCAATTGACAGGGTGCTTCAAACTCAGCATCATCGATCGTGAAGAAGACTTGCGCCGTTTTATCAGCCTCAATGTCGCAAAGCCATTTGCCCTTCATTTCCATGAGTGCTTTGCCGTCTGAACCGATTTTTGAGTTAGCTGATGCTAACTCGTTGCCATCATAGACAAATTGCGCTCCGACGCTTGCGCCTGGCTCCCCAACAAGCTCAATTGACAAAGTGTGCTCCGCAGTGTTTCCGTTGCAAGCACAAAAACTTGATGCGAAGTATTGCACATCAAAACCATTAAACGAAAGTCGCCTGACATATCCGAAATCTGTTGCCGAGTTATAGGTCTGCGATGGAATCGTTAAGTTAGCTTGCCTTCCGCCAGACTCAGTCTGAAGTCCAGGACCTGTTTGTATTCTGACGACGCTTGTTGCATAATCGCGATAGCCTGGCTTTGTTGCCTCCACACTCGCCCAAAATCCATAACCATCGTCTGGAGAATCCTCGTCGCAGTTTTCTCCCAAATATCTCGCATTAACGACTGCGATCCCTTTGTCGTTTGTCTTGACGTTTAACGTTTTCTCTTTAGCTTCTTCAGCATAAGATGTGATTGTTACGTCCATGTCTGCCAAAACAGTGTTTGTCGAAGGGTCGATTGCCATGATGGCGATGTCGCCTCTCCCGATTATGACAAGTTCAAATGATGCGTTGCCCTCTTCATCTGCAAAAGCAGCGATCAAGCCATTTTTTGTGGCGCAAGTGCCAAGAAGGGTGAGAGCCCCGATTGCTACAGAGCCAAAAAGAAACTGGCGACGAGAAACGCTTAAAGAATTTGAAGTTTTCATTATCTACCTCCAATCATCAAGAATTTGGAAAGTTAATGATCAAGTTCAACGTCATCAATTATATACCAATTTTTAATAAATTTAGATATAATTTAACACTTTGTTTAAAAATAAACCTATAGGAGTCTGTCCCCATGGAATCATGGGATAGCGCGACAGATACTAAGCTTAGAAAGTAGGTAGACATGAAAAAAAAGACCGCCCATTCATTCAAAGAAAAGACGGTCCTGTGAGGTTGACTATGATAAACGTAGAGTTATTTCATCTCGAAAATGCTGCCAGTGGTGTTAACAAAAGCGATATCTGGCAACTGCTCGCAAAACATCTTTTTCGCCTTATCTCCGATGCAATGAGAAACACCCATGTGCGACACGCCAAGACCACTGAAAGTGTCGATGCTGTTTTGGATTTGTTGCTCTGTGGCATCGAGTAGGTGAAAACCACCAATGACGGCATAAACATTTTTGCCCTCACGTTCCTTAATGGCCTGAACAATGTTTTCAATGCCTGTGTGCGAGCAACCAGAAACTACGATTAATCCCTTGCTGGTCTCGACCGAAATTGCAACTTCCTCGTCAAAATCATCCACGACATATTGGCCTTTTTCATTTTTAATCAACATCTTTGGATCGAGAGGGTCTCGAACAAAATTGCCATGAAGCTTGATTCCAGGAAAAAGTTGTTCTGAGTCACCCTTCATATATTTGATGTTGATACCAGTCGCCTTCAGCTCGTCTTCTGTGAAACTGATTCCGATATTAAAATAGCCAGGTTTTCCGTTTGTGAAATCAAGCTTTTGCCCAGAAATGTCATCATAATATTTCTCCGATGCTCCGTCGAAGAAACAATCTTTGAGGTAAATCGACCTGTCTTTTCCGCTGAACATATTGTAGTATTTCATAACTCCACCGCAATGGTCGTAATGCGCGTGACTTAAAACCATCGTTTTACATTTGGCCAGATCAGCATCAAGCTGCTGGGCGTGCTCAATAAAATCTCCTTTTTTGGCGGTGTCAAAAATGATGCTGTTGTCACCCAACGTAATTAAAGCAGAGAAGCCAAATTCGGCAGACAGACGTTCGTGACCCGTGTTCGTGTTCTCAGAAAGTGTGGTGATTTTTAATTTGTCGCCTGTTGTTTCGCTAAAATCTGTCTTTGGTGAAACCGTAGAAGCAGAAGAGTCGCTCTTGCTTGCTGAAGAAGTGCCAGAGCCAGTTGAACAGGCGGTGAGAGCCAATGAGGCGGCTGTGATCGCGGCTCCTCCTATAAATCCGCGTCGCGTATAGTTAGATGTAGTCATGTTGTTTCCTTCCACTAAATGTTGTAATAAAAGTTCAGAGCTTCTTCGTGATGCAGAATAGACGAAGAGAGAATTAAACAAGCAGAAATTTAAAGCCTCAAACTTGACACCATTATACACACCTGAGAATAATAAAGCATTTGAAGACACCCAGAATTCCGCGAACGGTTTTGAAATAACGTGCAATTGCACTTTAGACCAAATGCTAAAAATAGATAAATGCCGCGATTTTATTACTGCAAGCACTTAATCATGTCGCCAAAAATTACATCCCTAAAGCAATAATTAACTTCGCGAATTTTGTGCCTGTTGGCATCTTCTGCGCCCCACGACAAATTATCATTCAAAACAGGTGAAGACACGAGCGTGCTTGGTGTCCAAGAGGGGTTCTTTAGAAATGCGATTGTGGAAATATCCCAAATTATTCTTGACCATACTTTTTTGCTTTTGGTGAACTGGAACAGATATTCATCTGGTCTGTCCTCGCGAAAATGTAAATAAGAATGTCGCATCATTGCTGCCGTCATTCCGTCATCATCTTCGCTGCCAAAGGCATCCAAAACAATGCTGCCAAGATAGTCAGCAATGTCGCTTTCGCCTTTGAGATATTTCTCAACTTCTGCCTGCGACAAGGCAAGCATTGACGCAACATTCATGCAAGGAATTCTGACCAAGGGCACTCCAGAGTCTAAAAGCACACGAGATGCCGCGATGTCCTGCATGAGGTTAAACTCAATGCCGTGCTTAAAATTAACAGGTTGCCCACCGAGCCAAACGACAACAATCTTTTTGACTAGTTCAGGCTCAATCATCAAGGCAGAAGCAATGTTTGTTGGAGCACCAATCGCTGCAACATAAATTGTTTCATCACTTGCCATTGCTCTTTCAACGAGGTCTCGTGCAGCATCGCTTTCAACAGCCTCACCAATGTCTGTTATGTAATTTTTCGAACCTCTAAAAACGTGTCCGTCGGGGTTCTCGCCCAAAAGTTCATATAGGTTAAGGAGTTCTTGATAACTTGCCTCCATGCCGTCACCAGGGTGAGACGTGTAAGTCACCCCACCAACCGCATCGGTCGACGCTGTGGAAGGGTCAAGTTTCTTGAAGCAATCATGAGAAAACGGCGCTGCATAGACGGCATCAACAACAAAGCGTTCTGGCGAGCGCAACGCCCACGAAACAGCAAACTGGTCGTCCACTTCATTTTTTGCATCCGTGTCAATAGTAAGGTGGATGCGCTCGTTAGGGATGGTTAATTTCTCACTAATTTCCTCAGGCGTGAGTTTTGGAAATTCAACATTCATTTTCTTCCTCCTCATAGAGAATACGAAAAACTTGTCAATTCTGAATTATACATCTTCTCTACCTCATACAAGGTAGTGATGGATTGCGATGCACCGTGTCGAGAAACCACAGTTAATTTGCATCTTTATTAAAATAAACTTATTACTCTCTATGTAACAAATTTGCGCTATAATTAAGTAATAAATTAAGTAAGGAGGCGTTTAATATGAGTATTGCAACAGCAACTGTGGCTGAAACAAGGGCAAACTTTTCTAAAATTGCGGACTCAGTTTCAAAGTCTGGACATTCTGTGACAGTGTTCAAAAATTCAAAACCGTGGGTAAAGATTGCCCCACTGGAAGATGAATTTTCTGCAATCGACTGGAAGCACGACCTCATCAATCCCGACCCCTTAACAGGCATAACAACGCTTCCTGCATCATGGGACGATGAGGAAGATGAGGGACTTTATGACCACCTCGTCTAAGCCTGAAAAGGGCGAAATTTGGCTTGCATACATCGAGTTCAGCGACAAGCCAGGTGTCGGAAAAGTTCGTCCTGTTTTGATTTTGGAGAATGAAGAGGAGCAACTTGTTGTTACAGTCGCAAAAGTAACAAGCGTCGCTGGTGATGACAATTCTCGTATTGAACTTAAGAACTGGAAAAACTACGGTCTACTTAAACCTTCTTTTGTTCGCATCGACCAACGCTTCAGGGTTTCAATCGACAAAATCCTGCTTGATAAACCTTTGGGCAAATTAGAAGACGACTTATTTGAAGATATAGAAAGGAAGGTAAAAACTAGTATTCGCTAAAACTCGCCATCCAACCTCATTAACCCCCTACCCCACGCTCACATCCTTCTGTTTGCGAGCACATTCGCCGAGGTATAGGTTAATCAAATTTTGGTATGGGATGCCAGTGCGAGTTGACTCAGACTTGAAATAGTCAATGGTGTCAACATCAAGTCTGATTGTGATTGGCCGCTTCAACTTTTCTGCGTATGGGTTTGGTCTGGAATTAGAAAAATCATATTGTTTCTTCATGGATCTACCTCTATAATTAAATATTCGATTTTTTCAAATTGCGGTTCTGTCATGCTTTGATTGTAAATTATTCAGCTCTCTATGGGTTCATCCAATGGTCTGCATATGCATTCAGAAAAGCGTTAACCTGAGAGCAAAATTCCTCTTTGGAAACGCACGCACCACCGATGTCAAACTTGAATGTCACGCCTTCTTCGCAGTCGGTGTTGTTCCAAGAAATTTCGACACAGTCGCCAACTTGTTGAAAATAGACGTCTGCCAAAATTGTTCCGTTAGAAACTGGGTGCCACCTGTGATTTGAGTTCCAAGCATCCAAAGCGTCATAGTAATCGTCAAATTCTTCTTCGTCATCGGTGTCAAATTCGCGCGCATTTATGTCTTTAATTGAAGCAAACTCGCCATCAACATCAACTGGAAAGGGGTCTTCCTGCATGTTGTCAATGAAATCTCGCAACCAAAACGCGAGGTCTTCTAGGTTCCAGCGAGTTGTCAGCGTTACGCCACCGCGGTCAAAAGCCAAAATGTTGGCTCCGTCAACGAGCATTGAAATTTCAGTTTCCTTTGCGTCGTCAAAGAACTGCCAGCAAATGTCGAATGTTTTGGTTTCTTTCGTCATCATCTTTTTCCTTTCCTTATTCTATTATATTCGCTTCTTGTTATTTTTCCTGCTTGAAGAAGTTGCTTCAAAATTCCACTTGGGATGTCTCTGGGTTTTGAGACTTCGTATGAATGATATTCATTGTTGGAAGTTCCTGAAGGCTGGAATTTAACAATTTTTCCTTCCTCTGTTATGTTGTAAGCTTGCCTTCCATTCCAAAACCCCTCATCAAGCAATTTCTGCCCTTCCAATTGAGATTTAATTGGATTAGCGCTTCCCCAGCCGCGTTTTTCATCGTGCTTAGGTGAAGGTGCATAAAGGGCGGGTTCTCAAGCTCCGCAGTTCTCTCAATTTCATCAACTTCCATTTCATAATACATTTCTTCAATTGACGACTGAGGCGCTCCACCAGAGCCATGTCCTAATCCTGAATTCTTATTAGAAGCCATTTATTCACCTCCTCTCAACCTGTTTCTTGATTGCAACATGTTGTCCGGAATTTGAATGGAAATGCCTTTGTTAATTGCATATTCAAACACCTGCAACACTTTTTCCTTGTTTGGAGATGCTGAATATACAATGATTTCTTGCAGTTCGGGCAAGTTGTCGACCGCATATCTGATTGAGTCCATGAAAATAGGCAACTGACCTGCGTCCCCCATGGCACCTTTTGCGTTAAATGCAACGACTGTGCACTTTTGCATTCCATCAAGCATTGTCTTCATTCCCGAACGGTTGGCCACGGAAACCAAAGGAACAACTATTGCATGCAAGTTTACCGAAAGCCAAATTCCAACAATCCTAGACCTGAATTGCCGATGCTTGTTCTCGATTTCACATGAGTCGCCCAGCTTAGAGTAATCTGGCGCAATGAACACTTTGACACCTTGAAACCTTTTAACGTATTCCTCTTGGAGCTCCTCGACTCCGTAATAAATAGCATTCCACAAACCATAAAGCCCATCAAACAAGAGGTCATACTCGAAGAAACAAACAGCAGTGTTTTCTGTTTTGAAATATGTTGACGGCTGACTATATGTTGCCAGATAATCGACCTTGGGAATTTTGGTGCATTTAATAAACGGCATGTCAAACTCCCCACATTTCGGCGTTAAGTTTGTGTAATCAATAAAGTTCATATTTAGTAGCTTCTTTAGATTCTTCTTCCTTTTCACACTCTCGTCTCCTTTTCCATATTTAGTCTTGTAAATCGACCCATCTTTAACACCTCACTTTCTTCTGATAGGGAATAATTATTTTTAGGTCTTGACAGGATTATAAAACTAGATATAATAAAGAACTAGTTACAGTATTTAGTTAGAAAAAAAAATTAAGGACAGAACATGAAAAAAGAAGTAATCAGCGAGGAAGAAGCGAAAAATATACTTGATGAACCCTTCAAAGGTGAAGTTTCTTTTCAATTTACAGCCATTCCAGACCTTCACAATTTAAGAGCCTCTTGTCCTCCAATATGGACCATGGGAAAAGGGACGATGAAATACTTCGAGGAATATGGAAAGGAATACGAAGAGGTTCAAAGGGAGCATCTCAAAACATGCTTCTTTGCACCCAACATGTCAAAAATTGAAGCAGATAGCCCGACGACAGTTGAGGTCCCTCAGGATTTATATTGCAACGAGTTTTTGAAACTCAATCCTTTAGACATTGAAGAATTGCTGAAATTCCAAAGAAAATATGGAACAATCTGTGGTGCCAGAGCTAATAAACACCTCATTTTTATAAACTTGAAGGAACACTTGAGACCTGAACCAGACGGATTTGTTTTCTCGGGACAGTGGTTGAGCAAGCACGCCGATCAATACGAAGGAATTAAAGCTTCTGCAGAAATTTTTGACTCAATTCCAGATGATGAATATATTGAAGAATCCGAGAGTTGCAAACTCGGAGCTGTGACATTTCAAGAGTGCATTGCAACCGTTCTGGATACACAGAAAGTCATCAAGGACACACTGCGAGTTCTTCGTGATGACCTTCCCAAAATAACAGTCAGGGAAGCTTTAACGGCAAAAGAGTCAGTCGAATGGCTTGCCTCACTTTTACCCAACAGAATGCCGATAATTGACATAGTTTTTGGGGAGCAAAAACCTTATGTTAGAACGCTTGGACTCATGGACATAATTCATTTACAACTCGTACGAGGACTACTGAACAATTCAGCCTACAGAACGTGCCAAAACCCAGAATGTCAGCGTTTGTTCACACCAGTCGAAATGCGCCGACGTCTTGACACAAAGTATTGCTGCAGCGAGTGCCAAGAACGCGCGAAACGTTTGCGCTACATCAATAAGCATTCGAAATAGGTGGTTGCAATCTGGCTTTTGTAGTGCCGAAGATTCGCCCGTCTTGCGAGCGTAGCGTACTAACGCTACATAAGCAAGCAACGGTCGCGATGAGAACGGCGTGCCCTACTCACGCATGAACAAAAAGCCACGCCGTCACCTACACTATGAGGGGCTTAAGTTCCACGAGCTCAGGCACACACAGGCAACACTGCTACTCGCAAGTGGCGAGAACATCAAGACCGTGCAAGCACGCCTCGGGCACACTAAGGCAAGCACCACGCTTGACATGTACGCGCACGCCATGCCAGAGAAAGACAAGGAGGCAAACCAGCCAATAGGTAACTTGCTGAGTGGGAAGCAAGGGGTGGTTAAGGGGTAAAACGATGAACAGTGCGACGACCTTAGAGGTGTGTGATAAGGGAACGGAAACTTTGGTGCCTTTGGCAACGGGACAATAATCACTGATTCTGTTAATGTCAACAAATTGGAGAAAATCTAACATCGCTTTCTCGTCGTGCGATTTAATCCCTAAATTCCTTGGTACCTTCATAACGTTCCCGAATGATGATTGTTGAGTAAAAGACCCCACCTGGTTCGCTATGCTAGGCCTGAAGCGTGTGGGGTACTGTCGAGATGAATTATACCACAAACCCAGCGACTAACTATTGTCAATCCTCTTAAACGTCAGCAGCTTCTCCCTGTAATATTCATATTGCTTTTTTCTGCCCTCAATTTCTGCAGGAATGCCGTCGTTTAAGTCGTTAACGAGCGCGTCGAACTTATCAAGAATGTCAACGATGCGTTGTTGTTCGTCCAGAGGCGGCAGAGGGATTTGAATACCCTTTACAATTTGCGCATTTATGTTAGTCTGACTGCCTTTGCCTAAAGATTTTATATATTCGTATTTGCTTGATAGAAAATGAAAGACAAATCTGTAATTTGCAAGACTTTCATCTATTTCAAGGTTGCAACATGCCTGATTAGTTGTAACTGGAATCTTGTTAATTGCGACTTTGCCAACTGTTGCACCATACATGGCAACAATCACGCAATTCTCTGGAATCCATTTAGCTGAAGAATTTTCGAGACCTTCCTTCGTTATAAACATGCTGGTATTTTGGATGTTCTTAAAATCAACTTCTTGAGTCCTTAGCCAAGGAATATCTCCTCCATAATATTCCGATACGGTTGATGTTGGCGTTCCTCCAGAACAAACCTTTTTACAAACTTCCCCCAGCGTCACCCACCGAACATCCTCACCCTCAAACGAGAGGAGCTTATCACGATAATAAGCATATTGCTTCTTGCGCAACTCAAGCTCTGCTGTAAGCTCTGCTGTAAGCTCTGTGAAATTGTCAAGAATTTTGACAATTTCACGTTGCACTGGGAGCGGAGGCAGAGGGATTTCGATTTGAGAATATGTTCCAATCCAATGACGTTTATGTCCTTCAGGCGTGAACTTTATCGTTTGCATCAAATGATATAAATACCTTATTTCACAGTTCGCGCCCTCTCGTGCTTTAAGAATTTTCATGGCAGAACTTTTCGCCTTAAAAGGAAAATCTACCCATTGAAATGCAGTTGTGAAGTCGTCGAAAATTATAACTGGGTTATATTTTGAAGCAGGGTAAATTCCTTCTGTCTCATTCGTGTAACCCAAAATGAACGTTTGACCTGCCGTCAGAACAGGTGTTTCGTATTCGTCAGAATAATTTGTGTCTTTGACGAGATATTTTGTTGGCTGTTCATACTCGAGAAAATCTCCGATTTTCTCGAAGGTCTCCACCCCATTCGGGCACAACTCTTCAATTAACTCTGACAGGTGGGACACTTCGCTCATCTCCTTTTCGGTTCTTGCAAACATTATAGCGAAAGGGAGGTTGTTTTTTCTTTATCAACTTCAATCAACTTTTTATCAACTGAGGGACAACGACTTGCTTTCCAATCGTGAGTATTCTTTGAGGTGAACTATGCCTTTAGTTCATGGTTGGGGCTTGGTTTCACTTAGAAGAAACCGAGAAAACGGCTAAGTGCTAAACAGAAAGGCAGAATTCAAGGACCGCTACGCTGTGCAAACTGTCAATTTGAGTGATTGCGAGTAACGCCCTGACCTCGTAATTTGTATTTGAGTGACGTTTAGTGAACGTGCGCATTTGGTCTAAATTTGGTCTAAAAATCCATTTTAGACCAAATGCTAATTTGCAGTGTTTGAGAGTCCTTACCCCACGCTCACATGCTTCTGTTTGCGAGCGCAATCGCCGAGATATAAGTTAATCAAATTTTGGTATGGGATGCCAGTGCGAGTTGACTCAGACTTAAAATAGTCAACGGTGTCAACATCAAGTCTGATTGTGATTGGTCGCTTCAATTTCTCCGCGTATGGGTTTGGTCTGGAGTTAGAAAAATCATATTGTTTCTTCATGGAAAAACCTCCAATACTCTTGCTCTTCTGTCTTCGTCGCTTTCCTTGCAGAAATAATCCTTATCACTTCATCTTGTTCACGGTAGCAATGACACACGACCAAAAGACGTGCTTTTAAACTATACCCAAGAATGATAAAGCGCTCTTCTTCGTCAGAATGTTCCTCGTCGTCAATCACGCGAGCATAAACATCGCCAAACACTGAAGTTGCCTCATCAAAGGTAACCTTGTGCTTCTTCTCGTTGGTCTCAGCTTTATTTTCGTCCCACTGAAACTGCAATGCTTGCTCCTCTATAATTACATAATATTTATATTATACATATAAATTGGAGGGAACGAGCCCAATTCAAGCTACAACCATTAATCCAAATTTTGACAAGCACCACCATACCAATAGGCGTAAGTGATTAAGGAATTGCAAGCCAATTGCCATTTTCTTTTCTCTGTTGTGTCCTCGTTTTCGATGCTCTTTCTTGTTCCGAGCGTCCAGTCACTTTCAACAGTATTTCCTTGCTCTAAAATATGCCTGTCGATTATGTCCAAAATTTCTTTAGGTTTCATCTTTTCAAGAACGTCAATCTTGTCAAAATCGTTAATGTTTATCTTCTTTCCCATGTGTTAATTCTATCAATATTTAAAATAGTTGTTCTTAGTTTAGTGAAAGGTGCGAGAGACCGCCAATCAATAGAAACACCTTTAACTAATGCTAAAATTAACCCATGGACTCACGCACTCAGAAAGAAAAAATCAAGCAATTTGTTGCGCGTTGGACTGCGTAAACGGGCGCTGAAGAGGAGCAAGACAGAAGTTTCTGGATTGAATTTTTGCAGGACTGCTTGGGCGTGCCGAATGCAACGAAGCTTCTCGATTTTCAGCGAAAAGTGGGTGGCAGGAAAATTGATGTTTTCTATGAAGACATGAAAATTTTGATTGAGCAAAAGGGCAAAGGAATTGATTTAGACAAACCTTCTGTTCGTTCAAAAAGAGTGGGTGAAGAAACGCCATTTCAGCAGGCAAAATGGTATGCGGACAACATGCCGAACTCAATTCGTCCTGACTGGATTATCACTTGCAATTTCGACGAGTTTCGTATCTATGACCTAAACCACCCAGAAAATGAATATGTTCAAGTTTTCTTAGATGAATTGCCCGAACAAATTCATCTCTTTAGCTTTTTTACAGACAAGTCGAACTCAAGGCTTGTTAAAGAAAAGGAACTTTCAGTTAAGGCTGGAGAGCTTGTTGGCGAACTTTACAAAGTTTTGAGCGCACAATATCAAAACATTGAAAACGACAAGGCGGAGCAGAGAAGTCTCAACATTTTAATTGTGCGACTCGTGTTTTTGCTCTATGCGGAAGACTCTGACCTTTTTGCAACGAAGCAGCAATTTGGCGACTTCCTTGCAAACACTCAAACACCAGACATCCGAGACAATTTAATCAACCTTTTTAAGGTTCTAGACACGCCAACAGACGTGCGCGACGCCTACATCAAGCCTGAATTACAAGAATTTCCATACGTTAACGGTGGGCTATTTTCAGACGTTGACATCATCATTCCGCAGTTTTCGGACGAGGCGAAAAGGCTTTTGGTTGATGAGTGCTCAATTGGCTTTAATTGGAGCAAGATTTCGCCTACCATTTTCGGCGCTGCCTTTGAATCAACTTTGAACCCTGAAACTCGCAGGTCGGGAGGGATGCACTACACCTCAATCGAGAACATTCACAAGGTGATAAATCCGCTTTTCTTGGATGACCTGAAAGCTGAACTTGCAGAAATTGAAGGCGAGCGCACACAGAAGAACAGGAAGTTTAAACTCCTTGCATTTCAAGACAAACTTGCAAGCATCAAAATTTTGGACCCAGTAGCAGGTTCTGGAAATTTTCTGACGGAGAGTTTCATTCAGCTTAGAAAGTTGGAAAACCGCGTGCTTGAGAATTTGAAGTTCATGGAGGGCGACAACCCCTCTAGGCATTCTGTGCGGTCTGCTTGTTCTGTCTTTTAGGGAATCCCCGATTTGG
>CAVAWT010000009.1:0-62325 GCA_963592435.1 Oribacterium sp. | reverse complement strand
TTAACCAAATTATCATTTTCTTCTTTGGATGTTGTGTAGTTATGAGTCCCTGTTGTTGCATATCTGTTATATTGACGATAAAGTGGAACGCCTTTGTTTGGGTCTGAATACCATCCAATCCCCTCATCAGTCCAGCCTTTTTCCACAAGCCTTTCCTTCTCCCTCGCATCCATGGTATAGTGATGGTCTCCTCCTGAGACATATTTGTTATAGAGGCGATATACTGGCTGTGATGAGGTGGAAGGCGCAGTCCAGCCAACTCCTTCATAAGACCAGCCCTTCTTGACAAGTCCATCTTTTTCGTCCGTGTTTGACGTGTAGAAATGCTCGCCAGTCCATCTGTTATAAAGTCGATGCATAGTGATGTCAGAAACGCTTGTGGCATTGATTTTGAAAGAATACTCCTGATCAGAGCTCTGAGTTCCAAGACCCCAACTTGCCATCATGAGATAATACGTCCCCTTATCAAGCGTGACATCAGCATCCTCATCAACTGTCAATCCAGACTGTGCATTTTGAGCCCAATCAGTGACTTCAGACATGTCTGATCTATATATGCAAAGTCCAGCTTGTTTGGTGTTTTTAACAGCCACCCTCACTCGCATCTTGCTTGAAAGTGTGAATTTAAAATAGTCCTTCGATTGATTAATTCCAGTCCCATAATAAACTGTGTTCAAAGAAACATTGTTTGCAGTTTCAAAGGCATCGTTTGGCTCCTTTTCCCACACTTTAGAGGAAGTAAAATTCAGGCGCATCTGAAGCGTCGTTGGATCATCATATCTACTGTGATAATGATTAAAGCTTAAATAGTAAGTTCCTTTTGGTAAACCAAATTTATAATTCTCATAATTTGACGAACCAGGATTCCAAATTTTCTCTTGCTCTGAATTGTAAAAACAAATTTGCTGAGCAACCTTTATTTCATCTTCAATAGTCGAAGGAATGGAAACGTAGCCATCGCTTGTTAAAGTGAATTTGTAGTAATAGAAACGATCGGCGCTACCAGATATTGAAAATGAGTTCGTCTTGTTCACAGGAAGCGTTGTTGCATTATAAAAGCTTGTTCCACCAATAACATGAACAAAATCAGAATCTGAAAGCTCGACGCTCCCCCCTTCTGCCTCAACAGAATCTTGCGCGAAAGCAACCGAAGTTGTCAGCCCAAGACAAGCAAACGTTGCCAGCAACACAACAAAAAATCGCAATTGCCAGTTTTTGTTTGTTTTTGATCCTTCTAAAAAGCCACAAATCATTTGAATCACCTTTTCTCACAAAGTCTAAAAATTTCAAAAATCAGAAAAGAATTTTTATGTTTCTCTGATGACGAATTGTATTATTGCACAAGGCAAGGTAAAAAAGTTGCGCAACTTTATTTTGTTCCATGGCGACCATTATCCACGCTGGGGAAATTCAAATTGCTAACGCTCATGGCAGCCATAACAACCAAGCAAAAAACCGAGGCGCAAAACATGCAAACCTCGGCTTATGAATTATTAGATGACCCCTTTGAGTTTATTGAGGTTTAGCTCACTTTGAAACAAATCGCAGGGCGGATGCCCTCGACACAGTCTGGATTACAGCCACTTATTGTGTCACTGTTCGTGAAAATGTAGCCAACTCCTGTGCCTGAATACATACTGTGCGTTGTGCGAAGATACCATGAACACACTCTGGAATAGTCATAGCAAATTGTTTCATCAAAAACTCTTGGAGAAAAATAACAAGCTCGAGCGTAGGCATCATCGAAATATGTCGGGATTGCTGCTTCAGTTTCTGACAGCAAAAAGACGTTGTCATCAGATGAAACATCGCTTAAGTTTGTGGTGCTAATTTTTGTCTTTTCAGTTGAATTGAAAGCTGAAGAGTAAAAACCACCATCGTCTGTGTTTAGCCAAGATCGAATCTGACTATTTTTCCAAAAAATGGTGCTTGGATCAAACTGCTTGTTTTCCAAAGCATAAAGGCTTAGGAGCAGTTGCGTCCCATCGCTGTTTTGAGACCCGTGCTTGATCCACTCAATTGTCTCTTTGCCATTCGCCTCATCACCATCTTGCTCCCATGCCCCAAACAAAACATGCCCACACTTTTTGCACTCCTTTGCAGTTGAATCCGTTCCATAGTCAACAAGCTTGTCTTGTGGGTGACCTGTTGGAGCGCTCAAAACCTTTGTTGAGACGCCTTGATGGCAAACTTCACACTGCTCCGTTTCATAGGTGGTCATCGTGCACTCACATGTTCCATCTTCCTCAATGATGGTATTGGTGCCCCAATGCGCCCAAAAATCCCCCTTTAAGGTGATTTCTTTCTTATCACCGACGCTGGATGTCTTTCCGCTCATCAAAAAGTAAGATCCTCGTGTGTCGTCGACATTATAGACATTGCAAGGCTGATCTGTTATTGCGCTACCGTCAGATTGCTTTGCTACACTGACTTTAATGTCACATCTGTAACAATTTGGAGTTCTGACATTGAGGTTCCCAGTCTCGCTAAAAGTGACTTCAGCTGAAGAAACGGGGGTGCTGAAAAAGTTTTTACTCAGAATAAGGCTTCCAGATTTTACAGTCACCGTCACAGCCTCATTTGTAGCTGGATTTGTGAGCTGCGCTGTCCCGTCGTCACCTGTTAAAGCATAAGTTGTCGACGTTGCCCAAAGCGCAGTCAATTCAGTGTCTTCGGAGAAAGTTGTTGTTTCATCGATTAAAACTTGGCTCTCATCTCCTGTTTTATACCACCCAACAAAGGTGAAACCTTCTCTTGAAACTTCTGGAACACTTTGCAAAACGTCTCCTTGGTAAAGCTCCTGTGTTTTTGGAAGATCTGTGGCAGACACTCCTTCCGCCTTGAATGTAACTTTTACCACGTTTGGAGTCTTTGCCTTAAAAGTGATCGCAGGTCTAACTAAAAAGGAATCGCTCGATTCTGGTATAAATCGACTTTCGGAATTAACAATTCCGTTAGATCCAACAAAATCAGCTGATCGAGGAGACGATGAAGATGCATCTTTTCCGCCTGGCGTCATCAACCACCAGTGAGAAGAACCTGATGACGTGTTGTTCGAAAGATAGCATTTTCGAGAATCAGCATTCGCAAAAAAAGTTCCGTCTTCAGCTTGATTTTTTGTTAGCAAAAACACATTGTCAACGCAAGACAGCTCCTCAGACTTTGTTGCTTGAATCGCCGATTTCTCACCGCTCGTGAAAGCTGTGTTATAAAAACCTGTGCTATCGTTGTTTAGCCATCTGCGCAAACTGCACATCTGCCAAAGCGACGACGTTCCATCAAATGGTTTTTTCTCTAAACCATATAAACTTAGCAGCAACTGACTTCCATCGGTCTTCTGATCACCCAACTTCATCCACTCAATGGACTCTTTGCCATTATTCATGTTTCCATCCTGATCCCATGTCCCAAACAAAACGTGTCCACATGCTTGACATTCTTTAGCGACCGAATTGACTCCATAGGCAACAATTTTATCTTTCGGGTGACCGCTTCCTTGAATAACCTCGGATGAAAACTCAACTTCACAAACTGGACACGAATTTGTCACAATTGAGGGAGAAGTGCACTTGCAACTTCCATACGTCACAGTTGTCGTCTCAACACCATTATGAGAGAAGAAAGATCCGTCAGTGCCAGTTTTCCCATTTCCGATCTTTTCTCCAAATGATTTATTTATAACAACAGAAAGGTTGGAAACATAAGTTCCGTCACTCTCCTTTTGGACTTGAACTTTTGGATCTCTCGCATCCATCGCTCCGTCTGATGGAAGCTTAGCATTCAACGAACCAGAATCATCTAAATAGACAACTGCTTGAGCAACATTGTCTTTATCATATTTGTTTTTATAAGCCATCACCAAAACGTAATAACTGGTGCCATCTTTAGGATTGTCAACAGTCGCAATTCCGCTCGAATTTGTTTTAACAGCTCCAAGCTTGACTGAAACCTCAACAGAGATCGTGTTGTAGTTGTTTTGGTCGTTCGGTGTGAACGTCGCAGGGAACTTTCTTGTGCCCTCGAACTCACCAATTGAAGTTGCAGGGTCATTCCACGTCAAAACTCCATTGTCGAAATATGGTAAAGCAATGTCTGAAAGCGTTTGGTTTGCCTCCGCATAAATCGTTGTCAATCCTTTCAGAGTCGGGTCTGCCTTGTTTATCTTAAAGTTAACAGTTTTTGCTCCTTCGTGGATGTAATAGTTCGGAGCCTTCTCTCCACTTAGGGCAGGAACGCCGACATATTCAGTGTCAGATGCATTCACCTGCTTGGTTTCTTCAGTTATCCCAACAATAACTTTACCTTTATCTGAGTCAATTAAGCCTGATCCAGCTTCCCCAATAGGTCCTTGTTTCTTACCGTTATAGACAAGTGTTGTGTTTGGCCAAGAGATGTAGAGCTCTCTTTGTCCAACACTGAACGTCGCCGTCTTTGTTCCTGCATATTTCCCAATTCCTGTCACAGTCAAGGTGTATGTGCCAGCGTTTGTCACCTTGTTACCATTAACTTTGTAATCAACTCCCACATCCAGTTGTCGATCTGACAACTTGACTGCGACAACTTCTTGCGTTTGTTCTTTACCAACATAACTAAGCGACTCTCCGAGAACAATTTCGGCCTCCGCGATGCTTTCTCCCCATCTTGCATAAAGAGTTATGTTTGAAGTGATTTTTGTTGCGAAGTCAAATTCCTTAGTCAGATTCTTATCGGTATACCAGCCACCAAAAGCAAGTCCACTTTTGGTTGGATCTGCAGGCCTCGTGGCGGTTTTGCCATGTAAAACTGTCTGTTGCGCGACAGAAGAACCACCGTTGGAGTTAAATGTGACTTTATAGGACTTCTGGTCCCACTTCGCATAGAGTGTGATGTTTTTTGTTATTTTTGTTGAAAAATCAAATGATTTAGTGCACGCAGAATCTGTGCACCACGCAACAAAAGTGTAGCCTTCCTTTGTTGGATTTGCAGGTTTAATGGCAGTTTTTCCGCTCTGAACAGTTTGCTTTGCGACAGCTGTTCCTCCGTTTGAGTTAAATGTGACTGTGAAGGTTGTCGCAGGAGTTGGGGTTGATGGTTCTAGTTTTGAATAGCCTCCCCAGCCTCCGTCGGCTTCTGCTCTCCATCCAAGGCTCACAAGATATTTCTGTTCATTCTTATCTGTCGTGTAGTTGTGAGTTCCGGTTGTGGCATAAGGGTTATATTGTCTTAAAACTTTGACATAATCTGTTGCGCCCGCCTCGACTGTTCTCCAGCCCTCTCCTTCATAAGTCCAGCCAGCTTTAACGCATTCGTCTTTTTCGTCAGAACTTGTTGTGTAGTGGTGATCGCCACCTGAAACATATTTGTTATAAAGGCGATAAACTGGCTTGAAATCTTCAGAAGTTGGTGCGTACCACTCGATCTGCTCATAGACCCATCCAACTTTTGCAATGTTGTCGCGCTCGGACTTGCTTGAAGTATAAAAATGCTCGCCAGTCCATTTGTTATAAAGCCTAAACATCGCAACACGAGAACCGTCGGTTGATGTTTCTTGATCGGAATCAGCGCTTAATGAAGGCGCGAGTCCGATTCGAAGGATCTGCTCAATAGCTGGCACAGACTTTCTAGTTTTAACATCTGATGACTCCTGAGCACTTGCTAAATTAATGTTGGTGAATAATAAAAGAAAAGTAACAAATGACAAAGCGATAGCTAAAAATGCACCCTTCCGAGTCGTTAGTTTCCCGAGAGATGAACCAGAAAGACAACGAAACATAACTCCCCCCCTTACTCAAAACAATTTGTGAATTTGAAAACCCAAAAGGATCAGGTCTTTATTTTACCAGAACTTGTGGTTGAATTAAGCTCCCATCGCCGAATGATCGCGTCACTTTAATACGGGTCGGAAACTTCCGAATTCTTTCGACATAAGGTCCAGGCGCTAATTAAACCACTTTTGATTTTCGGGTTTAAGTGCGCTTGCACAGGATAATTATACCCGTGTCCGACAGTTTTTTGGTACACATATGGCTGTTTTTCGAGAACTTCGTAAACTCTTTTTTCGCGCCTGCGAGTGACCTCCTTCGGAATGGTTTCTTTGCGAGTGCGAAAGACGAGGTCACGGCCTGAATGTTTGCGTGAACGAATTCGCGCAATGGCGTCCACGCCTGCGACCGACCACGCACGAGGAACTCCAGCGAAACGCGATTTATACATATGCTCCTGCTCGCACTCCATAGTTCCCAGCGTGTAGTCGGTTTTTCGAATGAAGTCGGCGTTATTTCAATGTAATTTGCCACCATTTCTGCTTTTTTCGAATCAGCTTCATCTACCTCAGAATAAGATTTCAACATCTCAGCAGCGTCGGTTGCATTTTCGTACCACAAACAGCTCATGACTTGGCGGTAGCCGTCTGACTTTTCTGAAAAACAGGCTTTTACAGCGCACTTGCCATCGCTGAACACAAAATTTTCGTCCCTTCTTTGCGAACAAACTCTTCAAAATCGCACATAGAAAAATGATGTGCCTCAAGCTCTTCAGAAAAAAATTCTGACAGCATTGCGCTCGCTCCTGCTTTAAAATTAGGCATTAAGACTTCCTTTCTTTTATTCAATTTCTTTTAACAATCTTATTATCTAAAAGAATTGGAAGTCTTTTTTCTCTCAAACCCGTATTAAAGTTACTCGAAGCTACGACTCCGGAAAAATTAGCGCCGTCATCCGCCAAACGAATTACAAAGGCTCCCTGAACTTCCCATATAAATCGGAATAATCACCCTGCCAGTTCTTACCGAACTCAATTGTGTCCATAACAACCATGGCAGCCATCCGCCACGCTGGGGGAATGCGCGCTGAACAGGGATGGCAGCCATGAGTGAAGGCTTTAGGTGACTCTGTTAATGCGTTAACTTATTGCGCTTTTCAGACCCCACTTTTCCCAAATGCTTTCAGCTTTTGGGCTGGTCCTGCACCAATCAAGAAATTCATTCGTTTCTTCAACGTTTTTACAATCTTTCGTCAGAGCAGCAGGGTAAAAAATGTCCTTGTGAGTGCTTTCAGGAACTGTTCCGACAACTTTTAATCCACTAAAACGATAGACATCTGAAGAGTAAAGAAAAGCAATATCAATCTCCCCCGACTGCACACATTTGCAAACCTCTTCAATCGTGTCACCAATGGAGGTTTTTTTGACGCCCGCAAATCTGCCATCACGTCCTGAGATTTCTTTTCCAGTTTTTCCCAATTCAGATTGAGACACTGGGTAAAAAACCTTTACAGTAGAAAGTGCCTGTGCCGCGTACGGTCCCTCTGGCACCTCGTTTCCACCTACACTAATTGAGTATTTCCTCGATGCTATGTCATCTAGCGTTACTTGGCTTATGTCAGAATCCTCCTTTGCAACCATAACAATATTATCTTTAAGTATGTTAACTTCAGTGGCAGAATCAACATCACCCCCCGCCATTGCGGAAGCAAGTATTCCTGAATTTGCAGCAATAAATGCGTCTGCATAAGACCCTTGCGCAAGCATATTAACAAGTTCTAGCGAATCTTTATACTGCGTTTCTGCAAACGTAATGTTAGAATGACCGTCAGCAATGTATGCATTTTGCGCCTCATTCATCGCATTTGCCAGCGTATAAACAGCAAAAATCTGCAGAGTGGTTGTTCCACTTTCCGCCTCGCTCGATGTGTTGCCACTTAAAGAGATGGTGTTAGCAGCGCAACCTGCAAGCCCAAACGCTAGGCTTAACGCAAGCATTACTGTCATAAATGCGGAAATTGACATTTTGTTCCAGTTAACTAATTTTTTCATTTTGATCCCCTTTTCAAATAAATATAACAATGTTCATTATTCCCTCTTGAAAATTTAGATATAAAACTAACCCTTTAATTTTTTTGTTCCTGAGACTTTAAATCATTAATTGCACAAACTGTAACTGTAATAATAATCACAACTGCAAACACTGAAAGGTAAACAGCAAACCCAGCTTCATAGGGAGTGTATGTGGATTTCGAAGAAATTGCTTTATTAAACTGGTCATTGCTATAAATTACGAACCAGAAAATCAAAATTTGAAAAGCGAGGTCAACACAAGACCAAACGATTATGCGTCTGTTTGATTTGATGGTGTTTTTATTCTGATAAATCAGTTTTCCCAAGAAAAACAACATTATAAAAAACAAGACAAAAAGAGCAACCATAGGGAACATAAAAGAGGAGTCATAGGCGTATGATCTTTCTCCGAATGAATTTGTGAACAAATCGCTGAGAAATCCCACTCCTGAATAAGAGTCAGGCTCTGTGTACTTCGTTTTTTTCAAAGCGATGAAGGGGATGAAAAACGAAAAACACATGCACACCCAACACACTGCCTGCGCCAAATTTTTCAGGCTTCTGCCACGCAAAAGCGGGTTTTGTGTGTTTGCAAGTTTGTCTTTAAGTTTGTCAATGTAGTCATTTACAACCCCTTCCTCATGACTTTGAGTTTCTGCCATAGAGCTTTGCAGTTTTGTTTGAGCAGGCAAGCTAGCAGGTTGCACAGAAACACTAGGCTGAGCAGTTTCAGACATACATGCTGTTTCATATCTGTCTTCTGCAGATTCTTTCAGTTCTTCGCCACACCATTTGCAGAACTTTGCTGCATCTGGTAATTCTTTTCCGCAATGTCGACAGAACATAATTAGTCTCCTCTCTCTCGGGGTATTTCTCGAAATTAATTACTGTATTCATTTATAACCTTCACAAACCGAAATAAGTTGCGCAACTTTTGAACAACCATGCCAGCCATAGCTTGTTACTTCCCTTTCTTAAAAAGCTCGTCATGCGTGCCTGTGCGTTCTATGAGTGCAAAGCCATCTCTTACTCGCCAAATTAGCAACCAGTCACCAATGTTGGCAATGTGACATTCGAAATTACCTTCCCAATCTCCCTTTAGCTTGTGCATCTTATGTCTAGTTTTAAGTTCATGCTTCGACTTTTTTGAATCCTCTGCAATCAACTCGAGCACATCGCATAATGGAGTGTCATCGACGTGCTTTTTATCAAGGGCCTTTAAATCCCTTTGAAAATGCGAAGAAAATGAAAGTTTCAGCATTCTAAGCCCTTGCCGCAGCTAATAATTCTTGCGCATTGGTAAAAGTTCTCAGTTTTTCGGGCTCGGACAGAAGCCTTTCTCCTTCCCTGATGGCTTCAATAGTCTCATCATTTGGAATTTCATCTTTCTCTTCGCCAAATGTGAGCGGAATTGACCAGTTATTAGCAAGGTAAGTCCAGAAAGCCCTGGTGACACTTGTGAGGTCTAAGCCGTAATACTTAGCACACGCGGCCGCTTCTTCTTTGATTTCCTTGTCGCATCGAATTGTCATGGTAGCAGTTGCCATAATCCCCTCCTGTGTTCTGTTAGACGTCTAATTGGTTTCAATTATAACACAAAGACGTTCCTAAAGTGATGTCTGGGATCGCGTCACTTTAATACGGGTCGAAAACTCCCGAATTCTTTCGACATAAGTTCCAAGAGCTAATTAAACCTCTTCTGATTTTTTGGTTTAAATGCGCTTGCATAGGTTAATTATATCCATGTCCGACAGTTTTTTGGTACACATATGGCTGTTTTTCGAGAACTTCGTAAACTCTTTTTTCGCGCCTGCGAGTGACCTCCTTCGGAATGGTTTCTTTGCGAGTGCGAAAGACGAGGTCACGGCCTGAATGTTTGCGTGAACGAATTCGCGCAATGGCGTCCACGCCTGCGACCGACCACGCACGAGGAACTCCAGCGAAACGCGATTTATACATATGCTCCTGCTCGCACTCCATAGTTCCCAGAGTGTAGTCGTTTTTTCGAATGAATTCAGCGTTGTTGACGAAAATTTCGTCTGCTTCCACTTTGGACTCGGGCAGAACACCTTCGACGTAAAGAGAAGCGCCGCTTTGGCATCCTCCGCCTTGCAATCTTCACCAACCTGGCGAATTGCTCGCATGATGGTGTTTACCGACACCACACTTCCGCCTGTTTCCGCCAAAATGTTCGCAGCTTCTTGATAAGAAACTTTCGTCGCCACGTCCACTAAGAACTCAAATGCGCGTGGCGAAATCTTCGATCGGTAGCCGATGTCAAGTGCTTCATCCAAAATAGCGTTTGAATTTCCATACTTGTCAACATAAAACTCGACGGCGAAATTCCAAGTCACCAAGCGTTGAAGCGAGGGCTCTTGAGCGTTTTTCTTTCACACAAACATCTGCGCTCCACCTGGAGAACAGTTTGTTGTCCAGCTTTTCCAGCGCATTTTCTATCGCCGAACATAATATCTTCGTCCCCTCTTTGCAAACAAACTCCTCGAAATCGTATTTCCCAAGCGTACGAAGGGTCTGACCCCTTGATTGGTAAAAAAATGATGACTTCAAGCATGGAAATGAGCCTCACCGAAAAGTTTTTAGGGATTTGGCAAAATGTGAGGCTCAAACTAGGAGTATATTCGAATAACCGCGCGGACTGAACCGCGCTGATTTATTCGCAAAAATTATTTAGGAGACTTTTGCCTTACCAGAGCAATATTCACCTGCAGGGCAAGTCTCACAACCGCAATCACAAAGGACGCTTCCACCGTTTTTCTTCTTATCAACCATGCGCCAAATTATTATGGCAACAACGGCGATGAGCAGAACAACGACGCCTGTGAAGTCAAAGTTTCCAGTGACAATGTTGCCGATCTGATTAATCAACATTGCAACGACATACGCAAAACCACATTGATATCCGATGGCGAACCAGAACCACTTTGCGCTGTTCATCTCTCGCTTTATCGCGCCCATTGCCGCAAAGCACGGAGCGCAAAGCAAATTGAAGAAAAGGAACGCAAGTGCAGCTGGCACTGCCATTGTGCTGAAGAACATGTTCACTCCGATGCTTCCGCCATAGATGACGCTCATCGTTGAAACGAGGTTCTCTTTAGCAACAAGACCTGTGAGGCATGTGACTGTCGTTTGCCACTCCCCGAATCCGAGAGGAGCAAAGATCCAGCAAACAAGTCCACCGATGAATGCGAGGATTGAAGCGTCTATTTCTTCTTCTGCAAGCATTCTGAACTCGCCATCAACAATTCCAAAGTTAAGCAAGAACCAGATGACGATTGTGGAGAGCAAAATGATCGTTCCTGCCTTTTTGATGAATGCCCACGAACGATCCCACATAGTTTTTAGGACACTCGTGAGTTTTGGCATGTGATAGGTTGGAAGCTCCATGATGAACGGGGAACTTTCTGCCTGAAAACGTTTTAGTCGTTTCAAGAACAAGCCACTGACAAGTATTGCAAGAATGCCTCCGAAATATGCCATCGTTGAAACAGCAGCAGCATATTCTCCACCCGCGATTGCACCTGCGATCAAAGAAATGATCGGAATTTTTGCGTTGCAAGGAATCATCGTCGTCGTCATTGCTGTTATACGACGCTCTTTTGGTTCTTCGATTGTTCTTGTTGCCATGACTCCAGGAACACCACAGCCAGTTGACACTAACATTGGGATGACGCTTTTGCCTGACAGCCCGAAACGCCTGAACAATCTGTCCAACACAAAAGCAACGCGTGACATATATCCACATTCTTCAACAAAAGCAAGGCAGATGAAAAGAACCATCAGCTGAGGCACAAATCCAAGAACCGCACCAACACCGCCGATTATTCCATCAACGACCAATCCTTTGAGCCAGTCAGGTGATTGCAAGCTTTCAAGCCAATCGCTGACAGCGTTTGTTACTGATGGAACATATCCTTCATAATCAGCTGGGTTTGGCTCATCTGCTTGCGCAAGAACTGCTTCCTTAAAATCACCAGAACTGACAGTTATCGTGTCACCTGTCGCGACCCCTTCATCAAAAAGCTTAACATCCTTCGCGACAAATGCTGAATTCTGCTCGCAAAAATCATCGAGCGTTTTAAGCGCTTCTGCATTTTCAGGTTCTTCCGCCAATGTCTTGGAAGCTTCTGAAATCTCTTTAGTGTCGATGCCCTTTTCCTCTGCTGCAGCGATGTAGCCATCAATTTTGTCAGCATAATTGCCCTCTTCAAATTTTTCTTTTGCCACCTCATATTTTGCTTCGCTTTTTGCATTAACAAAGAAGCCATCGCCGAAGAGGTTGTCATTCACCCAGTCAGTCGCAGGTTGACCAACCCAAACCATGGAAATGCTGAAAATCAAGAACATGACAACAGCAAAAATTGGCAACCCCAGGATTCTGTTGGTGACAATAGAGTCAATTTTTTGTGTGGTCGAAACTTTTTTCTCCTGAGGATCTTTTTTTGCTCTTTGAACGATCGGAACAATGTGATCATACCTCGCATTAGTGATTATCGTCTCTGCATCTTCGCCAAGTTCATGTTCTGCCGAGACGATGTCTTGCTCGACGTGAGCGACATCCTCTTTGGAAATTCCAAGATCATCAATGATTTTCTGGTCGCGTTCAAAAACTTTGATTGCATACCATTTTTGTTGAGCGACAGGCAGATTGTGCAAAACGCGCTCCTCAATGTGCGCAAGAGCGTGTTCAACACATCCTGCATAGCAGTGCTTAGGCTCAATCTCCCCAGTCTTCGCAGCCTCTATTGCGGCTTGCTCAGCAGCTTCAATGTTCTCTCCCTTAGAAGCCGAAATCTCAACGACTGGGCAACCAAGCTCCTCGCTCAACACTTTTGTGTTGATCTCGGTTCCACTTTTGCGAACAACGTCCATCATGTTGATCGCGATAACAACTGGAACACCGAGTTCAATGAGCTGAGTTGTCAAATAAAGATTGCGCTCGATGTTTGAACCGTCAACAATGTTTAAGATGACATCTGGAGTCTCATGAAGCAAGAAATTTCTTGCAACAACTTCCTCTTGCGTGTAGGGTGAAAGCGAATAGATACCAGGCAAGTCAGTTATCATCACATCTTTGTCTGACTTCAAAAAACCATGTTTTTTCTCTACTGTGACTCCAGGCCAATTTCCAACATATTGATTTGCTCCTGTGAGCGCGTTAAAAAGCGTCGTTTTGCCAGAATTTGGATTTCCAGCAAGTGCGATTGAAATTCCCATCTTTATTTCACCTCCACAAGCTCAGCATCTTCGCGACGAAGCGACAGGTGATAGCCGCGAAGTTCAAGCTCCATAGGATCCCCGAGTGGAGCCTCCTTAACAACCTTAAGCTTCGTTCCGCGAGTTATTCCCATGTCCATAATCCTTCTGCGAAGAGCGCCTTCCCCATTAATTTTGGAGACGACTTTTTCCTCGCCGACCTTTGCTTCCTTCATCGTTGTCATTAAATAAAACCTTTCTCATAATCACTTGTTAGCCATAGCTAACTTTAGTTACCTATTGCTAATGTTAGCATATGCTAACTCATTCTCACCGAGAAATTTATAAATTTTTACAAATTTTTATACGCAAGAGAAGCTGAGATCGATGACGAAAAATAAACGCCAGCGTGTGAAACACAAAACAATGGTGTCAGACATCTTATTTATCCCCTATTGCAGGCAAAACATGCTCTGACCTGGGAAAAATTAACGGTGTCAGACATCTTTTTCGCTCACGTCCCAACATAAATGGAGCATAAAAAAACCTCAGCGTAATAAAGATAACTACTGAGGTTAGATTTTGAAAAGTTCTAAATGAACCGTTAAATCAAAAGAAGAAAAAACTAAAGATCGTCTGGATCGTCGACGATTTCAACGTTGTGCTCTTTCTCTGAAATGTCGGAAACTGGTCTTTCTAGGCCCTCGATTTTTATTCCTTTTTTCTCTGCGTAATCCCAAAGAGCAGCATGGATGCCCTCTTCTGCGAGCAAGGAGCAATGCACCTTGACTGGAGGAAGTCCATCCAACGCCTCCATGACAGCTTTGTTAGTCACTTTGAGCGCCTCTTCGATCGTCTTTCCCTTAATTAAAGTTGTCGCCATCGAACTTGTTGCAATCGCCGCACCACAACCAAAAGTTTTGAATTTCGCGTCGCGAATGACTCCGTCGTCATCAATGTCAAGATAGATCCTCATGATGTCGCCACAAACCGCGTTTCCAACAGTTCCGCAAGCAGAACAATTTGGAATTTCGCCAACATTTCGAGGGTTAGTGAAATGATCCATCACCTTCTCTGAATAATCCATAGCCATGTTTATCACCTAGTTTCTTAATTGCAATTTTCAACACCATCGGCAACATAGCCTTCGATGATGCTCTCATATCTTCCCTGCCTAAAATCTTCATAAAGTGGGCTCATCTGGCGAAGATTACCAATGACCTTGACGAGACAATCGCAGGCATGATCGATGTCTTCTTTAGTTGTGTCTCGATCGAGAGTGAGACGCATCGAGCCGTGCGCAATTTCGTGAGGAAGCCCGATCCCCAGAAGAACGTGAGAAGGGTCAAGACTGCCAGAAGTGCACGCACTGCCAGAAGAAACACACACGCCATTTCCTGCCATCTGCAAAAGCATCCCCTCGCCTTCGATGAACTCGAAAGAAATGTTTACGTTGTTGACGAGTCTGCTCTCCCAATCACCATTTAATTTGCAGTGATCAATCTCACTCAAAACTCTCTTTATGCAATGGTCACGAAGTTCTCGCTCACGCTCCATGTCTTCGTTTAATGTTTCACGCATGAGTTCAGTCGCCTTTTCAAAGCCAACAATTCCAGGAACATTTTCTGTCGTTGCGCGCTTTCCTCGCTCTTGCGCACCTCCGTCCATGAAGTTTGTCAACTTCACACCTTTTCTGACGTAAAGCGCCCCAACACCTTTTGGGCCGTGCAATTTGTGGGCACTCACGCTCAAAAGATCAATGCCCAAGTCTTGGACATCAACTGGCATGTGAGCAAAGGCTTGAACAGCGTCTGTGTGAAACAGCACGCCACCTTTCGGCGAAGTGCCTGCTCCATGTTCATGAGCAACTTGTGCAAGCTCACGAATTGGCTGAATTGTGCCAATTTCATTATTTGCGAGCATAATTGTGACAAGAATTGTGTCATCGCGAAGTGCTTGCTTCAAATCATCAACGCTAACAAGTCCCTTTGAATCGACAGGCAGATAGGTCACTTCAAAGCCTTCCTTTTCAAGCGCTTGGCACGAATGAAGAACAGCATGGTGCTCGATTGCGCTCGTTATTATGTGCTTGCCTTTTTCTGCATGTGCACGCGCAGCCCCTTTAATTGCCCAGTTGTCCGCCTCAGAACCACCGCTTGTGAAAAACACTTCTTTTGGCTCACAATTAAAAGCTTTCGCGATTGTCCCACGAGACTCACGAACTGCGTCAGACGCCTCTTGCCCCAATCCATAAATTGAAGAAGGGTTGCCAAACTTTTCTGTGAAATATGGCAACATGGCATCAACAACTTCTTGGCGCATGCGTGTCGTCGCTGCGTTATCCAAATAAATCGTATTCATTTTTGCCCCCAAAAACTAAATCTTGAGTAATTTATCACTTAAGAATATACACACATTTTGACCAATAGTCAAGGAAAGATTAAAAGAATTTTTAATTGTTCACAAAACAAACAGTGTCAGACATCTTTTTCAAGGGGTCAGACCCTTTTAAAAATGCGAGTTTAACTGGTAAAACTTTGAAAATTCTTGATATTAATTCGACGAAAGAAGAGACCTGTCGATTGTCAGAATTAACGAATCAATGCGCAAAGAATCCATTCGCTGTACTTCAAAAATGACGCATATTTCTTCTTCTGAAGTTTCTTTTTTAAGCATGGCTTCTTCGCCTTCTTGCGGAATCTTATCCATCAACTTTAGCACAAGCCCAGCTGCAGTCTCAACGTCTTTTGCTTCCTCTGGCTCAAAACCAATTATTTCAATCAAGTCTGTTATCGGCATCTTGCCGTCTATCGTTAGCGTGCCATCCGCCTCGCATTTGACAGTGTCGTCCGTCGCATGACGATATTCATCGTCCATCTTCCCAACAATTTGCGCCATAACATCCGACAAAGTTGCAATACCAGCAGTTCCACCGTGCTCGTCAACAACAGCGCAAATTTCAGTTCGTGCCTGCGTCATTTCATCTATCATCTTTGAAATCGAACAAGTCTCTGGAAGGGCAATCAGCTCTCTAATTGGCCAGTCCTGCATATCTTTAGATGCATCTAACTCAAAAAGGTCTTTAACATGAACGAAGCCGCGAAGATGATCGGAGTCGCCGTCACACACTGGATATCTCGAAAATGAATGTTGACGAATTGTTGCCATATTGTCTTCTGCAGAGTCGTTTATGTCGATGAAAGTGACATCTGTCCTTGGTGTCATGATTGCCTCAGCATCTTTGTCACCCAAATCCAAAACGTTGTCAACATATTCATTCTGCTCAGGATCAATCAGCCCGCTTTCTGTCGACTCATCAACCAAAATTTTGATCTCGTCACCAGTGTAGACATCATGTTCGTCTGCAGGATCATGCCCCAACATCTTGACAACTCCGTTAGTGATCGAATTGAAAAGCCACATGATTGGGTAAGTTACTTTGTAAAAAACAATGAGTGGACCCGCCGTGTGGAGCGCATAACTTGTTGTCGAGAAAATGGCGAGGGATTTTGGTATTAGCTCACCGACAACAACGTGAAGTGTCGTCATGAGAAAATAACCGATGCCTATTGCTACAGCTGAGATGACAGCTTCGGGAAGTCCGAAAAGTGAAAAAAGCGGACGAATGAGCGCAGCAAAAACAGGCTCGCCTAGCCAGCCTAAAGCAAGAGAAGCAAGTGTGATTCCCAGCTGGCAGGCAGAGAGGTAGGCATTAACATTGCCGACGACAGTTTGCGCCGCTCGTGCACCCTTTTTGCCTTCTTCAACAGCAAGCTCGATCTGCGACTTTCTGACGCGCACGACAGAAAATTCCGCCACGACAAAAAAGGCATTCATTAACAAAAAGAAAACAACTAGAAAAAGATAGACAACAATTCGCCAAGGTTCCACGTTATTCGCTCACGCCCTCAAGATATCTCAAAATTGAATGTTTCGTAATGTCACTTCTGTTTATCACTCCAACAATTTTACCTGACTCACACACCGGAATTTTCTTCAAGTGATAATTCGACAAAATTCTGCAGATTTCGCCAACAGTTGACGAAGTGGAAGCACAAATGCAGTTGTTAACGCAAAGGTCTTTCACTTTCAGCTGCATTAAATAGTGCAACTTGTCATCAATTTGCGTGTGCTCAATGCTTGCTAGACACATAAGCGCTAGCGGGTCATCGATGTTTGATGTCGTCGTTGCCAGGCGCTTCAAGAAATCACCATCGCTGAAAAATCCGATCGGTCTTCCTTCATCATCTGCAACAGGGGCACCAGAAATTCCTTTTTCGACGAGCAGAGAAAGTGCGTCTTCGACTCTTTCGTTCGGCTTCAAACAATAGACATCTTTTTTCATGAGCTTGTTAATTATTGCCTTATTCTCAGTTGCAGTCAATTCGTCGACAATCGTTGCTTCTTCTTTCGTTTGAGCTGGCTTTTGGCTCTTTATAAAGATAAAGCTCACGATGAATATGACAAGAATGGCAGCTGATAGAGAAAAATAACCAACGTTGACACCCAAAAGCGTCGCTTCTTCAGCGGTGTGAGTCGCACCAGCAGTGTTTTGAACGATCGATGTTATCGAGATAACAATTGCAGTTCCGAGCGATGCTGCAACAGTTCTTAAAGTGGACTGGACACTCGTTGCGTGAGGTGCTAAAGAATCGTCTAGTGTTGCCATGCCCCACGTCGTCGCTGTCATGTTGTGTAGTGCAATTCCGAACTGGCGAATGATGAAGATGCCAGCAACGAGCCACGGCGTGCCATCGATCGGCATGAGTCCGAAGCAGATGTTTGCAACCAAAAACATTGCGATGCCAACCAAAATGATCAACCTAGGACCGTGTTTGTCATAGAACCTTCCTGCCCACACATTGACTGCAGCACTGAGCAATGCGCCGGGCAAAATGACGAGCCCAGAGACGAACGAGTCATAACCTAACACAGTCTGAATGTAGATCGGCATCAAAATTCCCGAAATGGTGACTCCAGCTTGCGCGACCATTCCAATGAATGTCGCAATCGTGAAATTGCGAGACTTCAAAACGCGGATCTCAAGCATCGGGTGCTCTAGTTTCGTTTGGCGAACGCAGAACAAAATTACTAAGACCACACCTGCCAACATTAAAATCGCTTCAAAGAGAGTAATTCCGCTCGACCCCATTATAGAGAGTCCATAGAGCAAAAATCCAAGCCCGAACGTTGACAAAACAACGCTCAGGATGTCGAGATGAACTTCTTTTGCGCCTTCAGGCTTTTTGGTTTCTATGAAGATGATTCCAAGAACGCCTAAGACAACGCACAGGATTCCTAAGCCCCAAAACATTATGTGCCAACCAACATAGGCGACAAGAAAGCCCGACAAACTCGGACCTATCGCAGGCGCGCAAGCAAATACAGTTCCAACAATTCCCATCGCAGTTCCACGATGTTCGAGTGGAAAAGTTATCAACATGATTGACATCGTCATCGGCATCATAATCCCTGCACCGATCGCTTGGATTAGCCTTCCGCATAACAACAGCTCAAAGCTTGGTCCCCATCCACAAAATGCAGACCCCAAAGCAAAGATGAACATTGCAAAAGCAAAAATGCTTTTCGTTGGAAATTTTTCTTGGATGTAGGCAGTAACTGGGATCATAACAGCGTTGACAAGCAAAAAGCCAGTCGTCAGCCACTGAACAGTTGCTGCGTCGACGGAAAATTCGCGCATAATCGTTGGCAAGGCTGGGCTTATGAATGTCTGGTTCAGAATCGTCGTGAACGAGCCCAAGACAATTATGCACACCATTATCAACGTTTTTTTTGATAGACCAAATTTCATAATTTAAACCTGTTTAACTAAAACCTATTCTAATCTTCGTTTATTATAAGACTTAAAAAAAGGAGTGCAAATGGACGCGACAAAAATTAAAGAAGGCGTGAGGCTGATTTTAGAAGGTGTTGGCGAAGACGTCAATCGCGAAGGCATAAAAAAGACGCCTGAACGGGTGGCCAACATGTTTGAAGAGATTTTTTCAGGAACTGACGTTGACGCAGGCGAACTCTTTGAGACGACATTTGACGAACACCACACCGAGATGGTCATCGTCAAGGACATCCCTTTCTATTCGATGTGCGAACATCACCTGATGCCTTTTTTCGGAACCGCGCACGTTGCCTACATCCCTTCAAAAGACGGACGCATTTGTGGGATTTCAAAGCTTGCGCGACTCGTTGATGTTTATGCGAAACGCCCACAAGTCCAAGAGAGGCTGACGACTCAGGTTGCAGAGACTCTCAACGAAAATTTGCAACCGATGGGAGTCATGGTCGTCATGGAGGCAGAACACCTTTGCATGAGCATGCGCGGCATAAAAAAGCCTGGTAGCAAAACTGTGACAAGCGCTGTTCGTGGAGTTTTTGAAACAAGCGACAAGACGAGAAGCGAAGCACTGCGTCTCATTCAAGGTCAAAACTAAAAAGCTTTTAGTCAATCAATTTTTTAGCCATAAATTCGTTTGCAACAATTTCTTCTGTGTCGTCAATCTCGCGAAACTCAAATTGAGGATCATCAAAAATTCCTCGGTTTTGCAAAGCCTTTTTAATTATCCAGTCAGCAATTTCTGGATTTTTTGAGAGCAACGGACCATGGAGATAGCTTCCAATCGTAGCTTTATAAAACACACCATCTGCCATGTCTTCTTCATTGTTGCCACAACCAACCTTTGACACAACTTTTCCGAAATGATCGATGCCTTCACCAAGATGCGTTCTGCCAGCATGATTCTCAAATCCAATGATGGGCAAATGAGCGATGTCGTTTTTTAAAGCTATGTTTTGCACAAGGCGATCAGCCGAAGTTCCTGGGCGCGTCGTTTCGATGTTTAAAATCCCTAGCCCTGGCACTTGCTCGTTGTTTAAAAGCCAGGTTTTTCCTAGCATTTGATAACTTCCACAAATTGCTAGAAGTGGTTTGCCCGCTTCAACATGCACACGCAAGTCCTCTTTCCACTTTTGCACGACCTTGCTCGCAAGTTCTTGTTCTCGATCGGGAGATCCACCCATAACAATTATGTCAAAGTCCTCAAAATGGGCTCTACTGTCAGCAAAAACAGGGATGATTTCCGCTGAAATGCCTCGCCATTTCAACCTGTTTGCTAAAATTTTAACGTTTCCACCATCTCCATAGAGATTAAGCAGATCAGGAAGAATATGAGCTATTTTAATTGACAAGTTGTAACTTATCTCTGTTTCTTGCTTTTCTCTGTTGGGAGGCTCAAACTTGTTCTGAGCAAGTTCTTGTTTTCCATTCTTCACATCATCCATAAATGCTTTCACTTGCGGAAGTGCAGTGTAGTTGGCAATGATGAAAGTTTGCTTCGCTCCACATTCAAGCACCTCTTTTACGCCTTCGCAAAGAGTTGACTTAATTTCTGCATGTTTTAGGCGAACTTGCAAGTCATTTTTCCTTGTTCCACCAGCAAAAAACTTTACTCCACTAAATCCATTTAATTCCTCAAAATCACAATCCCAAATCCAAGAAATGTCATGACCGTCAGCCGTTTTGTCGTTAATGAAAAAAGCAACAGCAGTGTCTACATTTTCATCAACAAGAGAAGAAATGATCCTTAAATTTTGATTGAAGCCAGTAGGATTTTTTGCCAAATTCAAAAGTCCATTAACATCGCCGAACGTATAGGTTTGAAGACGACCGTTGTTCGGAGAAAAATCGCTCAAGGCACTTTGGATGGCATCGTCGCTTGCCCCCATAAACCTCGAAGCTGCAACACAAAAAAGCATGTTGTAGGCGTTATAGGACCCAAGAAGCTTGCTCGTGAAAGTCTGTGTCTCCGAAGTTTTTCTGTCTTCAACGTCAATGCTTAGACCCCTCTGCGACATTGTTATGTTAGTCGCCGCTAACTCTAAAGCTGGTCTTTCAAAGTCACAATGAGAACAGTGATATTTCCCAAGCTTGTCATATTGCCGAAAATCATATTCAAGCATTCCATCGCACTTTTGGCACATCGTTGTGTCAGACACCGAATTTTGCTCCCAGTGAAGTGGCTCGTCGATCCCGATTGCCACATTTGTGGGCGAACTTTGCCTCTCCTCCAAGTTTTGCGCTTTTTCAGCAACGATCTCACAAAGCGGATCATCAGCGTTATATATAAGTTGCGTTTTAGGAGATAACCTCAGAGCCTCCACAACGGAACTTTGGATTCTCTCGATCTCTCCACACCTGTCGAGCTGGTCTCGAAATAAGTTCATCAAAAGCAAATGTTCAGCCTGAAGAGCTGGCAAAGTCTTCTTTGTCCAAAGCTCATCTGACTCAAAAACTCCAACATCTCCTCTTTTGCTCATAATCAAAGCTGTGCAAACTCCAGATTTCATGTTGGCGCCACTTCTGTTGCAGACAACGCTCTTCCCGCTCCGCTCAAGCGCATCTGCAATCATATTTGTTACAGAAGTTTTTCCATTAGTTCCAACAACGACAATCGTCTTTCCACCTATCTTTTTAGCTTTCTCAATTTCGAGACACTCACGGTCAATTTTTTGTGCAAGAGATCCGGGATAATTCGAAGCATTCATTTTTGTGAAATGCGTGATACCAAAACTTGCTGTCTTGGCTGCCAAAGTCGAAATTTTATGCTTTATGCTCATAAAACAAGTTTATCATTTAGCGCATCTAAAACTGTTTTTAATACGAAATCTAAACTCAATTCCTGATTTGAAAAATCATTCAAATATACTGGAATGTTTTCTCCTGCCACCTCAATTTCCTTTTTAGGACGAAAAACGTTAATCCCGATTCCGATGCAGAGTTTTTCCAAGTATATCTCACTGGATATCCCAACGAGCTTCTCAATGCAACAATCATGTCTGACACTGTTTTCGTTGCAAGAGAAAGAAGAAGGCTCTCCGCAATAAGACCTGCCCAAAACGATATCATTCGGTGACTTGATTGTTAGCATTTCAGAACTTAAGGGTTGCAAAGCTCCCATCACAACAGAAGCTATTCGCTTCGGAATCTCAGGCAACTCAGAAGGTGACAGATGCGTGTCTAGCGCAATAGAAAAATAAAGTCCACCCTCAGGGCTCTCCCAGCTGTGACCTCTCATTCCCCTTCCTCCCGACTGAGATTTTGCAACAGCAACAAAACCACAGGGACCGTCTGAGCCAAGCGTAACGCAAGGGCTTAAGACAACTCTAGGCGAGCAGTGAGCAATTTTCGACGAATGGGTCTTCCGAGGTGTCTGAGGACGTGAAACGTCCGAGTTCCGAGGAAATGAGGTGAAAATTGCGATCGGGTTGCTTGACTCGTGTTGTCGAAAGCTCTTGCGTTGTGCCGAAGGACCATCTCTTTTGATGCGTTCCTTAACTATAAGGTTTGTTGACTCTACCTCATCAAAATAATGAATGTCCCAATTTTCGACTAACATCTTATGTTAAATTCTGGTGGCTTGACCGATTCTGTCGCTTTCTTCCACAGAATCAATTTTCGTCCCGTCTGCCAAAATGTGGTTAGGTAATATGTCGGACAGCGGCTTAACAACAAAGTCGCGCTCACACAAATTCAAATGAGGAAGTGTCAGCTCTTCAGATTCGCAAACATACATCTGATAGTCCTCAATGTCGATGTCAATCGTGCGTGGCCCTTTCTCTATTTCATGAGTGCGCCCAAGCGACTCTTCAATTACGTGGAGATATTTTAATAACTCAAGCGGAGGAATTCCACAGCGCAGAGACACAACGCAGTTCAAAAAATCTTCTTGATTTTCATAATACGCTGCCTCTGACCTATAAAACGGCGACACATCGATGAGCTCTGTGTCTGGAAGCTGCAATAGTTCAGCAATTGCCAAGTTTATCTGCGATTTCAGACACTCATCGCGCTCTTCTTCTGACTGCGCATAAATAGGAACATTTGCACCCAAGCCCAAAACAACGAGTGGTCGCAAGTTTTCAAGTTTTTCCTTCGTTGTTGCAACGTCATGCACCCGAACAACTCCTGCCCCACGCTCACAGGCACTCAAGCACTCCTGCGCCGTGACACGATCGAGGTTGTCATCGCCAAATAACTTCAGGTAGCGCTTTCTGCTTGGCGCTGCCAAAACTGGATAGCCCAAATGTCTAAAGAGATGAATGTTTTGCATAAGTTCTTTTGTCTGCTCGGGAGTTTTTGCAAAACCAGGACCAGGATCAACACAAATTCTTGTGTGCTCAATTCCGGCATTTTCAAGGTTGGATGTTTGCTTTTCTAACCATTCAAAAACATCTTGCACAACGTCATCGTAGTCTGTGAGCTCCGTCATCGTTTGCGGAGTTCCTCTCATGTGCATACCAACAATACCGCAGTCGTTCGATTTTGCAACTTCAACCATTTGTGGATCTGTAAAGCCCGAAATATCGTTTATGACAGAAGCGCCTGATTCAATCGCTTTTTTCGCAACTTCAGCATGGCGAGTGTCGATTGACACACAAATTCCGTCGTCTGAGAGTGCCCTTATTATGTCCGACACTCTGTCCCACTCTTTATTTGGGTCGACTGCCTCAGACCCTGGTCGAGTGGACTCTCCACCAACGTCAATTATCTTTGCGCCTTGCTCAACAAGTCTCCTTGCATTTTCAATTGCCACATCAGTTTTTAAGTTTTTTCCGCCATCTGAAAAACTGTCAGGTGTGGCGTTGATTATCCCCATAATTATGGGCAGACGAGTGTCAAACTCAAACTTTGAACATTTCCAAAACATGGTTATTTATTATAGCGATTTTAAAAACAATGATCGAGAAACAAACATGTTTCTTTTGAATCGTTTTTTTCTGAGGCAATAAAAAAGAGCCCTAAGTTAAGGGCTCTTTTTCGTTTAAGCTTATGAGAGTGCTTTAGAGATATTTGCAGTACTCGCCGCGAATTTCTTCCATCTCGTTGTGGATGTCGTCCACATCAAGCACCATCTCCATCATGCTCACCTGTTCATCCCAAACAGCTTCGTCAATCTCAGCCTTGATTTCAGGTTCGCAAATGTGATAAACCGTGAGTCCCAACTGGACTCCAGTCAATGGACCTGCGTAAGTCGGGTCACCAGCTGTAACTGTTTCAGCAGCCAAACCAGAAGCTTCACCTTCTGCAGCACCAAGAAGAACAAGAATGTTCTCGGCACCGTTAGCCTCAGTTAACTCCAAAACACGTTTCTGGTTCTCGAGGTCCATTGCACCAGCGCTGGTTCAAACAAAGCACTCCGTAGAGGAGAACAGAATTTCAGCAGCGCCGGCCGTCTTGGCACACTCTTCAATGGCGGGCGCGGGTACTCCGTCGCGGTCGCCAACGATGATAAGCTTTTTGCCTTCGATGATGGCCATGCTTCATCTCCTTTCAATATAAAACTTATAAAGGTACATATCAACACAGGACTTTCCTGTTGTTGAACAAGTTTAATGATACAAGAAAATTAGTAATATTTCTTGATCATTTCTTCAACGCTCTCTTTTGTTGCGTCATCCTTGACAACTTCGTCAACTTTCTTGCCATCTTTGTAGATTGCGATGACTGGAAGACCAAGAATGCCTTCCTTGATTGCCAAACGACGTGCTTTTGTGGTGTTCAAGCTTGTGAACTTGATTTTGTCACCATAAACGTCAGCGAAAGCGTGAATGTGAGGCATCAATGCTGCGCAAGGTACGCATCCGTCGCCATAGTAGTCAACGAGCACATAGCCGTCTGCCTTCAACACTTCGTCCTCAAACGTGTTCTTATCCACATCTAACATTTACTTTTCCCTCCTTTCGAGATATCCAAGGTCGTCATTGTCTGTTATTTAGTCCAGCTCATTCAGGTATTTCTCTGCCTGAGTGGCGGCAATAGCACCGTCAGCTGCCGCTGTGACAACTTGACGGAGGCTCTTTTTGCGAACGTCACCAGCTGCAAAAACGCCAGGTACGTTTGTTTTCATATCATCGTCTGTCAAGATGTAGCCGTTTTCGATGTCGATGATTCCTTCGAAAAGCTCGCTTCTTGGGCAGAATCCCACGAAACCGAACAGACCGAACAGACCATCTTCTTCGTCAGCTTCAATCTTTCTCTGCTCACCTGTCTTGGTGTCTTCAACAATCATCCAGTTCAAGAAAGGCTCGCCACCGATTTCTTTAACAACCGTATTCCACATTATATCAAGTTTTTCGTTTTTAAACGCTTTTTCTTGAATTGATTTTGCAGCGCGAAGTTCGTCACGTCTGTGGATCAAATGAACTTGACGTGCAAACTTTGTCAAATACATCGCCTCTTCGACAGCACTGTCTCCACCGCCAACAACGAAGACCTCAAAATCCTCGAAGAAGTTGGCGTCGCAAGTTGCGCAATAGGAAACGCCTTTGCCCACATAGTCGCCTTCACCCTTGCATCCAATTGGCTTTGGGAACGCGCCTGGAGCAATGATTGCAGCCTTTGCCTCATAAACATCATCGCCACAGAAGAATTTCTTCGTGTCTCCCGAGAAGTCAACTTTTGTCACATTTGCTGAAATTCTATCAGCACCGAACTTTGCGACTTGCTCAGTGAAGCGTTTGATGAGACTTGGACCGCTCTCACCCTCGACTTCTTGTCCAGGGTAATTCTCGATTTCGTCTGTTATTGCGATTTGTCCGCCGTCTTGACCGCGCTCAATCAAAAGCGTGTCAAGGCAACTGCGACCGCAATAGAGACCTGCAGCGAGTCCAGCAGGACCGCCACCCAAAATGATTACGTCATACACTTTGCCCAACTTACAACTCCTTTACTCTAAAGAGCAGAGCCCTATTGCTCTACTCAAAAATTGTTTGGTCGTCGACCTCTGTGCAAAGAGCTTCCAAGCCCTTCTCAACAAGACCGCGACGCAATGCCTTTTCCTCAGCTGGGTCGAGTGATGGATCACCCAACGGATGAGGAATCGCGATTGTTGGAACGATTCTGTTCGCACCAACAGTCATCGAAATTGGGGTAACCGTGCAAAGGTGAACAACTGGAATGCCAGCACGTTCGACCTCTTTAACCATCGTTGCACCGCAACGAGTGCACGTTCCTCAAGTTGATGTCATTATAACAGCATCCACACCATCTGCAAGCAGTTTTTTGCTGTATTCTTCGGCGAACGCCTTAGATGATTTCACAGCAGTGCCGTTACCAACGGTTGTGTAGAACAAATGATGCAGTTCACCGATTTTTCCTTCTTTCTCCATGTCGCGAAGAACGTCAACAGGAAGAACGCGGTCAGGATCCTCATTTGCATAAACTGGGTCATAGCCACCGTGAGCTGTCTCCCAGCCTTCGCTTGTTAGGTCGTCAACACCAGCGATGTCATATTCGCCATAACGAGTTGCGTTTGAAGCCTCGATGTGATCTGGGTTGCCTTTCGGGCAAATGCCACCAGAAGTGCAAAGAGCAATCTTAGCCTTTGTTATGTCTTTGACAGCTGGATTTGGTGGAACTTTGTCGAAAGAAGGCATTGGGAACTCAGTTGTGAAAGGTTTGTCAGCCAATTTTGCCAACAGCATTTTGACTGCACGAGAACTTCCGCGCTCCTCCTCAAAGAAGTTAACACGAGTTCCGTTTGGCATGTAGTGCTCTTTTGAGCTAACGCCAATTTCCTCATGACGAGCAAGCTTGAGTGCAAGAGGTGCCATATATTTTACGGCCTCTTTCATGCCTGCCGCGTTGTTCTTTGTTGGAACGATGTAGATCTTTGTCTTGAACATGTCTGCGCCAGGGTTTTCCTCATACATACCAGAAACAACTGGAACGCCGAGTTCCTCTTGCACAGCATCAGCGATTGTTCCGCAAGCAACGCCATAACGACCAGCGTTAAATGCAGGACCAGCAATGAAGACATCTGCGCCGAGTTCTTTGACATGACCCAAAATCTTCTCTTTTACTTCTTCGATGTTCTCAGCGAAATAGGAGTCGCCACAAACGATCGTTGAAACAATTTCGCAGTCATCTTTGAAAGCTGCTTTAAAAGCCATTCCAGGTCCCATGACTTCGCCATCGTGGAATTCTACTGGAATGTCTGCCTTTTCCTCGCCACCAATGTTTGCGAAGAATTGGTTAATGTAGTGTACTGCTTTTAATTGTGCCATTTTTTCATCTCCCCCTTATCTTGCACTCAACAGGTTGAAGCCTGTCTCATTTGTTGCGCCTGTGATTGCTTGAATCTCAACTTCCAAAGATCCGTCTGCTTGAAGTGTTTGGTCACTCCCGCCAGCAATCTTTGTCACATAGTCAAGGGTTCCGATGACTTTGTCCATCTTAGGCAAAGTGATGAGCTGGTTAGCATTCCCGCCAGTGACAACAGCGTTTGCAAGTGGGTCAGAGTCTGCTAAACCTTGTGATGTGCCGTCACGTCCTGCATATTCATCAGTGATGATGACAGTTTTCACGCCCTGTTGCTCAATCTTCTTTGCGTTCATGATGAGGTCAGTGTCTGGGTTGCCGAATCCTTCCTGCGACAAAACGATGCCGTCGAGGTCGAAGTAGCGACAGAACTTTGCAGTCCAGTCAGATGATCTCTGCTTGTCAGCCAGATAAACATTCTCATTTGTGATGAAGTGACCAACAAAGTTGATTGTTTTACCGTGCTCTTGATAAAGGTCATGGATGACAGGGTTGTTCAAATGAACGTATGTTGGGTTTTTGTCACAAGCTGAAACGCAGTTGCCTGAAACAATTGCTCCGTCCATTGACTCTGTTGGATAAAGAATCGAAGGAACGATTTGCTTTGCGTCAACACCATAAACATATGTGTCATGCAAAAGACCTTGGCTCTGAAGCATCTGCACATAAGCAACGCGTGGAAGATCTGGATACATCTTTGCGCCTTCCATGAGCGTTGGTGTTTCATAAACATGTGTGACTTCTGGCGTGAGGTCGCGTGCAAGTTCACCAATGTAGCAAGCTGCTTTAAATCCTGCAAAACGGACTGCCTGCTCATATTGATGCTGTTTGATGCCTTCTTTTGGCTCAATAACAAGCACGAGGTTCACCAATTTTGAGAATGGTGTGTAGTCAGCTCCAGGACCACTCATGTCGATGATGCCCTCTTGGAAGCCAACGATTTTGCCAGCAGTCATGACACTCATGCCTTTGAGGGCATAAGTTTTGCCACTTCCGACTGTTGGTGTGACTTTGCCAATGACGCCTGGGAAAATCTCGCCTGGTCCTTCGACCTTAACTCTTGGCTCGACAACGTCCTTGACTGGTGTGATTCTTGTTGATTCACCAGGGTGCGCAACGTCAAACTTCACATCCACCAAGTGCTCATCTTCCAAGATGAGTTCTTTGAGTGCTTCTGTGTCGACAGTCACAACGCCGTTTTCGATCTTGGATTCATTTCCCAAGACCACGTCTTTAATGTGAATCTCTCCTAACTCTAACTTCAAGGTACTCTACCTCCTCTTACTTATCGAGTTGCACTTTCAATGCCACTCGAGATTAACGTGTAATCGACGAGCTGAAAATCGTCGAGAACACTCGGACTCCACTCTTTGTGCATCGAAGAAAACTTGTCGCACGCGTCCATCGCTGTCTGTGCCATCTGAAAACCCTCAACGTCGCATTTTCCCTTCTCGACCGAGACGAGAACCGACTTGTAGGGCGTCTCACCAGGCTTGACACTGCCACTCAACGGGTGCGTCAACAACTCGTGCCCCTCTCCACACAAATCGCGAACTTTTTGCATAATTTCTTTGATTGGGATGTCAAAATATTGAACATCAAAATCACCCTCGTAGAATTTAACTACGAGCGGATTGTTTGTGATGATCGAAAATTTCATTTCACCCTCTTCAAAAAAAATCAACAAAAAACTCGCTACACATTTGCAGAACCTTTGATTTTTTGAGGACGAAAGAAAAGACGACCTCAACTGACCCTCCGTCAGCATCAAAAGTCGCCTCAGTTGGTTCGAGTCCCGAACCTTCAGAGTGTGGTGTTTCCCGACATCCTTTTGCCTGAAAGTTTCAGAGGTTTCCCTCCTTGCCTCTTCGGCGGTCCGCTGCAGATTCGAACTCTCTCTGTCAGGACTTTAACCCACCTGCTATTGCATGGTTATTTTATATCACACATTTTTTGTTTCATGTTTGTAAATTCGGTGAAATTTCTAAAATTTTAAGAAAAATTCAACATGTTTAAAAAAACATATACCCAGCGTATGCGACAACAAGCGCAATTATTATTGCACAATAAACGTCTTTCGGTGAATGGGCGCCAATGGCAATTCTCACCCCACCGAGAAGGATAGAAAGTCCAAAAAGGACGCTTCCGGCAATCACATTAATGTTTAGCCAAGAAAGTGCGATGATCGCAAGGGAGAAAGTGTGCCGCGATGGAAACGCTTCGCCTTTTTTCTTGTCATAAATTGCGCCTTCATAATCGGGGCGAGGGAAATTTAGAAATTTGCGCAAAAGTGTTACGATAACAAATGAGATTGTGCAAACTAACGTTATTCTTAAGCAAAGGCAAGGATCTTGGAGGAAAGCAAGCACCTCAAGCACAACAAATGCGACAATTCCAGTTCCAGTTAAGGCTTTATCAAAATATATTAACGTTTTATCTGACATGTTTTAAATGATAAGGCTTTTCTCAGCATCCCTTAGCCTAACATTTAACAAGCCTTCAACTTGATTGAGCTTGCTCTAACTTCTTAACAAGAAACTACGATGCCCTAAAACCTACAACCTAAAACCTAAAACCTACAGTTCCTTCTCCCTTTTTCATCCTTTAACTGAAAAGGAAATAAAGGCGCAACTTCAATCAGAAGAAAAAGCCGTTGCCTGCCAACAAATAACCAACGACTAAGGCACAGACGAGCGCAGTGATAACGAGTGAGACGACGCGATATTTCGTTTCTTTTTGAACGCTCCAAGTCATGATGAAAATTGAAGCGAAAGAGATGATGACAGTCAAGATGTGAAAAGGAGGGTTTTTTATCACCTCAAGGATGTAGGCAACGCCAAGAATCGCCTGGATTGCGTTTCCAAGACCGAGGATGATTGCGCCAAGCCAGTTTTGCTTCTTGATGAAAAAGGCGATGAAGCCACCTGGCAGTGTCATGATGATTTTTGGACCCCAATTTGAATAGATGTAGTAATATGCCATCTGAGGATCGAGGCCACCAAAAACAACTTCAAGCCCAAAGATCAACGGTTGGCTGATCAAGAAGAAGACGAAAGTTTTCAGAGCGGATTCCCATGATTTTTCGCAGTTCGTCGCGATGATGAAAGCAAAGATGAGCCACCATTCGTAAGAAACTGCGATGTCGCGAAAAGATGTGCCTTCTGTTATGGGGATCATGTTCATCGCTGCAGTCCACACGCCTGCAACAACTGCAAAAACGATAACGTGAACCCAGCTCATTTTGAGCCCACCAAAAAGTTTCTTAATCATCTTCACTCTTAAACCTGAATCTTTCATTTAACAAATTTACAAAAACATTTAATTAATTATACAAAAATTTAATTGTTAAAGATGTTTTGCTGTCAGACAAAAGAAGAAAGCGCCCAAAAATTGTGAGGTGATGAGGGGGCGCTTTCTTTTAAGATAAGTTAGCTTTAAATGTGGCCAACTGTTGTCTTTATTTTATTTTAGAATGCGAAACAAGGAACAACACCTAGGAGCGTTGAAGCTGACGTTTGATAGTCTGGCCATCCATTATTTTGCACAATACTAAAATTGTCAGAGCCTTTCAGATATGGTGATCTTTGCCACCAGTAAGCGGACTTTGCTCCAGTTGGTGACGACCCATCCCTTGTTTTATCTAAGTCTCTAATGACCTTGTTTGTATCTGCAGTTTGTGTTTGCGCATTGACCCCTTGTGCCTTAAACCAAGCGTACTGGGAGCCTTCATTATTTCCAAAAGCTTTAAAGGTGAAAATAAAATTACTGCTCGACGAAAACACTTCCATGTGACTCAAAAGCCAGAATTGATCTTCGGTTGTGCCATCTGACCATCCAGGGATGCCATAATTGCCATTCTTTGTTGCCTTAGTGATTGTCTTTGCGCTGGAAGCCAAGGAAGAAAGACCTTGTCCAACATATTTGCTTGCAGACTGCATGTATCCACGCATTGCTGTATCTTTCCATGAACCAGTGTTTGTGGCATTATCATTCATTGCTTTAGCTGTTGGGAGCGAGTGCGTTGCCATGAAGGTGACAGCTGAGCCATCAGAGTCATGTTCGCCAACTTGAATGATTCTGAATTCAACCCATCTGTTTGCACCTGATCCAGCGTCTGTTCCGTTCCATTTTGTGTAAAGGCGCACCTCTTTGTCTTCAGTGCCATCAGCAGACTTGCCATTCATGTAATTTGTGTATTCTGTTTCAAGTGCCGACTTGTCTTTCCCGCCGAGTGTTTTGTCAAGGTCCCCGTGAAGAACTCGCATCTCTTCTGCTATTTCTGTTTGTGTCTTTAACGCTCCGCTGTCTGGGTTGTCAGCACTTGCAACGTTTAACCAGAATTCGCCGATTGAGTTAATTCTCCACGATGCTTTAGCAGTGTTTTGGTAATTTCCAACTCCTGTGGCAGTTATCTCGTAAGTTCCTGCGCTAGTTTTTGCCAAGTCACCTGACAAAGTGTATTCTGTGTCGAGGGCAAGCGTTTCGCCATCAAAAGTAACTGTTACATTTGGCGTGATTTCTTTTCCTGAATAGAGGCTATCGGTTGGATCAATGACAACTTCTGCGTCAGAGAGGTCAGCTCTTTCAATTTGGAAAGTTTTTGTTCTTGTTCCAGTGCAACTTCCTTTGCCTGTGATTGTCAGATCATAATTTCCAGCATTTGTTTGAGTGTCGCCAGCCACATCATAGTCTGTTGCCAAAAGCGTCACTCCATCAGCAACAACACTTGTGACACTTTGTTGTTGTGGTTCTCCAGTGTAAGTCAAATCATCACCAAGAGTGATCACAGCGCTTGATATGTCAAGTTGTTCGATGACATAACTAGCTTCGGCGGTGCCCGTGAAATTGCCCTTGCCCGTTACAGTCAAGGTGTAGGTTCCAGCTTCTGTTTGCTTGTTGCCCGACACTGTGTAATCAGAGGCAGACAGTTCAAAATTGCTGTTCCAAACTTTTGTGACAGTCTGTGTTTGTTCTTTAGTGTTGTACGTCAAATCTTCCCCAAGCGCAATGTTTGCATCTTCGATGCTTGCTTGACTGATGTCAAAATTATATGTCTTGGTTCCAGTGTAGTTTCCTTTGCCTGTCACCGTCACACTGCCAGCATTTTTGCCAGCATTTTTGTTTGCGCCATAAGTCACAACGAAATCAGTGCCCTCTGTGAGACCTGAAATTTTGACAGCTGGCTTGATTTGTGTGCCGTTATAGGTGATGCCTGTCAGAGTGATTTCAGCCTTTGTGAAATCGATCTCAGTTTTCTCATCAACAGGATCATCATCTTTGTCGTCAGGGTATGGGTCTTCAACTTTATAGCCATACCAAGCTGTGCCTTCATCTCTCCATCCTGCTGCAACAACCTTTTTTGCCTCGTCTTCACTCAGAGTGTAGTTGTGAGTGCCTGTTTGCTCATTTGGGTTGTATTGACGATAGAGTGGACTTGCTTGTTCGTCAGATGTGTCGCAAGAATACCAGCAGATTCCCTCGTCAGACCAACCGACCTTAATGAGGTTGTCTCTTTCATCTTTGTTCATTGTGTAGTGATGATCGCCACCTTCGACATATTTGTTGTAGAGGCGATAGACTGGTGTCAAGCTTGTGTCAGTTGGAGCATACCAACCAATTCCCTCATCGTTCCAGCCAGCTTTAACAGTGTTGTTCTTTTCTTGCTCATCAGCTGTGTAGAAATGCTCGCCTGTCCATTTGTTGTAAAGACGATACATCGTGTTTGTTTCCACTTTTCCTTGCAATTGTGCTTCGCTGTTTGTTGTCTCAATTTGCTTAGCGATCGCGCTTCCTGCGCCGATTGCAACAGCAACCAAGATGGCAACAAATGCAAAAAAGAGAACTTTTGAGCTCTTTTGCCAAACATTTTCGGCCATTTTCTCTTTGTTCATTTCACCAAACCTTTCTTTTTCAAAATTGATTGAACAAGCTTTTAATAATAGGCAAAAAAAGGTTTTTATTTTTTAGGATTTTGATAAATACGAATTATTGACGATATTAAAATTTCCCTTTAAATTGTTATTGACAAAAAAATTAATTTATGTCTCTTTATGAAACATTATTCTGTTTATCTATGACAGCTATTTTTTAGGCAGCTTTTTTTAAGGATTACGGGCGATCCCTATTTCTTTTTCTTTCTTGCAACATATGAACAAAATAATGCAAGTGCCGAAACTGCAAGCACTGGAAAAGCAAAAGCAAAAAACGCACGATCTCCAGTTTCTGCATTCGCACTCGAATGTCTCTGTGCGGCAGTTTCCGAATCTGATGAATCTCCTTGTGAAGAATTATTGCTGTCACTGTCACTAGCGCTTGCACCTCCCCCATCTGAGCTCTTGTTCTCGCTTATTACATAAGTGTAAGTCGCGATTTCGCTCGTCTGCACGTCAGAGCCACCTTGAGCACTCACTTCATCTTCATCACTGACCAATTCACTAACATCGCCAAGAGAGCTCGTTTCAGCAACTGACTTTGCTGCAATCGCTTTTAGGACAGTCGGCTCTTCAGTGTTATTAATTTCGATTGCCCTATCCTCGTAGGACTTGCTCGAGACAGTTGGATCACTTCCATCCAAAGTGTAGTAAATCGAAGCTCCTTCTGTTTCACAAGTGAGCACAACAGATATGCTTGAAGAGTATGTCCCCGATTCGTGATCGGCAACTGGTGTCTTTACAGTTTGGTCTTCTTCAACAATTTCATAAACATAGGTCGCAATTTCACTGTCAGAGAAGCCTTCAGCCACTGCAAACAATTTTAGAGTCGTCGGTTTCGATGTGTCGCTAATTTCGATCGGCTCTGCCTCATAAGGCAAACTTTCCCTCGTCGGATCGGTGCCATCCAATGTGTAGTAAATTGAAGCATCGTCTGTCTCGCATGAAAAATCAACCATGATTTTAGAATTGTAGGTTCCTGATTCATGATCAGCAACAGGCGTTTTGACGGCTTCTGGCACTTCGATGTCATATTCATAAGTTGATATTCCGCTCTCAATCATTCCATCTGCAACAGCGATAGCTTTTAGGGTTGTTTTTGCGTTTTCCTTTTCTATTGAAACGGGACTTCCGTCGTATTTGCGACTGTTCACGGTTGGATCGGAGCCATCCACCGTGTAATAGATTGTTGCACCTTCGGTTTCACATGTTAAGTTAATGTTGAATCCACCTGTGTAGGCCCCAGAACAATAGTCAGATTGAGGTGCTGAAACTGTTGGTGCAGAAGGTACGCTAATTTTAACAGACACGCTCAAATCAACGTCATTTGCTTTGACATAATCAGGCAGGATAACTTTTCCTGTTGCTGTGAGTTCTTGAGAATAGAGGTCGCTTGAATCAAACGAAGGCAATGTCTCCCATTCGATCGTGGCAGGCTCACTGTTCCCGTCCGAAAGCACGATTGTTGTGATCGAAGGCAATCCCCATTCTCCGTCACTAGCTTCTTGCCTTGTCACCCCAGAGTCTTGAGGCTTTTCAAAATAGAGCAAATCAGCGCTATAAACATTTGGGAAAGTTACATAAACGACATATTTGCCATCTTCTTTATAGATGTTCGCCCATGACTTTGTCTCTCCGCCATTAACAACAATTTTAATGTTGTCGGAGATGACATACACCATATCTCCGACATACTCGTCATTTACAATTATCTTTGCAGTGTATGGTGTGTTAAGTGAAGGAGATTCCGTGTTTGGAGTCCACGAAATGTCCCCGAATAAATTTGTGATGTCATACTCATTTGTGACAGTCGCCTTCGCCGATTCGACTTTTGTTGGGAGCATCTTCCCGATCGTTGGAGCTTCAAACTGAAGGTCAAGCTTTTGAACAACTGGATTATATATCGCCGTCAACTCATAGCTTTTCTTCAAGTCTGCAAAAGACAAGATGTGCGTCTCTTCGTTTTCAACAGCCCCATCAGGCACACTCTCCCATTTTTGGAAAACTTCACCATCCTCGAGAGGAGCGCCAATCAAAACGTCACTTCCCTTGTAATACTTAAATTCCTTAGGTTCATCCCAGAGACCGTCTTTTTTAAGTCCTGTGTCTTTGCCAGAAATTTTAATGCTGAAAGGATTGTCTAAAACATAAGTTGCAACGACTTCTGAAGAAGCCGCATAGTCTCCCCCTTCTGCCCAAGCAACAATTGTGTGAGTTGTTCGCTCGCCATCATTTCCGCTCAAAGTTATTTTATCGTGGTAGGTGTCAGGCATTTCCCCGTCAAGCGAATAGGAAATCTCAGCTCCTTCAGTTTCACAACTTAAAAACACTTCTAAACTGGTATCGTTATATGTGCCTGGTTGCGTAACAACATCAACTTTTGAAGCCTGTGGCTTGTCTTTCTGCTCAACTTCGACACAAAGTTTCACGTTGTCAGTGTTAAGAATTGACGAATCTTGTGAAATGTTGAGAGGAATTTCAACAATACCGTCGTTTGTAACGATGCCAGATACCAAAACATCTTTAAAGTCAATGTTTGCCTTGTCAACGTCAACGACATAAATTTCCCCATCTTGCGCCTCCACAGTTGCGTTTGAAGGAAGAGCTTCAACAAGAGCAGACTCCAATGAATATCTCATAACTGTTGTTTTTATCTTCTTTGCTGATGTTATCTTTGCTTTTTCTGTCTTTATGTCTGGAGCAAAAATGATCAGATTTGAAGCTGCATCCACAGTCACGGAGGCAGACTTTTGCGTGCCCTCCCCGATATATTCAACTTCAATGTCTTTGTCTGAAATGTTTTTCCAAAAAGCAACACCAGACGAAACGTCCTTGAACACAAAAGCTACGAAATGATAGCTTGTGTTAAATTTTGCTTTACCAGAAGCTGATTGCCCATCGCCTTCGGCCCACATAGGAGAAACATTGATAGTGCTTTCTTTTCCTGCACTGTCCACGCAAACCAATTGACCGGAACTAGGCAAATCTTCTCCTGCCTTTGGCGCTTCAACGATCAATTTTGCTTGTTTGATTGCATTTATATAATCAGCTTTTAAATTAATGTTTCTTGATGGCATCTTAAATTTAGCTATTGCACTGCTATTGTCATCCAAAGTGATCCCGTCAGTGTCAGTCCAAGCTCTGAAGACTTTTCCGTCATCCTGACTGTTTCCGTCAATAGTTACTTCATCGCCCTCTTTAAACTGCCCAACCTTTTCCCCATTGATAGTGACATCATACCTGTTTTTGATCTCATAAGTCTTTTCAACCACTTGACTCGTGTTTCCACAATAAACAGCAGTCATTTGCACTGTTTTAGTTTTAGAAACAGACGTGTCAGTGTTTAGGGATATAGGGCCGTTATAGGGCTTCCATGCTTTAAATTGACCTGTCGTGTCGTCTTTTATCCGATAAAAAATGCTTGCGCCTTTTGTCTCAGTGCTGAGTTCCAAACAATAATCACTATTCTTGTCATACTCATCAACAATAACTGGCACTGTGTCGGTTTTTATATCGTATTCCTTAGAATTATCATAAAAACTGTCATACGACCTGACCCATGCATAATTTATCTCAGGATAATGACCTTGCGCAATTGATGTAAAATTATACATTAGCGTCGCTAGAACAACCTGATTGTCACCGTAGTATTTAGTGTTCTCATTCGTGATTCCCTCAGTTATTGGTGTGGTCTTTCCTGAGTTAAGTGCCTTGCTGGAATTCCAGGTAACAATGTTTGAATTATAGTCAACATCGACAAAGCGCATTAAAACATCAAAGACAGTGTCCCATGCTGCACGGAGTTCTCCAACTTCGGAGGTGGTTAAATAATCTACAAATGACTTTCCATTTAACGACTTTGTCGTCATCAAATAATTCCAAAAAGTGTTCGTCCATTTGTTCCGGTCCGAAGTGCTCATCGTTGCCCACTTCCCAAAAATTTCCTTCCACATCGTGTAGGCACCCTCATTCGTCATTAAGGCTGGATATCCTGCTTTGATTCCACCTATCATGCCGTTGAAATCGGCAGAATTCTTGCTCATCAACACTCTTATAAATGAGGAGATGCCGCTTTGAAAGGCTACTTTTGATCCTCCAGAAGCCGAAGAAGACGGCACTTTGTTTACATATGAGTTTTTGAAATTTCCTTCAGCAGAGTCATAGAGCCCCCACGCCTGAAACGACCTCCAAAATATCTTAAGATAGCTTTCTTGTGTTAGATTGCCACTTGTCGTAGAAAGTTTTTCAAGCATGTTGCCTGTCCACATTGAATCAACATATGTGGCAGTTGCTGGATAAAATTTATCATAAAATTGAATGCCTTCTGAGTCCACACTCTTCAGCTGTTCCAACATTTTCTTTTTTTGGTTATTATATGAACTTGTTCCAACAGTATATGCAGAATTGTCATACCAATTTTTGTAGGTTTTTGCCCAGCTCTGATTATTAACATAACTCCAGACATTGCTCTTTGAACTAATTTTAGAAGAATTTGGGTCGCCTGGAATGTAGTGATCAACGCCATAGCGAATAAAACCCATCTCTTCAGGCGCAACAAGAGGAACTAGATCGACTTTGTTTATCAAATTGTGAATTGAATAATAATGATCCTCCGACAACTGCATTGCCGAATTTACTCCACCCTGAGGAGCCTCCAAGCAATATGCATAAACCTGATTGCTGTTGGCTTTTGCATCACGACCGTCTGTTGCAACGCATGAGCAATACTTCTCAGTCAAGCGCTTTGCTGTCAAGTTTGAAGTTGCTCCAGCTCGCGAATAGCCAGATATCCAAAACTTAATTCTGCCATTATTCGCCGCTTCTTCCAATCCATAATTTTTGATGTAGGCACAAACGAGCTTGGTGACTTGATCTGCTGCATCAGCAAACCCAGAATGCTCGCCTGAGTTGCCAACAGTCACGTTGCTTGTCCATTCTGCCTCATACCCTGCACCACGAACAGAAATCGGGATCAAAACATAATCGTTGTCTAAATCGATTTTTTCTGATGCATCCTTTTTGTTTATCACTTTACTGCCAATTGCAACACCTATGCTACCAGTTGTCGGCTTAACAGAATTTGTGTCGCTGATGTATATTTTATTTGCGTCAACTCCAATGTCACTCATTAGCTTTTTAATGTTTTGAGACTTATAGGTGTAGGCGCAGTCATTTTCATACTTGGCACCGTCATTTCCAATGTTTGAATAGAACCCAGACATGGCAAGTGCATAGGACATGGATGCGAGATGTTCGTTATAATTTTTAGGATCACCTGCCTGTGAATCTGCACCGTTCAAAAAATATCCATCAGAAAAAAAGAACTGCCCGTCGGTGTCACTATTCACATCTGCAACCGACGAATAGGAAAAATAACCTTTGATGACGTCTTGTTCGTTATATTTTTGTGAGTCGCTCTGAGGTTCAGGACTGACTTCAATTTTTTCATTTTTCGGCTTTTCTCCTTTCTTTAAAAGCAGCTTTGCCGAATTTTCTGTGTCGACACAGACATAATAGCCCTCATTATTCGAGAAAAAGGCGTCTTCAAAAAAGAATGTTTCTGAAGTGCCAAGTTCTGTTCGGCTAGTGTTCTCCACTCGAATCCCAATATCGGATTTAGAAGTTGGACTTCCTGCGACGGTACCATTCTTGTTTGCGGCCGAATAGGCACCTCTGAGGTAAACATCATCATTACTGCCGTTGCCCCTCTTGTTATCTTTTATATAACACTCTCCCGCTAGTGTTGCTGAACAATCGTTTTGGACGTAAACTCCTCCACCCTCACTGCTTGCCTTGTTATCATTAATAACACAATTTGATATGGTGTTTTTTTGATTTTCAATAAAAATTCCTCCACCATACTTCGCCGCACACTGAGTTATAACGCAACTCTCGACGCTAACACATTCTTGACCTATATATATGGCTCCACCCATTAAGTCTGCACTATTATTTTCAAACGTAAGATTGCTAATCAGCCCTGAATTAGATAGAGTTAATCCGTGCTTGCACACATAAATTCCACCACCGCTGTGATCTTTAACTCGTGCCCTGTTGTTTTTTAGTGATCCCGTCCCATCGGGAGACACAATTTGAAAATCTGTTTTAAACAGATATACTCCACCGCCATTTTCTCCAGAGTTGTTACTGATTTCGGACCCATTATAAAGATATATCCTGTTCCCAGTGCCAGTACTATAAATTCCACCTCCGTCATCTTCTGCATAGTTATCACAAATTTTTGCTTGATTTCTCATATAAATCTTGCAGTTTGACTCCCTAATGCGAATGCCTCCTCCTTGACCATTGGCTGCTAGCCAAAACTCAGATCTGTTTCCGGCAACTGCAACATTGTCAAGAGTTAACTCGCAATTGTCACCTTTTATGTCAATTCCTCCACCACCTATGTCGTTCCATCCATTAGTGATGAGTCCTCCGCTTGTCACTTGAGATTTCGTGCTTGACCCCATGGCTGACCCTGGAGAATAACTAAAAGTCCTTGAAGCATCTCCTCCGCTAAGGTTTAATTTAGCACCAGATTGCATGCTAAAAACATGACCATTCCTAACATCATTTTTATTGCTTCTCGAAATTGAATGACCATTTAAATTCATAGAAACATTTTTGTTGCTCGCAATGTCTAGTGGAGTTGTGCAAACCCAATCAGTTTGCAAGATGATTTTTGTGCCATTATTAGCGGCAGTCCAAGCATCGCCAAGTCTATAATAGGTTTTTGTGCCATCCTCAGAAACAGCAAAAACGACTCTACTATCAGCATATGCAGTTTCGCACTGCATGAGTGGCTGAGAAACCAAAATCAGAGCTAAGAGAACTGACACTATTTTCATGCAAACGGTAATTATTTTGCTATCATTTGTCATATTCCAACTTACCCCTTCATTGACTCAATTGAAGCGCACATGAGTTAACATATTGAAACATTCTCGATTAATTAAAATTTTTAAAAACATTTAAATTATATCATAAATATAGCCTAACAAGCGCGATATTCGGTGACCTTGAAATTGTGACCTTTAAAGATTCATGTGTTATTCTTAAGCATTTTCACTCCAAGAGGGTCTGACCCCATGAAAAAAGACTCGGAGCGGAGGTCTGACCCCACATTTAGGGATTAAAAAAAACCAGCGCTAACTTAAAAAGTTCACGCTGGTAAAATAGGTTATTTCTTTAGAAGCTTGAAACGCTGATGCAACGTTAGACCGTTGGTCTGGGGGCCGGTCCTGGGGCTGGTTTTTCTGGAGGCAAAATTTTAAGGGAATGCCACAAATTAACGTCGTTTTGAGGCATCGTAAACGTCAACGTTGAATTCGCTCTGTCTTCCACATAATCAACGAATGGGAAAAGCCCAGATGATTCATCTTCTAACCATTGACTAAAAACTAAATAATCATTCCCTGTTGATGCGTCAATTGTCACTGTCTCGCCAGGGTAATAATCCCCTATTGATTTCCCTTGCAGCATGACTGCGAACTTGTGATCTCCATGACGCTGCCATAAATCTCCACCGCAATCAGTGCCTTTTGTCACATAATAACCACCCAAATCCATGAAGAAGGTTCCTGGAGTGTAGGCAGTAATGTTTTTACCGATTCGATGATCATCAGTGTAACCTGTTCTGACACCAATGTAGGATCCCTCATCAACAGCACCAATAATGTAGGCAGTATGGAATAGATCATCACCCAAGAAGAGATCGTCTGCAGAGTTTCCTCGTTTATTTTGAGCGATAATTACCTTGCCTGAAAGCTCAACATCAACGTTGCAATCGACGTATACTCCTCCACCTTCTTTTCCAGCAGAATTGCCAGTTATGACACAATCTACAATTCGAGTGTCATCTTGAAAAAGATAGATGCCACCGCCATATCCACGATCGTAGTTTTCCACCCTGTTATCAGAAATGGTCAGTCCCTCAATTAACCCAAGTTCGTCCACAAATTGACCTAGCTTTGGATCGTCAATCGTTATGGCACCCCCATCGATTTCTCGTATGGTTGTGCCAGAACTCTTGCGAGCTACATTGCCCCAGATCTTACCAGTTCTGTCACTTGATTTAATTTCATAGTAAGTCCCCTTCATGTAAATTGCACCGCCACGTCCAGCAGAGTTGCATGCAATTTCTGAATGATTTCTCATGTTCATTTTCACTGCATCATACAAAGAATAAATTGCACCGCCCTCATTATGCACGTAATTGTTGCTTATTGATGAATTGTCCATAGAGATGCTAGCGCCATCTCCGTGACAATAAACTCCACCAGAGTCACTGCTTTTATTGTGCTGAATGCTTGTGCCGTTTTTCATAAAAAGAAAGCTTTGTTTTTCCATCCATATCGCACTGCTAGTACCGCCAAGATTACCAGCTATCGTAATGTTATCAAGTGTCAGTGTGCTACCCTCTCCGACACGAAAAAAACCAGGGGCTGTGTCACCCTTGCTCCCATCGGTTGCAAGACCTCCCGACGTGACAGAGTATTCCTCTAATTCTCCAGTCGTGCTACTAAAGCCTTGATAGACAAAAGTGTTTGTCTGTGAGGACATCATAGTTAAGGAAGAACGTTCCCCCAAAGAAAAAACACTCCCATAGTCTTCGTAATTGAAAATGACATGCCCATTCATGTCGATGGTGACTGATTGATTATCTCCGATATTAATTTGTTCGTTGACATTCCAGTCAGATGCCATTACGATAACATTTCCATCGTATCCTGCCTCAACAGCAGATTGATAGGTAAAATAATTGGCTTCTTGACCGCCATCACCAACTGAAAAGGCGACCGCTTCATCTGCCATCGCTTTGACTGGACAAAACATGCACATAAGGACAACCGCAATTGATGCAATGAGTCCAAGACCAAAAGCCTTTGATTTTAAAGTTCTATCTCCCATTTGAACTCCTGAATAAATGTAAGGATATTGATGAAACAATAATAACACAAAATAATTAATAATTCAACAAAATTTTAAAAAATTCATTTAATTTACAGATGCCCCAGCGTACAGAGGGTCTGACCCCCTAATTAAGGATTGGAAGAACCCCCCACGTCATCTTGAATCGAGCAGACGAGAGACGAAAGATCTGGTTTGTGGGGGCAAAGGCAAAAGATGTCTGACACCATGAATTATTATTTATAATTAAAGTGTTGTTTAAAACTGACTAAAAAGGGGTCAATTAAAATGCATCAATTTCTGAAAGACGCGAACATAAATGAAGAAATTTGTGATTTTTATTTGTGTAAGAGTTATTCTGTCCAGAAAAAGACTGATGGCAAAGACTATCTTCGCGTCGAAATCGCAGACAAGACTGGCTCTTGCCAAGGAATTTGCTGGGAAGATCCCAAGAAATTTGATGTTGGTCCAAAATCGATTGGCAACATAATCAAGGTCAAAGGCACCATGGGAGAATATCGTGGCGTTTCGCAACTTCGGGTCTACAACGTCAGAAATGCAAAAGAAGAAGACAAAACATCTTATGACGTTGGTGACATCGTTGAGTCTGCCCCGATCGATGAAGATGAGTGCATGCAAGAAGTCTCAGGGATGATTGACTCAATTAAAGATGACGACTATCGACTAGTGGCGAAGACAATTTTTACTGCTATTGAAGGAAAATTTAAGACGATCCCAGCAGGAAAACTCGTTCACCACTCCTTCAGAGGCGGACTTCTCATGCACACATCAAACATGATGAAGCTTGCATGCAACGTGGCAGATCTATATTCCAACATCATCGATCGTGACCTGCTCCTTTGCGCGACATTCCTGCACGACATAGCAAAGATCAAGGAGTTTGAGCTTTCTGATCTTGGCCTTGTTAATGACTACTCAAAAGCTGGACAACTTCTTGGACATCTTTATATGGGGGCGCTCGAAGTCGAAAAAGTTTGCGAGAAACTAAACGTCGACACAGATAAATCGTGCATGTTGCAACACATGATTTTGTCGCACCACGGAGAGCCCGACAAAGGTGCTGTCATGCCACCGAAGTGCGCAGAGGCCGACGCGCTCCATATGATCGATTTGATGGATTCTCGCCTTGAGATGTATGCTGAAGAATATCAACTCCTCGAAGTTGGTCAATTTATGCCTAAGAAAAATTGGGCTCTTGACCACCGAGTCTACCGCAACAAATAGTTTTCATTTACATAAGCTTAAAGTTACTCACGCTCAAGTTTATTGAGGCGAGCACATTTGTGCTCCATTACAAAAAACGAGAGCGGAAAAATTCTAAGGGCTATTAAGCTTTTTGTCGCGATCTTCAATTTCTTCTGCTGTTGGCTCTTTTGGAAGACCGCCATTTTGCTCGATCGTTGTCTTGATCAACTGTGTGTATTCTGGAGCTCCATCATAACGAAGGTGAGTTCCGTCTGGTTCAAAAACATCGCTTAAGTTCGCAGAATAGGAATACCAATCAATCAAGTAGGCATTTTCCCAGCGCTCACAACCAGAAGCAATTGAGGCGTTGCAACTCGCCATCCAATCCTGAGTGTCACGAGTGTTGACGAAAAAACAGCGCGTTTCTTTCGGAACGACGTTCATTATGTCGTCGAATTGATCGTCAGTGACAGGGCCATTTGTTCCAAGCGCAATAACAACAACATCTCCAACGAGCGACAAGCTTTTATAATGATCAACTATGCCTGGGGCCTCCGCAACCCACCTGCTGACAGAGCTGTCCATGTGCCCTCCAGGGAATGTTTCATTGAAAGAATCCATTGCCATTAATGACACAGAATCACCGATTAACAAAACAGAATATGGCTCATAATAGGGCTTTTCTTGAACTGAATCGGGGATTGAATCAGAACTTAAGGCGGGCTTGTCATTCTGTGATTGCTCTGAGAGCTGTTTTAAAGTGTCAACAGATTGAACACTGTTTGTTTGCGGAACAAAGATTACTCCACAAATGGCAACAAGAAAAACTCCAGCAAAAGAGAGAAGCTGCGGTCGGCTCAAACTCCCCACAATTTCTGTGAAGCTTCCTTTTCTGATCGGGTTTTCAACAAACCTATATGAAAGTTCCGAAATCCCAAAAGTGACAACGAAAAAAAGGAGAATCAGCCACACAGGAGGATGAGAAGCGATGCTGCGAGGAATCATGAAGAGCAAAATTGGATAGTGCCAAAGATATATGCCATACGACCTTGTTCCGACCCACCTCAATGGCGGAAGCGAAAACAGATCTGCAAGAACAGATGCGGGGTGAGTTATGTTGGCGATGACGACAGCAGTCAAAAGTGTTATCAAAAGCATTCCACCGCGATAAAGGAAAGGAGAAAATCCATCTGCAAAAATTAGCATCAAGATGAGGCATATTAAACAACCTATTCCAGAGAGGTTCAAAATGAGGCACTCTTTTTGTGTTAACAAAGGATCGGACTTTGCACCGAGCGCTTTGCAAGGCCAACCGAAAGCAAGAAGAGCCCCGATCAGAATTGAAAATGCTCGCGTGTCAGTGCCATAATAGACTCTTGAAGGATCTCCTGTTGGATCAAACATGACAAACATCAATGTCACTGAGACAAAAGCAAGCACACATACGATTCCAGCAATCACTCGCCTATCAACTCGAAGCTTCAGTAACAACAGCAACACTGGTGGCCAGATGAGATAGAACTGCTCCTCAATTGCCAGTGACCAAAAAGTCGTCAACGGAGAAGGAGAACCAAGACCATCGAAATAGGAAATGTTTGAGAAAATTTGATGCCAGTTGTTGAAGAAAAACAGAGATGAGACGATGTCAGGGCGCATCTTCGTCAAAAGCTCATGATTAAAGAAAGTGAAAACGACAGTTGACGAGAGGATCACGAGGATTATGCAAGGAAAGAGCCTTTTTATTCTGCGCAACCAAAAATGAGGAAGGTCAATTGTGTCCTTTTTGTCGAACTCAGCAAGAAGAAGCGCTGTTATGAGATAGCCACTTAAAACGAAAAAGACAGTAACGCCAGAAAGCCCCCCAACACAATAGGGGAGCTTTAGGTGGTATGCAAGAACAAAAAGAACTGCAAGCGCTCGAAGCCCGTCGAGCGACGTCACATATTTGCGCGCCTTCTTCTCACGCATTTTTTATGTAGGCTATTTTTGAAGCGCAGATTTGATGTCTGCATAAACTACATCTGGGTCGCGGTCGCCGTCGATGTCGAGGATCAAATCGCAGCCTTTGTAGTAGTCGATGAGGGGGGCGGTGGAGTTGGCGTAGACTTCCAAGCGGTTGCGGACGGTTGTTTCGTTGTCGTCGTCGCGCTGGTACATTTCGCCACCACACACCGTGCATTTGTCGCCGTCTGCCACAGTGCCAATGTGACCGCATGTTCTGCACACTCTTCGCGATGTTAAGCGCTTAACAATCACTTCTGGGTCAACATCCACAAGAAGCGCAGCGTCGAGTGGGCAATCAAGTTCTGTCAACATTGCCTCGAGCGCCACTGCCTGCGTTGTTGTGCGAGGGAAGCCGTCGAGAATGACGCCTTTTGCTGTGTCGGGCTGCTGAACGCGCTCACGCATTAAGTCGATGATGAGCTCGTCTGGCACAAGGTCACCTGCGTCCATGTAGCCTTTTGCCTTAATGCCCAACTCGGTTTCGTCTTTAACAGCTTGGCGCAAAATGTCGCCAGTTGAGATGTGGCAAAGCCCGAGATCTTCAACAAGCTTTTCTGCTTGGGTGCCCTTACCAGCACCCGGAGCTCCTAATAAAACAATGTTCATTTTCGTTTCTCCCTATTAAAAAAATTTATTTAAAGAAGCCGTCATAGTTGTGCATCTTTAATTGGCTTTCGACTTTGCTCATAGTGTCAAGGGCAACGCCGATCATAATCAGGATGGAGGTGCCACCAAAAGATTGAATGAGCTGGTTGTTTGTGAAATAGAAAAGAATCGTTGGCACAACTGCGATTGCTGCTATGAACAAACCGCCTGGCAACGTAATCCTTCTCAAAACGTTTTTGATGTATGTCACTGTTGCAGTTCCTGGACGAACGCCTGGAATAAATCCACCTTGCTTGCGGATGTTGTCAGATGTCTCTTCAGGATTAAACACCATTGAAGTGTAGAAATAGGCGAAGAACACGATCAACAACAAAGTCAAAATCCAGTTTATCCAGCCTGTGGAACATGCGTTAGCAACACTCTGCAACCAGCCAACATTAAAAATCGCTGCTAGCTGAGCTGGGAGGTAGAGGATGCAAGACGCAAAGATGATCGGGATAACGCCAGCAGCGTTGACCTTGAGAGGGAGATAGGTGTTTTGACCACCCATCATTTTTCTGCCCGATACGCGTTTGGCATAAGAAACTGGAATGCGTCTTTGTGCTCTCTCAACATAGATGATTGCAGGGATGCAAGCAAGAACAATCAGCAAAATGACAATTGTCATTGCGATGCCCATTCCAAGGTCGCTCTGAAGATTGATGCTTGAGAAAATTGCACCAGGAACGCGTGAAACGATCGAGGTGAAGATGATGAGCGACATGCCATTTCCAACGCCTCTTTGCGTGATGAGTTCGCCCATCCACATGATGAACGCTGTGCCTGCGACAAGTGTGAAGACAATCGTGAAGCACATCAAAGGATAAGGCACAAGACTTGGGAACACAACGCCATATTGCGACGACTGGAACAGCAACAGATAGCCAACTGCATTAATGAGACCTAAACCCAATGTCAAATAACGAGTGACTTGAGTTATCTTTTTTCTTCCAGAATCGCCTTCCTTTGCCCAGCGTCCAACAGTCGGAATGACGCCTTGCATCAACTGCATGATGATGGATGCAGTGATGTAGGGCATGATTCCTAACGAAAACACTGAGAAGTTTGAAAGTGCACCGCCTGTGAACAAGTCGAGCATCGACATCGCAACGCCTTGATCTTGATAGGCTGTCGCGAATTCTCTGAATGGAATGCCAGGCACTGGCACATATGCTCCAAGGCGATAAAGCGCGAGGATCGCAAGGGTAAAGAGAATCTTCTTGCGAAGCTCAGGAACCTTGAAAGCGTCAATTAATGACCTTAGCACGCTTCTTCTACCTTTCCTCCAGCTGCTTCAATTTTTGATTTTGCAGAAGCAGAAACCTTGTCAACTTTGACTGTCAACTGCTTTGTCAACTCACCATCACCCAAAACTTTGACGAGGTCAGTTGTGTGCTTGATGATGCCCTTTTGCACCAAAGTGTCAGCATCAACTGTCTCTCCAGCTTCATATTTTGCTTCCAGACGAGAAACGTTGACTGCAACATATTCGCATCTGTTTGGATTTCTGAAACCAGGAAGTTTTGGCAAACGACGAGCAAGTGGTGTTTGTCCTCCTTCAAATCCTGCACCTTTGCCACCGCCTGAACGTGATTTTTGACCGTTCATACCGCGACCCGCAGTCTTTCCTGTTCCAGATGCTGGACCTCTGCCCACACGCTTTCTTGCTTTAGTTGAGCCCTCAGCTGGCATTAAATCTTTAATTTCCACGTCTTCTCCTTTTCGCTTTTAATGAACTTGTGTGTTCACTTCTGGCAGCTCGCCGCCAGCAACTTATAAAATACTTTATTCCTTAAATATATTAAAACAAATTAAATGTCTTCAACAGTGACAAGATGCTTCACCTTGAAGATCATTCCACGAATTGCGTCATTATCAGGCAAATCGTGTTGGCTTCCAACTTTTCCAAGCCCGAGTGCACGAAGTGTTTTGTGTTGGTCTGCACTTCTGCCAATTGGGCTCTTTGTCAGTTTCACTCTTAATGTCTTTTTTGCTTGTGCCATTTTTATGCCTCAGCTTTCTCGGGCGCGTCTCCCACCTTTTCAGTTTCAGTTGCTTTTGCAGCGACCTTGCGACCGAAGATGTGTGCAACGCTAACTCCGCGTCTGCGTGCAACTTCCTCTGGACCTTCAATGAGCTTCAAGCCCTCAGCAGTTGCTTTAACGATGTTTAGAGAGTTTGAAGTTCCGAGGGACTTTGTTATGACGTTTTTGATGCCAGCAAGCTCCATGACGGCACGAACTGGTCCACCAGCCATAACACCAGTACCAGGAACAGCAGGGCGGATCAAAACTCTGCCTGCACCATATTCGCCCATGATCTCGTGAGGAACTGTGCCTTCCTCAGTTATAGCGACTTTGAACATGTTTTTCTTTGCATCTTCAACAGCTTTTTTGATTGCTTGAGGAACCTCTTGCGATTTTCCCATTCCAACGCCAACTTTTCCCTTGCCATCGCCAACAACGACGAGAGCAGAAAGTTGCATTCTTCTTCCACCTTTAACAGTTTTAGAAACGCGTTTAATGGAAACTACGCGCTCTTCAAGCTCTGGCGCTGCGTTTTGCTGATGTTGATTGTTTCTCTTTGCCATTTGCTTCTCCTGTTAAAACTTGAGACCTGCTTCACGAGCGGCTTCAGCCAAAGCTTTAACGCGTCCGTGATAGAGGTTTCCTCCTCGGTCGAAAACGACCTCTTCAACTTTGTTTTTCTTGGCAGCTTCAGCAATCATCTTGCCAATTTCCGCTGCGCCTTCAATCGTCCCGCTCTTCTTGTTCGTGGCTTTGAAGTCCTTAGAAAGAGTGCTGACCCCACAAATTGTTGTGTGCGTCACGTCGTTTATGACTTGTGCCTCAATGTTGCTGTTTGAACGAAACACGCAAAGTCTTGGGCGTGTTTCAGTCCCTGACACCTTTCCGCGAACTCGACGATGACGACGAGCGAGTCCTTTTTGTCTTTTTAATTGAGATTGTCTCATTATTTAAACACCTCGCCCCTATTCCTTGCCAGCTTTGCCAGCTTTACGACGTACATATTCACCCTCATAGCGAATTCCTTTGCCTTTGTAGGGCTCTGGTTTTCTCCACTTGCGGATGTCGGCAGCAACTTGACCAACTTGCTCTTTTGAAGCGCCCTTTACTGTGATCTTGTCAGCTTCTGGCACCTCAAAAGTAATGCCTTCAGGTGCTTTAACAATCACAGGATGAGAATATCCAACAGAAATTTCAAGGTCTGTGCCCTTCATAGCAGCACGATAGCCAACGCCAACAAGTTCGAGTTTCTTCTCGAACCCTGCGCTCACGCCTTCGACCATGTTGCTGATCAATGTGCGAGTGAGTCCCCAATATGCATTTGTTTCTGGTTCTTCATCTTTTGGAGTGCACTTGACCTCTGCTTCTTCTTGCACAATTTCGATGCAAGGTTGAAATGTGCGAGTTAGCTCTCCGTTTTTGCCTTTTACGTTGACGGTCGATCCGTCAATTTTCACTTCCACACCTTCTGGGATGGAGATTGGCATTTTTCCGATTCTAGACATAATTGCTTCGCTCCTCCCTTCTTACCAAACATAAGCGATGACTTCTCCACCAACGCCTTGATTTCTGGCGTCGCGATCTGCCATCACGCCTTTCGATGTTGAAATGATTGCACAACCAAGGCCTCCATGAACGCGTGGAAGGTTGTCTTTTCCACGATAGATGCGAAGACCTGGTTTTGAAACGCGTTTGATTCCGCGCATTGTTTTTTCGCCACTTGGACCATATTTCAAATTGATCACAAGATTTGCTCGTGGGCTTGCTTCAACGATGTCATAAGACTCGATGAAACCTTCCTCTTTCATAACACGAGCAACCTCCACGAGCTTTTTGCTCGTTGGCATCGACACGTTGTCTTTGCCTGCAGACTGAGCGTTGCGCACGCGCGTCAACATGTCTGCAATCGGGTCTGTCATTGTCATTTTTCTTCTTACCTTTCGTTAGTGATGCTCAAATTAGCGGTTCGCGAATCCCCCTTAGAGATTGCGCCTGCTTAAAGTGGTGCCATGTTTACCAAGAAGACTTAGTAACGCCTGGCAATTTGCCTTCGTTAGCAAGTTCTCGCAGACAAACTCTGCAAAGACCAAACTTACGATAGTAGCCATGAGGGCGACCGCATCTGTTGCAACGGTGGTATGCCCTTGTTGAGAACTTTGGCTCTCTTTTGGCTTTGGCAATCATCGATTTTTTAGCCATTAATTTCCTTCTTTCAAATTTCTTGTTTTTAACAATTATTAAAACAGAGGAAACTTTTGTTCCTCTGTAATAACCAAAATTTCTTTAATTCTCCTTGAATGGGAATCCCAATGCTTTCAAGAGTGCGAGCGCACCTTCGTCATCGCGAGCTGTTGTGACAATTGTTATGTCCATGCCACGAGTGCGATCGATTTTGTCATAGTCGATCTCTGGGAAGATGAGCTGTTCAGTGACACCGAAAGTGTAGTTTCCACGTCCGTCAAAGCTTTTAGTAGACATGCCTCTGAAGTCACGGATTCTTGGAATTGCCGTTGAAACGAGGCGGTCATAGAACTCCCACATGCGATCCCCACGAAGCGTTGTTTTGCAACCAATTGCTTGACCTTCGCGAAGTTTAAAGGAAGCGATCGACTTCTTTGCACGGCAAATCATTGGTTGTTGACCAGTGATTGTGCGCATGTCCTCAACTGCATGATCAAGAATTTTATGATCGGAAGTTGCAGCTCCAACGCCCATGTTAACGACAATTTTTGTCAAACGAGGAACGTCGTTGACATTTTTGATGTCAAGATCTTTTTTAAGTTGATCTTTTAATTCTTTGTTATATTTCTCTTTTAATCTTGGCATGTCAGCCATGTTTTTTTCTCCTAACACTTGGTGATTTAAACGCTGAATTTCCGACCCAGCGTCCCTTTTATCTCAAAAAGGGTCAACTTATTTATTTTAACACTTAAATTTAAAAATTTAATTATTTATCGATGTCTGCTCCACATTTTTTGCATACACGAATTTTCTTACCCTTCTCGTCTCTTCTGCGAGAAGCTCTCGTTTTTTCGCCACAACTTGGGCAAACGAGCGCAACGTTTGAAACGTGAAGCGGTGCTTCAACAGTTTGAATTCCGCCTTGAGGGTTTGCTTGTGTTGGGCGCATCGTCTTGCGAACTTGGTTGATTCCTTCAACAACAACCTTGTTCTGAGCAGGAATTGTGCGCAAAACTTTGCCCTTTTTGCCTTTGTCTTTGCCTGCCAAAACTTGAACCTGATCGCCAGTTTTCACAGGAAGGATTCTGAACTTTGGGTTTTTGCCTCTTGCATTTGTGCCAAATTTTACTGCCATGTCTATCCTCCTTCCGCCTAAAGAGTCTCAGGTGCCAAAGACACGATTCTCATATATCTCTTGTCGCGAAGCTCACGAGCAACTGGTCCAAAAATACGCGTTCCGCGTGGTGTTCCGTCAGCATTGATCAAAACACAAGCGTTTTGGTCAAAACGGATGTAGGACCCATCATCGCGACGCACTTGATTTTTTGTGCGAACGATGACACAACGAACAACTTCGCCCTTCTTAACAGCGCCGTTTGGGATTGCCTCTTTAACTGCGCAGATTATAACATCACCGATTCCGGCGTACCTTCTTTTGGAACCACCGAGAACCTTGATGCATTGCACTTTGCGCGCGCCAGAGTTGTCTGCGACGCTCAAATATGATTGCATTTGTATCATTTTATCTGTCCTTTATTCCTCTTATAAACAATGCACTTCTGCGCACTATTTAGCCTTCTCGATGATGTCTAACAGTCTCCAGCGTTTCAGCTTTGAGATCGGACGAGTCTCAGCGATGTGAACACGGTCGCCAACCCCTGCCTCGTTCTTCTCATCATGGGCGTGATATTTCTTCGTTGTGCTCATCATCTTCCCATAAACTGGATGTGGTTTGTCGCTCTTCACCTCAACAACAATTGTTTTGTCTCCTGCAGCTGACACAACTGTTCCCTGACGAACCTTGCGACTGTTACGTGTGTTTTCAGCGTTTGTCATTACTCACACCTCCCCTATTTGCCTTGCGCGCTTAACTCTCGGGCTCTCATTTCTGTCAAAATGCGAGCTATGTCTTTTTTAACAAGTTTCGCGCGAGCGGTGTTATCGAGCTGACTTGTTGCCATTTGAAAACGGAGGTTGAAAAGTTCGGCGCGGTTTTCCGCCAATTTTGCCTTCAAATCCTCTGATGTGAGTTCTCTGACTTCCGAAGATTTCATTTAGGCCTCCTTACCTTTACTAGCTGCGATTGCAGGAGTTCCTTGAACGACCTTGCACTTAACAGGCAATTTCATTGCCGCTAAGCGAAGAGCCTCTTTTGCTGTCTCCTCGTCGACGCCATCAATTTCAAACATAATGCGTCCAGGTTTAACAACTGCTACCCAATATTCAGGAGCGCCTTTGCCCTTACCCATGCGAGTTTCAGCTGGTTTTTTAGAAACTGGCTTGTCAGGGAAAATTGTTATCCAAACACGACCGCCACGCTTCATATGACGAGTCATTGCGATACGCGCTGCCTCAATTTGGCGATTTGTTATCCAGTGGCGCTCAGTCGTTGCAAGACCATAAGAGCCAAATGCAAGAGTGGTGCCACCCTTGGCGTTGCCCCTCATCGAGCCACGTTGCACCTTTCTGTGCTTAACACGTCTTGGCATTAACATTATTTCTGCCTCCGATTCTCATTCCCACGGCGACCACTGCGTCCGCGATTGTTGCGTCCAGAACCTTCCAAAGCTGGATCAGAATATTTCTGACCAGGCATAACATCACCATGGTAGACCCAAACTTGAACGCCGATTGCGCCCATTTGAGTGTTTGCAGTCGAGAAAGCATAATCCACCTTCGCGCGAAGAGTTTGAAGAGGAACTCTGCCTTCACGATACCACTCGCGTCTGCTCATTTCTGCGCCACCGAGTCGACCAGAACATTGAATTCTGATGCCTTCAGCACCTGAATTGATCGCACTCTGAACAGCTTTTCTCATAGCACGACGAAATGCAACTCTGCCTTCAAGCTGTTGAGCAACACTTTGTGCAATCAAATTTGCATCAATTTCAGGACGGCGAATCTCCAGAACATCAACGCTCACTTTGCCATCGGCAATTGTTTGCAGTTTCTTACGCAAAATGTCGATGTCTGCGCCTTTTTTGCCGATGACGACGCCAGGGCGAGCAGTGGTGATTGTTATTTTAATGTTTTCTCCAGTGCGCTCGATGTCGACTTTTGAAACTGCTGCATCTTTTAAAGTCTTTTCAATGAACTCACGGAGTTTTAAATCATTTTCTAGCAAAGTCGCATAGTTTTTGTCGGCATACCAGCGACTCTTCCAATTTTCAGTGATCCCGAGGCGGAATCCTGTTGGGCAAACTTTCTGACCCATTTCTTAAGCCTCCTTGCTGGTTGCGACGGTGATTTTTATGTGGGAAGTGCGCTTGTTAATTCTGTCTGCGCTTCCCTTTGCACGAGGGCGAATCCTTTTTAAGGTTGGACCCTCATCTGCCGTGGCAGTCTTAACGTAAAGCGTGCTCTCGAGCATGCCATGATTGTTGACCGCGTTTGCAACTGCGGAGTTCAGAGTCTTTAAAACTGTCTCAGAAATTGCACGCTCGGAAAATTGCAAAATGTCACGAGCTTCTGAAACTTTCTTGCCTCTCACAAGATCGATAACGATCCTTGCCTTGCGTGGACTCACGCGAACAAATTTTGAGGTGGCGCTTGCTTCCAAAGCTACTTCGTTGTTAGCCATTTATCTTCTCCTTTCCTCTCTATTTGCCCTTGTCAGCCGAGTGACCACGGAAAGTGCGCGTTGGAGCGAACTCACCGAGTTTGTGACCGACCATTGACTCTGTTACGTATACTGGAACATGTTTGCGCCCGTCGTGCACAGCAATTGTGTGGCCAACCATCTCTGGAAAGATGGTTGAAGAGCGCGACCATGTTTTTACGACTTGTTTGTTGTTTTCGTCGTTCATCTTCTGGATTCTCTCCAAAAGACGCATCTCGACGAAAGGTCCTTTTTTCAAACTTCTGCTCAAAATAATCTCCTTAAAACTGGTTATGCGCTATTTCTTGCGACGACGGATAATGAGCTTGCTTGAAGCTTTTTTCTTATTGCGAGTGCGATGACCCTTTGCAGGCTGACCCCAAGGAGAAACTGGATGACGACCAGCACTCTTGTTCTTGCCTTCACCACCACCATGTGGGTGATCGACTGGGTTCATGACAGTACCACGAACTGTTGGACGAATGCCCTTCCAACGATTTCTTCCAGCTTTGCCGATTTTGATGTTGGAGTGCTCTGCATTTCCAACCTCGCCAACTGTGGCTCTGCAAGTCAGAAGAACGCGTCTCATTTCAGAAGATGGCATGCGAAGGATTGCATATTTACCTTCCTTGCCCATTAACTGGATTGAAGCACCTGCACTGCGAGCCATGCTTGCACCTTTTCCAGGTTGCAATTCAACACAGTGAACAAGTGTACCAACTGGAATGTTTTCAAGTGGAAGCGCGTTGCCAGGCTTGATGTCTGCGTTCACGCCACTCTCAACAACATCTCCAACCTTTAAGCCTTTTGGCTGGATGATGTATCTCTTCTCGCCGTCTGCATAATGAAGAAGTGCAATGCGTGACGTGCGATTAGGGTCGTACTCAATCGTTGCAACTTTGGCTGGAACGCCATCTTTGTTGCGCTTGAAATCAATAACGCGATAGCGCGCATGATTCCCGCCACCCTTGTGACGGCAAGTGATGCGACCATAATTGTTGCGACCAGCTTTCTTTGGTTTTTTCGCCAAAAGCGATTTTTCAGGCTTTGAAGTTGTTATGTCTTCAAAGTCAGAAACCATTTGAAAGCGACGCCCAGGACTGGTCGGCTTATAGTTTCTAATTCCCACTTAAGTCTCTCTTTCTTGTTTCTAATGACCCTTTTCATAAAAGAGTCCCTCTTGTAATAAGTGACGACGATCGCCAAAATTGATAGCTCTAAAGAGGCCAGCTACCTTGACTCCGTCCATCCACGCGTCCGGGTGTGTCCATGCACGTTTTAGACGCGACTTTTAAGTTTATCACAAAAAATTAAGATGTTTGCGAGAATTTTTTTCGACAAAACCTGATTCGACCTTATTAAGGGGTCTGACCCCATGAGAAGGAATTAAGGAACATGGATTAGGGATTAGTATTTTGCCTGTTAGTACCTCATTTTTGCAGGGTTCTGCCATTTGATTACCCATCAACTCTTGGTTTTAGCAAGAAAATGTCTGCACATTTTTTGCTGTAGATCTGCTCGAATGAGTCTTTGAAACAAGTTATGTCTGTTTCGATGTCGTGTTCATAATAAAGAAGTGCGGAGTCTTCAACAGAGCCTAAATTAATTAAGCCATCGATTGCCCTTTTAACATCAATTGGAGAAAAAACATAGGGAGGATCTGCAAAAATGATGTTAAGTTTGGGGTGATAGGTCTTTGGCTTAAAAGAGTCTCCTTTGCAAATTTCAAAAAAATTTGGACTAACGTTTAAGCTCTTAGCATTTTTTTTGATGATAGAGATTGCTTTTGCGCTCTTGTCGCAAAAAGTAACAAATTCTGCGCCACGAGAAAGTGCCTCGAAACCAAGTGCACCAGAACCTGCAAACATGTCTAGGACAATGGCACCTGAAAGAGTCATGTCAGATGAAAATTTGGAACAAAGCGAGTTGAAAACGGCTTCGCGAACCCTATTTGTTGTCGGCCTGGTTTGCCTGCCTTCAGGTGTGTCAATGTTCCTTCCTCCAAATTGTCCAGAGATAATCTTCAGCATTTAAGCATGTCCTTTGCTCTTCTTTCTGCCACATCACACAACAGTTGATCACGTGTCAAGTTTACAAGTTTTAATGTTTGAAACTTTTCGTTTCTGCACCCCAAAATGTCGCCGTCGCGCCTGAAAGCAAGCTCATTTATCAAAACTTCTTCTTGAGGATGCGCATCCATCAAGAATTCAAGCCTTTGCTTTTGCATTGCCGACTTTGAGTTGGAAACCGCTACCACCCTGCATTTTGCTTTTTGCCTCCACAAGTCAATTTGCAACGTTGAAATCCTGTCAGCATCTTCAACGACCAGCAAGTCATCTTCATTCAAATCCCATTTTTCTTTAACACCAGCAGACGTTGAAATGAGATGTCTGACACTATTGTCAAAAAAGTTACGCATTTGCGCCTGTCTCCTTATTACTCCCTCATCGTTAGCCCCACAATCAGCTTCATTCTCGATCGATATGAACGGATGTGGCTTGGCAGCTGGAACTTTCGCGGCTCGAGCAAAATCATAGGCTATCGAATTTCTTTCGTCCGTCGTTTTGTTTGCAAGAGGACAAATTATCATGACTCTGTTGCCTCTTTGAGCTGCATCTTTAATCGCTTGAATTTCTTCTCCTTCATCTTTTGGATAAATCACCCGATCGAGTCCGCTCTCAATTTCAGAGTAACTATCAATTTTAAAGGGATCGATCAGCTCCTCAAACAAGGTTGTTCCTGATTCTAAACAAGCGATGTGGCACCTTATGAGCTCATCAAGTTTTAGCGCCTTTCTTGCCTCAACTAATTTCTCTTTACCTAGAAAACAATGAAGCCCCAAAAGGGCATCCTTTAATGTGATTCCATCACTTCCTAAAAGATTTTTATTAAAATCTTTCTTCTCAAAGTCCTCTAACGCTGGGCAAAAATCCTCTGCATAAACAGGGACGACCTCAGGGTTACTCGTGCCAATAAATTTTTTAAGCAAAGGATTGTTTATACATTTTTCTGAATCATAGGTCTCAATCATTCCAGAGAAAACATAGTTTTTTCCTATCTCGAAATCGCCTTTATAAAAGTTCTCATCTAATAAATTTAAAAGACAACTCCCCGTCGAATCAACAAACGTAAGTTGCCTGACACTTGTTTGAGAGAATACTTTTTTGACCTCAACATCTTCAAGTGTTGCAATGATCGTGCTCTTCTGCCCCATACGAGCACTTGCAATGTCATGCGCCTTCGTTAAATCAAAATAACGAAACGGAAAATCAATTTTGGGATTAAAAATGAGCTTATTCAAGTGAGAAGACTATTGGATAAAGTGGTTGACCGCCATCATGTGGATCGACTTCCAGACCAGAAAACTTCGTCTCAATCTTCGATGTCAACTTATCAAAGTCTTTTTCACTTAAGTCTTCACCTCGAAGCAAAGTTAAAGTGTCATAATCATCAACGCCTGCTTTCTTAATCAAATCAAGCGTCACATCCACCACTTTTTTGCCGACTGACAAAATTTTCCCGTCCAAAATTCCGATGACATCGCCATTCTTTATTTTGTTCCCATTTTCGTCTTTAGAATCCTTTATTGCTGTTGTGATCTCACCTGTGACAACTGTCCCCAAAACATCGCTCATCGCATCGAAGTTTTCTTGCGCCGTTTTTTCTTTATCGAGCTCAAAGAGGGCAGAAAAAGCTTCTGGAACACTCTTCGTTGGCAAAACGCAAGCATTCTCACCGATCAAATTTGCAGCTGCACCTGCCGCCATAACAATGTTTGAATTGTTAGGCAAGAAAAGATAGCTCTTTGCAGGAACGGACTTCGCAGCATCAAAAAGATCCTTCGTCGAAGGGTTCATCGTTTGACCGCCACTGACGACAACATCAACCTCAAGGCTCTTCAAAATTTCTACATTGCCCTCACCAACAGCAACAGCGACAACACATAGGTTCTGTTCTTCAACTTCCTTCGCCAATTTTTTGGTGCGTTGCTCTGACTGAAGTTGCATGTTGTGGATGTGAACTTCTGAAATTTGACCACGCTCCAAGAAATATTTCAAAACTTTGTCTGGCTCATTTGAGTGAACATGAACCTTGAACTTTGGTGTTGCACCAACGCAAAGCTCACAGTCGCCCATCGTTGAGAGGAAGTTAAGAGCTTCTTCAGAATCGAGCGTCTGCGAATCGACCAAAAACTCGTTGCAATAACGATATTTTGACCCTTCCCAGTCGTTAATCTGCTCGATCTCAACTTTCGGCGCAGACATCTGTGAAATGTCAAAATTGTGAGAGAGCTCTTCTCCTTTATTCAAAAAAGAACTAACAAACCCATCGATGAAAATAGCCAAGCCATAACCACCCGCATCAACGACGTTGTTCTCCTTTAGCACTGGAAGGTATTCAGGCGTGTTCTTGACCGATTCATATGCTGCCTCAACGAGACTAACTAAAGCATTTTCAAACTTAAGTTTTTTATCTTGCGCATCCTTTGCTGCGGTTGCAATGTCGGAAAGAACCGTTAAAATCGTGCCTTTTACTGGCTTTCTGACAGCAGCAAAAGCGACCTTTTCTGCTGTTTCAAAAATGAGAGCAATCTCTTTTGTGTCAATTTGCTCGCATTGTTTGACACCATCACAAATTCCTCGAAGAATTTGAGAGGTGATGACACCAGAGTTGCCTCTTGCACCCATGAGCGCGCCAGTTGTTATAGCGCGACACAGCTCTTCTTTCGTGAAATCAGGACCGAGAGCTAAGATGTTGTCTTCGACACTCTTCATCGTCAACGACATGTTAGTTCCCGTGTCACCGTCTGGCACTGGGAAAACATTCAACTTGTTTATGTCATCTTCCTTCTCTGCGAGCGCATGTGCGGCAAAGATGACTGCAGAAGCTAATTTGGAAATTTCCATCGATTATCCTTTTAGTTCAATTTCTAATTGTTCGATTTATTGGTGATAAAAAGCAAGCTATCGCTTGACGTTGACATCGCAAACTTTTATCTTCACATTGACTTTGTCAACACCTGCAAACTCTTTTAAGACGAATTTGATCCTCTCTGTCAAATTGTCGCAAATTGTTGAAATCGTCGTCCCATATTCAATGACGACGTAAACTTCCACATCGACTCGATCATCTTCCACCTCAATGTTAACGCCTCGACGAAGGCGCGACACTGGCAAAATTCGCATAAAAGTGTCAATCCTGTTTGCATTAGCAACGCCAACAATTCCATAACATTCAAGCGCCGCATATCCAACAATGTCAGCAAAGACGCCCTTCGAAATGTCAACGGTTCCATCAATTTTGTTCTGCATATCTTTAATGCCTCTCAACGAACTTAATTTTAAATTAACAAAAATTTCAACCTTTATCATATCAAAATTGTTACTTTCACTCAACACATAAACGAATGTGAAAGATTTAAAGCCTTCATTGTGTTATCCTCAACTGCAGTAATTCATTTTTTGTTAATGCTTAGAAAGGCGTCTGATGTCAGAAACTCAAAGTCGCGAAAAGTTCGCTTCACGCTTCGGATTCATTATGATAAGCGCAGGTTGCGCGATTGGACTTGGAAACGTTTGGCGTTTTCCCTACATTACTGGAGAATATGGTGGCGCAGCATTTCTCGTCCTCTACCTTGTGTTTCTCTGCGCTTTTGGACTCCCGATCATGGTGATGGAGTTTGCAGTTGGACGCGCAGGACGTGCCGGAGCAGGTCAAGCTTTCAACAATCTCGAAAAGCCAGGATCAAAATGGCACTTGCACAAGTGGGTGTGCTTAGTTGGAAATTACATCTTGATGATGTTCTACACAACTGTTACTGGGTGGTTTTTAGCATACATCGTCTTTTCAATGACAGGAACTTTTGATCGCGCATCTGCAAATGAAGTTGCTAACGTCTTCTCAGGGCTTCTTGCAGACCCGCTTCAATTGACTTTGTGCATGTTAATCGTCGTAGCAATCGGCTATCTCGTGACACGCGCTGGCGTTGAAAACGGAGTTGAGAAAATAACAAAATGGATGATGGTTGCACTTTTTGTCATTATGGTCGTGCTGTGCATTCATTCCTTGACCTTGAGTGGTGCTGCTGAAGGACTTGCTTTTTATCTCATGCCAGACTTTGGAAAAATCTTCGGGGGAGGCTGGCAAAACGTAATTGAAGTTTGTTTCGCAGCAATGGGTCAAGCATTCTTCACTCTCTCAATCGGAATTGGAGGAATGTTGATTTTTGGTTCCTACATCGACAAAGAACACACTTTGCCAGGTGAAGCGCTTCGCATCTGCGGACTCGACACAGCAGTTGCTTTCATGGCAGGATTGATCATTTTTCCAGCTTGCTTTACATATGGCATCCAAGCTGATTCTGGCCCTGGGCTTGTGTTTGTGACCCTCCCAACAGTCTTTTCGCAAATGCCACTTGGCAACCTTTGGGGTTCTCTATTCTTCATCTTCATGGCTTTTGCGGCACTTTCAACCGTCATAGGAGTTTTTGAGGCGATCATTGCATGGGGCATGGATCACTGGGGCTGGAGCAGAAAGAAATCATGCGCCATAAACTGTTCACTGCTCGCAATTCTTTCGATGCCGTGCGTTCTTGGCTTCAACGTCTGGGCGGGCTTCACAATTCCTGGGATCGGCGACATCCAAGCAATTGAAGACTTCATCGTCTCAAACAATTTGTTGCCACTGGGCTCTCTTGTCATTGTTTTATTCTGCACAAGGAAAAGTGGTTGGGGCTGGGAAGGTTTCTTGAAAGAGGCAGACGAAGGCAAGGGGTTGAAGTTTCCTCAATGGCTAAAGGGCTACATGTCCTATTTCGTGCCCATTTTTGTGTTCCTAGTCATTCTCTCGGGCTACATCCCAATTGTTTCGAAATGGTTTGCTTAAAAATAAAACGCATTAATTCCTAAATGCGGGTTTTATCCATAACAGCTCAAAAGCCGACGAGCACTGGCAGTGGCGTCTATTTAACAGAGGTCGTCAAATGTCTGTCACAGTTGGGTCACACTCAAGCAATTGTTTACGGAAGAGCGTACAATGATCCAGCGCCCGATTGCGAAAAAGAGGCGATAGCGACATACCCCGTCACCTTCGGAGAAGGAGAGCTCGATTTTAACATTGCAGGCATGAGCGACAACATGCCCTATCCATCGACTCGCTATTGCGATTTCACTGATTCAATGGTGCAGAAGTTCACAAACGCCAATGCCTCAACAATCCAGGGAGCGATCATCGATTTTAAGCCTGATTTGATTGTTTGCCACCACCTTTATCTAACAACTGCAATTGCTTCTCACATTAACCAAACACTTCTTAGTCCAGCCAAAATTGTTGCGATATGCCACGGAACAGACATCCGACAAATGAACAAGCACCAGCTTTGCGCCGAATACATCAAACAAGGAATAAATTCCCTCGACCAAGTTTTTGTTCTCCACAAAAACCAAATTGAAGACGTAAAAAACACTTATGGAACACCAATGTCGAAAATTGACATAATCGGCACTGGCTTTAATTCAAACGTGTTCAATGAAAATGTTGCGACTTCCAGCCGATCTAAAAAATCAATCGTCTATGCTGGAAAAATTTGTTATCAAAAAGGTGTCAGAGAGCTGATTTTGGCAGTTTCAGAAATGTCAAAAGAAATTGACGGAATCGAATTATCGCTTGCTGGAGGACACAGCAACGAAAAAGAATTTGAGGAAATCGTTGCGATAGCAAAAAATTCAAATGTAGACGTCGAATTTAAAGGAAAATTGACACAGGAGGACCTAGCAAAGCTCTATGCGCAATCGAGCGTTTTTTGCCTTCCATCTTTTTTTGAAGGATTGCCTCTCGTTTCACTGGAAGCCCTCGCCTGCGGATGTTCTTGCGTCATGACAGATCTGCCAGGAATCCGTGAATGGTATCTTGATAACACTAAGGACGCGCCTCTCATCTTCGTAAAACCACCAAAGATGACTAATGTCGACGTTCCCCTCCTTTCAGACTTGCCTCCATTTCGTGATGACCTTGCTGACGCACTCACCCAAGCCTTCGCATTAAAATCAAATGTACAAAGCGTTTCTCATTTGAGCTGGACTGAGCTGACTAAAAGGCTACTTGAAAAAGTCGATCGCCTTTAAAACCCTCTATTCCCAAAAAAGGATCAAAAGAGCAAATGGTCTCGAAGCTACGAGGCGAAATCGAGAATTTCTGAGTGGAAAATAAATTAATTTTAAAATTATTGAATAACTGAGCCGTTTATGTCATATAATAGAAAACCGTCTTTGTTTAGAGACGGTTTTTTAATGGCTCCGTCGTCTAGCGGTTTAGGACGCCGCCCTCTCAAGGCGGAGGTCGCGGGTTCGAATCCCGTCGGAGCTACCATTTTTTCACCAGTATATGGCATATTTTTGTCATTCAATAACTTTCCTTATTTCCGCTCAGATATCAAAAAAGGCGAAAAAAAGGCGAATTGTTTTCAGACGATCTAATTTTGAATTTTTCAGGAACGAGGGAAAATCATAATAATCCCTCGAATTCATCAAAAAAGTTGCGCAACTTTTTCTCGCTGCCATGTTTTAAAATCAACTTTATAAAGGGACAACATGATCGATGAAGTGCTTCCATTTGGCAAGTAAAGCGGACACAAGGACCTGACTTATAATGAAGAAAGAATTTGAACATACGGAGGACACAATGAAA
>CAVAWT010000008.1:0-65357 GCA_963592435.1 Oribacterium sp. | reverse complement strand
ATGCTAGTGCGAAAACAACTGAGCAATGCACGGCAATGCTTAGGCTTTATAACCCTTACACTGGCGAGCATTTCTACACTGCCAGCCTAAGTGAAAAGGACAACCTTGTTAACAAGGGTTGGAACTACGAGGGCATTGGCTGGACTGCGCCACAGACGAGCAACACGCCAGTTTATCGTCTTTATAACAAATATGCAGGCGACCACCACTACACACTTGACACAGATGAAAAAAACAACCTTGTTAAAAAAGGTTGGACGGACGAGGGGATCGGCTGGTATTCTGATGACAACAAGTCAGTTGCTTTGCTGCGTCAATACAACCCAAACGCGAAGATCGGCACTCACAATTTCACAACATCAACTGATGAAAACAAAACGCTAAAAAGTGCTGGCTGGAGTGCAGAGGGCGTGAGCTGGTATGGAGTGAGCCATGAATATAAAACAACCACTCACCCTGCCGTCACACACACAGAAACCAAACCAGTTTATAAATCTGGCTGGATTGCAGCAGTAATGTGTGGCAAACATGATGTCCCACTACTCAACCTAACTATTGAACAATACAATGCAGACCCTGAGAGATTGGGTATGTGCCCAATAGATCCCAAATGCCTAGCTTGGACTTACACCAAATATCATTATAAATATGAAACTTGGCAAGACGGAACTGAAGAAGTAACAGTTGTTGATAAAGAAGCATACACAGACACCACTTGTTCAGTTTGTGGCAAAACTTTAAGCTCCACCACTCAAAAATAAATTAAAAAGTCCTCTCCTTATCATTATTAAACCCTCTTGGAGCGAAAATATCCAAGAGGGTTTTTATTAATCTAAATTAAAGCCACTAAATTGTTTTTTTCTCCTACCACGAACTCCATCCCAAGCCTGTAAACTCATATTTGTTTCCATCTTTGTCAACATAAGTCCTGTTGATCGTTGGCACATATATTGTCCGACCAAACGATCCAGTGTTTTGATCTGTTGAATTAGCGTTCGGCACAATCGTTGTTATAAACGTCCTTAAATTGCAGTCAGTTGGTTTTGTGAACCCAGCAGGAGCGGCAGTTTCTTCAATTACATAAGTCCCAAGTGGGAAGGTGATGACTTTGTTTCCTTTGTCATCTGTTATATAGAACAACTCGTCTGATTTATCTTTGTCTAAATACTTATCCACATACTCCTGCCAAGATGGCTGAACAAGACCTTTTTCATTAGTCGTAAACACCCACTTTCTTTTGGCTTTAGAAGTTCTTGTTTTGTAGTCTGTCGGCAACGTGAAGGGGTCAGTGGTGTCGTAATAAAGGCACGTTATCTCGCAACCCTCAAAAGTCGCCGCGCCTTGGGGGGTGTCTCCACCCATCGCCGACTGCTTCTGCAACATCACATTAATAGGGTCATTCTGCGGATCATCCGTAAGCTTCAACTCAACAAGTCCATCTTTCCAACCAATTTCTTTGTTGTGGTCATATTTAAGTTCATGGTGTCAGACATCTTTTTAAGTTACACTCTGTAACTTTATTGTTGCGGATCAATGGTGTCAGACATCTTTTTCAGACATCTTTTTCGCGTGATAACAACTTTTTACATCTCATTACCAACTAATGAATAAAACTTTTCTTCTTTTTTGAATTTGTTTAGTATAATGTTTCTTTATGCTAATAAATGACACTAAAACGCACTCAGCTAAAATAATTTGCATCGCTCTTTCTTTGTTGCTAGCTTCATCTCTGTTGCCTCATGTGGGTCTCGTTTCTTTGCAGGCTTTTGCAGAGACAGATAACGTTGACGCTCAGCCTGATGAATTCCAAACAAAAATTGAAGAATCCGCAAAAAGGTATGAGGAAGCGACAAAAGAGGCTTCTGACTTGCAACAACAAATCGAAGAAAATCAAGCAAGGATTGAGGAAATCAACGAAACCATTCCAGCTCAGCAAGAAAAGGCAGATTCTTCGATGCGCGAGCTCTATGACCTAAGTCACAACTTCGGAATTTTGATAAACATGATTTTAGGCATTGAGAGCATCTCTGATGCCATTGACAGCTATAACTATCTCGAACACATCCGAAACAAAAACGTTGTTCAAATCAAAAATTTAACTTCAATGCGCGAAGAGCTTGACAATTTGCAATCGGGACTTTCTGACAAAAAATCTGAAGCTGACGCGAAAGCTCAGGAAGCTCAAAGTGCTTTGGCTGAAGCGCAGGCTGCGAGAGAAGAAGCACAGCGCAAAGCTCAAGAGCAGGCAGAGCGCGAAAGAGTCGCAATTGAAGAGGCCGCAAAACAGCAAGCAGAGACTTCGTCGAGTGAAACTCAAGAAGGCACTCAGGAGCAAAGCTCAACTTCTGGAGAAGCTGTGACTCCAAACAACGATGGAGCAGATTGGTCGACTGACAAAGCGACTTTTGTTAACGAATGGGCAACTCGAATTGACAACTATCTGTCAGGCTCTCCTCTTTCTGGGCAAGGCAGAGTTTTTGCTGAGGCTGCTTGGGATTATGGCGTCGATCCAAGGTGGAGTCCTGCGATTTCAAACACTGAAAGCTCGAAGGGAGCATATTGTTTCCGTTCGCATAATGCATGGGGCTGGGGAAGCATTTCTTGGGATAGCTGGGATGAAGCAATCCGCGCGCATGTCAGAGGGTTGGCTAACGGCTATGGCTACACGATTTCAGAAGATGCTGCAAAAAAATACTGCCCTCCAAACTGGCTTCATTGGTACAATGTAACTTCTGCCGAGATGAACAAAATCTAGGTTTTGACCGATATGAACGACACATTAACTCTTGGAATTGACATTGGCTCAACGACTGTGAAGTGCGCGGTCCTTGACTCAAATAATGAAGTTTTATGGAGCATATATAAACGCCATAAATCTGACGTTCGTGCGACGGTCAAAGACGTTTTGACGCGAGCAAAAGATGAATTTGAAGAAGAAAAAATGACTGTCGCCATAACAGGATCAGGCGGTCTTCTTTTGGCAGAAAGTCTAAAAATTCCATTCGTTCAAGAAGTTATTGCCAACAAAAGCGCTGTTGAGACATTCATCCCAAAAACAGATGTAGCAATTGAGCTCGGTGGTGAGGATGCGAAAATCGTCTATTTTGATCATTCAATTGAGCAGAGAATGAACGGGACATGTGCTGGAGGAACTGGTGCTTTCATCGATCAGATGGCGGCACTTCTCGACACTGACGCTGCTGGTTTAAATGAGCTAGCTAAAACGCATGAGACGATCTATCCGATTGCTTCGAGGTGTGGTGTTTTTGCAAAAACCGATGTTCAGCCACTTTTAAATGAGGGAGCAAAAAAAGAAGACATTGCTGCTTCAATTTTTCAGTCAGTTGTCACCCAGACGATCTCTGGGCTTGCTTGCGGTCGTCCCATAAAGGGAAACGTTGCATTTCTTGGGGGACCTCTTCAATATCTCTCTGAGCTAAGAAAACGCTTCTATGTCACATTAGAGCTTGACGAGAGCGCGAGGATTGTTCCTGAAGATGCGCACCTATTCGTTGCAAAAGGTTGCGCAATTGTTGCTAGAAAAGAATGCGAAACAGCCCTTTCCCTAAACGACACGCTCGCGCGTTTTCGTCAGGTGGGAAGTGTCCAAGCTTCTGAAGTTGGCAGGCTAGTGCCTTTATTTAAAAACGAAGAAGATTATTTAGAATTTAAGAAAAGGCACGATTGTGAAGTTGTCAAAAAAGGTGATTTGAAAACTTATGAGGGACCAGTCTTTTTAGGAATAGACGCTGGTTCAACAACTTTTAAGGCAGCGCTCGTTGGAGAAAATTCGGAACTTTTGTGGTCGACTTACATGTCGAATAAAGGTGAGGTTTTGGAGTGCGCAAAAAAGGGACTTCGAGAAGTCTATTCCGCCTTGCCAAAAAAAGCTTTCATTGGACATTCGACTGTGACTGGCTATGGCGAAGGGCTTTTGCTGGAAGCTCTAAAAGTCGACTCTGGAGAAATTGAGACTGTTGCTCATTTAAGAGGAGCTCAAGAGATGATGGAGGATGTCGAGTTCATTTTAGACATCGGCGGTCAAGACATGAAATGTTTAAGGATAAAACAGGGTGTCATTGACCACATAATGTTGAATGAAGCGTGCTCTTCAGGTTGCGGTTCGTTCATTGAATCTTTTGCTTCAGGTTTAGGCTTAAATGTTCATGAGTTCGCCGAAGCGGCCTGTCGAGCAGAAAACCCTGTTGACCTCGGTTCTCGTTGCACAGTGTTTATGAACTCACGTGTGAAGCAAGCTCAAAAAGAAGGAGCGACTGTCGAAGATATCGCTGCTGGTCTTGCGATTTCTGTAATTAAAAATGCACTTTTTAAGGTTATTAAAATTCGCGACCCAAAAGATGTTGGCAAAAATGTCATCGTTCAGGGTGGGACATTTCTAAACGACGCAGTGCTTCGAGCTTTTGAGCAGCTCTCAGAAGTCAATGCTGTGAGACCTGACATTGCTGGCAACATGGGTTCTTATGGCGCAGCACTTCTCGCAAAAGAAAGATATGAAAAGGCATAAAATTTTTATAAATTGAAAAATAAAGTTTCAAACATATTAACGCTCGATGAACTTGAAAATTTGAAGCCGACTCACAGAACTGTTCGTTGCAAGGGTTGTTCAAATGCTTGTCTTTTGACAATAAACGATTTTGGGGTCGACGAACAAACTGGCAAACACAGGCGGTTTATAACTGGAAACAGGTGCGAGCGCGGAATGTCGCTTGGTGAATCGAAGCAAAAAAATGGAGTTCCAAATCTATTCGAGTGGAAACAAGCTCGGCTTTTTGATTTCTATAAGCCCCTTTCAAAAGAAGAGGCAGTTTTTGGGACTGTTGGAATTCCTCGAGCGCTAAACATGTATGAAAACTATCCATTTTGGTTTACATTCTGGACTGAGCTTGGTTTTCAAGTTGTTTTATCGGACAAATCAAGCAAAAAGACTTATGAAGCAGGAATTGAGTCAATGCCATCTGAAAGTGTTTGCTACCCTGCGAAACTTTCTCATGGTCACATTATGAACCTGCTTGAAAAACAAATCGATTTCATTTGGATGCCTTGCACAAAGTGGGAGCGTGGAGAAGACGAAACCGCTGGCAATCACTTTAATTGCCCAATTGTAGCGAGCTATCCAGAAGCTCTTCGTCTAAACATTGATGAATTGATTGAGTCCGATGTCAAGCTTTTGACGCCTTGGATTCCTTATGACTTAAAAGAAAAATTGAAGGATCGCTTGTTTTCAATAATAACGAGCGAATATGTGACGCAAATCTGTAAAAAAGGATTGATTCCAACAAAAGAAGAGATTGAAAAAGCAGTTGGCGTTGCGTGGGATGCTGATCAAGCTTTTAAACGTGACGTTCGAGAGCAAGGAACAAAGACCTTGCAGTGGATGGAGGAAACTTCAACTCACGGCATCGTTTTGGCTGGAAGACCCTATCATCTCGATCCTGAGATTAACCATGCGATCCCAGAGCTTCTAAATTCGTTTGGCTTGGCAGTTTTAACTGAAGATTCGATTGCGCACTTGGGGCAACTTGAGCGCCCGATCCGCGTTGTGGATCAGTGGATGTATCACACGCGCCTCTATGCTGCAGCCAAAGTTGTGACACAAAGAGACGATCTCGATTTAATTCAGCTAAATTCTTTTGGATGTGGTCTGGACGCTTTGACGACAGATCAAGTTCAAGAAATTTTGGAAGCTTCTAACAAAGTCTACACAGTTTTAAAAATTGATGAAGTTTCAAACCTTGGTGCAGCGAAAATTCGAGTGCGCTCCCTTCTTGCGGCACTTAAAAATCAAGCAGATGAATTGGCTGAGAAAAAAGCTGGTGAAGATTCAGCAAAGCGCGGGTGTCCTGCAGTAGCTCTCTCAGATTTCGACTTAAGCGAGCTTGTTCCTGAGTCTTCGACAGAAAAATCAGAACTGTTAAAAAATCGCAAAGCTGGGTCAAGAACTGACTCCTCAACTGAGTTTGAACGCGTCGAGTTCACAAAGGAAATGAAGGAGGCAGGTTATAAAATCCTAGCTCCTCAAATGGCACCGATGCATTTTGAAATGATAGTTCCAATTTTTGAACGTTTCGGTTTCGACGTCGATCTTTTGCCTGCGAATGACAGAGCCGCTGTTGACTTTGGTCTGAAATATGTAAACAACGACATTTGCTATCCTTCCATCCTTGTCACTGGTCAAATCATGGAAGCGGTGTTGAGTGGCAAATATGACACTGACAAATTGGCAGTTTTGATCACGCAAACAGGCGGAGGGTGTCGCGCTACAAATTACATCGCGTTAATAAGAAAGGCGCTCAAAGCGGCAGGACTTGGGCACATCCCTGTCATAGCCCTTTCTTTTAAGGATTTAGGCGAGCACAACTCAGGATTTAAGCTGACTCCAAATATGTTGATTCAAGCAGCTTATGCGCTTCTTCTTGGCGATCTTTTAATGATGTGCCTTTATAAATGCAGAGCTTATGAAAAAGAAAAGGATTCTGCCACTTTGCTTTTCAGATGGTGGATGGATGAGTGCAAAGCTGCTTTCAAAAAAGGTGTGTCACGAAAGGACTTCAAGCGTTTTTCACGAGAAATAATAGATGATTTCGACGCGCTTCCTCTTGACACATCAATAAAGAAGCCAAAAGTTGGAGTTGTTGGTGAGATCTTGGTTAAATTTCACCCCACAGCAAACAACAACGTGACAGACAAAATTGAAGAGGAAGGCTGTGAGGTCGTTGTTCCTGGCCTAACAGAGTTTTTCCTCTTTGGGCTCGTTGGTGGGATGTATCAACGCGAAATTGGAAAACCTCTTTCTTCAGAGATTGGCGCAAAAGCTGGCGTAGTGGCCTTTCGAGCTTTAAGAAAACCGTTAAATGATGCTTTGGAAAGATCTAAGAGATTTGAAAAGCCGACTGACATTTTGGAACTTGGGGACTATGCTTCTGAAATTTTGTCGCTTTGCAACTCGATGGGAGAGGGCTGGCTTTTAACTGCAGAGATGGTAGAGCTCATAAAAACTGGTTGCCCAAACATTGTCTGCACTCAACCTTTTGCATGCCTTCCAAACCATGTTGTTGGAAAAGCAGTCATTAAGGAATTGAGGCGGAAATATCCAAAAAGCAACATTGTTGCAGTTGACTATGATCCGGGTGCCAGTGAGGTTAACCAGCTAAACAGAATAAAATTGATGATTGCTGTTGCAAAATCCAACCTTGATGGCGATGAGCAAAATTAAAGGAAGGCTGTTTTTAGTCCCAACGCCGATTGGAAATCTTGGTGATGTGACTCGCAGATCTGTCGATTGTCTAAATAGTTGCGACGTCGTCTATTGCGAAGACACTCGTGTCACAGGCAAACTTCTAAATGCTCTGTCAATAACAAAACCTCTTATTCGCATGGATGAAAACTCAATTAATGAGCATGTTCAAAAAATAATGGATGACTGTGAAGATGGCAAGGCAGTATGTTATTGTTCTGACGCAGGTATGCCTGGAATTTCTGACCCAGGATCGCGAATTGTTGAAGCTTGCAGAGATGAGGGCGTGCCAGTTGAAGTGCTGCCAGGCGCCAACGCATGTTTAACTGCTCTTGTTGCAAGCGGTTTTAAGGCAGATCACTTCTTTTTTGAAGGTTTTTTGCCAAAGAAAAAAAATCAAAAGGAAAGCCGCCTTCAAAATTTGCTCGAGCTGACGTGCCCATTTGTGATTTATGAATCGCCTAAAAGGATGTCTGACACCATTGAATCAATAGCTCGCCTAGCACCAGAGCGAAACGTTTGTGTTGCGAAAGAATTGACGAAATTGCACGAAGAAATAATTGTCAGCACTGCGAAAGACGTGTTAGAGAGTCTTTCTGATTTTGTTTTAAAAGGAGAGTTTGTCATCGTTGTTGACGGCGTTTCTGAAAAAGAGAGTCGGGACAAAAAATCAAGAGACCTAGTTCAAGCTCATCTTTTTGCAGAAAAGCAAGCTGATCGAGGGATCAGCGCAGGTGAAGTTAGGTCTGACCTTGTTCAATTTTTTGGAATTTCAAAAAATAATGCTTATGAAATTTCTTTGGAGACTCGCAAAAAATAATTCTGATTTGGCGCACCTGACCTTGTGTTTTGCCATTTACGGAATTTTTAAAAAAAGTCGACTAATTTTTCAGACAAATAGAGTTAGAATAGTCAAAGTTGTTTTATTGAAGTGGTTTTTTTAAATTAAACGTTAATTAGAAAGAAGTGTTTTAGAGTTGAACCCTTTAGACGTTCTAAACCAAAACGTAGGACACATAAAAACTGCACTTGAGTCTGCGATTCTGTTTGGTGATGCTAACTGTGGCATGACGCAATACGTTGCGTTCATGATCCTCATTTGGCTCGTCACTCTCGCACTAATCATTAGCGTAGGCAGAAGGCTCACTCTCATTCCAACTAACAAATTCATAAACACTGTTGAATATGGATACCAAATGGTGTCTCGCGATGTTTCGCAAAACGTCATCGGTGAGGGCTACAAAAAGCATGTTCCATTTTTGGCAACGCTTTTTTTCTTCATCCTCATCTCGAACTTTTGTGGACTCATCCCTGGATCAAAAACACCAACGGGTTCCATTTCAATTAACTGGGCACTTGCAACGTGCTCCTTTTTCTACTTTAATTATTGGGGCATAAAAGCACACGGTGGCTGGGGCTACATTAAATCAATCGCTCCGTCTGGCCTTCCGAAAGTGCTTGTGCCTGTAATCTGGTTTTTTGAGACTGTAAGTTTGTTCTTGAGATGGCTCACTCTTGCAGTCCGACTTTACGGCAACATGTTCGCAGGACACATGGTTCTGGGGATTTTTGCATTAGCAACTGGTGTGTTCATGACGGTTGGCATCCAATCGATGCAAGTTGGCGTCGCAGGCGTCAGCGTGCTTTGGTTTTTGTTGCTTGTCATCATGTATGCACTCGAAACACTTGTGGCATTTCTGCAAGCCTATGTTTTCACGATGCTTTCCAGCGTCTACATATCACTTGCAGTGTCGGAACACTAATTAATTTTTAGGAGGAAAAAATGGATGTAACAGTTGCACTTGCTGCGTTAAAAGTTGTTGGCTATGGCCTTGGCGCAATTGGACCAGGCGTTGGCATCGGTCTTGCATGCTATGGATGCTGTGTCGGCACAGCTCGTCAGCCTGAAGTTCAGGGTCGCTTGTTCACTAACTTCATCATTGGCGCTGCTTTGGCTGAAGCTCTTGCTCTCATCGGCTTCGTCCTTGCACTCATTTCTTAATTTTTTTACTTTAAGAGAAAAGGTTAGTTAAACTGATGACAAAATTTGCAAACATAAATGTGACAAAGAGGAGCGCGATTTTAGTTGCCCTTTCTGTCGCTTGCTTGTTGGCATTGTCAGTTTTAACAAGTTTGTTCATGCCCACGCTGGCTTTTGCGAACGAAGAATCGTCTTCTGGGATTGGCGCAATCATGCCAAATCCGATCGAGTTCTTCCCGATGCTTGTCGCTTTCATTTTGCTTTGCATCATCCTTGGCAAATTTGGATGGCCAATGTTTAATGGAATGCTCGAGAAGCGCGAAAAGTCAATTCGTGATGCGCTTGAACAATCAGAAAACGCTAAAGTTGAAGCAGAAAAAGTTTTGGAAGAATATAAAAAGCAGTTAGAATCTGCCAGAGCTGAATCTGCTGAAATTGTGGCAAATGCGAGGTCGAATGCTGAAGCGTTGGAAGCTGAGCTGAAGAAAAAAGCTGAAGCATCAGCAGAAGAGATAATAGCAAAAGCTAAGGTCACAATTGAAGCAGAAAAAAAGCAAGCAATTGCAGAACTTCAAGCAAGCGTTGCTGACATGTCGATTGATGTCGCATCGAAACTCATAGGTAATGATTTGAGTGATGATGAACATCGCAAAATAATTGAAAAATACGTTGCTCAGGCAGGCAGTTTTAATGAGTAATAATAGCTCAACACCTAAAGCTCGCGCAAGCGTTTATGCACGCGTCCTCTTTGATGCCAGCAATAAGGCTTCTGGAAAAGAGGGGGTAGTGAATGCGAGAAACGAACTAGCTGACATCATTTCAGCTTTGGCTGAAAATGTCGATGTTCGAGCAATTCTCGCTTCTGCTGATGCAAATGTGGAGAATAAACTGAAACTTACTTCAGTTCTCACGCAGGGCATAAGCGATGTGGTAAAAACTGTTTTCACGACAATCGTTGAAAATGGTGAAGTCCAAAACATAAAGCTTGTTTTTAATGAACTTGAAAACTTGATTTCAGATGAGTTGAAAGTTTGTGTTGTTGACGTGACAACTTGCGTTGAGTTAAATGACGCACTTCGCGAGCAAATTAAAGACAAAGCAACAAATGAGTTGGGGATGGATGCAATTCTTAATGAGAAGAAAGATCCTTCCATCCTGGGTGGAATAATTATGAGCGTAAATGGAAAATGCATCGACGCGAGCATGATTACGCAGTTGAATCGTGCACGCGCCGTTTTGAAAGCAAGTTAGGGGGTAGGCGTGGCAGACATTACCGCTACAGAAATTGACAAAGCGTTGCGCGCCCAGCTTGATGCGCTAAACACAAGCGTTGAGAGCAACGACGTTGGCACTGTCATCCAAGTTGGTGACGGAATTGCTCGAGTTGATGGGCTTCGTGGAGCTATGGCAGGTGAGTTGCTTGAATTCACATCATCAACTGGAAAAACTGTCATGGGTCTTGCGCAAAACTTGGAAGAAGATGAAGTCGGAGCTGTTTTGCTTGGTGACGTTTCGTCAATCAAAGAAAATGACTCAGTTAAAACAACTGGTCGCATCATGGAGGTTCCAGCAGGTCCTGAAATGTTGGGGCGTGTTGTTAATCCACTGGGCATGCCGATTGACGGCAAAGGTCCAATTAAAGCAAGCGCAACACGGCCTGTTGAGTTTAAGGCTCCAGGTGTCATCTCTCGTCAACCAGTTTGTGAGCCAGTTCAAACGGGCATTCTGGCAATCGACTCAATGATTCCAATTGGCAGAGGACAACGTGAGCTCATCATCGGCGACCGCCAAACTGGTAAAACTGCAATTGCGATTGACGCAATCATCAATCAGAAAGACACAGACCTCATTTGCATCTATGTTGCAATTGGTCAAAAAGCATCAACTGTTGCAGGCGTTGTTGAGACATTTGAACGTCATGGTGTCATGGACAAAACAATAGTTGTCTCAGCAACTGCGTCTGATTCTGCTCCTTTGCAATACATCGCTCCAATGGCGGGCGCTGCAATGGGTGAGCAGTTTATATATAACGGAAAAGATGGTAAGCCTGCATCCAAAGAAAACCCTGGACAGGCTGTGCTCATCATCTATGACGACCTCTCAAAGCAAGCTGTTGCATACAGACAGATGTCACTGACACTGCGTCGTCCACCAGGGCGCGAGGCTTATCCTGGAGACGTTTTCTACCTGCACTCACGCTTGCTTGAACGTGCTGTTAAGATGAGTGAAGAAAATGGTGGCGGTTCAATGACTGCGCTTCCAATCATCGAAACGCAGGCAGGCGACGTTTCAGCATACATTCCAACCAACGTGATTTCGATTACTGACGGGCAGATTTTCTTGCAGACCGACCTTTTCTTCCAAGGTCAGAGACCTGCAGTTGACGTTGGTATTTCAGTTTCACGCGTTGGAGGATCTGCTCAAATTAAAGCTATGAAGCAAGTTGCTGGCTCGCTTCGTCTTGATTTAGCATCTTATCGTGAACTTCAAGCGTTTACGCAGTTCGGTTCAGATCTCGACAAAGCTACTCAAGATCAGTTGACACGTGGTTCGCACATGACTGAGATTTTGAAGCAGGGACGCTATGTTCCAATGCCAGTGGCAGAGCAAGTTCTCGTCATTCTTGCAGGTAATGAAGGCTATCTGGATGACCTTCCGCTTGAAGACGTGACGCGTTTTGCAAATGAACTTCGCACATATGTTCGCAACAACAACGCTTCAATTCTTGACCGCATTGTTGCTGAGAAAGTTCTTAGCGACGAAATTAAGGCAGACGCAAAAGTTGCAATAGAAGATTTTAAGAAAACGTTTGCTGTGAGTGAATAAGGTAGAATTTTGGCTAATTTGCATGACATAGAGCGCAGAATTTTATCTGTTTCATCAACAAAACAGATAACACGAACAATGGAAATGGTTGCCGCTGCCAAAATTCGTGTTGCAACAACACGCATGGAGAACTCTCTTCCGTGGGCAAACGCAATATCTAGCATGGTGATTGAAACAGCTAGGCGCACTTCTGGCGAGACTCAGCCACTGTTGCAACGCCACGAGCAAACAAAACGCGTGCTGGTCTGTGTTGTTGCTTCAGACAGGGGACTTGCGGGAGGTTTTAACACAAACATCTTGCGTCGTGCTGAAAAACTGATTAAGGCAAAGCAAGCGCAAGGTTGCGATGTTGAAGTTGCTGCTTGTGGTAAAAAAGCGGTGGGCTACATGACCTATCGTGGCATCGAGCCAGTGTTTGAGTTCGTTGACTCTTCAGCGGATCCAACGATTGAACAGGCGCATGTTCTGTCTGAATATATTGGCGAGGAGTATGTTAAAGATGAAAATCCACTTGATGAGATATTCATCATCTTTAATCACGCCAAAAATGCAGCGGAACAAACAATTGTCACACAGGTTGCACTTCCTATAAATCAAGAAACATACGACGAGCTCTTCAAAGGCATGTCTGATGAGGTTTTTGAGGACTATTTGCAAGATAATAAGCTTCACAAAGATGAAGAAGAAAAGCACGATGGTCCACTTTATGGTGACATCGATTTTGAACCGAACGCAGAAGATGTTCTGGAATACCTTCTGAAGGGATATGTTCAAAATTCAATATATTATGCACTTTTAGACTCTGCAGCTGGTGAGCAGGGTGCACGCAGAAATGCGATGAAAAGTGCAACAGACAACGCAAATGAAATGATCAGCACTCTAACTCGAGTCTATAACCGCGCACGTCAAGGCGCAATTACGACTGAGATTAACGAAATTGTCGGCGGAGCCGCAGCATTGGAGGATTAATTTATGGCAGAAGAAACAAAATCAAGCACACAAGGCACAAAAGGCAGAGTTGTTCGCATCGTTGGTGCTGTTGTTGATGTCGAATTTCCACCTGAGAAAATGCCTGGAATCTACAACTCTTTGACTGTGGGTGGGCAAACTCCCGCTGGTGAGTTCCACACAATCCTAGAAGTTCAGACTCACTTGCCAGGCGATGTTGTTCGTTGTGTTGCCATGACATCCACTGACGGCATGGTTCGCGGAATGGAGGCTGTTGACTCTGGTGCGCCGATCAAAATGCCTGTCGGTAAGTCTACTTTAGGCAGAATTTGGAACGTGCTTGGTGAGCCTGTGGACGGCAAAGAATTGCCTGACGATGTTGAGTGGGCTCCAATTCACCATCCAGCGCCTGCTTTTGACACGCTAACAACAACGACTGAAATTTTCGAGACTGGCATTAAAGTCATCGACCTCGTTGAGCCATATGTTAAAGGCGGTAAAACTGGTCTTTTTGGTGGCGCAGGTGTTGGAAAAACGGTTTGCATTCAGGAACTCATCAACAACCTTGCTCAAGAGCACGGCGGCACTTCAGTGTTCACTGGCGTTGGCGAGAGAACTCGTGAAGGCACCGACCTTTTCTTGGAAATGAGTGAGTCAGGTGTTATTGAAAAAACATGCCTTGTTTATGGTCAGATGAACGAGCCTCCTGGGGCACGTCTTCGTGTTGGCTTGGCAGGTTTGACAGAAGCTGAATATTTCCGTGACCAAGGACAAGACGTGTTGCTCTTTATCGACAACATTTTTAGGTTCACACAAGCTGGCTCAGAGGTGTCAGCACTTCTTGGACGTATGCCATCTGCTGTCGGTTATCAGCCAACTCTTGCTACTGAGATGGGTGATCTTCAAGAACGCATCACTTCCACCACGACTGGTTCAATTACGTCTGTGCAGGCAGTATACGTTCCAGCTGACGACTTGACTGACCCTGCTCCTGCGACAACGTTTACGCACTTGGACGCAAAAACTGTTTTGTCTCGTGGCATTGCTGAGCTCGGAATTTATCCTGCTGTGGATCCACTTGAGTCATCAAGCCGTGCGCTAGACCCAGAAATTGTGGGACAGGAGCACTATGACGTCGCAGTCGGAGTTCAGCAAATTCTGCAAGAATATAAAGACCTCCAAGACATCATCGCAATTCTTGGTATGGACGAACTTTCAGAAGACCAAAAATTAACGGTTAACCGTGCTCGTAAGGTGCAAAAGTTCTTGGGTCAACCATTCCACGTTGCTGAAGTGTTCACTGGCAACCCTGGAAAATATGTCAAAGTCGAAGACACTGTTCGTTCATTTAAGGACATCTTGGAAGGCAAATGCGACCACATTCCAGAGCAGTGCTTTGTCTATAAAGGCTCAATCGATGATGTTTATGCAGAATATGAAAAGATGGAAGGCAAGGAAGGCTAAAACAATATGGCTGAATCTCCTTTCATTCATTGTACAGTTGCAGTTCCAAACAGTCAGCTCTTCGATGGGGATGTGGCTTATGCTTCCGTTCCTGGAGTTGAAGGGCAGTTTGGGGTGTTGCCTGGGCATGAACTCATTTTGTCCTTAACTAAAGAGGGTGGTCTGTGCACGCTTTACCTAGATGAAGCACATAACGATAAAATTGAGATTCTTCTTTCCGACGGAATTGCACAGATGGCTGGAGACAGGTTGTTTGTGCTTGGAGAATTGGGTGAATTGTGTGAGCGAATCCATGGTGATGAAATGAGGGAAAGAGTCTCGTCCCAAGAAAAAATCGTTAATGACCTTGAAGAGCAAATAACTGAAGATGACATGCATGTTAAAGCTCAGCTTGAACAAGAGAAGATGAGATTAAGGTGGTATAATATCCAACTAGATTGGGCAGAAAAGAATAATAAGTAAACGATTTTAGGACAAGTGGTTTAAATATGCTAGAGAGAATAGATTTAACTGAAAAACCTCTAGACAAAGAAAGTTATAAGGCGCTGCGACGTGAGTTGACGCAGCGTCTTGTTATATTACAGCAACAGGCACAAACTGCTGGTGCCGGGCTTGTTGTTTTGTTTGAGGGTTGGGACACCGCAGGAAAAGGTTCGAGGATTTCAGACCTTCTTTACTTTTTGGATGCGCGAGCAACAAAAGTCTATGTTCCAGCTGATGTTGATTCAAAAGAACAAAAACATTTTCGCAAGCTTGACTCAGGGGTCAAGGGTATGCATCCATTTATGCAAGAGTTTTGGGAGGAGCTTGGCGAGCGCGGTCACATAACTTTTTTTGATCAAGGGTGGTACACAAAAGCCACTCAGCATTCACTTTTGAAAGACAAGGGATTAAGTTCTAAAGAATTTGACACATCAATCGAGTCAATTAAAAATTTTGAGAAGCAACTAACTGAAGACGGCTATTTTGTTGTTAAGTTTTTCTTGCACATCTCTCAACAGACGCAATCAACAAGAATGAGAGATTTGGAAACTGACCCAGCGACAGCTTGGAGAGTCGATAAATCAAAATCCGACATAACGAAGTATTACAATCAAGCCTACAAATCATTTGATAAGTTGTTAGAATCTTCAAACTTTGACTTTGCGCCTTGGACGCTCATTAATGCAGAGAGCAAAAGAATCGCAAACTTAAAAGTTATGCAAACTTTGGTGTCGTCGCTCGAAGATGCAATTCAAAAGAAGAAGAAGGCGGACGAATCAGCGACGAAGATCTCCTACGAAAAGGGAGCCACATCAGCCGACATCGCCAAGGCACAGCACGCGTTCGCTCCTTTGTCTTCAAGATTTGAGATTGAAAAGGACCATCCAAGGCTTAGTGACATAAGACATGATCTGTCACTTAGCAAAGAAGAATACAAACAGCAACTAAAGCCACTTCAAAAGGAAATTTTTGAGCTTGAAAATGAGATGTTCCAAAAACGCATTCCGATGGTTGTCATGTATGAAGGCTGGGATGCTGCTGGAAAAGGTGGATCAATCAAGCGCTTGGCCCAGTCGCTCGATGCACGTTCCTATTCGATCGTTCCTTCACCTGCACCTTCGAAATTTGAGCTCGCACATCCTCACCTCTGGAGATATTGGACGCGCTTGCCTAAAGCAGGACACGTCGGTATTTTTGACAGAAGTTGGTATGGTCGCGTTCTCGTTGAGAGAATTGAAGAGATAACAAGACCAGATGCTTGGGCGCGTGGCTATGATGAAATAAATGAGTTCGAACAAGATTTGTTAGAGTGGGGCGCAATTTTACTCAAATTCTGGGTAAACGTTTCACCAGAAGAGCAACTAAATCGCTTCAATGCAAGAAAAGAAAATCCAAACAAACAATGGAAGATAACAGACGAGGACTGGAGGAATCGCGAAAAATATGAGCTTTATTGCTCTGCGATTGATGACATGTTCCGACTGACTTCCACAGAAGCTGCGCCTTGGACCATTTTGGAAGGCGATGATAAGCTCTATGCGCGAATTAAGTCACTGACTGTCATTCGTGATGCTCTAAAAGAGAGACTTAAGGATGAGTAGACCTGCGCACGGCAAGAAGAAAAAGACAAACATTGTTTTTAAAATCTCGTCGGTCATCTTTCTTCTTTGCATTTGCGTTTTGGCATATCTTTTTTGGACCTATTACTCAGGTCAAAAAGAGTATGACGACTTAAAGCAATATTGCGACATCGAAGGAAAAACGCTTGCGGATGTCAAAATAGATTGGGAATCACTCAGAGAAATCAATTCTGATGTTGTTGGGTGGATTTACATGCCAGACACTGTCATTTCTTATCCGATTGTTTGGAAAGAAAATGATGATGCTTACTACCTAAAGCACAATTTTAACAATCGCTCAACTCAGTTTGGTGCAGAATATGGATGCATTTTCTTGTCTGGCTCGAACAAACGAGATTTCAGCGACAACACAAATTTCATTTTTGGGCACAACATGGCAAACGGAACTGTTTTCGGTGTTTTTAGCGATGAGCAGGCAAACTCTGAATGGTTTAACTCGCACAGGACAATCTATGTTTTCACTCCTTCTGGAAATTATAAGCTGACAACTTATGCGCAAAACAAGGTTCATTCTTCTGCGACTGACATTGTCTACACCTCATTTGGAAACACTGAACAGCTAAGGAATTATGCGCAAGAGCGAATCGACAATTCGATAGTCGACGCAGACAATGTTAAAAAAGTGAGTGACATGAAAAAACTCTTCTCTTTTTCGACGTGCTCCAGCCCTGATGATAATATGAGGGTGTTAACCTTTTCTGATGTCGATGAATATTATGACTTTAATGATCAGTCAAATAACATCAACATTTTGGAAGGTGCGAGAGGCTCAATTGTAACAAATTCAATGCAAGAGCAACTAGACGACGATTCGAGCGCTAGACAAAATTAGTTTTTATATAATAATAAATTTGTAAGCAAATTAATCGAACAAAGTTATTTAGGAGTTGTGCGCAAAAATGAAATTTATGACAACTGCAGAAATTCGTGAGGCCTATCTGTCTTTTTTTGAAAAAAAAGGTTGCAAGAGGATGCCATCGAGCTCACTTGTGCCTGACGACCCATCCCTCCTTTTGACAAGTGCTGGAATGGTGCAGTTCAAGCCCTATTTTTTGCAACAAAAGCACTTGGATGATCAATACATCGGAGCGACAACGTCTCAAAAATGTGTTCGCACCAACGACATCGACATCATTGGAACAACAGGTCGCCACCTTTCTTTTTTTGAAATGCTAGGAAATTTTGCTTTCGGGAAATACTTCAAAAATGAGATGTGCGCTTGGGCACTAGAGTTTTGTTTAGATGTCTTGGAGCTTCCAAAAGAAAAGCTCTACTTTACAGTTTTTGAGGATGATGATGAGACATACCAAAAATGGCTTGATTTAGGAATTGAAGAATCACACGTCTCTCGCCTTGGTGAGGACGATAACTTCTGGCGTGCAGGTCCGACTGGACCATGTGGTCCGTGTTCAGAGATCTACTTCGACAAAGGCGAGGAGTGTGGATGTGGAAGTCCTGACTGCAAGCCAGGGTGTGATTGTGATCGCTATGTTGAGTTTTGGAACTGTGTTTTCACTCAATTCGACGCTCAAGAGGATGGCTCAATGCCAGAGCTTCCTTTCAAAAACATCGATACTGGCATGGGCTTAGAGCGCATGGCTGCCATAATGCAAGGTGTCACCTCAAATTACGAAACTGATGTTTTGCGCAGTCTCGTTGGTGTTGGTGAGAGGCTCGCAAAAGTTGAGTATGGCAAAGATGCAGATGTTGACCTTGCGCTTCGCATAATGGCAGATCATAGTCGTGCCGTAACATTTATGATTGCTGATGGCATTTTGCCGTCTAACGAGGGCAGGGGATATGTTCTTCGTCGTCTTCTTCGTCGTGCAATAATGAAAGGCAACTTGATTGGGATAAAAGGCGAGTTCATCAATGAGTTTGTTGATGAGATTGTGCGTCTTATGGGTGATGTGTACCCCGAAATTGTTGAAAACAGAGAGCTTATTCGCAAGCTTATCGTTAGTGAAGAAAAACGTTTTGGTGCAACTCTTCATTCTGGCAAGGCATACCTAACAAAAGAAATCGAAGAACTAAAAGGCGATGTTTTACCAGGGTCTGTTGCATTTAAATTGCATGACACTTATGGATTTCCCCTGGAAGTGACAACAGACATTTGCAAAGAGAAAAACATTGAAGTTGATGTCGATGAGTTCAATGTTGAGATGGAAGCTCAAAAGGATCGTGCACGCCATGCAGGAGAAGGCGATGCGGAAGCTGCATGGTCAACCTATGGTGGCATTTTCTCTAAAATTCTTGACACTCGTGGAAAAACTGAGTTTGTCGGGTATGACAATTTGGAAGCAACCTGCAAAGTCATCGCATTGGTGAGAAGATCTGAGAGTGTTGAGGCAGCTTATGAGGGAGAAGACATTGACATTGTTTTAGACAGAACTCCAATGTATGCTGAAATGGGCGGTCAAGTTGGTGATGTTGGCACAATCAGTTCTGATGAAGTGTCAATCTCTGTTGAAAATGTGACTGCTCCTGAGGCCGGACTTCATGTTCATCACTCAAAGGTTTTAAGCGGAACAATTGAAGTTGGAGACGAGATCATTTGCAGAGTGAAGGCTAGGCAGAGACGTTTAACTGAGCGCAATCACACGGCAACGCACATCTTGCACGCAGCGTTAAGACAAGTGTTGGGAGATCATGTCAAGCAGGCTGGGTCTTATGTTGGACCAGACAGGTTGCGTTTTGATTTCACACACTTTGAAAAAATGACTGATGATCAAATTGCTGAAGTTGAGAGAATTTCAAATAACGTCATAATGCATGCTATCTCTTCAAACATTTTCACAACTTCTTTAGATGAAGCAAGAAAATCTGGTGTGACAGCTCTTTTTGGAGAAAAATATGGCGAAGAAGTCAGAGTTGTTGAAATCTCTGATTTTTCACGTGAACTGTGTGGCGGATGTCATGTTAAAAACACAGCTGAAATCGGACTTGTTAAGATCATATCTGAAAGCTCGGTCGGTGCAAATTTGAGAAGAATTGAAGCTGCAACAAGTGCTGGCGCAATAGATTACTTAAATAAAATTTATGCAGAATTAAAAGAAACTGCAGAAGAGTTGAGAGTTCCAATCTTTGATGTTTCAGAAAGAACTGCGGCAAACATCAAGCAAATGAAGGATTTCACAAAGGCGGCAGAAGTTTCAAAAGAGGTCCTTTCTGAAGATCGCATAAATGAAATTTTGAATAGTGCGTTTGGCACAAAAGCAGGATATCCGCTCATAATGGTTAACGTGCGTCGCGAGATGGACTCTTCAAGTGCGCGCAATTGGTGGGACATCATACGTTCTCGCATGAAGCAACCTGGCGCTTGCGTTTTTGCTGGAAAAACAGGAGATGGCAAGCCAATCATCATGGCTGCAGGAACGAAAGAGGCAGTTGATGCTGGATTTAATGCGGTTGAAGTCATCAGGTGTGCTTCTCCTGCTATAAAAGGTGGTGGTGGCGGAAAGCCAGAGATGGCGCAAGCTGGTGGCAAAAATGCTGATGGCATCGAAGAGGCGCTAAAATCGATAAAGGAGATGTTTTAACTCATCCGCTACATGGCGCTAGACATAGGAGAAAAGCGAGTCGGCGTTGCAATTTGCGATGAAAAGGAAACTGTTGCTAGTGCCATATGCGTGTTAGACGCTCAGGACGTTTTTGACGTTTCAAAAAACTTTAAGTCAGTGTTGGAAAAGTGGGAGCCTGAATGTTTTTTGGTAGGAAAACCAAAGACCTTGGCGGGCGAGAGAGGTCCTCAAGCAAAACGAGTAGAAGAAATCGCTCTGTCAATATCAAAAAAGACTGATATCGACATCGAATTTTTCGACGAAAGGTTGTCTTCAAAAGAAGCAAAAAATTTTATGCGTGAATGTGGTATGTCTGAGAGGGATATGCGTGGTAAAATTGATATGATTGCTGCACAAATTTTTCTGCAAACTTTTATTGACAGAAAACGGAATGCTCCAAAGACGATCTGAACGAGGTTTTAAGAATGGCTAGACACACCAAAAATATAACAACTTCTTCAAAACCAACAATGCGCGCGAGAAGTGCTCATGCACGAGCAAGAAAAGAATTTGTTCAATATGACACAACCCCCATCCGTCCTAAAAAGTCAAAAGCGCCGATGGTCATAGGAATAATAATTGCAATAGTTGTTGTTGCTCTTGTCTTTTTTGTTCTCATTCCAAATGTTTTTGCGCAGTCCAACAAAGGCTCTCTTCCTGCGTCTTCGTCAGCGACAATCCTTATCGAAAGTGGGGATACTGCAACAGATGTGGCAAAGAAGTTTGAAAACGAAAAGCTTGTTGCAAGTGCAGATAAGTTCACAGAAGAACTCGGTAAAACTGGAGCTTCAGGTTCTCTTATCCCTGGTGCCTACACTTTTTCTGGTCAAACAGAAACTAAGGCGATGGCAGCTCGGCTAAAAAACGGTGACTCAGATGATGTTCCAACTGTGACGGTCGTCGAGGGCTACACCTTAAAAGCTGCGGCTTCAGCGCTGGAAGAGGCATCGTCTGGTCAAATCACTGCCGCCGACTTTACGTCTGCATCTTCTGACGCTTCAAAATTTGTTTCAGACTATGATTTCTTAAAAGATGCAGGGAATAATTCTCTGGAAGGTTTTTTGTTGCCAAAGACCTACAACATCGATCCAACAGACAATGCTGATTCCATGATTAAAAAAATGCTTGATCAGTTCAGAACTGAAGCAATGGCACTCGACTATTCATACCCTAAAAAAAATAATCTCAATGTCTACGATGCAGTCAAGCTTGCGTCAATTGTTCAAAAGGAATCAGGTACTGACCTCCACGCGCGCGTTGCTGGAGTTTTTTACAACCGCCTGAGAAGCGATTCTCCCTATCTTCAAAGTGACGCAACGACAGCATATGTTGTTGGTCATGATCCAACAGGCGAAGAAGTCCATGCGAACGATCCCTATTCAACCTACACTAATCCTGGGCTTCCGCCAACTCCAATTTGCAATCCTTCAATCGATGCGATAAAAAGCGTTTGTGATCCTGAAGAGAACAACTATCGCTATTTTTATTCATATGACGATGGGACGTATGCATTTTCAGAGACTTATGAACAACATCAAGCTGCAATTGAAAGAGACACAAATTAGTTGCGGTGCAACTATCAAAAGATGTTTTTGTTAGGCAGTGAGATTTCTCATTCAGCTTCTCCTGCTCATTGGGCAAAAACATTTAGCGAAAAAAACCTAAACTGGACTTATGAGCTTGCTGACATTGCGGATGAAAGTCAAGCGAAAAAGTTTATCTATGATAAAAACTACGTTGCCATAAACATAACGACACCTTGGAAAAAATTGGCATTTGCTTGTGCCGAGAAAAGAGACGGTGCCTCAGAATTTGCCGGTGGATGCAATTTTCTCGTTAATAAGCAGGGAAAGCTGGAGGGCTATAACGTTGATGGCGCAGGATGTGTTGACTTCTTAAAATCACAAGGAATTTGCTTTAATGGCGCAAATGTGTTTGTTTGTGGGTTCGGTCCCACAGCGAAATCGGTCGCATACGCTTGCAAAACTGCAGGTGCTAGCGTCACGATGTTGTCAAGAACTGTTAACGATGAGAGAACATTACATTGTGAAAATGTTGGCATTGGATTGCAAACCTACGCCTGTGAGTTAACAGGCGCTAACTTGGTCATAAACGCAACAACTATTGGCATGAATGCAGGTGATCCTTCTGTTATTGCGAAGGACAGGATGGACAAAAACTGCGTCTGCTTTGATTGCATTTATGGGCACGGGATCACTCAGTTTGTGAAAAACGCAAAGGAAATCGGCGCTCAATCCTTTGATGGGGCAGGGATGCTTGAAGCACAAGCTCGGAAGTGTGAAGAGATTTTGTTTGCCGAAGAGTTTTAGTTTGAAACCTTGTGGTGAACCGCAAAAGAATCTCTTTTTATAGCACAAAATTCATATCCACGTTCTTTATAAAATTTAATTATTTGCGGAAGTGCTTCCGTCGTCGTCTTTTTTGCATCTGTGTCATGCATTAAAAGCACAATGTTGGTCCAGCCATCTTGACAGCTGTTGTCTATGAGTGTTTGCGCAGGAATGTCATCTCCACCAGCGTCCCCTGAAGAGATGTTCCAGTCAAAATATTGATAACCCTCGTTAACAAGTTCTGTCGTCAACTGAGTCATTATTCCTTCGCAATACTTAGCTGACACTCCATTTGATGATCCACCTGGAAATCTGAAAAGGAATGGAACAAAACCAATTTGATCTTTTATAACGTTTGAAATTCTCTCAAGGTCTGTTTTGTATGCGTCCACTGAAGGGTAAATTTTTGAATAATCATGAGTGTATGAGTGCATGCCAACACTGTGTCCTGCGTCATATTCCTTCTTTATTAGACCGAACTTTTCAGGATAGTGCCCTGTAACAAAAAAAGTCGCCTTCACATCGTTTTGTGCAAGGATGTTGAGTATGTTTTCAGTATTGTCGCTTGGACCATCATCAAATGTTAGATATATCTTTTTTGTACCATCAGTCTCGAGCCTCCAGCCAGTGTTTTTGCTTGGGTCGAGCTGAAGGTCGCTTGCACGATCCCCTAAGTCTTGCCTTGGAGTATATTTCGGTTCGTTTGACGAAGCCAAGCTGTTGGGTGAATCTGTGTTCGGGTCATGTCTTCGGTCTTGTGGCGCGTTTCCTGAATTTATTGGACTAATAAACAAAATAAACGAGGTTGCAATTATTGCAATAAAGAAAAAAATAATGAGTATAACTTTAAGCGCGTGATTTTTATTTTCTGCGATTTGCTTTGATTTGTTTGTGACCCTTGAGTGAGGACGCGAATGTGGCGAGCGTGGTGCTTGCTGTTTAGTCGGATTTTGTTTAACTACGCTTTTTGTTGCATATCTAGGATTACCGTGAGAAGTGCGTGACTTTTGCTCGTAGAAATTATTATTTGGTGAATCTCCGTTCATTGCAACTAATATAATAGCAGTATTTTTAGGACTGACCCCCATGTTTTAAACTCTTAATAAAGGATAGATAATGCCTAACAGTCATTAATTAAAAAAATAATTAAATTTTGACGGTAAAGCAAAAAATAATAAATAAAACTTGTTCAACAAAAAATCCTTTGTTATAATCAAATTGCTTGCAATTTTTTTGCGAGCAACTGGTAATATTGGCCCCCGAGTTTAGAAGTTTTTATTCGTTATAGTTTAGAAAAGGAAATCTCGGGCCCTAAGAACAATTTTAGAAAGGGGTCCTTATTCATGACCGAAATTAAGAACACCAATGTAGTTGAAGCTTCCGACATCACTGATGAGGAATTTTCTAACCTAATCGACGGCTCAATAACGTCGTTTAACGAGGGAGATCTCGTTAGCGGAAAAGTTGTTAAAATTGAGCACGATGAAGTTTTGGTAGACATTGGATTCAAAAGCGAAGGTGTCATCCCTGCACGCGAACTCTCCATCAGAAGAGACGTTGCACCTTCAGAGTGCGTTTCACTGGATCAAGAAATCCAGGCACTCGTTTTGACAAAAGAAGACAAAGATGGAAGACTCATTTTGTCTAAGAAGCGCGCAGAGTATGAAGTTGCTTGGAAACAAGTTGAAGAGAAGTTCAAGGCTGGCGAAATTGTAACAGGTGAGGTCATCGAAGTTGTCAAGGGCGGTCTCATTATTGACATCGGTCTTCGTGGTTTCTTGCCTGCTTCTCTTGTTGACATTCGTCGCGTACGTGAGCTTGATTCCTACCTCAACACAGAAATTGATGCTCGCATCATCGAGATGGACAGAAACAGAAACAACGTTGTTCTTTCTCGCAGAGTTCTTTTGGAAGAAGGACGCAAGGCAGAACGTGCTGAGATTCTTTCCAAGTTGACTAAGGGAATGCGCCTTAAGGGCACTGTTTCTTCAATCGTTGAGTTCGGTGCATTTGTTGATCTTGGCGGAATCGACGGTCTTGTGCACATTTCAGAGCTTTCTTGGAACCATGTCAATCATCCAAGTGAAGTTGTCAGCGTTGGAGATGAGCTCGAAGTTGTTGTTCTTGACGTTGATCTTGAGCGCGAGAGAATTTCTCTTGGCTTAAAACAAACGCAACCTGATCCATGGACTGACTTGATGGCGAAATATCCTGCAGGCATGATCGTCGACGGAAAAGTCACAAATGTCGTCTCATTCGGCGCTTTTGTTGAGTTTGCAGAAAATGTTGAAGGCTTGGTACACATTTCTGAGCTTGCAACACAACACATTGAATCGCCTAAGCAAGTTGTGCATGTTGGCGATGAAGTTAAAGTGAAGATCGTCGAATATGATCTTGAGAAGAGAAGAATCTCACTTTCATGCAAAGCGGCGGCCGAAGAACTTGGATTCACAATTCATGTGGAAGAACCTGAAGAACCAAAGGACGCAGATGGCGTGGAGTCAAGCGAAGCTCCAGCAACAGAAGCAGTTGCCGAAGTTGAAGCTCAGGAAGCACCAGCCACAGAAGAGGGTGAAGTTGCTAAAGAAGATGCAACTGTTAATGAAGAACAGCCAACCGAGAACGAGGCTACCGAGGAATAAATATGAAAATAAGATGGGCAATGCTAAATAGTAAAAAGGGGAGTGTTGCCCATCTCTATGATTGCTTTCGTCGAAAAGAAAAGAGGGTATCATGAAAATTATTTATTTAATTGGCGGTATTTGTGATGGCAAGTCGACAGTTGCTTCTATGTTTGGCGAGTTTGGGGCAAAAGTTCTAGACCTTGATAAGATAGCTCACAGAGTTATGGGTTATGAGTGTGTTATTTCGTCGATTGAAGATCTTGAAGAGGGTGATTTTGTCACAGATGGCGAAATTGATGGTGATGCATTTGCTGAATATGTTTTCTCAAGCAAGGAGGCACTGGAAAGGATCGACAGAGCACTTTTCCCTCTTATAAGAGGTGAGCTTGACAAAGTTCTCGAAGAATATGATGACAGTGACACGCTTGTTATCGAGTATTCTGGTTATTATGGTGAGTCTCGAGAAGAAGATGTCTTTTTGAAAGACGCTGACAAAGTGATTTGGGTCAGTTCACGTTTAAGCGACAAGCTTGCGCGTGGGCAAGAACGCGACTTAAAACCTGTTGATCTAACATGGGTGATGCGTGTCCAACCATTTGATGAAGAATATGAGGCAGTCGCCGATTATGTTATAAAAAATGATTGTTCTTTAAAGAAATTAGAAGGACGATGTGAAAAAATCTGGGATTCATGTTGTCAGTGATTATTCCCCAAGCGGAGATCAACCAAAAGCAATTAAAGAGTTAGCGAAGGGTGTCAGAGAAAACCTTCGCTACCAAACTCTGCTTGGCGTCACAGGCTCTGGAAAAACCTATACGATGGCAAAGCTCATCGAGGAGGTTCAAAAGCCAACACTTGTTATGGCGCCAAACAAAACTCTAGCAGCTCAACTCGCAGGTGAGTTGCAACATTTCTTTCCTGACAACGCTGTTGTCTATTTCGTGTCATATTACGACTATTACCAGCCAGAGGCCTACGTTCCATCTTCTGACACATTCATAGAAAAAGATGCTTCAATAAATGAAGAGGTTGAAAAATTGCGCCATGCTGCAACGAGTGCCCTTTTGTCTAGGCGCGATGTGATCGTTGTTGCCTCAGTTTCTTGCATTTATGGAATTGGATCGCCTGAAGACTATGCTGGAATGGCGGTCTTTCTTGACAGAGATGAAGAGATTGATCGAGATGTTTTAATTAAAAGCTTGATAGACATTCAATATGACAGAAACGATTATGACTTAAACAGAGGGTGTTTTCGCGTTCGAGGTGATTGCGTCGACATCTTTCCGCCTTATGATGACAATCCCGTTCATGTTGAATTTTGGGGCGATGAAATTGAAGAGCTGGCTATTGTTGATCGGTTGACAGGAGAAGTCATAAAAGAGCTTGACAAAACTCCAATCTGGCCAGCGTCTCATTATGTCACAGCGCGTCCAAAACTAAACAATGCAATTAAGACAATTCAGGAAGAGTTGCAAAAACGTCTTGAGGAATTAAAGAGTGACAACAAGCTTTTGGAAGCTGAACGCTTGGAAATGCGAACTTCCTATGATTTGGAAATGATTGATTCTGTTGGTTTTTGCTCTGGAATTGAGAATTATTCTCGTCACTTAGACGGTCGAAATGCTGGAGAGCCACCAAACACTTTAATTGACTATTTTCCAGACGACATGCTTTGCATAATTGATGAGTCGCATGTGACAATTCCACAAATCAGGGGAATGCATGAAGGTGACAGATCAAGAAAGGTAACTCTCGTTGAGCATGGTTTTCGTCTTCCGTCGGCACTGGACAATCGTCCGCTTCGTTTCGATGAATTTGAAGAAAAGATTCCGCAGTTTATTTATGTCTCAGCAACTCCTGGTGATTATGAGGAAAGAGTTAGTGAAAAAACGGTTGAGCAGATCATTCGCCCAACTGGACTTCTTGATCCAATCGTAGAAGTGCGTCCGATTGCGTCACAAGTCGATGACGTCATTGATGAAGTGAAGGAAAGAGCAGAAAAAAACGAACGTGTTTTGATCACAACTCTAACAAAAAAAATGGCAGAGGCGCTGACCGATCACCTTCTTGACCAAGAAGTAAAGGCCAGATATATGCACTCTGACGTTGCAACGCTTGAGCGAGTTGAAATTTTGAGAGATTTGCGTGCTGGAAAGTTTGACTGCCTTGTCGGAATCAATCTTTTGCGTGAGGGACTTGACTTACCAGAAGTGAGTCTCGTTGCAATTCTTGACGCCGACAAAGAGGGTTTCTTGCGAAACAAGCGCTCACTCATCCAAACAATAGGACGCGCCGCAAGAAACGTCTCAGGCAAAGTGATTATGTATGCTGACAAAGAGACTGACTCTTTGAAGGCTGCCGTGGAAGAGACTCGTCGCAGACGCGAAATTCAAGAAGAATATAACGCAGAGCACGGAATTGAGCCCAAAACAATACGCAAGCAAATTTCTGACATAACTGAAAAAATTAAAGATATCTCTGAAATTTCTGCTGAAGATGTTAATAAGGAATTAGCAAATTATTCAAGAGAAGAAGTAATGAGAATAATCGACTCTTTGCAGGAACAAATGTTTGAAGCATCTAAAGCGTGTGATTTTGAAGAGGCTGCACGCCTACGTGACGAAATCGTTAGTGCGAAGGCAAGAATTACCGGTGATGAAGAAAAAGATGTGCTTGCTGATCTAAAAAGATGCGCCAGAAAATCGCGCAAACGTCACGCGCGCTAAATTGTGTTTTATAATTGAGTAGTTAATAAATTTTTTAGACCTCCTAGGAGATAAATTAATATGTCTTTGATTGAAGAGATTCATCAGCTTGTTGATGATGTAACAAAAAAAATTAATGAGTCAGATTCCAGCGACGCGCTTGAAAATGTGCGCGTTGCAGTTGTGGGCAAATCTGGCTCCCTGACTGGTTATCTTCGCAACATGGGAAATGTTGCAAAAGAAGATCGAGCTGAAGTTGGTAAACTCGTAAACTCTGCAAGAACCCAGCTTGAAGAGAGGTTGTCGCAGAAAAAAGAAGAGCTTAAGCAAGCTGAAATGAAGGCGAGAATTGCAGCATCTTCTGTTGACGTGACTCTTCCTGGACGCGCGCCCTATGTTGGAACACAGCACCTCATCTCCAACATAATTGATGAGTGCACAGACATTTTTTTGGGACTTGGCTACACTGTTAAACACGGGCGCGAAGTCGAGACAGATTATTATAACTTCACAGCTCTAAATGCGCCTGCCGATCATCCTTCTCGAAGCATGCAGGACACGTTTTATTGCGTTGACAATTCTGGAGATGTTGCAAAAGTGACTGGTGAGAGCGACGTGTTGTTGCGCACACAAACATCTGGCGTTCAGGTGCATTCCATGGAAGACGAAGAGTTGCCGATCTATGTCATAGCACCTGGCAAAGTTTACAGAAGAGACGTTGCAGACCCTTCACATTTGCCACAGTTTCATCAAATTGAGGGTTTAGTCGTCGACAAAGGGATCACTTTTGGAGACTTAAAAGGCACTCTCGAATTTGTTTGCAAGGAGCTTTTTGGACAGACAAGAAAAACGCGTTTTCGTGCTCACTATTTCCCGTTCACTGAGCCATCATGTGAGGCAGATGTCTCTTGTGGCATTTGTGGCGGAAAAGGCTGCAGGATGTGCAAAGGCACTGGTTGGCTTGAGATTTTGGGTTGCGGTATGGTTGACCCAAATGTGTTAGAGATGAGCGGAATTGACCCTGAGGTTTATTCTGGGTTTGCTTTCGGCATGGGCGTTGAGCGCATTGCATGTTTGAAATATGACGTTCCCGACTTGCGAATGCTCTTGCAGGGTGATGAACGTTTCTTGAGGCAGTTTTAAGAGGAAGAGAAAGGAGAAAAGAAAATGTTAGCACCTCTAAAGTGGATAAATGAATACACAAAAGTTCCTTTCTCGAATGAAGAGGAAGTTCAAGCCCTTTGCGATCGCCTCGATTTGACTGGAACAGGCGTTGAGGGAGTTAAGAAGCTTGGAGAAAATTTTGACAAAATTGTGACAGCAAAAGTTGTTAAAAAAGAAAAACACCCAGATTCTGACCATATGTGGGTTTGTCTTGTTGACGTTGGCGACAACAATGTTGACGATGATGGAAATCCAACACCGTTGCAAATTGTTTGTGGTGCCCAAAATTTTAATGAGGGAGATCACATTGTAACATCGATGGTTGGCGCAGTTTTGCCAGGGGAAGTGAAAATCAAAAAATCAAAACTTCGTGGCGTTGTTTCAAATGGAATGAATTGTTCTGCGCGAGAATTGGGTCTAGGAAGTGATCATGATGGAATCATGATTTTGCCTGAAGATGCCCCAGTCGGAATGCCTCTTGCACAATATCTTAACAAAAACGATGTTGTTCTTGATTTAGAAATCACACCTAATAGACCTGATTGCCTATCAGTGAGAGGATTGGCTCGCGAATTTGCTGCAATGAATGATGAGGACTGGGTAGATCCTCTGGATAAGGATTTAGCTGAGACAGATTGTAAATTGTCAGACAAGAGTGTATTTGACGAAGTTGAAGTGACAATCGAAGATGAGAATCGTTGTCCTCGATATTCTGCATGTGTCATAAAAGATGTTAAAGTTGGACCAAGCCCTGATTGGTTGAAAGAAAAGTTGGAGAGCATGGGTCAACGTTCAGTTAACAACATTGTCGATGTGACAAACTACATCCTCTTTCTTTATGGGCAGCCGCTCCACTCATTTGACCTTGACTGGTTGAAAAATGGGCAGGACAAGGCACATATTATTGTGCGTGCTGCCGAGTCAGGTGAGACCCTAACAACACTTGACGGCCAGCAACGTAAGTTGACTGAAGATATGACACTCATAACAACGCAAAGTGCTGGGCCTGTTGGTCTCGCAGGTGTCATGGGTGGTCTCAATTCTGAGATAACAGACAAAACGACAAATGTCTGCTTGGAGACTGCGACTTTTGAGCCAGGTTCCACCTCTCGCACTTCTCGCAATCTTGGTCTTTTCAGCGAGTCGTCAATGCGCTATGAGCGAGAAGTTGATTGCTACGACATAGACAAGCGCGCAAAAATTGCTGCTACTCTAATTCAAAAGGTCGCTGGAGGCGAGATTTTAAGCGATGGTGACGGCAACTTTGGTTTAGTTGATGTTTGGAAGAAAAAGCCTGAAGTTGAGACTTTGACTTATCGAACCTCACGTTTTAATCAATTTGTTGGAGATAACATTCCAAACGATTTCGTCAAAAACGTGTTAGAAAAGCTTGGTTGTCTAGTAACAGAAGATGGAGATGATTTCAAAGTCGTGCGTCCAACTTTCAGACCTGATTTAACACGCGAGATTGATCTTTATGAAGAGGTATTGAGGATTTGGGGAGAAGACAGAGTGCCTTCCACCCTGCCAAAAAGTGCAAAGCGTGTTGGCAAGTTAACAGAAAAAGACAAAGTGAGAAGAGTTGTTGACAGAACGCTTCGCGCATGTGGTCTAAATGAAACGATGTCCTATTCGTTTAACTCGGAGGATGACATAACAAAGTTTAAACCGAAAGTGAATGCTGAAACACTGAGCGTCGAAGTGATCAATCCACTTAACACTGAAGAAAACAAACTTCGTCAATCAATTTTGCCAGGGCTCATGACTTCAGTTGCTTTTAACTTAAACCACGGCGCAAAGAGAGTTTCGCTCTATGAAATCGGCACTGTGTTTTCAACCACGAAAGACGGAAAACTCCCAAAGGAAAAGACTAAAATTGCTGGAGTTATGAGTGGTTTTTCTCATGAAAAAACGTGGGATGGTGAAACTCAAAAATTCGATTTCTTTGATGGAAAAGGTTGCTTGGAGCAAGTCGCTAATGCTCTAAATTTCGTTAAAGTGCGTTTTAAAGCAGTTGAGGCGCAAAACTATCCATTCTTGATGCCTGGAAGAATTGCAGAGATGCACAGTAAAGGAACTCTTATTGGTTGGGTAGGCGAGATTCATCCACAAATTGCGGCAGATTATGACATTGAAGAGGGCGTCGTTGCTTTTGAGCTTGACTTCGATGCTTGCGTTTCTTCTTCAAATGATTCGAAGGAATATGTCACAGTTTCAGAGTTCCCTGCAATTGAGATGGATCAAAACTTTGTTGTTGATGAGGATGTTACTTGCGAAAAAATGATGCAAGTCATCACTTCTGCAGGTGGTAAGCTTTTGTCAAATGCAAGTTTAGTGGATGTTTACAGAAATCCAGTGACAGTTGGTGTTGGCAAGAAGTCGATGAGCTTCAAATTGACATATCTGTCTTTAGAAAAGACTCTCGAGTCTGCTGAAGTTGAAAAACTTCACAACAAAGTTGTAACAAAAGTCTCAGGTGCAACAGGCGCAACTCAAAGGGGATAATTTGAAAAACAACACATCACAAAAAGTTTTAGTTTTTGATTTTGGTGCGCAATATGGTCAACTAATTGCGAGGAGAATCAGAGACTTAGGCGTATATTCAGAAATCATTCCTTGTGACTTAACCGCTGAAGAAGTTTTAAAAATGAGCCCTTCAGCGCTAGTTTTTTCAGGAGGTCCTGCAAGCGTATATGCTGAAGACGCGCCTTCGATTGACCCAAAAGTGTTGGAGCTAGGTCTTCCTATCCTTGGGTTTTGTTATGGTCATCAAATCATCGCGCACACACTAGGTGGAAAAGTTGGCCACACAGACAAAGGAGAATATGGACCTGCAACGCTTAGCGTAAGTGGTGGTTTGCTCTTTAACAACACTAAGAGTTCACAGACTGTCTGGATGAGCCATCGCGACGCTGTTGTGGAGGTCCCCGATGGTTTTCAAGTTACTGCTTCAACTGACGTTTGCCCTGTTGCAGCAATGGAAAATGCATCAAAGAAGATTTTCACAACTCAATTTCATCCTGAAGTTAAGCACACTGAGTGTGGAGAGCAAATTCTAAAAAATTTCTTGTTTAATGTGTGCGATTTAGAAAAAACTTGGTCAATGGATAACCTTGCAGAAACATTGATTGATGAGCTAAGAGAAACAATAGGAACGTCGCGTGTCATCCTTGGCCTTTCTGGTGGAGTTGACTCAAGCGTTGTTGCAGCTTTGCTTTCAAAAGCGATTGGAAAACAACTGATATGCGTTTTTGTTAACCACGGACTTTTGAGAAAAGGTGAACCAGAAGAGGTTGAGGCAGTTTTTAAGAATCAATTCGATTGTGATTTTGTGCACGTCCATGCAGAAAGTCGCTATCTTGATCTTTTGAAAGATGTGAGTGAGCCTGAAGCGAAGAGGAAGATAATTGGAACTCAGTTTTGGAAAGAGTTTTTTGAAATTGCACAAGAAAAGTCCCAAGGCGGAGAGATTATTAAGTTTTTAGCTCAAGGAACAATTTATCCAGATATAATCGAGAGTGGTGCAAGAAAAACAGGTGGAAAGGCCTCCACAATAAAGAGTCATCACAATTTAATACCTTTCCCTGATGGTGTTAGCTTTGATCTCGTCGAGCCGCTCGATCACTTCTTTAAAGATGAGGTGAGAGAGCTTGGAAAGACTCTTGGGTTGCCAGACAAACTTGTTCACCGTCAGCCTTTCCCAGGTCCTGGTCTTGCAATTCGGATTATTGGGGAAATAACTCAAGAAAAACTTGAAATTTTAAAGGATGCTGATGCGATTGTTAGAGAAGAGATCGATGCATATAACCTTGAACTCTTTGAAAAAACAAACAATCGTAATTCGGAGCACTCTTGTTGGCAATATTTCGCTGTTCTGCCAGACATTAAAAGCGTCGGGGTGATGGGAGATGAGAGGACATATGAACGACCTGTCATTGTTCGAGCTGTTGAGTCAAGCGATGCGATGACTGCAGACTGGGCAAAGTTGCCACATGACGTTCTCTCAAAAATCTCTTCAAGAATTGTAGCTGAAGTTAAAGGTGCAAACAGGGTTTGTTACGACATAACTTCCAAACCTCCTGCAACAATAGAGTGGGAGTAAAACTTTGTCAGAGCAGGAAGAAGTTGGCTTTGAACACTCGAACAGAACAAGAGAAAAAATTGCTCTTGTTTTGTTTGTCTTAATAATTGCTGTTGCGATATGTGTTCTCGTCACTTATTTCGGAACTGCTAGAGCTTTTAATGTTGCAGCAACGAAGGTTGATGAAAAAGCTGGAACAATGGAGTTTTGTTCTTCAATTATTTATTCAGGAGTTTTGCCTGTCACTTCTGACTCTTCAAATAAGACTTCTGGGGGAGATTCGTTGGAGAAGGTCTATCCATCAGATGTCAGGAGCAACTACATTGACAAGCAGGCAAGTGTTGTTACTGTTGATTTGAATGAATTGTCAAAAAGTGAAAACCCTCTCATATTAGATGTTGGAGAAAAGCAAGTTGGAATCTTTGCTGTTCAAAACTATCTACCAAAAAAACAAGTTTCAAGGATTGTTGAAGACTTAAAGACGGATGGCGCAAATGTTGTTTTATGTATAGCTCCTCGCTCGAATATGTTGGGCACAACAGATGGCATTGATGCAATTTTGTGCACGAAGGAAAAAAGCCCATCAGAGACGACAGAGGACCACATCGGCAACACCTTCATTTTCAGAGCAGCTCCAGTTGGAAAAGTTGGCGTTATTTCGATCTCAAATTCAAATGCATTCATTCAAAAAATTTTTTAATAAATAACACAAAAGCATTTTAAGAAATTAGGAGTTTTTTATGACGTATGAAGTTATAGCTTTGATAGTCGTCGGGACCGTTCTTATTATCACATCTCTTGTGTCTGTGTTGATGATAAGTTCGATGACGAAGCGCACCGAGGGTAAAATTGATGACGTTCGTCGAGAAACAGTCAATGAGCTTCAAAGAAATTCGGATCAAGTGGAGGAAAGACTCGATAAAATGCGCGAGATTGTTGATGATAAATTGACGCAGCGCATGACGACTCAGTCGTCAGAGTTGCGCGATCAGCTCGCAAGGTTTGATGACAGGTTTGCTGGCTTCACCAAGCAAATTCAGGGCTTTCAAGAGCAGATGACTAAAAATTTGGGAGAGGTCAGAAACACTGTCGAAGTGCAACTAAAAGACATTCGAGAAGACAATGGCAAGCAACTAGAAAAGGTTCGGGAGACTGTTGATGAGAAACTGTCAAAAACGCTAAATGAAAATTTGGCGAGATCGTTTAATCAAGTTCAAAAGCAACTAGAAGAAGTTCATAAGGGCTTGGGAGAAATGCAAAACGTTGCAAAGGACGTTGGTGGCCTTAAGCGCGTGCTTTCAAACGTTAAAACTCGAGGTGTATTAGGCGAAGTGCAACTTGGTGCAATTTTGAGTGAAATTTTGACAAGCGATCAATATGAGGAAAACGTTGCTACAAAAAAGAACAGTCGCGAACGCGTTGAGTTTGCAGTTAAAATTCCAGTTGATGATGGCGGTTTCATTTACCTTCCGATTGATGCAAAATTTCCTGGTGATGCCTATGACCAATTGCGACAAGCAACTGATGAAGGAGACAAGGAACAAATTGATAATGCAAGAAAAACGCTTGAGACGCGCATCAAGAGTGAAGCAAAAGACATTTACGAGAAATATATCTCTGTTCCAGAAACGACAAATTTTGCAATAATGTTTTTGCCTTTTGAGGGACTTTATGCTGAAGTTGTTGATCGTCCAGGTTTGATTGAATGTTTGCAACGCGACTATCACGTAAACGTCGCTGGTCCGTCAACGATGGCGGCGCTTTTAAACAGCCTTCAGATGTGTTATCAAACGTTAGCACTTCAAAAACGTGCTGATGAGATCGCACAAATTTTATCAGCTGTCAAAGCAGAGTTCCCGAAATATCAAAAAGAACTTGACAAAGCTTTAAAACAAATTAACACTGCAGGAAAAACAGTCGAGGGGATCATTAACACGCGAACGAATGCTATCGAGAGAAAGCTTCGCGATGTGTCAACTCTTGAGGATCCACAATCTTCGACACGCCTGTTAGGGATAGGCGACAGCGATCAGCTGGAAGTTGGCGTTGAATGACTTAAAGCTTTGTTTTTTATTCCGTTAACGTCTGTGAAGGACGTTTTGATTGTTGTCTTCTTCGATTTGCTATATCATATAAGTGATTAGTTTGGAATTTTTAATAAGGGAGTTTTTTTATGCAAAAAGCGAAACGCGATTTAAAGAGCATATCAGTAATTCTAATTGTTCTTGGTGCAATCGATTTCATCGGTTCTTTAATTTCGGTGTTTGCACCGAGTGGTAGCAATTCTTTGGAGACACTCACTCAAATAGTAAATTACACTGTTGAAGAAGCAAACACGACAATCGTCATTGTGACAATAGTGGCTGCTATTGCTTTTTTGTTACAACTTTTCGTTGGTCTAAAAGGCATAATCGTCGCAAACGGTGGAAGGAAGAGCGCGCTGGCGACGATAATCATAGTTTTATGCATCATCCTGCTTGTCCTTGGGATTTCTTACTCTATTGGCATGATAGTTCGAGGTCAAGCAGACGTTTTCACTTCACAAGTTATCATCCAAGTCTGCGAGCTTTTGCTCTATATTTTCTATATTGTCTACACAAACAAAGTTGTTTCCCTTCGGAGAACAACTGTCTAAGGAGAAAGAGTTTTGAGAAAGCCAATTATTGCAGGCAACTGGAAAATGAATAACACAGTTGCCGAAGCTGTTGTTTTAACTCAAGAAATTTCAAACATTTTTGAAAAACATTTATGTGATAAGGTTGATGTTGTTATATGCCCTCCAGCGCTTGATCTGAAAGCTGTTAAAGGTGTTTTGGAGTTTGATAAGCAACGCATTTTCGTCGGAGCACAAAATTGTTACTTTGAGGATCATGGTGCTTTCACAGGTGAGATCTCTGTCAGAATGATCTCAGATGCAGGTTGCGATTTTTGTATCGTTGGTCACAGCGAAAGACGAGAGATTTTCGGAGAAACAAACGATGTCATAAACGACAAAGTTAAGGCACTTCTTGACTATTCTGGAAAGAAAATGACCCCGATTCTTTGCGTTGGTGAATCTCTTAGCGTAAGAGAAAGTGGCGATTTTGTTGAATATGTGACAAAACAAGTCGAAGCTGGGCTTGCTGGAGTTGATCTTTTTGATTCCGAGCACCTTGTCATAGCTTATGAGCCAATTTGGGCAATCGGAACTGGCAGAACTGCAACTCCTGAACAAGCTGAAGAAGTCTGCATTGCAATACGCACTTGCCTTGCCAACCTTTATGGTCAACAAAAAGCAGAAGAAATTAGAATTTTGTATGGTGGCTCCATGAATGAAGGCAATGTGGACGCGCTTCTCTCTCAGCCAAACATCGATGGTGGTCTCATTGGGGGAGCTTCACTCAAGGCAGAGTCGTTCGTTAATTTAGTGAAATCAGCCTATCAATGCAAATAACAGACAGAACTAAATTGAACCTTCCTGCATGCCTGATTATTATGGACGGTTTTGGGCTTCGTGATGAAGTTAATGGAAATGCGGTGCGTCTTGCAAACACGCCTAACCTCGACAACTATTTCAAAACATGTCCTAACACAAAACTGGAAGCTAGTGGTCAAACTGTTGGATTGCCTGATGGTCAAATTGGAAATAGCGAAGTTGGGCACTTAAACATTGGAGCAGGTCGACTTGTTCCTCAAGAATTAACGAGAATTAACAACGCTTGTGCTGACGGTTCAATTTCAGATAACGAAGTCCTTAAAGAGGCGCATGAGACTTGCATCAAAAATGATTCAACGCTCCACTTTCTTGGACTTTTGAGTGATGGGGGAGTTCACTCTTCAATCGAACATCTATACGCAATGATCGACTCTGCACTCAAGCAGGGCGTTAGAAAAATTAGAGTTCATGCTTTTCTCGATGGTCGAGACGTAGCTCCAACATCTGGCAAGAAATTTGTTTGTGAAGCGGAGCTCAAATTTAAGGAGTTAACAGAAAAGCACCCAGCATCTGACGTTGGCTTTGCATCTATATCTGGTCGTTATTACGCGATGGACAGAGATAATCGCTGGGATCGTGTCGAGAGAGCATATAAATCAATCGTTTTGGGCGAAAATTTAGTTTCAGATCTAACACCTGAGCAATATGTTAAAAGGTCCTACGAACAGGGAGTCACAGATGAGTTTGTTGTGCCTGTCACTTTTGATCGTGATGCAATAAAACCAAAAGACGTTTGCATTTTCTTTAATTTTCGTCCTGATCGCGCTCGTGAGATAACAAGAGCAATTGCTCTGAGCGATTTTGATGAATTTGAACGAGACCAAGTTGAAGATCTGTTCTATGTTTGCTTAACTCAATATGATGAAACGTTCAATCTTCCAATTGCTTTTCCGAAAAGTTTTCCTGAAAACGTATTGGCAGATGTCATCAGCGAAGCTGGTTTAAGGCAGCTTCACATTGCTGAGACTGAGAAATACGCTCACGTCACTTTCTTTTTAAATGGTGGAGAGGAAGAAGAAAAAGTTGGGGAAACCAGAGCTTTGATTCCGAGTCCCAAGGTTGCAACTTATGATCTGAAGCCAGAGATGAGCGAACCTGAAGTGGCATCTTCGCTCGTTAATTCGATAAAAAATGACGAGGCAGATTTTTACATTGTTAACTTTGCAAACTGCGATATGGTTGGTCACACTGGAGTGCTAGAAGCTGCAATTTCGGCTGTTGAGGCTGTTGATGATGGTGTAGGAAAAGTTGTTAGAGCGATTGAAGAAAAGAATGGGTTCGCCTTGATAACTGCTGATCATGGAAATGCAGATCAAATGATTGCTCAAGATGGGTCTCCTCACACAGCTCACACAACAAATCTTGTACCTTTGATCTTGTGCGATTTTAGTGGAAAAGACAGGCATTTTGATGATCCAGGCAGCGTTGGTGCTCTATCAGACATCGCGCCGACGATGCTTTCTTTGGCAGGCATTAAGCCACCAAAAGAAATGACTGGAAAAAATCTCGCGACAATTTAGAAATTCTTTGTTATAATATCTAATTCGTGAGTCAAAAAGGCATTTTTGTTCACATAAACTTTATATAAGACAAACTATTAGTTAGAGGTTAACATGTCAGCAATTGCGATTATATTATTGGTTTTACTTTTTATTTCAGGCACTGGTCTTGTCATCTTCATTTTGATGCACAGTGGCAAAGGAACTGGAATTTCTGATGCAATTGCTTCAAGCATGTATTCAACTCAAACTGGAACGAGCATCATCGAGAAGAACTTGGACAGAATAACAATCATTTGTGCTGTCGTTTTCATTGTCACGCTCATTTTGATGATGATTTTCTTCCCAGTTGGAATGATTCAATCAAGCAATTAAATTTGTTTTTGAATTAATCCCTTTACTTTCACCAAACTTTGGTAGAATAGTTTTTGCACTTTTCATATTTTTGTTTTTTCGCGTCGGAGTGGTGGAACGGCAGACACGCTAGCTTGAGGTGCTAGTGCCTAATTTTACGGGTGTGCGGGTTCAAATCCCGCCTCCGACACCAGTTTGAGCGTTAAAAAAACAAAATTCGTTTTAATTTGCGTAAAAAATTTTTATGCTAAGTATTTAAAACGGGCGGTTAGCTCAGGGGGAGAGCACTACCTTGACACGGTAGGGGTCGTAGGTTCAAATCCTATACCGCCCACCATCAGAAACGCTCAGAAAGGTTTTAGCTCGAACGAATCTGTGCTCTCACATTTGCTTTCACTCACTTCTTTTATTTCTTAATTCTTATGCCGTCATTTTGCTTAATGTTAAGTTTTTTTTCGCTCGATTTCCACACGAAATTGCTTTTTTTGTTGCGAGGCTTAAGGTCGGGCGGCTACAGTGATAGTTATTTAGATTTCTTGATTGTTATGATGAATGTCGTGCCAGACTGTGAAGTTTTGTTGTCTTCCACTTGAATTGTGCCACCGAAAGACTCGACAGCATGTTTAACGATTGCTAAACCTAAGCCCGTGCCACCTGTTTCTCTCGACCTGCTTTCGTCGACGCGATAGAATCTCTCAAAAATGCGAGCTCTCTGGTCTTTAGGGATTCCTGCTCCTTCGTCGGAAACAGTCAGAACAGCAAGTCCATCTTCCAAAGTCGTGCAAACGTCGACCTTCCCACCCTGTTTGTTATATTTAATTGCATTGTCGATTAAGTTATACGTCATTTGATCTGCCAACGAAGAATCGCCTTCAATCATAACGCTGTCGTCCAAATCAACATCTAGGCTCACATTATTCTTTTGAGCTTTGTGTTCGAGCCTGCAAACAACACTTTTAACTGTTTCTGACAGGTTGATCCTCTCACGTTTTGCTTGAACGTTTTCATCAAGCTTTGAGAGTGTCAAAACATCATCGATCAAATCTCGCATCGATTCTGCTTCTTTTCTGATCAATTTAGAGTTTTTCTTGATGTCTTCGTCAGGAACAAGCCCATTTTCCATCAATTCTGCATAGCCACTTATCACCTGAAGGGGGGTCTTCATCTCGTGTGAAACGTTGCTTGTGAACTCACGACGAATTGCATTTGTGTTCTCAAGCAACTTGTTTTGTTCTTTCAAAAGGTGTCTTTGCTCTTGCATTTTTTCTAGGAGTGGCTGAATTTCAACATATGTGTCGTTTCTCAAAGGGTGGTCGAGATCGATGTCGGAAAAGGGTTTTAAAATGATCTGTGTCAAAAGGCTTGAAACAGCAAGTGAGACAATCAGAATGACAAGAACGAAAGCTACGAGTTGGGTTGTTGACATCAAAAGAAAAGTCTCGATTGAAGCGCTGTCTTCCGTTGATGAAAATGCAAGGTATGTAACAGTTATCGTCACCGCAGTTGCTATGAGCATGCAAACTGCAAAAATAGTGAAGAAAATGATCCTGTTTAAGCTAGCTTGGTTCTTCATGTTTTTTGTTTTTCTTTGTAAAAAACATCGTTTTAGATCTCTTTGGCGCGATATCCAATTCCATGAACTGTTTGGATGATGTTTCCTGTCAAATCCTGTTTTCTGTTCAATTTGCGTCTTAGAGTCTGAACATGAGTGTCAACAGTTCTCGTTCCTCCGAAAAAAGAAATTCCCCAAATATTTTGAAGGAGTTGTTCTCTTGATAAAACTTTTCCTTCGTTTTCAATAAGCGTTTTTAAAAGTTCAAATTCCTTAGGCGAAAGTTCAAGCGACATCTCTGACACCTTTGCTTCGTGCGCTTGTGTATCAACAGATATTGGACCACAAGAAAGAACAGTCTGAGTTGGTTTAACACTGCCTCCGCATCTTCTGAGGATTGCTCTGCACCTGCTAACCAATTCCATCATACCAAACGGTTTTGCGAGGTAGTCATCAGCACCTGCGTCAAGTGCCTTAACCTTGTCATATTCAGTTCCCTTTGCTGAGAGCATCATAACAGGGATGCTGGATGTTCTTTTGTTAGACTTGAGGCGCGACAAAATTTCTAAACCATCAGTTCCTGGCAACATAATGTCGAGCAAAATGAGATCAGGCAAGTGATTTTTGCAAAGCTTTTGAAGCTCTTCTCCGTTTTCAGCGCCAAGCGCTTCAAGACCTGCCTGAGCAAGTGCATATAGCGCTAACTCTCTAACGTTATTGTCGTCTTCGCAATAATAAATCATAGATTTAATTTTACTATTAATAGGTAAAAATCAGATTAAACAATCGAAATTTTAACTTTTCTAAACCTGCATTTTTAGACTACTTGCTGGCAAAATGTTTTTATAAAAGTTGCTCTTATGTTAACTAATCCTTTTGACGGATTATAAAACTTGCAAAACACAACTTGTGGTATACTAAGAAACGTATACTGTAATCTTTAGTTGCGAAAGGTATGTAAAATGTCACAGAAACGAATAACACTATTAGCAATTACATGCTTAACAGTTGCTTTTGTTGCCCTGATGGTCTTGTTTGCGCCAGCTTGGGCTCAAACGCAGGAGCTGAGTCAGAGCACCGATGGGGGTGAAACTTATGACGCGCAACTTTCTGACGAGCAAGATGCGACTTTGAGCGCATCAAAAGCTTATGTATATCGTCTCTATAACCCCTACACTGGAGAGCATCTCTATTCTTTGTCTGACGATGAGAAAAATAGTCTTGTCAAGGCTGGATGGAAAGATGAGGGAATTGGCTGGGTTGCTCCAGTAAGTTCTAAATATCCAGTTTATCGCTTGAACAATCCGTATTCTGCTGATGGCGACCATCACTACACTAGAGACACCAAAGAGCGTGACAAATTGGTCAAAGGTGGTTGGCAAGATGAAGGTATTGGTTGGTATTCTTTGTCCGAGGATGACGAAGGTGCCTTGCCACTCTTGAGACAATATAACCCTTATGGTTCGTCTGGCACCCACAACTACACTCTAAGTCAGGATGAGGAAGACGCCCTTGTTAAAGCAGGATGGAGAGCTGAGGGTGTTGCCTGGTATGGTTATGCTAAAGAAACAAAAGTCGACGAGGCAGAAGAGATTGACTTTTCAAAAGCAAAAGTTGACACTGCTGATAAAGAGTATAAAGCAGCTCAATGGACTCCAAGTGTTTCTATAACTGGACTTACTAAAGATAAAGACTACACTGTGACTTATGGCACCAACAAAGCTGTCGGAAAAGGAACAATAACAATTAAAGGTAAAGGTGACTACACTGGGTCTAAAACCTACCAATTTAACATTAAGCAAAAAACAATAACTTCTGTTAAATGGAGCGCAACTTCTTTTAATTACAATGGCAAAGAACAAGCACCAAGCGCCTCTCCTGTTGGGCTTTGTGGATCAGACAAAGCATCAGTCACTGTTGTTGTGGCAGGAACACATAAAAATGCAGGTACATACGTTGCTAATGTTGCATCGATCAGCAATTCGAATTATAAACTCGCAAGCAACATCAAAGTGACTTACAAAATCAATAAAATAAATCCAACTTACACTGTGCCAGGTCCATTTAAGGCAGGCGTCGTCCAAGTTTTGGGTGACATAACTTTGCCAACTGCAACAAATGGCAAATTTTCTTGGCAAGACAAGTCGACAACAACTGTTGGAAGTGCTGGAAGCAATAAGTTTAAAGTGACATTCACGCCAACAGACACAACGAACTATAACACAGTTAAAGACATTGCTGTAACAATTCAGGTCTTTGAAGTTGCTGGTCACACTGTGACATTTGATAATCAATATCAAGGCAAAAAACCTACTAGTGCAGTTTCTGACGACTATGGAATCATAGAGGAGCCAACTGATGCTGGCGCATCTCTTGGTCTCAAAATTGAAGGTTGGTACACTGATTCGAAGTGCACCAATGACGAGGAACATAAGTGGGATTTTGCCAAAGACGTTGTGCTGGAAGACATGACTCTCTATGCTAACTGGGTGCCTGCTGATGACGAAGATGGTGACTTAAATGATTACTGGCTCTCACCTTCAATGCAAATAGCAACTTCAAGCGATACAAGTTCTGCCAACAGTAATTATGTTAAGGCTGCTTGGAACGTTCGCAAGTCAACAACTCAAATCGAGAGTGACGTTAACGTATTGATTAAAGGCGACGTTGAGGGTAATGACACCTATGCAGATGTCAAAGCAGAATATGAAGAGATAATGAAGAGTGACAATTATCATCTCTATACTGTTTATAAAGGTTCAGATGCAAAAACAGAAGAAGACAAATTTGCAGAGTTCAGGATTTTGGAGGTTGGACAGCATAAATCAGACGGAAGTGCGTTAACCTTCCAGGCAACACATGCCCTGCCAACTGCAACACAGATGTATGAAACAAACACCAATGTTGGCGGATGGGTAGAATCCAAGTTATATTCTGAACTACAAGAAGAAGGGTCGATCTTTGCAAACTTTAACACTGGTTTGACAGACGACATAATCTATCTTGAAAAATTCTCAACAGTTGGAGGAGGTCAAGACACCGACATTGTGACTGACACTTCAGCTTCTTCTAACAAATTCTGGATTGCTTCACGCTCAGAAATGACAGGCTCGACTGTTGATGGCTATTCTTCAGAAGGCTCCCAATATGCTTATTATTCAAATCTTGGAGTAAGCGACACAAGCTCAAATAAAGCACTTGCTAAGACAACACGTTCAGGCGCGAAACCTGCGACAGCTTCAGATGTTGAAGCGACTTGGTGGGAAAGATCACCATGTGTCTTCAATTCTGAACATTTCATCACAGTTGACCTCAATGGTTATCCGAACTTTAATGCTTTTGCTAACAGATCGCTCGGTGTTGTTCCAGCGTTCTCATTTGGCGTCCAAAAAATTCCAGTTCGATTTGACATTCAAGGTCATGGAAATGAAGTTGGAAGTCAATATGTCGAAGATGATGAATTGTTGACAGATCCAACAGAAATTGCTGGCACATCTGAAGGTCTTGTTTTGGAGGGCTGGTATAAAAACGACCCTGACTGCAAAACAGAAAATAGGTTTAACTTTGATACTGACTACATCTCTGAAAGAACAACGCTTTATGCAAACTGGATCCCAGCTGAAGAGGGGGATGCACTTAAGTATTGGATATCGCCTTCAAAGTCACAGATAAAGGTTAACGAAGACACAGGATATGCAGAATCCGACACAAATGAGGGCTATGTCAAGGCGGCTTGGAACGTCAAGAAGTCATCAGCTGAGATTGAATCAGATGTTAAAGTTTTACTGAGAGGAGACGTCGTTGGCAACTCAACTTATGCGAAAGTTAAAGCAGAGTATGAAGAATTTATGAACAATGACAGCTATCATCTCTACACTGCATGGGATGGTGCGGCGTCAGACGCTGATGATGAAGATAAATTCGTTGAGTTTAGAATTTTGAATGTTGGTGAGCATGACAAAGACGAAAGTGCGCTCACTTTCCAAGCAACTCACATGTTGACAACATCAGCGCAAATGAACACAAGCAATTCAAATGTTGATGGATGGGCTGCATCACAACTCAGAACAGACTTGCAATCTGGTGGTTCCTTGTTTAAGAAATTCAAGACTGGGTTCACAAGTGCAATTTTCCCAACATCTAAAGTTTCTACTGTTGGGGGCGGCACGTCATCAAAGGCATCCACTGAAACATCAACATCGAGTAACATTTTCTGGATCACATCGCGTTCTGAACTTTCTGGAACGAGCGTTGATGGATTTAAGGACGAAGGAAGCCAATACACATTCTATGCTGATAAGAACATCAAGGACGTTGCGTTTAATGATTGTCTGATCATGAAGACGCGTTCTGGAGCCAATCCAGATGGTTCGTCGAATGCAAATTGCTGGTGGGAGCGCTCTCCAAACACTGAGCAATCAGCAGGATTTATGTATGTTGACTCAAGAGGTTATCCTGGAACTGATCCAAGTGCAAGTTACAAAGCCACTTATTCACTTGGTGTTGTTCCGTCGTTCTGCTTTGGCAGAAGTGCAACTCACACTGTGAGCTTCTCAGAAGCAGACGGAACTGCTGTTGCTGGGCTTGATCCGATCACAGTTGGTGATAGTCAAACATTTGCTAAGCCGGCAGATCCTGCAAAGGACCAATATGAGTTCGATGGCTGGTATAGCGATCCAAGCTTCAGAGATGAGTTCACTTTCGACGAAAATGGACAGTCAAAGAGCGTAATAACAGCTGACACGACTCTCTATGCTAAGTGGAGCACATTGGCAGGTGCTGGCTATTGGCTTTCAACTGCTGGTCTGACATACAGTTCAGAAGATGACTATGCCTCAAAAGATGCTGAGAATTACAAATCCGCAACTGACATTAAAAATGATGTTTTGTCAATCAAAAATCCTTTGGCAGAGGATCATGACGCAGTCATTGAAGAATACACGAATTACATGACTAATGACAACGTTCATCTTTACACAAAGTGGAGTGGCGGAACAACTGACAGCAGTGGAACTGCACAAGCTGCAAATGGATATGTTGAGTTCAGGATTATACAGGTCGGCGAGCATGACGGTGATGGCAGTGGGCTCACATTGCAGGCAGTTCACACATTGCCAACAGCGTCAGTTATGAATCAGAATCCCACTAATGCAAGCGGATGGGCGCAAACTGCTCTGAGAAACACTCTTGCTGGAATTAAGCAAGGTTCATCGACTTCACTTTATGATTATTTTGCTGCTGGTCTCAAAAAAGACGTCAAGAAGGTCAGCAAAGCTTCAAATAATGGAGCAGCAGATAAGGAGAACTACACAACGACTTCAGATGGATTCTTCCTCTTGTCCTACAACGAGGTGACTGGAACTTCCCAAAACCACACGCCAAAAGAGGAAGGAACACAATATGCCTTCTTTGCTGCAAAGGAAGTTAAACCTACGGCAGATAATGATGTCTTAAAGATGACAACGCGAGCAGGAAATGTTGCCAAGAATGCAAGCACATCAACATGGTGGTTGCGCTCGCCAAACATCAGCAATGCGTCGAACTTTGTTAACGTTGGAGTAAATGGTGCCCCACACTATAGTGTCACTGCCGACACATTGAACGGTGTTGTCCCTGCGTTCTGCTTCTAAAGGAGTTGGTTTTAAGAAGCACGCTTGCAGAGTATATGAAATTCAAAGATAAGCCTCCTATTTTAGGAGGCTTATTTTGTGTGTTGAGCAGATAAAAGAGTGATCAGAAAAAGATTTTATTCACTTTTAGAGTGAAGAAGAAATATCCTTGATTGCAGAAATTGCACAGTCAACTTCTTCGATAGTTGTAAATGAGCAGAAGCCGAATCTTACGATTCCTTGTTCGACAGTGCCAAGAGCTTCGTGCATGAGTGGTGCACAATGTGCTCCTGGGCGAGTGCATATGTTATATTCATTTGCCAATATGTCAGAGACTTCAGAGGAGTCTGCATCGCCGAGATTGATTGCTGAAATTCCGCACCTTCCAAGTGGGTTGTTCTTGCCACCATAGAACTTGATTCCCTCGACATCTTTTATTCCATCTTCGAAGCGGTCAATGCATTTGTCAACATGCGAGCGGATCACTTTTGGAGTCTTATCTAAAACATATTGAACGCCAGCGGCAAATCCAGCAGCCCCATGAGCATTGCAGGTTCCGGCTTCCAAGCTTTCTGGCATGAAGTCTGGATGTGTTTTGTCGTAGGAATGAACTCCACTGCCACCGACTTTAAAAGAAGGGATCTTGATGTCTTCTGCAACTGCAATTGCCCCAATTCCTTGTGGACCATAGAGCGATTTGTGGCCAGTGACACAAACGATGTCGAGTTCATCTTTTTGCATGTCGATGTCAACGACTCCAGCAGTCTGAGCAGCATCAATTATGATCTTAGCGCCATGCTCATGTGCTATTTCTGCAAGCTTTTTTATGTCGTATATGTCGCCTGTTAAATTCGATGAGTGAGTGACAACAACCCATTTTGTATCTTTGTTGAAAGCGTCTTCAAAGTCGTTTAAGTCAAGCTGACCGTCTGTGTCAATTGCAACAATTGTGAGCTTTGCACCTTCTTTTTCTTTTCTGTAGAGCGGACGCAAAACTGAATTGTGAGATGCGGCAGTTGTTATAACACCGTCGCCAGAATGAATCAAGCCTTCGACTGCAATGTTTAAGCTTTCAGTGACGTTTGCAGTGAGAGCAATTTGTTCAGGTGAAGGACCATTTAAGAGCTCACAAAGTGCCATCCTGCATTTAAACAGTGCCATAGATGATGCAATTGCTGCAGGATGACCGCCACGACCAGGTCCTCCAAAGGTGGTTAGAGCTTGTGTTATCGCTTCAACGACGCTCTCAGGCTTCTTCATCGTTGAAGCTGCATTGTCGAGGTAAATTAGATCATCCATTTTGACCCCCTTTTTACTCTAAAAGAAAATAAGTGCTGTTTAAAATAGATCGAGTTTTACGAATTTCTAAATTAGAGATCCAATTCGTAAACTTCATCTATTTCGATTTCGTTTTCTTCTATGAGGGATAAGATGTTTTCTCTGTTGTCGATTGGCTCTCTCCAAGACAAACCACATCCAGCTGATATAACGCGAGGAACAGGTATCAATCTGCCTTTTGCACCATTTTCCTTGGCAACTTTTTCCATGTGCATTGCACCTGTCGTTGTGTGGAAAGTGATGACAGCATATTTTTCTTTTTTTGCCATGTTCCTCGCTTTTATTAATAAAAATTGACTAAAGTGCCGTTTATTTGACAGTCAAAACGAAGTCTGTTCCGTCTTCGGCAATAGTGACATCTTTGCCACGTTTCTTGCACATTCTCTCGACATTGTCGCGAGGAATCGCACTTGAAACAAGAACGTGAATTTCTTCGTCTGGGTGCTCTTTAATGGCTGCCAGTGCCATCATAACTGGCTCTGGACATGCAAGACCCCTTGCGTCTACTTCAACCATTTTCTCTATACTTCCTTTCATGTTAGCTTTTACATACTAATTTTAATCTATGTTAAAAGCATCTAAGCATTATAAATTAAAAATACGCTTGACTTATGCAGTCTCTGTTGCAGTTGCCGGAGCAGTCTCTTTCGTTGTCACTTTTGCATCTTGTTTCTTTAAGTTGACAAAGCCGATGATGAAGAGAACAACAATGCAGCAAATGAGAACGATTTGGCCAGCTTGTGAAGGTCCTCCAGCGACAGCTGCCTTTTCTGCAGTTGCAGCAGAAGCAGCAACGCCTGCAAGACCAAAGTTGTGAGCAAAAGCGGCTCCGATTAGCATGCCCAAAAATGTTACTGCACCGTCGCATGATCCTTGACCAGCCAAAACCATCTGACGAAGTGGGCAACCACCAGCAAGAACAGCAGCAAAGCCAACAGCATAGAGTCCAAGGATGTTCCACAGATGCTGAGCGTGGGCAATTGGCTGACCATCAAACGATGCCTTAAACCCACCAGTTGCGATGTTGTAGACCAACATAATCAAAAACATTCCAGCGATTGGAATGAGAAGATCAAAATCGCGCATCAAAATTGCATTGCGAGTTCCAGCAGCAAAGCAAATTCTGCTCTTTTGAGCTATTGCACCGACGATCAAAGCAACGACCAAAGCAATTCCGACTGGTGCATGCTTTGAACCTGGGCCAGATTGGCTGACAGCAAAAACGCCAACGAAGACGCTGATGCAGAGGAGAACAACCAAAACGATTGGAAGAACTGTTCCTGCAGCAACCTTTGTGTCGTGCTCGCGACCGAGCGAATAGCCCTTCTTGATGAAGAAAGTGCCTGTTGCAATTCCAAGAACAAACCCGATGAGACCAACCCAGGCATTCAAGTCTCCAGCTGCCATTCTGATGATCATACGAAGTGGGCATCCCAAAAAGATGAGAGCGCCGATCATCATGACGAATCCCAAAATGAAGCGGATCATTGGAGAAGATCCAGCAGTTGATTTAAATTCGCGTGTTGCTAAAGCGATCAGAAAAGATCCAACGACAACTCCGACAATTTCTGGACGGAAGTATTGAACCGTCTCCGTTGTTTGCAATTTCATGGCACCAGCTGTGTCACGAATGAAGCAAGCGGCGCAAAATGCCATGTTTTGAGGATTTCCAAAAAAAGCAAGAATCGCAAATCCGATTCCGCAGAGCAAGCCACCAATCAAAAGTCCACTCTTGGCATTAAAAAATTGCCCTAATTTTTCCATTTAAAAACCTTCCTTCTAAGTTTCTATTTTCTTATTTGAACGTTGATAGAGCCCATTTTTTGTTAAACTTGTTCAATAAATGAAGCAGACAACTTTAACAACAAATGGTATGCAGAAATTTCTGAGACAACTTTCTTGATTAGTCACGAGGCAGAATAATGAAACTTAACCTTTTGTGTCCCTTTCATTATTTTATTACAGAATATTAATCATTATCAGGAAAATCTCTGTTCTATTTTGCGAATGGCAGCTCTTCTTTTAGATTCGGGCGTTGGTTTTTCAAATTTTGAAGCTGGAAGAAGTCTGTGGTCGGGAATAATCACTGAAATGTTGTTTGCGTGAGCTGCGCGCGTTATGTTTCTGTGAGAACCTTCTCTTCCGATTTTTTCAGCAAGTTCCGTGGGGGTGATGACTTGTCCAAAATTTGTGTCATAGAGCGCTCGCCAAACCTCTTTTTCAAATTCTGTCCCTTGCAATTTGATTTTAACGTTGAATTTTTGCCTAAGTCCCGAAAAGTATTGTAACAATTGGGTTGAACATTCGTTTGTGACTTTAGTTGGCTTGAATGTTCCGCTCATCGAAGTTGCGCCAAGAAAAACGCCTGTAATATGTTGGTTGTCACTAGAAATTGTTATTGGTCCAAATTGAGTGTTATAGATGTAGTATGTCAAATCGATTATTTTTGAGCGCATAATGTGTGATTCTCGTCATTATTTATGCCTCAAATTATATAATTAAATAATAAGGATCAAAAAAGCTTTGAAGAAAAATGCTGGTTAAATGTTTGAAAAAATAAAGATCTCACCTTCCATACTTTCTGCTGATTTGTGCAATTTAGAGCGCGACGTCGTTTCTGTCGAAAAGGCTGGAGCAAGCATGATACATGTCGATGTTATGGATGGTCATTTTGTTAACAATTTGACTTTCGGCTTGCCTTTGATAAAGAGGTTAAAAGAAATCACGAATCTGCCACTCGATGTTCACTTAATGATTTCAAATCCTCTTGACACTGTTGAGGACTACATCGAAGCTGGCTCCGACATAATTACTATTCATGCGGAGGCAGGAACAGCCGATGAGCTCGTGAGAATAGCACGCATCATACACACAGCCAAAAAGAAAGCTGGGATTGCAATTCGTCCATCCACAAAAACTGAGGTTTTGGATGACTTGATTTCTGCTTTTGATATGGTTTTAGTCATGAGTGTTGAACCTGGATTTTCAGGTCAAAAGTTTCAGCCAAAGGTGATCGATTTGATGGCAGAAGTTTGTGCTATTGCTGCTGCGCACAACGTTGCACCTTTAATGCAGGCAGACGGGGGAATCGGTGTTGGAACTGCGCAAAAAGTTTGTGCAAGCGGGGCAGATGTTTTGGTTTGCGGAAATGCATGTTTTTGCGCCGATGATCGTTCAAAAGCAATAACAGCGATAAAGATGGATGGGGAATTGGGACGACAGGCAGGGATAAAAAAACAAAAAATGTTGGAAGGATTTTTCTAAAACAAAAATGGGTGAGCATAAAAAATATGTCTACCTTGACTATGCAGCAACTGCCCCTTTATGCGAGGAATCGAGGTTTGCAATTCGACCCTATTTTCACACATTTGGAAACGATAGCGTTTGTCTTCGTGGTAACGCAAATTCTCTCTACACGCCTGGACGTGATGCAAGCATTCATCTTGAAAAGGCGAGGAAAACAATCGCTGATAGCCTAAACGCTAAAAGACCTGATGAGATTGTTTTCACATCGTCTGCAACTGAGTCCACTTTTCTTGCGCTCTATGGTATGTTTTATGCCAACGAGAGAGAGTCCATTGTCATATCAAACATAGAACATCCATCTGTCGAGATGGCAGCCATGGCTGTTGCTGGTAAAAATAACGTCATCAAAGTCAAAGTAGACAAATTTGGCTTCATTCATCCAGATGATCTGAAAAAAACGCTCACTACTGCAACTAAGCCACTAGTTTCAATACAAATGGCAAATTCTGAACTTGCTTCCGTCCAAGATGTGGCTCAACTTTCAAAAGTTTCGCACAAAAATGGTTGCCTGTTTCACACAGACATAACTCAGGCAGTCGGGAAAGTGGATGTCGATTTTCAAGAGTTAGGCGTTGATGCTGCTTCTTGGTCGTCACACAAAATTGGAGGGCCTCAAGGCGTTGGCGGTCTCTTCATAAAAAGTGGGATTAAGTTTCAGTCTCCAATTGTTGGAGGTGGGCAAGAGAGGAAAAGGAGAGGTGGAACACAAAACGTTTCTGGTGCTGCTGGATTTGCTGTTTCTGTCAAGGCAAGTTGCCTAAAACGTGAAGAAGAAGCAAAGCGTTTGAGAGAGCTTAAAGATAAACTTGTTTTGAGTGTGTGTGAGATGGTCACGAAGACAGGAAAAAATTGCAAACTTGTCGTAGATGAAACAAAAGCAACTGCTAAAAATCTACATGCAACTTTTTTGCCTAATGTTGCAACATTTCTTGTGCCTGGTTTTGAGTCGGAAAGCATCATTTTGCAACTTGACGAGAAGGGGATCTGTGTTTCAGGTGGCAGTGCGTGTTCTTCTGAGTCAACAAAACCCTCCAGCTCACTAAAGGCAGTCGGATGTTCTGATGACGAAGCTTTTTCTGAGTTGAGAGTTTCTTTTGGAAGGTACACAACTGAAGAAGATATTGATGTTTTTATTAAAAGTTTTAGAGAGGTGATTTCTTAAATGCATGACTTAGTAAAACAAAGAACAAAAAAAATTGACGTAAAAGAAGAAAAAGAACAAATCATGTATGTTGGAGAACTTGAAGCAAAATTGCTTGATATGTACCCAGCAACTGATGCTTGTGAGTGGGATAAGACAGGTCTCTTAGTTGGTGATTCTCGAGATAGAATTAGGCGAGTTGCTGTTGCTCTTGACCCAACAATTCAGGCGATTAACGCTGCGAAATCAGCAAACGCTAATGTTTTGTTGACACATCATCCAATTTATAGGGATGGAGTTGAAGGTTTTCATCCAATCAAAAATGTTGGCATGACTTCGGGTTCTGTTGTTTATGAGGCAATTCAAAATGGAATTTCTTGCATGAATTTCCACACTGCCTTGGATGTGAGCTTGGATGCCCAGCGAGTTCTCCCTTCTCTTCTTCATCTTGAGCCGAAAAAAGGTTCTAGGATGCTAAATGGAGTCAAAGTCAAAAACAGAGTTTTGTTGCCAAATAAAAATTCAAGATCGAAGGGTTTCGGGCAAGTTTGCACGACAAAAGGGGATGTGAGTCTAAAAGAGATGGCCTTAAGATGCATTACTGTTTTTGGGCGCGCCCCAAGAGTGTGGGGTGAGATGTCTCAAAGCGTCAAGTCTGTCGTCACTGCAACGGGCAGTGCCTCAAATTTGGTCGACGAGTGCATAAAAACGAAAGTTGACTTGTTGATAGCTGGAGAAATCAGATATCATGACGCACTTAGGGCTCTTGAATCTGGGTTGTCGTTGATTGATTTGGGTCATGACGTTTCAGAGTTACCACTCGCAGCAGTTCTAGCAAATGCTTGCAAAAAGGCAGGCTTAAAATCGAGCAAAATCGTCATCTTGGATCAATCTCACAATTGGCAGCAAACATCATCGATAAACATATAATTTTTCTTGCATAAATCAACGTTTTATCGTATTATGACGAAAAGGAATTGAATTAACTCTCAAGAAGGATGTTAAGGGGCACATCATGAAGGCTTCAAAAGATGACATTAAAAATGTTAAGCGACTCCAGGAAATCGATGCTTCAATCAAAAATGAGATAAGCAATTTTGAGAATCTCCCAGAGAGAGACAGTTTTTGTCAAGTAAAAGTGAAGCTTGGCGAACTGAATGAAAAATATAAGAAAGTCGATGTGATGAAAAAAGACATCGAAAAGCGTTTTTCAAAAATGAGTTCCGAGGAAGCCTCTTTGATTCAGAGACAAGATTCAGTTCAAAGGTCGATTGATGAGGCTGCTGGAGACTATCGCAACCTTGAAGTCCACACAAAAGAGCTCGACTCCATTTCTTCGCGCATGAACACACTTTCAGAGATGATGTTGAAAGCCGAAGTTGAGCAAAAGAAAGTTGACGAGCTCGACAAGAAGTTAAGTCAAGCCATTGAGCAAGTGCAATCAAGATGTGAGTCTCTTCAAAAGGACCTTGACGTGGCGAAGAAAACTTCTGCCAAAAACGTCAAAAAGTTGTCTGAAGAAAGAGAGAAGGTCTATGGTTCCCTTCCAAAGGAGCTTGCTCACCTTTATGACGATGCTGTTGGAAAAGTTGGAAATGTCGTGTTGACAACGATAGATGGAGATTGTTGTTCTGTTTGCAGAACGCAAATTGAAGAAGGAAAATTGCTCGAGATTCAAAAGTCTGGGGGAGTGTCAGCTTGTCCAGTTTGTGGAAGAATTATTCTAACCGAAAACGATTAGGCAGACAACATTCCTCTTCTTTAAACTCTAACTTAAATAAAAATGGAGTATAATTTTTTGAGCTGTTAATTTGCGGGCGTGGCGGAATTGGCAGACGCGCTAGCTTCAGGTGCTAGTGGGGTTTATCCTCGTGAAGGTTCAAGTCCTTTCGCCCGCACCATTCTCTTGTGAACCAACATTCAAGAAGCGCGTTAACGTCGCGAATGTTTTTAGTTATAAGCGAGACATTCCTTGCTCAGGAAGATGTTGATATGTAGCCGCCGCCCAAAACAATTTCTCCATCATAGAGAACGACTGATTGACCTTTTGCAGGTGCACTGACGCCGTCTGGAAAAGTTATTGAGCAACACCCCGTCTCTTTGCATGTTGCAATTGCCGGCACATCTTTCATGTTATATCTGATCTTTGCAGTGCACTTGACTGTCTCGCCTTGATTTGGTTTCATTGAAATCCAGTTAAAGTCATAAGCAACGATTCTTGACTTTATCAAGTCTTCCTTTCCTCCAATTGTGACGCTGTTGTTTTCTTTGTCGATGTCGATGACATAGACTGGATGACCAAGTGCAAGGTTTAAACCTTTTCTTTGTCCTATCGTAAAACTGGATGAAGCGTCAAATTCTGCAAGAGTTTTTCCCTTAATGTCAACAAATCTCCCTTTTTTTTGAACGCGCTCAAAGTTTTTATTTTTAAGATATGTCGAGATGAAATCGTCGACACCACCATTTTCAATGAAGCATATGTCTTGCGACTCCTTCTTTTCTGCCACACACAAATCAAATTCAGTTGCTATGTCTCTCACTTTTTCTTTTGTTAGACTACCGATTGGAAAAATAACATGTTTAAGTTGCTCTTTTGTCAATGTGTGCAAAACATAGGATTGGTCCTTTTTAGGGTCTAAGCCGCGTTTTAGAACTAAGCGTCCAAACTCTTTTTCTATTCTTGCGTAATGTCCAGTTGCAATCATGTCAGAATCGAGCGTTTTTGCTTTCCTTATTAACTCATCAAATTTGAGATGTTTGTTACACGCAATACAAGGGTTTGGGGTTGAACCAGAGATGTATGAGCAAACGAAAGGGTCAACAACGTGTTTGATGAAAGCTTTTTTGCAATTTAGTGTGTAGTGTGGCATTCCAAGTGTGTGGCAAACTTCTTTAGCGTCGTCAACATCATCGATCGAACAACAAGATGATTTTATCGGTCGACCTAAAAGTTCATCATCAAAAAGTTTCATTGTTGCTCCGATTGCGTCTTTACCGCATGCTTCCTTCGCAATCAGAGCGCTTACTGCAGAGTCGACTCCTCCGCTCATGGCTACTAATATGTTGTTTTTATGTGACAATGTGTAAATTAAAACACTTTCTTGAATAGCTTCGTTAGATTGTCTTCAGCTCCAAGCTTTTCTTTTTCAATTGCTTGTTTTTGCCAAGTAGTGAGTTTGTTATAGATGATGTTATAGATTATCAAATTAATGCCACAAACGCTTATCAAAAGAATTGCCATATCAGGTGTCACGACAGCGATGTCAAAAATTGGTTTTAGGATGTGAAGCCCAACAAAGAGACCAGCAATGATGAACACCATCAATGCGATTCTGATTGGTGTAAATGGCCAAGAAATCCTGATTATGAGAAGAACCCCAAGGAAGCAAAGTGCGATTAGCGAACAAGTCGTGATTTGGTTATATGTCAAACCCAAAAAGCAATTTGCAACGATGTTTATTGCAATTATTCCAAGTATTGCGCAAAAGCCTCCAGGAATTGACTTGACGATGCAGTTTGCCAAGAAGTGTCCGCGGACCAAGTCATGGTTGGGTTCAAGTGCTAAAACAAATGATGGAATTCCAACACAAAGACAAGAAAAGAGAGTCATTTGAATTGGTGTGAAAGGATATTGCCAAGGCAAAAACATAAATAAGACCCCAAGGAAAAGGCTCATAATTGTTTTGACAAGAAAAAGAGATCCTGAGCGTTGAAGATTGTTTATTGAACGTCTGCCTTCGGCAACGACTTCTGGCATGTGAGAAAAATCGTTATCTACCAAAACAAGGTGTGCGACATTTCTCGCGGCATCGCTTCCTGCTGCCATCGCAACAGAACAATCGGCACTTTTTAGCGCCATAACGTCGTTTACACCATCTCCTGTCATAGCGACTGTTCTGTGAAGGTCATTTTGAAGACATTTTACAAAAATCTGCTTTTGTTCTGGCTTTACTCTTCCAAAAATTGCGTAATTTTTAAGCGCTTCCTTGATTTCATTTTCGCTTTGAAATTTTGAAGCGTCAACCCACTTGTCAGCGTTTTTTACTCCGACTTTTTTTGCAATGCCGCTCACAGTGTGTGGGTCATCGCCTGAGATAACTTTGATTTCGACTCCTTGGGAGTCAAAAAAAGCTATCGTTTCTTCGGCACTCGCGCGAATCTCATCTACTATGCTCACCAAACCGATCGGCTCGACATTCCCTTCCAATTTAATAAAATCACCCGAATCGTCAAAGCCCTGAACTTCTGCAACGAGCAAAACTCGTGCGTTTTTTGTTAGCGTCTCTAAATCTGATTTAATTTCTTCAAATTTTATAGGGTCTTCTTTTAACACAAATTGCGCAGCCCCCATAACATATCTTTTGCCACCCTTAAATTCTGCTCCCGACCACTTGTTCTCAGAATTGAAAGGTATGATTTCAGTTGGCTCTAGTGTTTGAATGTGGCTCATTTTTGAAAAGTGTGAATCAATCGCCATCGCAGTTTCGTTTTTGTCGGCATCGCTTGCAACAAGTGATTTTAAGGCGACATGCACTTCTTCTTTCGAGTGATCATTAATTGACACTATGTCGCTTAAAGTCATGACGCCTGTCGTTATCGTTCCTGTTTTGTCAAGACAAAGCGTGTCCACACGAGCAAGTGTTTCGATGCAATAAAGTTTTTGAACTAACACATTTTTTTGCGCAAGACGAATAACTGACACAGCCAAAACGGTTGATGTTAAAAGAATCAGCCCTTCTGGGATCATTCCGACGAGCGCTGATACCGTCGAAAGCATGGAATCGTTAAAAGTTCCTGCGTCTAGGAAATACGACTTTAAGAAAAGCAAAATTCCAACAGGGAAGAGGATGATTGAAACATATTTTATTATGGCGTTTAGCGACTTCATGATCTCAGAGTTGAGTTCAGAAGTTTCTTTTGCCACGTTAGCAATTTTTGATGAATAATTCTCCGAGCCAACATGAATAACTCTTGCCCAGACATGACCTGAGTTAACAAACGAGCCACTCATCAAAATGTCACCTGGCTTTTTTGTTATCAAGTCACTTTCACCTGTTAGCAAACTTTCGTTGACTTGGCAACTTGATTCAAGGATCTCACAATCAGCTGGAATTTGATCTCCACGGGTCAGCTTTATGACATCATCTTTAACGATGTCTTCTGTGTGTATCGTTGTCTCAATTCCATCTCTCAATGCGCAAACTTCGTTGGCAACAACGATTGCAAGTTTGTCGGTTGTTCTTTTAGAGCGAATTTCTTGAACGATTCCGATGCAAACATTGACAACGATAACACACATAAAAAGCATGTTTTTGATTTGCCCTGTCAAAACGACACAGACAGCCAAGACAAGGTTTACAAAATTAAAAAGCGTGCATATGTTCGTTTTGAATATGTCTGAATAGGTTCTTGAGTTTAAGGATTCGTCAACGTTGGTTAGACCTTGCTCTACCCGTTTTTTCACCTCATCAGTTGTGAGACCCTTTAAATCCATAATGTTTACATTTTCTTGCGTTTTTTGCGATATGACTCACAAGTCTCGATTATTACACCATTTTTATTAGAGGAAACAATCAAATTGCATTGTATGTTTTTTGATCTCTCATGGTGACAAAGTCCATTTTGGAAAGGAGTAAGAACTGCTTCAACGCTTGCATTTTTAATACGCTCAGTTTCTGGCACGAGAGCATTCAGAAGAATAAAAGCAGCTCTTCTCATTAAAGGCGTCTTAGCTTTTGCAAAATCACAATCTATTTCTGCTCTGTTCTCGCTGAGGTAGAGAGTGACATTTTCTTTTAGTAACTCTCGTGCCATTTCATCGAGCATGTCATCTTCATCTGCAATCAAATCCATCGTTTTACTCAGAGTCCTTGCGTGATTTGGATTTTTAAGTTCAATTTTTGGAATGATGGAGTGGCGAATAAAATTTCTAAAACCGCTTTCATCTTTGTTAGTTGAGTCTTCACGCCAAAGTTCTCCTTCTGAGTTAGCATATGCTAACTTATTATCGTAAAGCTCTTTAATAAAGCATTGTAATTCTTTCCTTGTTGAAGTGAGAAGAGGTCTGACGACGTTTTTTGACTTATGCTTCATTGATCTAAAGCCACCTGGACCAGTGCCAACAATTGATCTCATATAAAAATTCTCAATGCGGTCATCAAGAGTGTGAGCTGTCACAATCTTTCCATTTTCAAATGGGACTTCAAAATGCTGACAAAGTGAGCTCAAAGCGTCGTTTGCACAAACATAGCGCTCCCGTCTTGCGCAATCCTCCAGGTTTCCTTTTGTTTCAAATACGATTTTTGGAATGTCGATTTCGGCCTCAAAAAGTGGGATATCCAAAAACTCGCACAAATTATGAACAAATTCCTGATCGCCGTCAGATTCCTGACCTCGAATTTTGTGATTAACATGAAGGGCTGCAACCATGCCTATTTTTTTTAAGTCCATCATCTGCTTTATGACATAGGCAAGAGCAGTGGAATCTGAACCACCAGAAATCATGAGCAGAAGTGGATTTGAATCAGAAAAAAGGTTCTTAGATTCTGCTAGTTCTGACGCTTTTTCAACGATCATTTCGCTCGATTTTGATTTCATATTTTGTCTATTTTGATTTTCCATAATTTAAATTAGCCCTAAATAACTAATTATAGATTCAAAATTTCTAGCACTGACGATAAATGACTAAATAACATCTGATTATTAAAATCGCAATTTATAATGGGAGGGCATATGTCTGAGGCTTGTCGGACTTTCGGTGCATTAATTGACTTGTTTATGGGTTATTTTGCTACTTTTTTGGGATTCTTTAGAATTTATCCTGCAAAATCGATTTTAAGTGTGATAGTATTGTTAAATGTTGATAGGGCTAGTCAATAACACTAAACGTAGCTATTTAGTCTTTTAAAGTTTTGTAAGAAGCGACTGAGGTTGAACTCTTTCGCATGAGTAGAAGAGAGATAAGATTATGCCAGCACCAACAATGACACCAGAACAACGTCAAGCTGCTCTCGAGAAGGCAAGAGTGGTTCGCACAAAGAGAAGCGAGCTCACTAAGAAAATCCAGATGGGTGTAAAAAAACCTGTTGAGGTTTTGGAAGACGTTAAAGATCCAATCGTTGGACGCATGAAAGTGAAATCATTCATCAATGCTGTTCCTGGATATGGTAAAGTCAAAGCTGAAAAACTAATGGCAGACCTCGGAATTCAGGAAAGCCGTCGTCTTCAGGGTCTCGGAAGCCGTCAGATGGAAGGCTTGAAAGAAGCTCTCTCATAAGAGTTTTTAAGTCAAAATAGTTTTATCTAAAAAGATAAAGAGCCCCGCTTAAAGGGCTCTTTTTTTGTTGTTGCCTTTTTGGGGCGTTTCACAAATAATTTTAAGTTTAAAACAGTGATTTAGTTCCAAGCATCCCTTAAAGCAGAAATTTCGTCGGCATATTCGCTCACCTTATCGTGTGGAGTTTCCAAGAAGAAAGGAAGGTCTCGAAGGGAAGGATGGCGAGTTATGGCACTAAGTGCATCAAAGCCGATGTGGCCAAGCCCAATAGCTTCATGTCTGTCCTTGTGAGCAGAGATGTCGTTTTTTGAATCGTTTAGATGAATGGCGCGAAGGCGTGAAAGACCTATTGTTTTGTCAAATTCCTCTAACACGTCGTCTAAGTTGTTCTTTATGTCATAGCCAGCTTCCCAAACATGACAAGTGTCAAGACATACTCCAACTTTGTCATTCAATTCAATTTTGTCAATGATTGATTTGATTTCTTCAAAGGACCTGCCAACTTCTGTTCCTTTTCCAGCCATAGTTTCTAGGAGCAACAGAGTTGATTGGTTTTCATCCAAGACTTGGTTTAACGCATCAGCAATGAGAGTGATGCCGACATCTGAGCCTTGACCAACGTGAGAACCTGGATGTATGTTATACATTTGATCTGGCGTGTTTTCCATCCGCAACATGTCATCAGCCAGAGTTTCGATGGCAAACTTTCTGATGTTGGGCTTTTCTGCGCAAAAATTGAGAGTGTAGGGAGCATGCGCTAAAAAAGTTGTAATGCCAGCAGTTTCATGACAGTAAGTCTCGAAATCTGCAACATCTTTTTTATTTATTTCTTTAGCTTTTCCGCCTCTTGGATTTCTTGTGAAAAATTGAAAAGTGTTCGCACCTAGTGAATGTGCAACTTGCGCCATGTTGAGGAAGCCTTTTGAGGCAGAAAGATGGCAACCAATTGTCAACATGGCACAAGCTAAAATCAGAATGACGTGGCGAGCTTAAGCACGCTCCACTTTGCCAGCTTTAAGGCAGGAAGTGCAAACGCGAGCAGCACGGACGTGTCCGCTTGCATCCTTAATCGTCACCTTTTGAATGTTTGGTCTGTATGTTCTGTTTGTCACTCTGTGTGAGTGAGAAACATTATGTCCAGCACTCGGTCTTTTACCGCAAACTTCACAAATTTGAGACATTTCAAATCTCCTTATCATTTTCAAATCGAATAAACAGCGACTTTTTATTATACACATTTTGTGCGAGGTTTACAACAAAATTGAATCTGACAACAATTTTATCGAATAAATTTTTAAATAATTGAGAGAAAAAGTTTAAAGAAGCTAAAAAATTCTGTGGTAAAATTTGTTTGCTTGACAAATTTGTAATGACAAGCTTCTCGCAAATTAAATCATATTTTTAGACGGAGAGGATAATCTTGAAATTTTTTCTTGATACTGCTGACCTTGAAGAAATCGAGGAAGCAAACAGCTGGGGTGCTTTAGCTGGTGTGACAACAAACCCAACTCTTTATTCCAGAATTGGCGGAAAACTCGTTGACTTTCATGGCCACATTAAAAAAATATGTGACATAGTCGGGGAAAATTGTCCAGTGTCAGCTGAGTCGGTCGCAATGACTCGCGACGAAATCGTTGCGGACGGCCGTGTCTTGGCTGGAATTGCGCCAAATGTTGTCGTAAAAGTTCCAACTTGTGTTGAAGGGCTTGCTGCAACAAGAAAATTGGCAGATGAAGGAATTCGCGTCAACATGACATTGTGTTTTTCTGTTCCGCAGGCAATTTTAGCAGCGAGGGCAGGAGCTCGCTACATTTCACCTTTTATAGGACGTTTTGATGACATATCAGAAGACGGTCTTTTGCAAGTTCAAGAAATCGTTCAAGCGATCAACAATTATGACTTCAGAAAAAATACTGTTAATGGGGAGCAGGTTGAAGTCATTGCGGCAAGCATAAGAAGCGCAAATCATGTCACTCAATGTGCTCTTTTTGGTGCTGACATTGCGACCGTGCCATTCGGAGTTATGAAAAAACTCGTTTGTCACCCGCTGACAGACGCAGGAATTAAGTCTTTTTTAAGTGATTGGGAGAAAGTTAAATAATGCCAAGAAAAAAAGCTGAAGAAGTTGAGGCTGTTGAAGCCGAAGAAAAACCCAAAGTTAAGAGGTCTCGCGCAAAGAAGACAGCTGAAGAGCCTGCCGAAGAAACAAAAGTAAAAAAGACTGCTTCTAAGAAAAAAGAGGAAAGCACAACAGCTAGCAAAAAGTCATCTTCTGCCAAGACAAAGAAGGCAGAAAAGGAAGAGGACGACTCAAAAGGGAAAGCAGAAGAAACTAAAGATTCAAATAAGGTGACAGACGAAGCTGATGGTGAATCAAAGAATGAAAAAGAGACATCTGAGGAGTCAACAGATTCTCAAAATCGCCATGAACACAGGAAGAATGGCAAAAACAAAAGAAAATCTCGTCCACAGCCTCAATATGAGCCAAGCATTTCAAAAGAAGATTTGAGCGCATTAACTGTTTCGGATTTGAGAGAAAAGGCAGCTCAGCTTTCAATTGATGCATCAGGAATGAGAAAAGCTGAGATGGTCGATCGAATCTATGTCGCATGTGCCATCGCTGAAGGATTCATGGAAGTGACAGGGATTCTTGACATCTTGCCTGATGGATATGGGTTTTTGAGGATGGATGGTTATCTTCCAAGCGAGCACGACGTATATGTTTCTCTGTCAACAATTCGCAGAAATGGTCTTCGCAAAGGCGACAAGGTCACAGGTCAAACTCGTCCTGCAAGAAGCGGAGAAAAGTTTGCTGCCATCCAATCGGTGACAAAAATTAACGATGTTGAGCTCGACGACTTTGGATCTAGGCCAAAATTTTCTGAACTAACTCCAGTTTATCCAGATGAGAGACTTTTGATGGAGCATGGAAAAGAAGGCATAACAGCTCGAGTCATCGATCTTGTTTCGCCGATCGGGAAAGGTCAGCGAGGGCTCATCGTTTCTCCTCCTAAAGCTGGAAAAACAACGATCCTAAAAGACATAGCGGCAGCAATTTATGCAAACAATCCTGAAGTTCATTTAATGTGTTTGCTCGTCGATGAGCGACCAGAAGAGGTGACTGACATGGAGAGATCCATTCATGGAGAAGTCATATCTTCAACCTTTGATATGCCATGCGAAAATCACATTCAAGTCTCGGAGCTTGTCATAGAACGTGCAAAGCGTCTTGTCGAGCAGGGCAGAGACGTCGTCATTTTGCTCGATAGCATAACTCGCCTAGCAAGAGCCTATAACTTAGGACAGCCAGCATCTGGTAGAGTTTTGTCTGGTGGTGTTGATTCCACTGCTCTTTATCCACCAAAGAGATTTTTGGGTGCAGCGAGAAACATTGAGAATGGTGGATCACTCACAATTTTGGCGTCTGCCCTCATTGATACTGGATCGAAGATGGACGAAGTCATCTTTGAGGAGTTCAAGGGCACTGGCAATATGGAGCTCAAGCTTGATCGTAATTTGGCGGACAGGCGCATTTTCCCAGCTATAGACCCAATTACTTCTGGAACTCGTAAAGAAGAGATCTTGATGGATGGACAAGTTGCTCCACTTGTGTGGGCAGTCAGAAATGTTTTAGCAAACCTGGGTAGCACTGAGCGCGCAATGTCTATGCTCATTAAATCCTTGAAACAAACAAGCTCAAACGCTGAGTTCATCATTAGAACTGCAAAAAAGGCGCAGACACATGTTAATGGCGACAATTTTGAGTTGTAAAAATGAATGACGATTGGATAAAAGAGGAAGTTGTTAAGTACTGGCCAAAAAGGGCTGTTGTAACAACAGGCACTCCATATGGCAACAAACCACTTCATTTTGGTCACATCGGTGGCGTTTATGTTCCTGCAGATGTTTTCGCACGATTTTTGCGTGACAGAATTGGCAGTGAAAATGTACGCTTTGTTGGCGGGACTGATTGTTATGGGTCTCCAATTAACGAGGGTTACAGAAAGGCTGTTGAAAACGAGAGTTTTGACGGAGAAATTTCAGACTATGTTATGAGAAATCACAATAAGCAGGCTGAAACTTTAAACGCGTTTAACATATCTCTTGACATTTTTGAAGGTTCAGGGATTGGTACGTCTGCTGAAGTTCATGAAGTTCTGTCAAAAAATTTCATACAAGCTCTTTATGATGCTGGTGTTTTAACTCTCGATTCAACAATGCAATTTTATGACGAAGAAGCAAAAACGTTTCTTAATGGTCGCCAGGTGAGAGGTCATTGTCCTGTTCAGGGATGCAAATCCGATGAGGCTTATGCTGATGAGTGTTCGCTCGGGCATCAATTCGATCCTCAAGATTTGATAAATCCAGTTTCAACCCTAACAGAAAAAACTCCAACTATGAGGCCTGTTCAAAATTGGTATTTCGATTTGCCGAAATATAAAGAGTTTTTGAAAAGCTATTGTGAGGACTTACGAAACGACAATAACGTTCGCGCCATCGTTCCAACAACGATAGAAGAATTTTTGGGTGACCCGATCATTTTTGTCAAATGCGAAGCTTATGATGATTATTTAAAAATTAAAGGCGACCTCCCTAATCATGAATACAAAGAGCCAGAAAAGGGGAAGCAATCGTTTGAGATCGTTTTTAACACGATCGATGATCGAGACAAAGCTCGAGAAGTGATGGCAAAGGCAAAAATTCGATTCAGGACTTCAAAGACACTAGTTCCATTTCGTTTGACTGGAAACATTGAGTGGGGAGTGAAGGCTCCTGTTATTGAAGATGTCGAGGATTTAACTGTTTGGTGTTGGCCAGAGAGTCTTTGGCAGCCAATTTCTTTCACAATTGCAAGAAACAAAGAGCTGGGACTTGAAGACGAGGCTTGGCAGGATTTTTGGTGCGACGACGAGGCGCAAGTCTATCAATTTTTGGGACAGGACAACCTCTATTTTTATGGTGTTGCACAAACTGCGATGTTTGATGCGGTATGTGACAAGACACTTTTTGGTGAACACAAAAAGAACTTAAACCAAACTCGTTTGATTGCGAACTATCACTTGCTTTTCGGAAAAACTAAAGCTTCATCTTCGGGAACTGTAAAACCTCCCAGCGGGGAAGAGCTGTTGGAGCATTACACAGTTGACCAACTTAGGTGTCATTTTTGTGCTTTGGGTTTGGGTCAGAAACCAGTTCCATTTTGTCCAAAACCCTTTGATCCCGCACTTCCCGATGATAAAAGACGAGATCCTAGGGTTGCTGACCCAGCACTCAAAGAGGCAGCTCTCATTAATAACGTTTTCAATCGTCTTGCAAGAAGCATGTTCTATGAGGCGCAGAACTCTTTCGACTCAAGAATTCCAATTTGTGGAATTTCATCAGAAATAAAGAACAAGGTTCATTTAGCTCTTAAAAAATATGATGCGTCTATGCAAAAAGTTGAATTACATTCTGTTTTCTCGGTTTGTGATGAATTCATACGTTATGCTCAAAAACATTGGGCAGATGAGGCAAAACGTTTAAATGATGATGAAGCAGGAGAAAGCGAACGGGCTCAATTGCTTTCAGATTGCTTGTTTATGACGTGGGCTTCAGCTCTAATGATGCATCCGTTTGTTCCTGAGGGGTGCGAGCAAATTTGTGAGTTTATGCAGGCAAACCGTAATGAGTTTTTCTCATGGTATAATGATTTTAGTGCATTGACGGAGATTTTTGGGGATGTTGAAGAAAAGGAAGTGAAACAGCTTCCGCCTCGTTTTGATTTTTTCCCAAAACATCCGTCGCAGTTCAAGAAGTAAAAGGGGAGTATATCATGAAAGTTTTGGCACTAAACGGAAGTCCACACAAGCAGGGTAACACTTTTGCAGCGTTGCAAGTTGCAGGAAAAGTGTTTGAAGAAGAGGGTGTCGAGTTTGAGATTTTCCATGTTGGGAAAGGGCCAACTCGCGACTGTGTTGCATGTGGAAAATGCAACGGTAACGGGTGCGTTTTTGATGACGATGGAGTCAATGAATTCGCAGAAAAGGCAAAGCAGGCTGACGGTCTTCTTTTGGGAACGCCTGTTTATTATGCTCATCCATCAGGACACGTTTTGTCTTTTTTGGATCGCGTTTTTTATTCAAGTGGCAACAATTTTGCTGGCAAAGTCGGAGCTTCTTTTGCAATTGCAAGGAGAGCTGGTGCCTGCGCGTCATTTGATGTTATGAATAAATACTTTGGAATCTCTAAGATGATAATAGCAGGGTCATCGTATTGGAACATAGGCTATGGCAGAACTGAAGGTCAGTTTTTGGAGGACAAAGAAGGCGTCCAGACTGCAATGAACTTGGCAAAGAACATGTCTTACATAATGAAATGCTTAGAAGCTGGCAAAAATGCTGGAATCAAACAGCCAGATTTCGTGACAGGGAACTGGATGCACTTCATCCGATAGCCCAAGGATCAACATAACACAGAGGTCTAGTGAGCCTCGCCTTGAAGTGTATTTTCTTGGCGAGGTTTTTTTGGTGGGTAAACCTAAGGCAGCCATAGGCGCTTGCCCGTCCACCATGGCAGCCATCCCCTACGCTGGGGAATGTTTAGATAGGACTCTGTAGCTGGGAACCCATGGCTGCCATGCGTCTACAGAAATCAGAAATTTATCAGATTCCCATGCCAAAATAACTTACAGACTGTAAATTAAGGTACTTTTAGATGCTATTTTGTTAATTTCGAGTTGCAAAGTT